>NZ_VDGL01000006.1:0-280382 GCF_006228115.1 Halomonas sp. BL6 | reverse complement strand
CAGAGCTCTAACTTCCTGACAAACAAGAGGTTTTTCAACCTCATCACCGCTGGTAACGCTGGGCGTCCCCGGCAGCGGATGCGTACTTTACGGATTCGATGCCGGGTTGGCAAGGGCTAATGTGAAAAAATTTTCAAAAAGTTCAAGCAAGCGTCACACGGGCGTAACGTTTCTTACCTGCCTGGATGACGTACACCTTACCGGTGGCCAGCATGGTGTCCTGAGCAACGACCTCGCCATCGACCTTGACGCTGCCATTTTTCAGCATGTCCTTGGCCTGGGCACTGTTCTTTGTCAGGCCGGAGCGATTCAGAACAGCGGCGATGGGCGCTTGCTCGCTGCCTTCGAAGTCTACCTTCACTTCCGGCAGATCTTCCGGCAGCTCACCATCGGCCAGTTGGTTACCCGCCGACTTGTGCGCATTGGCCGCTGCCTCGTCGCCGTGATAGCGGGCGATCAGCTCGCGGGCCAGTTCCATTTTCACATCGCGCGGGTTGGCGCCCTGCTCGACACTTTGCTTTAGCGCGTGGAGCTCTTCGTTCGATTTGAGCGAGAGCAGTTCGAAGTAACGCCACATCAAGCTGTCGGGCATGGAGACCAGTTTATTGAACATGGAGCCCGGTGCTTCATCCACGCCGACGTAGTTGCCAAGCGACTTTGACATTTTCTGCACGCCGTCCAAACCTTCCAGCAGCGGCATGGTAATGACCACCTGGGGCTCTTGCCCGAAGTGCTTCTGAATCTCTCGCCCCATGAGCAGATTGAATTTCTGGTCGGTACCGCCCAACTCCACGTCGGCCTCCAGTGCGACCGAGTCGTACCCCTGTACGAGCGGATAGAGGAATTCATGAATGGCGATGGATTGGTTGGCTTTATAGCGCTTTTCAAAGTCGTCGCGCTCCAGCATCCGGGCGACGGTGCTTTGCGCGGCCAGCTCGATCATCTTGGCGGCACTTAGCTCGCCAAACCATTCGGCGTTGAAGCGCACCTCGGTCTTTTCCGGATCGAGGATCTTGAACACCTGCTCTTTGTAGGTTTCCGCGTTCGCTTTGACATCCGCTTCCGTCAATGGCTTACGAGTGACGTTTTTACCGGTCGGATCGCCAATGCGGCCAGTGAAGTCACCAATCAAAAAGATGACGGTGTGGCCAAGCTCTTGGAACTGGCGCATTTTGGTCAGCAGTACGCTGTGCCCCAGGTGCAGATCAGGTGCCGTCGGATCGAACCCTGCCTTGATACGCAGTTTACGACCGGACGCGAGCTTTTTGCGCAGCTCGTCTTCTACCAGGATTTCATGCGTCCCCCGCGACAGCAGCGCTAACGCCTGATCCACCTCACTCATTGCCTCTCTCCATGTACTATGTGCCGTTAAAGGCGTTTAAATGATCGATAGTGGGCGATGTTATCACGCTCCACCGCCTTGGTTGAGCCTTCCTCCCGTTTTGGACGACACGCATGATGAAAACCTCTACCGCCACATCGACGGCCTACTATATCGGGCTCATGTCAGGCACAAGCTTGGACGGCATCGATGCCGCCTTGGTGTCACTCACTCCCGGCACGCCGCCCATACTCATAGCCACGGCCGCCGTTGCCATGCCCGATAGGCTGCATACGCAGCTCTTGCACCTATGCCACACACCCTCCGCGAGCTTTGCCGAGCTGGCCGCCGCCGAGGATGCTTTTTGCCGCCTCCAGGCCCAGGCCGTCACGGCACTATTAACGAACCAAGGGCTCGCAGCGGCTCAGATTACGGCAATTGGCAGCCACGGTCAGACGATAGAGCACGCGCCCCAAGGCCATCAGGGCGGCCCGGCCTATACGCTGCAGCTGGATAACCCAAGCCTGCTAGCCGAATTGACGGGGTGCACGGTCGTCGCCGACTTTCGCCGACGGGATCTCGCCGCTGGTGGACAAGCAGCGCCTTTAGCACCCGCTTTCCACCAAGCGCTATTTGGGCAGCGGCCAGGCGAAAAGCTCGTGCTCAACCTGGGCGGCTTTGCCAATCTCACCTGGCTCCCCCAGGATCAAGAGCGTGCCGTGGTGGGCTTCGATACTGGGCCGGCGAACGTGCTGCTCGATGCCTGGTTTGCCAAGCATCACACTGGACGGTTCGATGAGAACGGCACGTGGGCGACCAGCGGCCAGGTCGACCAATCGCTGCTCGCCCGCCTGCTTAAAGAACCCTTTTTTCACCAGCCGCCGCCACGCAGTACTGGACGCGAGCTATTTCACTTAGCGTGGTTGAACGACCACCTCACCGGCAACGAAGCTCCAAGCGACGTCCAGGCAACGCTGGCCGAACTGACGGCGGTGAGCGTTGCGCAAGGGGTGGCCCAACTGCCGCTAAGCCAGTCCAGCGCCACGCTGCTGGTGGGTGGCGGCGGTGCTCATAATTCCTATTTGATGGAAAGGTTAGCAGCGCATCTACCCAAGGTGACGCTGCTCTCCCCCGCCACGCTGGGCTGGCCGGAAGATTGGATCGAAGCAGGAGCCTTTGCCTGGCTCGCCCATCAGCGGCTTCACGGGTTACCCGGCAATTTGCCTTCCGTGACTGGCGCTAGCGGCCCAAGGGTGCTCGGCGGCATTTACGCTCCCTAGCGGCGCCTACACATTTATCGGTGCACCGCTGGGTAGCTCACCCATCGCACTACTCTCCCGCTGCGGTTACTCGTCTTTTAACGTCAGCGTGCCTTTTGCGCGTGCCTGGGCGTCGTCCATACTCACCACGCCCTCCTTGACCAACTTGGCGAGCGACGCATTGAGTGTCTGCATCCCCAAGGCGCCGCCAGTCTGAATGGCCGAGTAGATCTGCGCTACTTTATCTTCACGAATGAGGTTACGCACCGCCGACGTGGCAATCAGGATCTCGTGAGCCGCTACACGCCCGCCGCCCTGGCGCTTCAACAGCGTTTGCGAAATGACCGCCTGGAGCGATTCAGACAGCATCGAGCGCACCATGGATTTCTCTTCGCCGGGGAATACATCGATGATCCGGTCGATGGTTTTCGCCGCGGAAGTGGTGTGCAGGGTACCGAATACCAAATGCCCCGTTTCAGCGGCGGTCAGCGCCAAGCGAATCGTTTCGAGATCGCGAAGCTCGCCGACCAAAATCACGTCCGGGTCTTCGCGCAGCGCGCTTCGCAGCGCCCCTGAGAAACTATGGGTGTCGCGGTGAACCTCCCGCTGATTGATCAGGCAGCGCTTGCTGGTGTGCACAAACTCCACCGGGTCTTCGATGGTCAGGATATGCTCGAAGCGGTGGTCGTTGATGTAGTCAATCATCGCCGCCAGGGTCGTGCTTTTGCCCGACCCCGTCGGCCCGGTCACTAGCACCAAGCCCCTGGGCAGCATCGACAGGCGTTGGAACACCTCTCCCATGCCCAAGGCGTCCATGGAAAGCACCTTGTTGGGAATGGTACGAAAGACGGCCCCCGCCCCGCGCGCCTGGTTGAAGGCATTGACCCTAAAGCGCGCCACGCCCGGCACTTCGAAGGAAAAGTCCGCTTCTAGGTGCTCTTCGTAGTCGCGACGCTGCCGATCGTTCATGATGTCGTAGATCAGCCGCCGTACGTCGTCGTTCTCCATGGCGGGCACATTAAGCCGACGAATATCGCCATCAACACGTATCATGGGCGGCAATCCCGCCGAAAGGTGCAGGTCGGACGCATTCTGCTTTGCCGAGAATGCCAGCAGTTCGGTAATATCCATCTCTCTTTCCCAGCTGCGGTAAGGTGCTTGAGTATGACAGACAACGCGCTTCCCGAGTCACTGGCCTCTGCGCGTGAACGCCTGCGACGAGCGCTTGAAGAGGCAGAGCGCTCGCCCACCAGCGCTACTCTTTTAGCGGTGAGCAAGACCAAGCCCGCCGACATGCTGCGCGAAGCGTGGCAGCACGGCCAGCGCGAGTTTGGTGAAAACTACCTGCAGGAGGCACTGGATAAACAGGTGGCGCTCGAGGATCTTGACGGCATCGTGTGGCACTTCATTGGCCCGCTGCAATCGAACAAGACCCGTGCCGTGGCCGAGCAGTTTGCCTGGGTACACAGCGTGGATCGTTTGAAAATTGCCAAACGTTTGAGCGAACAGCGCCCAGCAGCGCTACCGCCGCTGAACGTCTGCCTGCAGGTCAACATTAGCCGCGAGGCCACGAAGTCCGGCGTGCTGCCGGAAGATGCCTTGGCTTTGGCTCGAGACATTGCCGCGCTACCCGGCTTAGCCCTGCGCGGGCTGATGGCGATTCCCGCCCCAGCGGCGACGCTAGAGGCACAGCGCCAGCCGCTGGCAGCGCTGCGCCAGCTATTGGATGAGCTCAAAGCGGCACTGCCCGATGCGCCGCTGGATACGCTATCGATGGGCATGAGTGACGATTTGGAAGCGGCTGTTTTAGAGGGCGCCACGCTGGTACGTTTAGGCACCGCCATTTTTGGCGCCCGGGGCTAACGGCGGCTCGAACCACACACGGCTTACTACACACGCTGCACGACGCAGCCATTTGCGAAAAAGGATACCCCCATGGCGAGCAAGATCACCTTCATTGGCGCGGGCAACATGGCCAGCGCCATTATCGGCGGCCTGATCGAAAGCGGTGTCTCACCCAGCGATATCACCGCCACGGCCCCCAACGACAGCGAACTGGCTCCGCTGAAAGCGCGCCTGGGTATTCATACCCACACCGACAATAGCGCCGCCGTCAGCGGGGCGGACGTGGTCGTTCTGGCGGTCAAACCGCAGATCATGCGCAGCGTTTGCGAAGCGATGCGTGACAGCGTCCAGCAACAGGCGCCGCTGGTGATGTCCATTGCGGCGGGGCTGGATGCCGACACCATCGATCAGTGGCTGGGTGGCGGTAACGCCCTGGTGCGCTGCATGCCCAACACCCCGTCGCTGGTCGGCATCGGCGCCAGCGGCCTCTACGCCAACGCGGCGGTCAGTGACGCCCAGCGCACGCTGGCCACGCAGCTGATGGAAGCCGTTGGGATCGTCGAATGGGTCGACGAAGAGCGCCTGCTGGACGCCGTGACCGCCGTGTCCGGCAGCGCACCGGCCTATTTCTTTTTGATGTTCGAAGCCATGGAAGAGGCCGCCGTGAAGCTCGGTCTGCCTGCCGATACCGCTCGCCGCTTGGCCATTCAAACCGCCTTGGGCGCCTCCACCATGGCCCAGCGCAGTGACAAAGACCCGGCCACGCTGAAACAGAACGTCATGTCACCGGGCGGCACCACCGAGCGTGCCATTCATCATATGGAAGAGGCGAACCTGCGCACGATCATCGCCGACGCTATGAACGCCTGCGCCGAGCGCGCCGACGCCATGTCCAAAGAGCTAAGCGGTAACGCCTGAGTCGCACGCCGCCAATAGGCCGTGAACGATGCCAAACGCTATTTTCGAGGAGAAGCCGCAATGGGAAGTCAATTAGGCAGCGCCGGGTTAATGCTGGTGAACTCGCTGATCAATATTTATCTGTTTCTGTTGATGCTGCGTTTTTTGCTGCAAGCATCGCGGGCGGATTACTACAACCCGCTCAGCCAGTCGGTGGTCAAAATCACTCAGCCTGTCGTCGGGCTATTCCAAAGCTTTTTAGGGCCAGTCGCCGGTCGCTTTGACCTTGCCACTCTGGCGGCCGGTTTCGTGCTGAAAGTCGTCAGCATGGTCGCCATCTTCATGGTGATTGGCGTGGGCATGCCGCCCATTGCAGGGCTACTGATTGCTGGAGTGGCCGCGCTGGCCAACGCCATTTTGAAGATCTATTTCTTTGCCATGATCGTGATGATCATCCTGAGCTGGGTCGCCCCGAACGCGAGCCACCCCGGCGCGCTGCTGGTGATGCAACTGGTCGAGCCGATCATGGCACCGGTGAGGAAGGTGATCCCGCCGCTGGGCATGATCGATCTCTCGCCGATCGTGGTCTTCATCGCCATCAACCTGGTGGACGGCATCGTCGTGGGTTCGCTGATTCGCGCAGCAGGCATCTCGGGTGCCCTCGTAGGGCTATAACGGCCCTATCGACTCGACTAACGCCCCGAGCTCACTTTTGGCAGTGACCTATTTTTGCAGGACTAGTGCTTTCGATGCCTGATTCAGACACTCTTGCTTATGACGACCGGCCAGCGGACTCCGTTGGCCTCGTAACGCCCCAGGTGGTGAAATTCGATACGCCGCTGCCGCTTGCCTGCGGCAAGACGCTATCGGAGTACGAACTGATCTATGAGACCTACGGCACGCTGAACGCCGAACGCTCGAATGCGGTGCTGATTTGCCACGCGCTATCGGGGCACCACCACGCGGCAGGCTACCACACCGCCGAAGACCGCAAACCCGGCTGGTGGGATGCCCATATCGGTCCAGGCAAATCCATCGATACCAACCGCTTTTTCGTGGTGTCGCTGAACAACCTGGGCGGCTGCCACGGCAGTACCGGCCCGGTAAGCCATAACCCGGATACCGGCCGTCAGTGGGGACCCGACTTCCCCGTAGTGACGGTGAGTGACTGGGTCACTAGCCAAGCACGACTCGCCGACCACTTGGGCATCGAGCGCTGGGCCGCGGCCGTGGGGGGCAGTTTGGGCGGTATGCAGGTGCTGCAGTGGACGATCACTTACCCCGAACGCGTTGCCAATGCCGTCGTCATCGCCGCCACACCCCGCCTGTCGGCGCAAAACATCGCCTTCAACGAGGTCGCCCGGCAGGCGATTCGCTCGGATCCCGAGTTCTTCGACGGCTGGTACGCCGAGCACGACACCGTGCCCAAGCGAGGACTGAAACTGGCCCGCATGGTAGGTCATATCACCTATCTTTCCGAAGACGCCATGGGCAGCAAGTTTGGCCGTGACCTGCGCAGCGACGACTTGAACTTTGGCTTCGACGTCGAGTTTCAGGTGGAGTCGTACTTGCGCTACCAGGGCGACACTTTCTCGACCGCCTTCGATGCCAACACCTACCTGCTGATGACCAAAGCGCTGGACTACTTCGACCCGGCGGCCAGCTGCGACGGCGATCTCGCCTGCGCCCTGGCTCCGGCGCAGTGTCCTTTTTTGATCGTCAGCTTTACCACCGATTGGCGCTTCCCGCCGTCGCGCTCTCGAGAGCTAGTGGACGCCCTTACCCGCGCGGGTAAATCAGTCAGCTACGCCAATATCGAGTCGCCCCACGGGCACGATGCCTTTTTACTGCCCGAGCCGCGCTATCAAGCGCTGTTCAGTGCCTTCATGGGCCGCGTCGCTCGAGAGCAGCACCTCGATGCCGCCGACGCGGAGGAAACACGCTAATGCGCACAGATCTCGAACTGATTTACGACTGGGTTCCCCAAGACGCACACGTCCTTGACCTCGCCTGCGGCGACGGCGTCCTGCTAGAGCGGTTGGCTAAAGAGAAAGGCGTGACGGGTTACGGGTTGGAGATCGACCCGGACGGCATTACCCAGTGCGTGGCGCGCGGCGTCAACGTCATCGAGCACAACCTGGACGACGGCCTGGGTAGCTTCTGCGACAATAGCTACGATCAGGTGATCATGACCCAGGCGCTGCAGGCGCTGCGCCGCCCGGATAAGATGCTCGATGAAATGCTGCGGGTCGCCGAGGAGGGGATCATCACCTTCCCCAACTTCGCCTACTGGCGTCACCGCATTCACCTGGGGCTGCGCGGCTATATGCCGGTATCGAAATCGCTGCCCCACGCGTGGTACGACACCCCCAACATTCACCTCTCGACGTTCAACGACTTCGAGCACCTATGTAAAGAGAAAGGGTTGGTGATCGTCGACCGTGCCGTAGGAGTGGGCGACCACAAGGGGCACTGGACCTCGAAGTGGTGGCCTAACCTGTTTGGTGAAATCGCCATTTTCCGGGTGCGCCGACGCGCCTAAGACGGCCTTTACCTCACCCATGAGAGGAGACACGCTATGGCTATCGCGACACTGCGACGCTTTCCACTGTTGATGGTGCTACTTGGCACGCTGCTCAGCGCCACCCAGGCAGCGGCAGAGCAAATGGTGCAAGTGGGCGACTACGAGATCCATTACAACGCCATCGAAACGCGCTTTCTTACTCCGGAAGTGGCGCAGGCGAACAGCATCCAGCGCAGTATCGGGCACGGCCTGGTCAACGTCAGCGTGCGCGAGCGCCAGCCGGATGGCACCACGCGACCGGTGAATGCCAGCGTGGGCGGCTATGTGAGCGACTTGACCGACACCCGCGAACCGCTCAGTTTTCGCACCGTGCACGATGGCGATGCCACCTACCACCTTGCCACGTTTACACTGCGCCACGACGAGCCAATGCGCTTCCATCTCGACGTGCGCTACGACCGCAATGAAAATTCCGAGCCGGTGAGCTTCATTCAGCGTTTCTATATCGAGCGCTAAACCCGTACCGGTAGTGCCCGCGTCAGGCGGGCCGCTATCGGTACGCTTTGCTGCCACGTCATCGTCACGCCATACGCCAGTACTTCGACCCCCGCTTGCACCGCATCACTGAGCGCCGCCGCGTAGGTGGCGTCGATATGCGCCGCCGGTGCCACGTCCGCAATCCCCTCGTGCGCCACGCAGAATAGCAGCACCGCCCGCTCGCCCTGCTGGGCAAGCGCCGCCAGCGTGGCTAAATGTTTGGTGCCCCGTGCGCTCACGGAGTCGGGAAAGTAGCCGTGCCCATCCGCCTCTTTCAGCGTGACCTGTTTGACCTCCACGTAGGCGGCGCCCTTCTCAGGGTCATCCAAACGAAAATCGAGCCGCGCTTCGCCGACCTTCACTTCACGCTTTAACGTTCGATAGTCCGCCAGCGGCGGGATATCCCCCGCCGTGATGGCACTTTCAACCCAGCGGTTTGCGCGCCCCGTATGCACCGATGCCAGCGCCGTCCCCCCCTCAGGCTGAGGCAGTGCAATCCACTCCCAGGTCCAGGCCAGCTTGCGTTTGGGGTTGTCGCTAGGCGAGAGCCATACCCGGCAGCCGGGTACGTTGACCGCCTTCATCGAGCCCGTATTCGGGCAGTGGGCCACCACGTCCTCCCCGCTGTCCAGGCGTACATCGGCCAGAAAGCGCTTGTAGCGCCGCAGCAGCGTGCCGGACACCAGTGAGGGATAGGTCATCATAAGCGGCTCACGAAGCGCGCAATGCGCACTACGGCCTCCTGCAGCCGTGCCACGTCGTTAGTGAAGGCGATGCGCACATGATGCTCGCCGCCCTGTACGGCAAAATCGATCCCCGGGGTGATGGCGACATTCTCCTCCACGAGCAGGCGCTCGCAGAAGGCTTGGCTGTCACGGCTGTAGCGGGAGATATCCAGCCAGAGATAGAACGCCCCCTGAGGCGGCAAATCCGGCGCTAACCCTAGCTCGGCCAAGCCATCCAGTAGTACTTGGCGACGCTGTTTGAGAGTAGCGCGACGGGTTTCCAGAATATCCCGGCACTCGGGAGTAAACGCCGCCAGCGCCGCGTGCTGGGAGGGCGTCGGTGCGGCGAGAAAGACGTTTTGCGCCAGCCGGGTCAGCGGCTCGACGGCATGCTCTGGCGCCACCAGCCAACCCAAGCGCCAGCCGGTCATGCCGAAGTACTTGGAGAAGCTGTTCACCACAAAAGCGTCATCTGACAATGACGTGGCCGACAGCGGCGCGTCATCGTAATTCAGCCCCTGGTAGATCTCGTCGACGATGACGTCGCCACCCTTGGCAGCCACGGTGTCGATCACCTTGGCGAGCGCCGGGGCATCCAGCGTATGCCCGGTCGGGTTGGAGGGGCTTGCCAGCATGGCTATACGCGTCTTGGCCTGCCAGTGCTGCTCGATCAGCGGTGCGGTGAGCTGCCAGCCGCTATCACGCCCTACCGACACGGCGTCGACCTCGGCCCCTGCCAGCGCCATGAAGTGGCGGTTACACGGATAGTTTGGGTCAGCCATTAGCACTCGATCACCATTTTCGACAAGCAGCTGGCTGGCCAGCAGCAGTGCGCCAGACGCACCGGGGGTGACCAGAATACGGGCGGGGTCAACCGTGGCGTTGAAGTGCTCGGCGTAGTGCCCGGCAATGGCCTCGCGCAGCGACGCTAAACCGGCGGCGGGGGTGTAGCGTGTTCTGCCGCTGGCCAGCGCCTGCTGCCCGGCGGCGACGATAGGGGCGGGCGTTGCGAAATCAGGTTCGCCCACTTCCAGGTGAATCACGTCATGGCCTGCCGCTTCACGCGCCTGAGCCATTTCCAATAAGTGCATTACGCGAAAAGGCGCAACGTGATCGACACGCGAATTCCAGGCCATAACGGCTCCTTCACCTAGCAGTAGTTAAACCATGACGCAGGTCGCACAAGATGTGGGACCATGGTCGAAAGCGCACTATTATGCTTGCATCGCGCGCAATTTTCAGCTAAACAAGCATCCCTTTGGCGTGAGATCGTGGCACACGCTCATGGTCGATCAGCAGTCACATACGTAAGGGGCACTCCCATGCCAGTAGCGGAAAAGAAACCGGAAGCGTCCAAGTCCTTCACACCGTATGAGCCGGCACCGGGTGAAGAGTATATGAACGAGAAGCAGCTCGCGCACTTCCGCCAGCTGCTTCTGGACTGGAAACAGGACCTCATGGAAGAGGTGGATCGTACCGTACGCCACCTGCAGGAAGATGCTAACAACTATGCCGACCCCGCTGACCGCGCCACACAGGAAGAGGGCTTTAGCCTGGAACTGCGTACCCGGGACCGCGAGCGCAAGCTGCTGAAGAAAATCAACGAAACCATCGAAAAGATCGATGATGACGACTACGGTTTTTGCGAAGCCTGCGGCGTGGAAATCGGTATTCGCCGCCTGGAAGCACGGCCCACGGCCACACTGTGCGTCGACTGCAAAACCTTGGCCGAGCTAAAAGAGAAACAGCTGGGCGGTTGAGCATCCTGCTAAGATGGTCGACAGCGGGCACCCTTGAGGTGCCCGTTTTTGTTTGTCATCTTGTTCTCTACTTACTGCTTTACCGTTTTCACGCACGGATTGCCATGACCGCCACCGCTCACTACCGAGGACGCTTCGCCCCTACCCCCTCCGGGCCCCTGCATCTTGGCTCGCTGGTGGCCGCGCTCGGCAGCTATTTGGATGCCCGCGCTGCGGGGGGCCAGTGGCTGGTACGTATCGAAGACATCGACCCGCCGCGCTGCCCCGAGGGCACGGACAGCACCATTTTGCGCCAGCTGGAGGCTTTTGGCCTGACATGGGATGAGGACGTCATGTGGCAACGCCAGCGTCATGACGCCTATCAACACGCGCTTGAGCAGCTCATCGATCGGGGGCTGGCGTACCCCTGCAGCTGCTCACGCAAGCAGTGGCAGGCCTTCGACATCTACCCAGGCTGGTGCCGAGGCGGCGTGTGCGATGCCAGCCAGCCAGTCGCCTGGCGGTTGCGAAGCGACCTCGCCCAACGTCCCGTCGGTTGGAACGACCGACTGTTCGGCGAGCAGCACTTCGACCCCGCCGACCTGGGCGATGTCGTGTTGAAGCGCAAAGATCAATTATGGGCCTATCAGCTCGCGGTGGTCGTGGACGACGCCCATCAGGGCATCACCGACATCGTACGGGGAGTCGACTTGCTGGATAACACGCCTTGGCAGCAGCAGTTACAAGCAGCGCTACAGGTGCCTACGCCGCGCTATCTGCATCTGCCGCTAGTGGTCACGGAGGGCGGCCAAAAGCTCTCCAAGCAAAACCTCGCCCCTGCTCTGGCCGAGGAGAGTCGCGGGATTCGTCGCCAGCTGTTTCAAGCGCTGCAGCTGCTCGATCAGGCGCCACCGCCAGCGCTCGTCGAGGAGCCCCCCGAGGTCCAGTTACGATGGGCCATCGAGCACTGGTCAGTGGCACATTTGGCACCGCAGCCCCACCGCTCTGCCCCACCGGAGCCGTAAGATGTACGTCTACCGCATCATGCTATTTCTCGTCTTTGGCGGGTATCTGCTTTCCCCGCTGTTCATGGATGGCTGGGCTGACCCGAGCGTTGCCTGGTACCGCCCGTTTGCCATCTGGGGCGTGTTGATAGCTCTGACGCTCTGGCTCGAGCAGAAAAGGAAACTGGATGAACGCTGAGTTAATAAGCGTCGTATTACTGGGGCTTGGCTATCTCGGGCTGCTGTTTGGCTGCGGTTTGGCCGTCGAGCGGGGCTGGGTACCGGTGCGCATTACTCGCCACCCGATGGTGTACACCTTGGCGCTTGGCGTATACGCCAGTGCCTGGGCCATCTACGGCAGCATCGAATTAGCCGCGAATGCTGGATTCGGCTACCTCGCTTACTACCTGGGGCCAGCGGGGGCCTTTTTGCTTGCCCCCGTGCTGCTGGTACCGATTCAGCGCATCACCCGCACCTACCAGCTCTCCTCGCTGGCAGATCTGTTCGCCTTTCGCTACCGCTCCCGCTGGGCAGGCACGCTGGTGACGCTATTGAGTCTGCTTGCCGTACTGCCGCTGCTGGGCATACAGGTGCAAACCTTGAGCGATGCCGTGCAGCTGCTCACCGGCAGCCGCTATAGCGCCGCCGTCGCGCTGCTGTTTTGTGGGGTCATTGCAGGCTGCGCCGTGCTGTTTGGCGCGCGCCATCACCATCGGCACCGCCACGACACGCTGCTCAGCGTGATCGCCTTCGAATCGGTGGTCAAACTGCTGGCCATGCTCGGGCTCGGTGCCATTGCACTCTGGTGGGTGTTTGATGGACCACAGGATTTACAGCGCTGGCTGGAAGGCCCCGGTGCGGCGCTGCAAGCGGCTACGCCTCAGCTCGAAGCCCCCCAGTGGCGCACGCTTCTACTGCTGTTTTTCGCGGCGGCCTTCATGATGCCGCACCTGTTTCAAATCACCTTTGCCGAAAGCCTCTCTCGCCACACCTTGCTGCAGGCGAGCTGGACCTTGCCGCTCTTTTTGCTACTGATGGCGCTACCGGTGCCGCTCATTTTATGGGCCGCGCAGTCGGCCAACGAGAGCGTGCCGCTTGCCGCCTATGCGGCGTACCTAATGACCGAGCATTGGTGGGTCGGCGCGCTGGCGTTCATAGGGGGCCTGGCGGCCGCCAGCGGCACGATGATGATGATTGCGCTCGCGCTCTCTGGCATGGTGTTGAATCACATCGTACTGGTCGCCCGTCCGCCAGAGGCGCGTAGTGACCTCTACGGCTGGCTGCTGTGGCTACGCAGGGCCCTGGTCGGGGCCGTCATTGTCGGTGGCTGGCTGTTTGCCGAAAGCGTCGGGCGCTATCACTCGCTCACGAACCTAGGGTTGGCCGCGTTCGTGGGCATGGCGCAGTGTTTACCGGGCCTGCTGGCGCTGCTCTATTGGCCCGGTGCCAACCGCAAAGGCATGATTGCCGGTCTCATGGGCGGTATCGGCGTCTGGCTGTGGGGGCTGTGGCTGCCGCTACTGTTCGATATCGCCCTCCCCGCGCTGCCGTTCAGCTTGTTGATGCCCGCCGATGCCCCCCCCTGGTACAACGCCACGCTGATCTCGCTGGCGGTGAATATCGTGCTGCTGATCGTGGTATCGCTATTTACGCGCATTTCGGAGGGCGAGCGCTCGGCGGCGGAAGCCTGCTCGGTGGATGCGGTCATCCGCTCCAAACGCCTGCCGCTGGAAGCCGCCACCGCGGGAGATTTCCCCGCCCACCTGGCCCAAGCGCTGGGCGACGAAGCCGCGAGCCGAGAAGTGGACCGCGCGTTGAAAGCGCTCAACCTGACCCCGCAAGAGCGACGCCCCTATGCCCTGCGCCGTTTACGCGACCGCATTCAGGCCAACCTGTCGGGCCTGATGGGCCCCTCGGTGGCGCGGGACATCGTCGACCGCTATCTGCCCTACCGCCACGATGACGCCCCTGTGACCGACGACATCCATTTCGTCGAAAGCCGCTTGGAAGCCTACCGTTCGCGACTGACCGGGCTTGCCCGCGAACTGGATGGCCTTCGCCGCCACCACCGCCAGACCCTGGCCTACCTGCCGGTGGGGCTGTGCGTGCTGGGCGACGACGACGAGCTTCTGATGTGGAACCAAGCGCTCTCGCAGCTCTCGGGTATCAGCGGCGATAGCGTCATCGGCTCTCGGCGAGACAGCCTGCCGCCGCCCTGGCCCACGCTGCTGGGCAGCGTGCTGACTGCCAGCCAAACGCCGCTGTACAAACAGGCGGTCACGCTGCACGGTAAGGACTACTTTTTGACGCTGCACAAAGCGGTGCTCAGCGGCCACGACAGTCGCGGCGGCAGCGTCATTCTGGTGGAGGATCACACCGAGATGAAGTGGCTGGAGGAGGAGCTGGTGCACGCCGCGCGACTCGCCTCCATTGGCCAGCTTGCCGCCGGGGTCGCCCACGAGATTGGCAACCCGATCACCGGCATTTCATCGCTGGCGCAAAATCTGCGCTACGACACCGACGACCCGGCGCTTTTGGAAACCGCCGACCAGATCCAGCAGCTCACTCAGCGGGTGACTAAAATCGTCAATTCCCTCGTCGGTTTTGCCCATGGCGGACGACCGGAGCGACCGCTTCCCGCCGCCCGGGTGTCGCTCACCGCGGTCAGCGACGACGCCCTGCACTTGATCCATTTAGCCCGCTCAGGGGAGGATGTCACCTTTACCAACCGCTGCCCAAATGACATTGTGGTGCGCGGCGATGCTCAGCGCCTTACGCAAGTCATGGTAAATTTACTGAGCAATGCCAAAGATGCTTGCTCTCCCAAGGGAACGGTGCACATAGAGGCAGGCACCCAGGCCAGCCACGCCTGGTGGCGAGTCGTCGATGATGGCCATGGAATTGATCCCAGCGTCAAACACCGCCTGTTCGAACCGTTCACCACCACTAAACCGGCGGGTGAAGGTACTGGACTTGGGCTATCGTTGGCGTATCAAATCATCAATGAGCACCACGGCAAAATAGAGGTGGCGTCGCCCCCTCCCGGAAAGCCTCGCGGCACGGCCATCACGCTTTGGCTACCGCTTTACCAACAGGATGATCACTTGCCCCATGCCCAGGATACTGATTGTTGAAGATGAAGCGATTATTCGCAGCGCGCTAAAGCGCCTACTGGAGCGCCATGACTATCACGTCAGCGAAGCGGCCAGCGCCGAAGAGGCCAGCGCTCAGCCGCTCAGCGACTTTGATCTCATCATCAGCGACCTGCGCCTGCCTGGAGAGCCGGGTACAACGCTCATCGAACTCGCCGCCCCCGCTCCCGTTTTGATCATGACGAGCTACGCCAGCATGCGTTCGGCGGTCGATGCCCTCAAGCAGGGCGCGGTCGACTATGTCGCCAAGCCCTTCGACCACACTGAGCTTCTGGAAACCGTCGAGCGAATTTTGCACAAGCAGTCGATGCAGCAGGGTACGCCGCCAGATGTCACCGATGAGGGCGGAGGCCGCCAAACCATGATCGGTGACTGCACTGCCATGCAAGAGGTGTATACGCGTATTCGTAAAACCGCCCCTGCAGACGTCACCGTGCTGATTCAAGGCGAGTCTGGCACCGGCAAAGAGCTAGTCGCGCGCGCCATTCACCAACAGAGCAAGCGTGCCAAAGCGCCGCTGATTTGCGTCAACTGCGCGGCGATCCCCGAAACGCTGATCGAATCCGAGTTGTTTGGTCACGAAAAAGGCGCCTTTACTGGTGCCAGCGCTGCACGCACCGGCTTGGTCGAAGCTGCCGACGGCGGTACGCTCTTTCTCGATGAAATTGGCGAGCTGCCCCTGGATGCCCAAGCGAGGCTGCTACGCGTACTGCAAGAGGGCGAGATCCGCAAAATTGGCTCCGTGGAAACCCGCCATGTGGACGTTCGCTTGATTGCCGCTACTCACCGTGATCTGCGCGCGCTTTCCAAAAGCGGCGAGTTCCGGCTTGATTTGTACTATCGATTGAACGTGATGCAGATTGCCCTGCCACCGCTGCGCGAGCGCGAAGACGACGTACTCAAAATCGCCGATATCCTGCTAGAGAAGGCTTGCAAGCGCCACGAACGCCCAGGGCTACGGCTCTCCAGAGCGGCCCGCCAAGACCTACGCGACTATCCCTGGCCCGGTAACGTGCGCGAGCTGGAAAATGCGCTGGAGCGCGGCGTGATTCTTGCCGAAGGCCACCTGATTCACCCTGATGATTTGGGACTTGGTCCAGTTACCCACCGCTCCCAGCCACCTGCCACCAGCCCCTCGCCTAGCGAGGCAGTTGCCCCCGTCGATGAGGAGGACCTATCGTTGGAAGACTATTTTCAGCACTTCGTGTTGGAACATCAGGATCAAATGAGCGAAACCGAACTGGCGCAAAAACTCGGCATTAGCCGCAAGAACTTATGGGAACGACGCCAAAGACTGGGGATTCCTCGGAAAAAAACCGCACGCCGTTAGACGTTTGGCGTAATACCAACGTCCAATAGATTGATTTGATTAAGAAATATCCGGAATTCGTTACCCGAGCACTGTTACCTTCCCACACAACGCTGCGCAAAATTGCCGCCAAAACGGGTAACACTTTCCCTTCCCAATAGTTCCCTGACCCACTCGAAAATCGCCAAACTACTGAAATTCATAACGTATTAAATGGGTGGCACGGCGAGTGCACTATTACTAGGCAAGAAGAACAAACTGGGCAGCGCGGTCAGTCACTAATAACAACAACATGACACCGCCCCGACCTGAGCCAAAACAAAAACAACAAGGCCAGGTAGAGATAACGGCACGAACAAGAACAACAGGCTTGAGTCTCATGACTTGCACGCGCAGCACAGGGTTACCTAGCGGAGCCAAGCAAACGCGCAGCAAACAATAACAATACACAGCAAGTGCCCAAATAAGGACGCGACGTACACAAGGTCTGCACCCGAACAACAACAATAGCAGCATAGGTGTACACCCCCGGAGCCAATAACAACTCGCCGGGAGAGAAAAGTTCGCGGTTGGATTATTGTTTTGAATACGAGGCGGTCGGAATCAGAGTGGTTCTTTACGCCTGCCGACTGCGGTGCGTATTCAGGGCGATGTGCCATCATGAATAAAAACAGCAGCATGGATGCTGATTGTCTGCTTTATAGGGGAGGCTCACGTAGCCTCCCCTTTCCGCGTTTACGGGTGGCATTGACGTCAGGTTCGACGGCTCATTGCAAACCGCTCTTTGCAAGCCCCAGGGGGTCGGATACACTCAACCCTTTACCGTCCTCCATACGGTCACGTTTTTCGAAACCGTTTTCGATACACTGCGAGTCGACATCGCCGCATGTTTAAAGGATTTACCCGTTTATTACACAGTCCGGGAGAGCACTTGAAATCCCTGCTCGATTCCCCTGAGAGCGCCTCAGATGCGCCCAGCCCTCGTATTATTCCGCGCTCCGAGCATCCCGTTTCTCGCCAGCAAATCAGTGAAGCCGCGCTCAAGGTGCTTTATCGTCTCAACGGCGCCGGGTTCGATGCCTATCTCGTGGGTGGCTGCATTCGCGACGCGCTGCTGGGCAAAATGCCGAAAGACTTCGATGTGGCCACCAACGCTACACCCGAGCAGGTGCGCGATCTATTTCGCAACTCACGCCTGATTGGCCGCCGCTTTCGCATCGTGCATGTACGCTTTGGCCGCGAAGTCATCGAGGTAACGACATTCCGCGGCAAACCTCAGGACGAGCACGGCGACCATATCGCTCACCAATCGGACGATGGCTTGCTGCTGCGGGACAACGTATGGGGCAATATCGAAGAGGACGCACTGCGCCGCGACTTCACCGTCAATGCGCTCTACTACAATATTGCCGACTTCACGATCCACGACTTTGCCAACGGAGCGCGAGATATCGAATCGCGCACGCTGCGCCTGATCGGCGACCCCGCCACCCGCTACCGTGAAGATCCGGTACGGATGCTGCGCGCGGTGCGCTTTGCGGCCAAGCTCGACTTCACTATCGAGCCCGCCACCGAAGCGCCCATGTACGATCTTGCGCCTCTGCTGCTGCAAATTCCGCCGGCTCGCCTGTTCGATGAGGTGCTCAAACTCTTCATGTCGGGCCACGGGCTGATCACTTTCCGCCTGTTGAGCCACTACAACCTGTTTGGCATGCTTTTCCCGGAAGCCGAAGAGGCCATGGCCGACGCCGCTTGGGCAGAGGAGCTCATTGAGCAGGCACTCGCCAATACCGACAAGCGTATCGCCGAAGACCGCCCCGTCACGCCCGCGTTTTTGCTGGCAGCGTTTCTATGGGCGCCGGTCGTTCACCGCCAGGCCGAGCTCGAGCGTGAGGGCATGCCTGCCGTGCCCGCCCTGCAAACCGCGGCTCAGCAGGTCGTATCGCGCCAGCTCCAGCACACCTCCATTCCCAAGCGCTTTGGGATTCCCATGCGCGAAATTTGGGAGCTTCAGGCACGGCTGCCAATGCGACGGGGCAAGCGCGCGTTCCAAACCCGAGAGCATCCGCGCTTTCGCGCTGCCTTCGATCTACTGATGCTACGCGAGCAGGCGGGCGAAATTCCCCGCGGCTTGGGTGACTGGTGGGAGTCGTTCCAGAAAGGCGACGATCACGAGCAGCGCCGACTCCTGCAGAAGGTCGGCAGCGATCCGGCCAGCCAAGGCGACCGCCGTCGTAAAAAACGCCGCAAATCGCGGAGGGCCAACAGTGAATAGCGCCTTGCGTTGCTATATCGGCCTCGGCAGCAATTTAGAGACCCCCACCGAGCAGGTGGAGCGGGCGCTCCAGGAATTGGACACCTTGCCACTATCGCGACGAGTGGCCAAGTCATCGCTCTACGCCACGGCGCCCATCGGCCCACAAGATCAGCCGGACTTCATCAATGCCGTCGCCTGCCTAGAGACCCACCTGTCGCCGCTGGCGCTCCTTGACCAGCTACAGGCGCTGGAGCAGCGCCATCGGCGTCGGCGGCTACGCCACTGGGGGCCACGCACGCTAGACCTAGATGTGCTGCTTTACGGAAAACATACCCTGCAGCACCCCCGCTTGACCGTACCTCATGAGCAGATGCACGCCCGCGCTTTCGTACTCGTACCGCTGGCAGAGGTCTCCACGGCGCTTCAGCAGCCCATCACGCTGCACCAGCAACCGCTCGAAACGTGGCTATCGCGCCTCAATACGAGCGATATTCGGCACTTAAGTGCTACCGATGTCACCGCCACTGCTACCATCTGACACAAATCTCGACACCACGCCCCCAATCAGGTAACAATTGCCGGTTACGCCACATCGCGCAGGCAGGGACGCTGCGATAATAATGGCCGAGCAGAGCGCAGGCGCCTCGAGCGCACTCGCCGCATCGGCCCCATCACGTTTGAATGAGAGCACGCCATGAAAACCGTCACCCTGAGCACCCTGCAGGCGTATAAACGCGCCGGTGAAACGTTCAGCTGCCTGACTGCTTACGATGCCTCCTTTGCCCATGCTGCTAGCGCGGCGGGTATCGATGTCCTGCTGGTAGGCGACTCCCTTGGGATGGTGTTACAGGGGCACAGCAGCACCTTGCCCGTGACCATCGATGACATTTGTTACCACACCCGCTGTGCTGCACGCGGCAAAGGCCACAGCCTGCTGATGGTCGACCTACCGTTCATGAGCAATGCCACCACGGAGCGCCTCTTGGAAGATGGCGCAGCGCTGATGCGAGCAGGTGCGGAATTGGTCAAGGTAGAGGGCGAAGCATGGATGGCCGATGGCATTCGCGAACTGACTCGCCGCGGCGTGCCGGTGTGTGCCCACCTGGGTCTGACGCCGCAAACCGTCTATCAACTGGGCGGCTATAAGGTACAAGGCCGCGAAGCGGCGCAAGCCGAGCAAATCATTCACGATGCCAAAGTGCTAGTGGACGCCGGCGCCTCGGTGATTTTGCTGGAGTGCGTGCCCGCTAGTTTGGGCAAAGCGGTGACCGAAGCGCTAGACGTACCGGTCATTGGGATCGGCGCAGGCCCAGACACCGACGGACAGATTCTCGTCATGCACGACGTGCTGGGGGTCACGCACGGCCGTACGCCGCGCTTCGTGAAAAACTTCATGGCGGAGGCCAGCTCCATCCAGGGCGCCTTCGAGCAGTACCATGACGCCGTCAAGCGCCGCGCCTTCCCCGCCCCAGAGCACTGTTTTTAAGTAACCGTTTTTCAGTGAGCGACAGCGACTTCTCTATGCGCACTTTGCGAGATATATCCGAGCTTCGCGCCACGCTGCGTGACGCTCGCCAAAAGGGCCAGCGTATTGCGCTGGTGCCGACCATGGGCAATCTTCACGCGGGCCATCTAGCGCTGGTCGCCACCGCCCGCCAGCACGCCGACGTGGTCGTCGCTAGCCTGTTCGTCAACCCGATGCAGTTCGGCCCCGGCGAAGATCTGGACGCTTATCCACGGACGTTCGACGCCGACCAGCACCACCTCACCGAAGCAGGGTGTGACCTGCTGTTTGCGCCTACGGTGAGCGCCCTTTATCCCAACGGCTTGGAGGCCCAGACCCGCGTTCACGTGCCCGTGGTCGGCGAAGGGCTCTGCGGCGGCTCACGCCCCGGCCACTTTGACGGCGTCTCCACCGTGGTCAGCATGTTGTTCAACCTAGTGCAGCCGGACATTGCCTGCTTTGGTGAAAAGGATTATCAGCAGCTTGCGGTAATTCGTAAGCTGGTGGCTGATCTGCACATGCCCATCGAGATCATCGGCGTGCCGATCGTACGCGCCGATGATGGATTGGCGCTCTCGTCGCGCAACGGCTATCTCAGCGCCCAGGAGCGCGCCACGGCGCCAACGCTCTACAAAACGCTGTGCGAACTGCGCAACGCACTGGCGCAAGGTGAATCCATCGAAAAGGTACTACAACGGGGCAAAGCGGCGCTGTATGATGCCGGCTTTACGCCAGATTACCTCGAACTACGGGATGCCGCCCTCGGCCCTGTCACCGATACCACGCGCCACGCCGTGCTACTGGCCGCTGCCAAGCTTGGCCCTGCGCGTCTCATCGACAATCTCAGCGTGCAGCTACCCAGCGCTGCTCGTCGCTAGCCTGCAAGGCTTGCTCGTTACTCAGGAGTTCCCATGCACACCATCATGCTCAAAGCCAAGCTGCACATGGCCCGCGTTACCCACGCCGTTCTCAATTACGAAGGCTCGTGCGCCATCGACGGCGACCTGCTGGACATGGCCGGTATCCGCGAAAACGAACAGATCCAGATTTACAATGTCGAGAACGGCGAGCGCTTCACTACCTACGCCATTCGTGGCGAAGAGGGCTCGCGCTTGATTTCGATCAACGGCGCCGCGGCCCACCTGGCCGCGCCGGGACATCGCATCATCATCTGCAGCTACGCCCATTACTCAGAGGCCGAGCTCGACAACCACCAGCCCGCGCTGGTGTATCTACAGGAAGGTAACCACGTCAGCCATACCAGTAACGCCATTCCGGTACAGCTAGCGTAAGCCAACTGACGCGCTAAGAACGGGCCGTTGATCGGCCCGTTTTTTATTGGCGCTAAAAGCGTATTGCCGCAATGCACAACCTTCCCCTATGCTGATAGCCAAGCCTGACACGACACAAAGTCACACCACTAACAACAATGGATAGGCGGCACGCCTATCTGCCATAGGCACAATGCGACACTCACTCAAGGAGTCATTGTATGCAAGACGTGGTCATTGTGGCGGCTCGCCGCACCGCTGTAGGTAGTTTCGGGGGGTCACTCGCAGGGATTCCCGCCAGCGATTTGGGTGCGCTGGTCATCAAAGACATTATCGCTTCCACCGGCGTCGCGCCCGAGCAGATCGACGAAGTGCTGCTGGGTCAGGTGCTGACCGCAGGCGTTGGCCAAAACCCGGCGCGCCAAGCAGCCATCAAGGCAGGCCTGCCAGACACCGTACCGGCCATGACGATCAACAAAGTGTGTGGCTCTGGCCTCAAAGCGCTGCACCTGGCGACTCAAGCCATCCGCTGCGGCGATGCCGAGATCGTGCTGGCCGGTGGTCAGGAGAACATGTCCGCCTCTCCCCATATTCTGCCGAACTCGCGCAACGGACAGCGCATGGGCGACTGGAAGGCTATCGACTCCATGGTGCATGATGGCTTGTGGGATGCGTTCAATAACTACCACATGGGCATCACGGCCGAGAACCTGGCAGAGAAATATGGCATCACGCGAGAAGCCATGGACGAATTTGCCGCCGCTTCCCAGCAAAAAGCTGCCGCCGCCATCAAAGAGGGCAAATTCAAAAGCCAGATTGTCCCGGTCGAGGTGCCGCAGCGTAAAGGCGACCCGGTGGTCTTCGATACCGACGAAAACCCTCGTGAAGTCACGGCAGACAAGCTGGCCGGGATGCGTCCTGCGTTCAAGAAAGAGGGCACCGTGACGGCGGGTAACGCCTCGTCGCTGAACGACGGCGCGGCCGTGGTTATGCTCTGCTCGGCGGAAAAAGCCAAAGAGCTTGGCCTGGAGCCCCTAGCCCGCATTGCCGCCTACTCCAACGCAGGCGTCGACCCGGCCATCATGGGGATCGGACCGGCCCCCGCCACCCGTCGCTGCCTGGAAAAAGCGGGCTGGAGCCTGGATGACCTGGACCTCGTCGAAGCCAACGAAGCCTTCGCTGCTCAAGCGCTGTCGGTCAATAAAGAGCTGGGCTGGGACACGTCGAAGGTGAACGTCAACGGCGGCGCCATCGCGCTAGGTCACCCCATTGGTGCGTCGGGCTGCCGCGTGCTGGTGACACTGCTCCACGAAATGATCGCCCGCGATGCCAAAAAAGGCTTGGCGACGCTATGCATTGGCGGTGGCCAAGGGGTTGCACTGGCCATCGAGCGTCCATAACGCCCGCTGTGCCCCGCTAAAGCGTGCCCCCGCCGTGGCGGGGGCTTTTACCCATCGTGTATTAGCGGCGCTTTTCACCAACGATGCGCGACGGCGTGCGCCATACCAACAGTACGCCCATGAGGAACAGCCCCGAGGCGACCCACATCGCCACCGGCAGGCTGGTGCCATCGACCACTTGCCCCCCGACCATGGCCCCCAGGCCAATCGACATGTTGAAGACGAACGCCATTAACGCCGTGGCGGCTTCCGTATTGGGCGCCGTGCGTAGAATCCATGTCTGAATACTCACTGATACGCTGCCAAATACAGCACCCCACAGCATTAACAGCAGCACGCCACTGGTCGGCTCTACGCCTACCACCGGGAAGATCGCCACGACCACCAGCAGTACGCTAGGAATCGCGAGCACCGCACGGTACGGGTGACGGCCAGCAAACATCCCTGCAACGATATTGCCCAAAATCCCCGACGCACCGTACAGCAGCAGCAGGCTTCCGACATGGCGCTGCGCGACCCCGCTGATCTCTTGCAAAATGGGACTAATGAAGGTGTAGGCCGCAAAGTGACCCACCACAACAAACCCCGTGGTCAACACGGCTACCCGCACGCCACGATTCTTTAGCTGTTGCGCCAGCACCCGAAGCCGCACCGGCTCTCGGGGCGGCAGTGGCGGTAGCCAGCGCCAAAGCGCCAACGCCGTGAGCAAACTCAAGCCCCCCAAGGCACCAAAGGCCACGCGCCAGTTACTGATATCACCCAGCAGCGTGCCCAACGGTACGCCAAGCACCGAGGCCGCCGCCACGCCGCCAAAAATGATGGTCATGGCCCGCGATACCTGATCGCTAGGCACCAGACGTGGCGCAATACTGCCCGCAATGGCCCAAAAACCGCCGATACTGATACCCACCAACACTCGCGCCGCCAACAGTAGGGCAAAGTTGCTGGCCATGGCGGAGAGCACGCTGCCCAGCACCATCACTGCCATCATCAGCGTCAGCATGATACGGCGATCGAGACGCCCTACCGCCACCGGCAGCAGCGGCGCTGAAAACGCCGCCACGACGCCGGGCACCGTCACCATCAACCCTGCCATACCTGGGGTCACGCCCATCGATTCTGCCACCTGAGAGAGCAAACCGATAGGTAGTTGCTCTGCGGTCACCAACAAAAAAATGCCGATCATCACGGCCACCACCGCCCACCAACGCGGCGATTCCTGCTGCTCCATGCTATGTCCTCACATTCCTGACCTATCAAAACGACACCGCCCCCACAGCCAAGGGCTGCGGGGGCGGTAAATCCTACGCTGAGCGCTCGTTAGCTAGCGACGTCCGCCTCGGCAGCTTCAAACGCTGCTTTCTCTTCTTCGGTGATCTCTTTGATCGAGAGCTTCACGCGGTTGCGGTTGTCGATATCCAACACCTTCACGATGACATCGTCGCCTTCGTTCAGGAAGTCGCGCACGTTATTGACGCGCTCCTGGACGATTTGCGAGATGTGCACCAGGCCATCGGTTCCCGGCATGATGTTCACGAACGCACCAAAGTCGGCGATACGTACGACCTTGCCTTTGTACAGCTTGCCGATTTCCGCTTCGGCGGTGATCGCCAGTACGGTATCGATCGCTTTCTTGGCAGCGGCTTTGTCTTCGGCGTAGATGCGAACGGTGCCATCGTCATCAAGATCGATCGATGCACCGGTGTCTTCGCAAATCTTGCGAATGGTGGCGCCGCCCTTGCCGATAACGTCGCGAATCTTGTCCGGATCGATTTTGATCGTCGCCATGGAGGGGGCGTTTTCCGACACCTCGTTACGGCTCTGGCTGATCACGGCGTTCATCTGCGCCAGGATACCGATGCGCGCATCGTGGGCCTGTTGCAGCGCAGTCTCCATGATCTCTTCGTTGATGCCCTCGATCTTGATGTCCATCTGCAGGGCAGTGACGCCCTCTTCAGAACCGGCCACTTTGAAGTCCATGTCACCCAGGTGGTCTTCGTCACCCAGGATATCGGTCAGCACCGCGTAGCCGTCTTCGTCTTTGACGAGGCCCATGGCAATACCCGCCACCGGGGCTTTCAGCGGAACGCCCGCATCCATCAACGCCAGCGAGGAGCCGCACACGGACGCCATGGAGCTAGAGCCATTGGATTCGGTGATTTCCGACACCACACGGATGGTGTAGGGGAACTCTTCTTCAGACGGCAGCATCGCTTGGACACCGCGACGCGCCAAACGGCCGTGGCCGATTTCACGGCGCTTTGGGCCACCCATGAAGCCAGCTTCACCCACCGAGTAGGGAGGGAAGTTGTAGTGCAGCATGAAGCGGTCTTTACGCTCGCCTTCCAGCGACTCGATGAGCTGCGAATCACGCAGCGTGCCGAGTGTTGCGACCGCAATGGCCTGGGTCTCACCACGGGTGAAGATGGCCGAGCCGTGAGTTTTCGGCAGCACGCCGACGTCGATGTTCAGCGGACGCACGGTAACGTTGTCGCGGCCATCGATGCGCGGCTCGCCCTTGACCACGCGGGAGCGCACCACACGCTTCTCAAGCGCTGCGAACGCGCCTTTCACGTCATCCTTGCTGAACTTGCCTTCCGCTTCCTCTTCGCCTTCCGCGGCCGCTAACTGTTCGACGGCCGCGTCTTTCAGCGCTGCGAGTGCATCTTGGCGCTGCATTTTATCGGTGATGCGGTACGCCTCACCCACTTTGGCTTCAAAGGCGTCGGCCATGGCCGTTTTCAAGGCAACGTTTTCTGCCGGCGCCTGCCACTCCCAGCGCGGCTTACCGGCCTCGGCAGTCAATTCTTTAATGGCGTCGATCGCGACCTGCATCTCCTGGTGGCCAAACAGTACGGCACCCAGCATTTCGTCTTCGAGCAGTTCTTGCGCTTCGGACTCCACCATCAGCACGGCGTTTTCGGTACCGGCCACCACCATGTCCAGCTCGGAGGTGGTCAGCTCTTCGACGGTGGGATTCAGGAAGTAGCCTTGCTCTTCGTTGAAGCCAACACGGGCGGCACCAATCGGGCCATTGAACGGAACGCCTGAGATGCTCAGCGCCGCCGAGGTGCCGAGCATGGCCGCGATGTCCGGATCGTGATTACGGTCGGTGGATAGAACGGTACAGATCACCTGCACTTCGTTCATGAAGCCTTTCGGAAACAGCGGGCGAATCGGGCGGTCGATCAAACGCGACGTGAGGGTCTCTTTCTCCGTCGGGCGGCCTTCACGCTTGAAGAAGCCACCGGGGATTTTACCCACGGCGTAGGTTTTCTCTTGGTAGTGTACCGAGAGCGGAAAGAAGGGCTGGCCTGGGTTGACGTCTTTCTTCGCCACCACCGTACACAGGACGACGGTGTCGTCCATGGTGACCATCACGGCACCAGTGGCTTGGCGAGCGATACGCCCAGTTTCGAGGGTGACGGTGCTGCGACCGTATTGGAACGTTTTTTTGACCGGATTCACGGCTACTTCCTTTAACATTAATAGCTACTTGTCTTTTCGCTTGGGTCGTTTGACTCGCCACCATTCTAGGCGTTGAGGCGCCGTACGGCTACCAGAAACAAAAAAACGGGCAGCTCACAAGGAGCTGCCCGTTTCGAATCATGGCCGTTAAGAACTTAGCGGCGCAGACCCAGACGCTGAATCAGAGACTGATAGCGTTCGAAATCTTTACGCTTCAGGTAGTCCAGCAGCTTACGACGCTGGTTTACCATGCGGATCAGACCACGACGAGAGTGGTGATCCTGCTTGTTGGTCTTGAAGTGGTCCTGCAGGCCGTTGATGTTGGCGCTCAGCAGTGCAACCTGAACTTCAGGGGAACCGGTATCGTTATCGCCGCGGCCGTATTCGTTGACGATCTCGGCCTTTTTCTCAGCGGTTAATGCCATCTGTCTCTCCAGTAAGCAATATGCCTAAAAGTGAATGGGTGAGACCACGCATATTTGCAGTCTCAGGCGACCATTTTCTCGCAAATCGCCACATCCTTGCAACGTTTTACCGCGATATTACGAACGAGCGACCGTGCTTAACAGCCGCTTGGGGGCCACTTCCTGCGGCCCTTTTACAACGCCAAGGCCGATAAACGTCTCGGCGTGATAAAGTCGTGCCAACGCATCGGGTGCCAATTCATCGACGGTGAGCTCGGCTGACTGTCCGTGGGCCAGTCGGCCAAACGAGGTGTCATCGACGCTCAGCGATGGCAGATGATCGACCAGCACATCCACGGGCATGAGTTCGGCTTCGCGGTCGGCTTGGCTAGCCAGTGCTTCCAACGCCTCCAGTGTCCACATAGCGTCGCCATCGAACGGCCCGGTTTTGAGCCGCCGTAGTTGACTGATGTGGGCACCACAGCCCAGGGCGTGACCGATGTCTTCGGCCAAGGTACGGATATACGTGCCTTTGCTACAGCTGACTTCCAGCTCGAACGCCGTGCCCTCGAACGCCAGCAGGCGCGCATCATACACGCTAACCCGCCGCGCTGCACGTTCAACCTGCTTGCCCTCACGCGCCAGCTCGTAGAGCTTTTTGCCCTGGTGCTTCAACGCCGAATACATGGGCGGCACCTGTTCGATCTCGCCACGAAAGCGGACCAGCACGGCCTCCACATCCTCGCCGGTGAGGCTTGGCACCTCACGCCGCTCGATGACGTTACCCTCGGCATCGCCGGTGTCGGTGATCACCCCCAACTCTACCCGGGTGCGATACATCTTGTCGGCTTCCAGCAGGTGCGCGGAAAACTTGGTGGCCTCCCCCAGGCAGATAGGCAGAAGCCCTGTTGCCATGGGGTCCAGCGTGCCGGTATGTCCGGCTTTTTGCGCCTCGAACAGACGACGCACGCGCTGCAGCGCGTGGTTGCTGGAGAGGCCTTTCGGCTTATCCAGCAGCACCACGCCATTGACCGGTAATCCGCGACGGCGACGGGCCATTAGCGCGCCCCCTCACCTGGCTCGTTGCCATCTTCGTCATCGGCTTGACGTGCGCGGTCAGAAGAGACCGCTTCGTCGATTAGCGACGAGAGGTGCTGGCCGCGCACCACGCTTTCATCGAAGTGAAAACGCAGCTCCGGCACGTGCCGGAGTTGAATACGCTTGGCGATTTGGCTTCTCAGAAACCCCGAGGCGCGCTTGAGCACCTGCAGGTTCTCCTTGATACGCTCGGGATCTTGCTCCCCCAGCAGCGTCACGTAGATATCGGCGTAGCCAAGGTCACGACTAACGGTGGCCCCGCTCACCGTGACCATGCCCAAGCGCGGATCTTTCACTTCGCGTTGGATCAGTACCGCCAGCTCCTTTTGGAGCTGGTCGGCTACTCGGTCGGTACGCTTGAATTCGCGCATGATTGCTCCTCGCGCGGCCTTACAGGCTGCGCTCGACCTTCACTTGGTCAAAGACTTCGATCTTGTCGCCGACCTGGACATCGTTGTAGTTCTTCACGCCGATGCCACACTCCATGCCGTTACGCACTTCTT
Organism: Halomonas sp. BL6; assembly: GCF_006228115.1. NCBI lineage: Bacteria > Pseudomonadati > Pseudomonadota > Gammaproteobacteria > Oceanospirillales > Halomonadaceae > Halomonas > Halomonas sp. BL6. The sequence continues at coordinate 252,165 of NZ_VDGL01000006.1, read as the reverse complement.
GCACGTCGTCTTTGAAGCGGCGCAGCGATTCGAGCTCGCCTTCGTAGATGACCACGTTGTCACGCAGAACGCGGATGCGCTTGCTGCGCGAAACGGTGCCTTCGACGACCATACAGCCAGCCACCGCACCGATCTTCGGCGCGCGGAACACGTCGCGTACTTCGGCCACACCCACGATTTCTTCTTTCCACTCGGGGGCAAGCATACCGCTCATGGCCTGTTTGACTTCGTCGATCAGGTGGTAGATGACGCTGTAGTAGCGCAGATCCAAACCTTCACGCTCGATGATCTCACGGGCTGCGGCATCAGCACGGACGTTGAAGCCGACCACGATGGCTTCCGAGGCCAGCGCCAAGTTGGCGTCGGTACCGGTGATACCACCCACACCGGAGGAGACCACGGCCACCTGTACTTCTTCGGTGGAGAGCTCTTCCAAGGCGCCTTTGATCGCTTCCAGCGAGCCCTGTACGTCGGCTTTGAGGACGATGTTGACCTTGGCCACTTCGTCTTGGCCCATCTGGCTGAACATGTTCTCCAGCTTGGCCTTCTGCTGACGCGCCAGGCGTACTTCGCGGTATTTACCCTGACGGAAGTTGGCCACTTCGCGGGCTTTCTTCTCGTCGGCCACGACCATGAAGTCGTCACCAGCATCTGGTGTGCCGTCGAGACCTTGGATCTCTACCGGCATGGCGGGGCCAGCGGTATCGACCTGCTTGCCTAGCTCGTTGGTCAGCGCGCGAACGCGACCGTAGTGCAGGCCCGCCAGGACGATGTCGCCCTTCTTGAGCGTACCGTTTTGTACCAGCACGGTCGCCACGGGACCGCGGCCTTTGTCCAAGCGTGACTCGACGACGACCCCTTTACCTGGCGCAGACGGTACGGCTTTGAGTTCGAGAACCTCGGACACGAGCTGAATCGCTTCCAGCAGGTCTTCGATGCCTTCACCACTTTTCGCCGAGACGTGAACGAACTGCGTATCGCCCCCCCACTCTTCCGAGATCACGCCGTGCTGAGAAAGCTCGTTCTTGACACGATCAGGATCGGCCTGGGGCTTATCGATCTTGTTCACGGCTACGACCATCGGTACGCCAGCGGCTTTCGAGTGCTCGACGGCCTCGATGGTTTGCGGCATGACGCCATCGTCGGCCGCCACCACCAGGATGACCACGTCGGTGGCTTTCGCACCGCGAGCACGCATGGCGGTAAACGCCGCGTGACCGGGGGTATCCAGGAAGGTCACGCCGCCGTGGTCATCTTCCACATGGTAGGCACCGATGTGCTGGGTAATACCGCCAGCTTCGCCAGTGGCGACTTTCGCACGACGGATGTAGTCCAGCAGTGAGGTCTTACCGTGGTCGACGTGACCCATGACGGTGACGACCGGTGAGCGGGTGATCTCTTCACCTTCGTAAGAGATGCCTTCCAGCATTTCCGTTTCCAGTGCGTCATCCTTCACCAGTTTGACCTTGTGGCCCATCTCTTCCACCACGATCGCCGCCGTATCTTGATCGATGGTCTGGTTGATGGTCACAGCTGCGCCCATGGTGAACATGGCCTTGATCACTTCGTTGGCCTTGATCGACATCTTGTCGGCCAGCTCAGCAACGCTGATCGACTCAGGGATCGAGACTTCACGGACGATCGGCTGCGTCGGCTTCTGGAAGCCGTGCTTGCCGTTGCCACTTTGGCTGGCCCCACCGCGACGTCCGCCACGGCGCTCGGCACGCTTCACTTTTTTGCCGCCGCCACGCTTGCGCTCTTCGCGATCGCCGCGATCATCGTCGTCGTCACGACCTTTCTTCTTCGCTGCAGCCTTTTTCGGCGGTGCAGTACGACGGTCGGTACGACCCTCCTTAGGCGGCGCAGGCGGTAGATCGTCACCTGTCGACGTGTCTTCGATGTCTAGCTCAGGCACCTCGATGTCCGGCACATCAGTGGCTTTGGCCTTGGCTTGCTCTTCCGCCTCTTTACGAGCGGCATCTTCGGCTGCCTGGGCTTTCGCCGCAGCGGCTTTCTCTTCTGCAGCGCGAGCATCACGCGCTTTGCGCTCGGCTTCCGCTTCGGCCATGTCACCGACTAACTGACGCGGCCCCGAGTGCTTGGGTTCGGGCGCCTTCGGCTTCTCTTCTTCCTCACGCTTGACGTACGTTTTCTTCTTACGCACCTGCACTTCGATCGTTTTACCACGCTCGCCGGTCTTGATACGGCTACGGGTTTTACGGGTCAGCGTGATGCGGTTCTTGCTCGGCTCGCTGTCACCGCCGCCGTGGCTTTTCTTCAAAAAGCTCAGCAGCGTCTGTTTGTCGTCTTCAGAGACGGCGTCACTTTCCGAGCGGTGTTTCAAACCGGCTTCTTTCATCTGTTCCAAGAGGCGGGGCACATCGCGGCCCACCTTTACTGCAAAATCTTTAACTGTCATATCTGACATAGTGACCCTCCTCAGCCCGTGACCTGTTTACTGTGTGTTTGAGTCCGATGCGTCATCGACTTCAAACCAGGGCGCACGGGCAGTCATGATCAGTGCCGCTGCGCGCGCTTCGTCCAACTCCTCGATATCGACCAGATCGTCGACAGACTGCTCGGCGAGATCTTCCATTGTGACAATGCCGCGACTGGCCAGAATGAAGGCCAAATGACGCTCCATGCCGTCCATTTCCAGCAGATCGTCCGCTGGTTGAGCACCGTCTAGCGCTTCTTCCGAGGCAATGGCCATCGTCAGCAGCTCGTCTTTCGCACGTGCCCGTAGCTCTTCGACCAGCTCTTCGTCGAACTCTTCGATGTCGAGCATCTCTTCGAGCGGCACGTAGGCAACTTCTTCCAGGGTGGTGAACCCTTCCTCCACCAGCAGGCGAGCGACCTCATCATCGACCCCCAGATGATGAACGAAGGAATCCACCAGGCTGTCGATCTCCTGCTCGCGCTTCGACTCGGCTTCGTCTTCGGTCATGACGTTGATCCGCCAGCCGGTCAATTCAGACGCCAAACGCACGTTCTGGCCGCTACGGCCAATGGCCTGTGCCAGGTTGTCCTGTGCCACGGCGACATCCATAGCGTGCGCATCCTCGTCCACCAAGATCGAGGCCACGTCGGCCGGCGCCATGGCGTTGATCACCAGTTGAGCCGGGTTGTCGTCCCACAGAACGATATCCACACGCTCGTTTTGCAGCTCAGACGACACCGCCTGAACGCGGGAACCGCGCATACCCACACACGCACCCACCGGATCGATGCGGCGATCGTTGGTTTTGACGGCAATCTTGGCCCGCGAGCCGGGGTCGCGAGCGGCCCCCTTGATCTCGATCAGCTGCTCGGCGATTTCCGGCACCTCGATCTTGAACAGCTCGATGATGAACTCAGGACAGGTGCGCGAAAGCTGCAGTTGCGCGCCGCGAGCCTCCGGGTCGACCTTGACCAGCAGCGCACGTACGCGCTCGTTCATCCGGTAGCGCTCGCCGTGGATCATCTCGTTGCGCGGCAAAAACGCTTCGGCGTTCTCCCCCAGATCGATGATCAGACCGTCACGGGTAGTCTTCTTAACGATACCCGCGACGAGTTCGCCTTCACGGTCAGCGTACTGACGCACGACTTCGGCACGCTCGGCTTCGCGCACTTTCTGCACGATGACCTGCTTGGCAGTTTGCGCGGCGATACGCCCGAACACGGCGTTTTCGATCTTTTGCTCGACCACATCGCCCAGTTTCAGCGGCGGGTCGCGCTGCTCGGCAATGCTCTCTTTGATTTCATAGTCTGGCGTTTCGAATTCGTCGTCTTCGACCACGGTCCAGTAGCGGAACGTATCGTAGTCGCCCGTGCGGCGATCGATATGCACGCGCACGTTCGCTTCTTCATGCTCGAAACGCTTACGAGACGCGCTTGCCAGTGCGGCTTCGACCGCCTCGAAGATAACATCGCGGGGGACGCCTTTTTCATTGGAGATCGCGTCCACGACCATTAAGATTTCTTTACTCATGCGTTTGCCTCGCCAGAAAACCTGTCCTTTTGTGCATCATCCCGGCGCCTGCCGGAAGCCGCGACCCGTATTATTCGTCGAACTGCGGGACAACGTGCGCAGAATCGATGCTTTCGATAGGAAAGCAGTACTCTTCGCCTTCCAGTTGCAGTAGCACTTCATCGCCCTCGACACCTGCGAGGAGCCCTTGGTATTTGCGCCGCCCATCGAACGCGACGCGTAGCTTCAGAGCGACATGGTGGCCCTGATAGCGGATAAAGTGATCCAGGGAGTAAAGGGGACGTGCCATGCCGGGCGACGAGACTTCCAAGCGGTATTCGCCGGGAATTGGGTCTTCCACATCCATCACGGCACTGACTTGGCGGCTAATATCAGCGCAGTCTTCCACGCTGACACCGCTCTCGCGCTCGATGTAAATCACCAGCCGCGAATGCTTGCCCTGGGAAATATGGTCGATACCCCATAGCTCGAAGCCCATGGCGGCAACGACAGGTTCGATCAGCGCGTGAAGCGCAGCGTGTTTTGTGGCCACAGACAAAGCTCCTATAGCCGTTGCATCAGGCACCTGGCCAGGAGTCGTAAGAAAAGCTAGGTGGCTGATTGGCATTACCTGGGAATGTGTCTCTGGCTACTCGAACAGCATCCGCTCTTGAGACACGCTTGGCTCGCAAAAAGCTCTTCATAAAAGCTGTTTACAAAAAACCAGTTACAAAAAGCTACTAACAAAAAGCCCCTTCACAGGAAGGGGCTTTTCAAAAGAAACCTGTAGTACCATTCTAGCAACATGTCGCGAATTTTTCGCAGCTCAAAAGCACCTTAATACATGCCGTTGAGCCTAAACCATGCTACTAAATAAATGGTAGCGGGGACCGGATTTGAACCGATGACCTTCGGGTTATGAGCCCGACGAGCTACCAGACTGCTCCACCCCGCATCAATCTAGGTCGACGATAATAGACACTTGAAGGACTTACGTCAAGAACTCATTCAATAGTTCGCTTCACGTGCATCTTACGTCTCAGGTGCCAATCCTGATAGTCTGGGAAGCTGAATAATCAGCGAATCAGATGGTGCCGAAGGCGGGACTTGAACCCGCACGACCGTAAGGTCACTACCCCCTCAAGATAGCGTGTCTACCAATTCCACCACTTCGGCATCAGGGGAGGCTAAAGAAAGCGACATCAAGAAGTTACTCGCTGCTTTCCTCTAGCACTGGCGCGGTATTATCCATACTTGCAGGGGAGTCGTCAAGCGTTGGAATGTTTTGCTGCTGTTCGATCATCCGCGCATCAGGAATACCGGCTTCCGGCGCTTGGCCTGCCTGAGTGGCAAAGTATGCTAGAGCCATCGAGGTCACAAAAAAGCCAGCGGCTAAAATACCGGTGGTACGCGACAGGAAGTTACCGCTGCCCCGCGAGCCGAAAACCGTTTGCGACGCACCGCCACCAAAGGCTGCGCCTGCTTCGGCACCTTTTCCCTGCTGGAGCAGGATGAGTACAACCAAGGCGACCGCAATCACCACGTGAACCATAAGAATTGCAACTTGCATGGCGTTATCCTGCTGACTGACAAATGGCGTAGAAATCGTCGGTTTTGAGTGAAGCACCCCCCACCAAACCGCCGTCGATGTCCGGCTGAGCCAGTAGCTCAGCCGCGTTACTTGCGTTCATGCTACCGCCGTAAAGCAGTTTCAACTGCTCGGCAAGCGACGCATCAAACCCTGCCTGATAGGCGCGAATGCCTGCCATGACCTCTTGGGCCTGCTCTGGCGTGGCCGTCCGGCCCGTACCGATCGCCCAAACGGGTTCATAAGCAATGACGACCTGTGAGCGCTGCTCGGGGGCTAAGCGGGCCATGATATAGCCAACTTGGCGCAGAACGACGTCCATCGTGCGTCCCCCGTCACGCTCTTCCAGCGTTTCCCCCACGCAGAGAATCGGCGTTAGCCCTGCATCCACCGCTGCCAACAACCGATCGAACACCTGCTCGTCGCTCTCGCGGTAGAGCTGGCGACGCTCAGAGTGCCCCACTAACACGTAGGTCACGCCCAACTCTTTGAGCATGCTACCGCTCACTTCTCCAGTATGCGCACCAGAGTGATGAGGATTGAGCGTTTGAGCACCCAACTGCAGCGGCGCATCGTTGAACGCTTGGCGTGCAGCGTCTAGGTAGGGAAACGGCGGAATCACGACCACGTCAATGGACGTGGGCAGCGAAGCTGACGCGAAAGCTTGGCCGAACGCGTCGATCAACGCCTTGGAACCGTTCATTTTCCAGTTGCCGGCAATCAATGGCGTACGCATGAAGAATCCTCACTCAAGGTGGAGCGAAATGGTATAGGAGCCGCCTTGTCAAGACAACCGCTGTTGCACGGGCAATCGCAGGCACGGCGCGCTTTTCGGGTAAAAGCGACTCTCACTTTTAGAAGCCACTAACCGAGCAGCGCCTCGACTTGGGTTGCCAGCTTATTGGCCAAACGGTCGACATCCAAATGGGCACGCCCTTCGACCATGACACGAATCAATGGCTCGGTACCCGACGGCCGCAACAGCACTCGCCCCTGATCACCCAGCTCTGTTTCCAGGGCAGCCACGGCGTCCATAAGAGGCTGGGCTGCCATCACTTCTTTGGCATTCGTCCCGGCGGGCAAGCGAACGTTGACCAGCGACTGCGGCACTTTTTCGAGCCCTTTCAGCAGTGCGGGCAAGGGTTTCTGCTCTCGCACCATCAGCGCCAGCACCTGCAACGCCGATACGACGCCGTCTCCCGTGCTCTGTACGTGCCCGCAAACGATGTGTCCGGACGCCTCACCTCCCAACTCCCAACCGTTGGCCGCCATCATCTCCATGACGAAGCGATCACCAACCTTAGCGCGTTGGAAAGGAATGCCGAGCCGGTCCAGCGCCATGGCAAGCCCGAAATTACTCATCAGCGTGCCCACCACGCCACCTTCCAACAAACCACGCTCGTGACGGTCGCGGGCTATTAGATAGAGAATATCGTCGCCATCGACTTCTCGACCATCGGCATCGACAAGCAGCACGCGATCACCATCACCATCGAAGGCCACCCCGAGGTCGGCCCCCTGCTGAATGACCGCTGCGCGCAGCGCGGCCGGGTGTGTCGAGCCAACCTGATGGTTGATATTCAAGCCATCCGGTGCGGCACCGATCACGCTTACGTCCGCGCCCAGCTCACGGAACACGCTGGGGGCGATATGATAAGTGGCTCCATGGGCGCAATCCAATACCACTTTCAGGCCGTGCAAGCTCAGCCGGTCGGGCAATGTCGATTTGCAGAATTCGATATAGCGGCCCGCCGCGTCATCGATGCGCGTCGCCTTGCCCAACTGCGCCGCATCGACGGTGGTCAACGGCGCCTCCAGCATCGCTTCGATACGGTCTTCCACCGCGTCGGGTAACTTCTTACCTTCAGCAGAGAAGAACTTGATGCCGTTATCGTCGAACGGATTATGGGACGCCGAGATCACGATCCCGGCGTCGGCGCGGAAGGTTCGCGTGAGATAGGCGATTCCCGGCGTCGGCATCGGCCCAAGCAGCGACACGTCGACCCCTGCGGCCGATAGACCGGCCTCCAACGCCGACTCGAACATATAGCCCGAGATTCGCGTATCTTTTCCGATCAATACTCGAGTGCGCCCTTTTTCACGGCGTAATACCTGCCCGGCGGCCCAGCCCAGCTTGAGCATGAAGTCGGCCGTGATAGGCGCTTGCCCCACGGTACCGCGAATGCCGTCGGTACCAAAATAGCGTCTTGTCATACTCAAAGCTCCTTATCCACGGGTGGCTCACACCCCTCCTGCAACACCGCCCACGCCATGTTAACGGCATCCACCGTGGGCCCGACATCATGCACCCTCAGGATGCTCGCGCCTCGCTCCACCGCCATGGCCGACAGCGCCAGTCCACCGGCTAACCGCTCTTCCACAGGACGTCCCAGTACTTTCCCGATCATACTTTTCCGCGACATACCCACTAGCATAGGCAGCTCCAGCGAATGTAGCGTGTCCATGTACTTCAATAGCCGCAGGTTATGCTCGACGGTTTTGCCAAAGCCAAACCCAGGGTCGATGAGCAAGCGCTGACGGCGCAACCCAACTGCTTCACAAGCGGCGATGCGCTCGGCGAGATAGGTAGCCACTTCTTGCTCGATGGGATCTCGATAGCTAGGCGCGTGCTGCATGCTCTGCGGCTCACCTTGGCGGTGCATCAAACAGACAGGCAAGCCGCTGCTGGCGGCGGCGGCCAAAGCGCCCTCACGCTCGAGCGCCCGCACATCGTTGATCATGCCTGCGCCCAAGGCGCTCGCTTCACGAATGACCATGGCGCTACTGGTATCCACCGAGACCAGCGCATCGAGCTCGCGCACCAAGGCTTCGACCACGGGTGCGACACGATCCAACTCCTGCTGTTCCGAGACCGGCGTGGCCCCGGGACGCGTGGACTCCCCCCCCACGTCGATCATCGCGGCGCCTTCCGCCAGCATACGTTCGGCGTGGCGAAGCGCATCGTCTAGGGCAACATGCTGACCACCATCGGAGAACGAATCTGGCGTGACGTTCAAAATCCCCATGACGCGCGGGAACGAAAGATCGAGCGTATGGCGCCCGCAGCGCAGCTGCAAAGCACTCTTTGTCGAGCGCAAAGGCGATGAAGGGTCAACGTTGGAAGTCATGCTGCCGCCTAAATCAAAAGAAACATAAATACGATTGCCCAACAGCATAACAAAAAAGGCGCCCCCATAGGGGACGCCTCTACGACTCATGGCTTTGGCTGGCTCAAGGGCCTGCAGGGCCGCCCAGCGGGTCGGAGGGACGGCGGCGCGGCTCGTCGTCGTCCTCTTCGCCATCGTCGCTCGATGCGTTCGACGCTTGATCCTCTGACTTGGTGTCAGGCTTGTCATCGTTCACGCGCATACCACCACCCGATGAGTCACCGTCGCTCCAGCCCTCCGGTGGACGCGGGTCACGGCCTTCCATGATGTCTTTGAGCTGGTTGGCGTCAATGGTTTCGAACTTCATCAGCGCTTCTGCCATGGCATCCAGCTTATCGCGGTTGTCATGCAGGATTTGGCGCGCCTGCTCGTAGCACTCGTCGATGATCTTGCGCACTTCTTTATCGAGTCGCGTGGTGGTTTCGCCCGACTTCAACTTGCCACCACCTTGTCCCGGGCCGCCGAGAAACTGGTGAGACTCGTCCTCGTCGTACATGATCGGGCCCATCTCATCCGAGAGCCCCCACTTGGCGACCATGTTATGGGCCAATTCCGTCGCACGCTTGATATCGTTGGAGGCACCGGTCGTGACACCGTTGACGCCTAACGTCATCTCCTCGGCGATACGGCCGCCAAACAGCGAACAGATCTGACTAATGATTTGCTGACGTGACAGGCTGTAGCGATCCTCCTCGGGTAGGAACATCGTCACACCGAGCGCGCGGCCACGCGGGATGATGGTCACCTTGTAGACCGGGTCGTGTTCGGGCATGACCAAACCGATAATTGCGTGGCCCGCTTCGTGGTAGGCCGTATTGAGCTTCTCTTTGTCGGTCATGACCATGGATTTGCGCTCTGCGCCCATCATGATCTTGTCTTTGGCAAGCTCAAGCTCGTCCATCCCCACCAAGCGCTTGTTACGACGTGCGGCAAACAGGGCGGCTTCGTTCACTAGGTTTGCGAGGTCGGCACCGGAGAAGCCAGGCGTACCACGGGCAATCAGCTGCGGTTTGACGTCGTCCGCTAGCGGAACCTTACGCAGGTGAACGCCCAGAATGTGCTCACGGCCTCGAATGTCTGGCAAGCCAACGGTGACCTGGCGATCGAAACGGCCGGGGCGCAGCAGCGCGGGATCGAGTACGTCAGGGCGGTTAGTCGCGGCGATGACGATGATGCCTTCGTTCGCCTCGAAACCGTCCATTTCAACCAGTAGCTGGTTCAGCGTTTGCTCACGCTCGTCGTTACCACCACCCATGCCCGTGCCGCGAGAGCGGCCTACGGCATCGATCTCATCGATGAAGATGATGCAGGGCGCCTGCTTCTTGGCCTGCTCGAACATATCGCGAACGCGCGAAGCACCCACCCCCACGAACATCTCGACGAAGTCGGAACCCGAGATGGAGAAGAACGGCACCTTGGCTTCGCCCGCGATGGACTTGGCCAGTAGCGTTTTACCGGTACCGGGCGGGCCCACCATCAGCACGCCGCGGGGAATGGTGCCGCCCAGGCGCTGAAACTTGGTCGGGTCGCGCAGGAAGTCGACCAGCTCTTCGACCTCTTCCTTCGCTTCGTCACAGCCTGCCACGTCGGCAAAGGTGGTTTTGATCTGGTCCTGAGAGAGCAGCTTCGCTTTGGACTTGCCAAAACTCATTGGGCCGCCTTTACCGCCCCCAGCGCCGCCCTGCATTTGGCGCATGAAGAACATGAAGATAGCCAGAATCAGCAGGATCGGAAAGCTGGCGATCAGTAGACGCGTCCAGATGCTCTGCTGCTCTGGCTCCTTACCGACCACGGTGACGTTATTGCTGAGCAGATCGTCCATCAGCTTGGGATCTTCCGCTGCTGGACGAATGGTCTGGAACTGCGAACCATCTGTGCGCTCACCGGTGATGGTGTAGCCATCGATGGTGACGCTACGTACCTGTTGATTTTGCACCTGCTGCACGAACTGAGAGTAGTTCGTGGTCTGAGGTGCGCTTTCCGTACTGAAATTATTGAACACTGTCAGTAGAACGGCCGCGATGACCAACCACAGAATCAGGTTCTTCGCCATATCGTTCAAGGGGCTACCCTCATTACAAGAATCCGTCAGTTAACCGCTAATACTCTGACCTTACACCAGAGCTTAACGTTCAACCATTGCCAAAGCCCGTTGGGCGTTGGGCCATCTGTGTCACGCTCGTCCAGTGTGCATAATGTGACACATCTTGCGCCTGCCTGTCTGGCAATCGCGATGATAAATCTTGGCTATTGCGCCAGCGGCATGTCCGCGCCGGTCACCCGCGAAAGCCCTCCGCTAAAAAGTAGACTTCCCGCGAGCGCGCTCGTGAGGCGTCCGGTTTGCGGGTCACCACACGGTCAAAACTGCCGCGCAGTTCTTTAAGGTACGCATCAAAACCCTCTCCTTGAAAGACTTTCACCAAAAAGCGGCCTTTTGGAGAGAGCGTTTCTCGAGCCAGCTCCAACGCCAGCTCGACTAAATACATGGCCTGCGGCTGATCGATGGCCGCCATACCACTCATATTGGGGGCCATGTCGGACATAACAAGGTCTACCGGGCGATTTCCCAACCGGTCGAGAATCGCATCGAGCACGCTCTCCTCGGTAAAGTCACCCTGAATGAAATCGACACCTGCCAGCGCATCCATCTCCAGGATATCGGAAGCGATGACCACCCCTTCCGGCCCGACTTTTTCGGCGGCGATCTGGCTCCACCCGCCAGGGGCAGCCCCCAGGTCGATGACCGTCATGCCATTGCGAAACAGCTTATCCTTCTCGTCCAGCTCTAGCAGCTTGTAACTCGCCCGTGAGCGATAGCCATCCTGCCAGCTCTGCTTCACATACTGGTCGTCGAAGTGCTCTTTCTTCCAGTTGTTGCTGGTTTTGCTCACTGAATGTTTTCGGCTTGGAGGCTTTTGCTGCATGTGGGAATCTGACGCTTGGATAAGGGATGGGCGCGTTCACGCGATTGCTTTCACTCAGCGGCATTTCACCGTAAGATGGAACGTTAAGCGCTAACCGGGATACCGCAAGATACCATGAGCTTGTCACAGGCACAAAAGAAAGCATTTCGCAGCATTGGCCACCATTTGAACCCGGTGGTCACCGTTTCTGAGAACGGCGTCTCCGACAATTTGCTCGCAGAACTCAGCCGCGCGCTCAACGATCACGAGCTGATCAAAGTCAAGCTCGCCCTGCCAGAGCGGGACGACCGTGCCGCGATGATCAACGAGCTGCTGGCTGACAGCAACGCCGAGCTGGTGCAAACCATCGGCAAGATGGCACTGCTGTATCGCCGCAATCCAAAGGCGAATCCCAAGCTGTCGAACGTCACTCGCTTCGAGAATCACCACGGTCGACACTAACGCGTACAGGGCGTTCAGGCTCGATGTCACGCACCTGACCACCAAAAGGCCCGATGCAGTCTCCTGCACCGGGCCTTTTTTTGCGCTAGCGGTACGTGGTTAGAGGTGCTCGACGCTCTCGATCTCGTACTCCACGTCGCCGCCTGGGGTTTTCACCACCACGACATCGCCCTCTTCCTTACCGATCAGCGCACGCGCAATGGGTGAAGTGACCGAGATTCTGCCCGCTTTGATGTCGGCTTCGTCTTCGCCCACGATGCGATAGGTCACGCTGGCATCGCTATCCAGGTTCAGCAGCGATACGGTTACCCCGAAAATCACCTTACCGGTCTTCGGCAGCTTGGTGACATCGATCACCTGCGCACCAGAAAGCTTGCTTTCGATTTCCTGGATACGGCCTTCGATGAATCCCTGCTGCTCGCGCGCCGCGTGATACTCGGCGTTCTCCTTGAGGTCGCCATGTTCACGCGCTTCGGCGATGGCGGCAATCACCCGAGGGCGCTCTTCGCCCTTCAAGTGATTGAGCTCCTCGCGAAGGCTTTTTTCTCCCGCTACCGTCATCGGGACCTTGTTCATTGACTTGCTCCTGCATGCAGATCCTGAAGGCGCCGCACCGTAATCTCCCTACCGTACTCTAGCGCCATGCAAACGGCATTAGCGCCCGCCAAGGTGGTCGCATAGGGCACCTTGCGCGCGAGAGCAGTACGGCGAATGATCGAAGAGTCGTTGATTGCCTGACGACCTTCGGTAGTGTTCACGATGTAGGCGATTTCGTCGTTCTTCAGCAGATCGACGATATGGGGACGGCCTTCGTAGACTTTATTGACGTGCTCCACGGGCAAACCGGCGGCTTCAATAGCCACTGCCGTACCACGCGTTGCACAAAGCGTGAAGCCTAATGTTAGCAGAGAACGAGCCACTTCGATAATCCCATGCTTGTCAGGTTCACGTACCGACAGGAAGGCTTTACGATCGCCCTCCAGCGCCGGAATTGCTTCTCCCGCGCCCAGTTGCGCCTTGAAGAACGCTTCTGCGAAGGTATCGCCCGAGCCCATGACTTCGCCGGTGGACTTCATTTCCGGCGAGAGAATCGGGTCGACGCCCTGGAACTTGTTGAACGGGAAGACCGCTTCTTTGACGCTGTAGAAGTGCGGCACGATCTCACGCTCGAAGCCCTGTTCGGCCAGAGTCTTACCGGCCATGCAGCGGGCCGCCACCTGCGCCAGCGAGGTACCGATGCACTTGGACACGAACGGCACGGTACGCGAGGCGCGTGGGTTGACCTCGATGACATAGATCTCGCCATCCTGCCACGCCAGCTGCACGTTCATCAGGCCTTTGACGCCCAGCTCGACGGCCATTTTCTTGACCTGATCGCGCATCTCGTCCTGCACGTCGGCCGGCAGCGAGTAGGGCGGCAGCGCACAGGCGGAGTCGCCGGAGTGAACGCCCGCTTGCTCGACGTGCTGCATGATACCGCCAATCACGACCTGCTGACCGTCGGAGACCGCATCGATGTCGACTTCCACCGCGGCACTCAGGAAATGATCCAGTAGTACCGGCGAGTCGTTGGAGACTTTCACTGCGTTGGTCATGTAGTTTTCAAGCTCGGAGGCGTCGTAGACGATCTCCATCGCCCGGCCGCCCAGGACGTAGCTGGGGCGCACGACCAAGGGATAGCCAATTTTTTCGGCTTTGGCGAAGGCATCTTCGAAGCTGCGGGCCGTGGCGTTGGGCGGCTGTTTCAGACCGAGCTTGTCGATCATCACCTGGAAGCGCTCGCGGTCTTCCGCGCGGTCGATGGCGTCCGGCGTGGTGCCAATGATCGGCACGCCAGCGGCTTCTAGTTCTCGGGCAAGCTTCAGCGGCGTTTGTCCACCGAACTGGACGATGACGCCCACCGGCTTCTCTTTATCGGCAATTTCCAGCACGTCTTCCAGCGTGACCGGCTCGAAGTAGAGACGATCCGAGGTGTCGTAGTCGGTGGAGACGGTTTCCGGGTTGCAGTTGACCATGATGGTTTCGTAGCCGTCGTCGCGCATGGCGAAGGCGGCATGAACGCAGCAGTAGTCGAACTCGATACCCTGGCCGATACGGTTCGGGCCACCGCCCAGCACCATGATTTTCTGGCGATCCGAGACGTCTGCTTCGCACTCCTCCTCGTAGGTGGAGTACATGTAGGCCGTGTCCGAGGCAAATTCGGCCGCGCAGGTATCCACGCGCTTGTAGACCGGGCGGATGTTGGCGGCTTGACGCGTCTTGCGGAACTCTTTTTCGGACACGCCCAATAGCTTCGCTAAACGAGCATCCGAGAAGCCCTTGCGCTTGAGCTGGAACAACTCGCGGGCGGAGAGATCCGCCAGCGCACGCTTGGAAACCGCCGCTTCGGTCAGAATCAGGTCTTCGAGCTGGACCAGGAACCAACGGTCGATGTTGGTCAGCGCGAACACGTCGTCCACGCTCATGCCCGCGCGCATGGCGTCGGCGACGAAGAAGATGCGCTCGGCACCCGCTGCCTGTAGCTCGCCCTTGATTTGGGCCATCGCGTCATCGGTAAACTCGGTAATGATCGGGTCGAGGCCGTCGTTACCGGTTTCCATGCCGCGCAGCGCTTTTTGCAGCGACTCTTGGAACGTACGGCCAATCGCCATCACCTCGCCCACCGACTTCATCTGGGTGGTCAGGCGGTCGTTCGCCTGGGGGAACTTCTCGAAGGTGAAGCGCGGGATTTTGGTCACGACATAGTCGATGGACGGCTCGAAGGACGCCGGAGTTTGGCCGCCGGTAATGTCGTTTTGCAGCTCGTCCAGGGTGTAACCCACCGCCAGCTTCGCGGCGATCTTGGCAATCGGGAAACCAGTGGCTTTGGAGGCCAGCGCCGACGAGCGAGAGACACGGGGATTCATCTCGATCACCACCATGCGGCCGGTCTTCGGGTCCATACCGAACTGCACGTTCGAGCCGCCGGTTTCTACGCCAATCTCGCGCAGCACCGCGAGGCTGGCGTCGCGCATGATCTGGTACTCTTTATCGGTCAGCGTCTGGGCCGGAGCTACGGTGATGGAGTCGCCGGTGTGCACGCCCATGGGGTCGAAGTTTTCGATCGCGCAGACGATGATGCAGTTATCGTTCTTATCGCGCACCACCTCCATTTCGTACTCTTTCCAACCCAGCAGCGACTCGTCGATGAGCAGCTCGTGGTTGTTGGACAGTTCGAAACCGCGGGTACAGATCTCTTCGAACTCTTCCTTGTTGTACGCCACGCCGCCGCCGGAGCCGCCCATGGTGTAAGAAGGACGAATGATCGTCGGAAAGCCCAGCTCCGCCTGAATCTCCCACGCCTCGTCCATGGTGTGAGCCACTTTGGCCTTAGGGCACTCCAGGCCGATGTTCTTCATCGCCTTGTCGAACAGATCGCGGTCTTCGGCCTTGTTGATGGCATCGGCATTGGCACCGATCATCTCGACACCGTATTTGGCCAGCACGCCGTGCTTGTCCAGGTCCAGCGCGCAGTTCAGCGCCGTCTGACCGCCCATGGTGGGCAGAATCACATCCGGGCGCTCGGCTTCGATGATTTTCTCGACGGCTTGCCAAGTGATCGGCTCGATGTAGGTGGCATCGGCCATGGCGGGATCGGTCATGATGGTGGCCGGGTTGGAGTTGACCAGAATGACCCGGTAGCCCTCCTCGCGCAGCGCTTTACAGGCCTGGGCGCCGGAGTAGTCGAATTCGCAGGCCTGGCCGATGACGATCGGACCAGCGCCAATGATGAGAATGCTATTGATATCGGTACGCTTAGGCATAACGGTTCCCGCAAAAAGTGGTGACGATGAGCATCAAAACGGCGTAACTAGGCACTGAGAGGCAGCGCGGCGAACCTAGCGGCGCGCCTGCATCATGGCGATGAAACGATCGAACAGCGGCGCTACGTCGCGCGGACCTGGGCTCGCTTCCGGGTGGCCCTGGAAGCTAAACGCCGGACGATCGGTACGCTCGATGCCCTGCAGAGTGCCGTCGAAAAGCGAGCGGTGCGTGGCGCGTACGTTGCTGGGTAGCGTTGCTTCATCGGCCGCGAAGCCGTGGTTCTGACTGGTGATCATCACCGTGCCGGTATCCAGGTCTTGTACCGGATGGTTGGCCCCGTGGTGACCGTGACCCATCTTGACGGTTTTGGCACCGGAGGCCAGCGCCAGCAGCTGGTGGCCCAAGCAAATGCCGAACACCGGCGTGTCGGTTTCCAGCACTTCCTGGATCGCTTTGATGGCGTAATCACAGGGCTCGGGGTCGCCGGGGCCGTTGGCCAGGAACACGCCGTCCGGGTTCATCGCCAGCACCTCTGCCGCCGGCGTTTGCGCCGGCACCACGGTCAAGCGGCAGCCCCGCGCCGCCAGCATGCGCAGGATGTTGAACTTCACGCCGTAATCGAACGCCACCACGTGGTAGGGGCGCTCGCCCTGGCTCGCATCCGCATAGCCTTCGCCCAAGGCCCACTCGCCTTCCGACCACTCGTAAGCCTCTTTGCAGGAGACTTCCTTGGCCAAATCCATACCCTTCAAGCCCGGAAATGCCTTCGCCGCGGCCAGCGCCCGCTCGACGGCATCGTCACTCTCTGCCTCGGCACCTGCCAGAATCGCGCCGTTTTGAGCCCCTTTGTCACGCAAAATACGCGTCAGGCGGCGGGTGTCGATATCGGCAATGCCCAGTACGTTTTGGCTTTTCAGGTAATCAGAGAGGGTTTGTTCGGAACGAAAGCTGCTGGCCAACAGGGGAAGATCGCGAATCACCAGCCCTGCTGCCGCAATGGAAGCCGATTCCACATCTTCGCTGTTGATGCCGGTATTGCCGATGTGGGGATAGGTCAGGGTAACGATTTGGCGGGTATAAGAGGGGTCGGTGAGGATTTCCTGGTAGCCGGTCATGGCTGTATTGAACACCACCTCACCGCTTGTGATTCCCTCCGCGCCAATGGCCGTGCCATGAAACACACTGCCATCTTCCAGGGCCAATATCGCGGGTTTGCTCAATGCGGGGTTATTCAAAACACGTTCTCCCATGCTGGTGGGAGCCTGTGGGCGCAGGCTCGGCGATCCGGTTGTCGGCGTTTGCGTGCAAACGTCGGGTCGTAAAAAAGCGGGACGAAGCCGACAATAAAAACATCGGTTTCATCCCGCTTGTTGTTCTCATCCATGCCACCGTAACGGTCGTGTCATGGTGCAGCAGTTCGCTGACTTTTTTCTCACACCTAACGGCCAGTGCAACAAGCGTGGTGCACTTTCCACTGACATTCTTTCCACTAACACTGACTGCCACAGGCATTCGCTGCAGGCGTTTTTTTCAGCGCCTCGACAGCCACTCGGCCAAAATTTTTGGAATTTTACAGGATTTACCGACCGCAGGCTAGCCCTTTATTTTCAGCGTGGCGTTACGTTCGTTTTGCCGATCAGTGAAGCGCCAAGACATCCTGCATGTCGTAGCGGCCGTGAGGCTGGCTGGCGACCCAACGTGCGGCGCGCACGGCGCCTTTGGCAAAGGTCATCCGGCTTGAGGCCTTGTGGGTGATTTCGATCCGCTCGCCTTCGGTGGCGAACATCACGGTATGCTCGCCGACGATATCGCCTGCACGCACGGTCGCAAAGCCGATCTCTTTATCGGTACGCGGGCCGCACTGCCCTACCCGCTCGAACACGCCGTGCTCCTTGAGCGTACGACCCAGACTGTCGGCGACCACTTCGCCCATTTTGATGGCCGTACCGGACGGCGCATCGACCTTATGGCGGTGGTGAGACTCGATCACTTCGATATCGTACCCTTCATCGCCCAGGGCCTTCGCCGCGGTTTCCAGCAGCTTCAGCGTCAGGTTCACGCCCACGCTCATATTGGGGGCGAACACCATGGCGACTTTATCGCGGTAGCTATCCAGCTCGGCCAGTTCGTCGTCGTTCATGCCGGTGGTGCCGATCACGATGCGCTTACCGTGCTTGGCGCAGAACGCCAGATTCGCCAACGTCACTTTCGGTGCGGTGAAGTCGATCAGCACGTCGAAATCATCGACGATGGACGCGAGCGAGTCGACCGCGATCACCCCCCGCTTACCGACGCCCGCCAGTTCGCCGATATCGGCGCCGGCCAGGGAGCTGCCCGGCTCCACGATACCACCTGCCAAGGAGGCATCGGCTTCTTGCTCGACGGCGTTGACTAACGTGCGGCCCATGCGGCCAGCGACGCCTACAATGGCAATTCGGGTCATGGAAACTCCTACAGATACGCTGTTGCAGCGGACTAGAAACGAAAAAGGTGGCCGCGATTATAGCAGACCACCCTGGCCGATGCGGCGCTAACGCCGACACCCAGCGATCACTTCAATTTTCCCAGACGATCTCTAGCGGTTCGTCTTTCGCCATTCGTACCAAATGGCTTTCGACCACGCCTTCGAGCTGGTCTAAGTGCTCCTCTTCGAGGGTTTCGATAGAGACCAGTAGTCGCTCTGGCTCCGCGTGCATCAGACAGGTACCGCTGGCGAACACGATTTTGGCGTCCTGCTCGGTATACTCGACCTCCAACTTATGCGCCCAGTGTTTGCATAAGCGGTTGATCAAGCGCGCACCAGAGGGGGTGGCAATCTCAGCTCGGGATAACGGCATGGGTTTACTCCATCTTCATAGTAGTAAGTACCCACTAGCGTAATCCTCGCTGTGAAAAGAACCAAGCAACGAATGAGAATTCCTTGCAACGGCCTGTTGCCATCATGCTAATGCTTGGCACTTACCTCGACACCTTTTCTGCTTTGAGGGATAATGCCGGACATGAGAATAGCAATTAACATCAACATCTATGTTTGATTAAACACTCATCGTTAGCGTAGACGCTAAAGAACTCAGGTACTCAATGCCACTATGCTGTTACGCCTATCTCTTCCTTTTATAGGTGCGCTGACGTCTTTCGTTTGCGCGTCGGCCATCGCGGCCCCCATTACGGTTACCGATATTGCTGGCCGACAGATCACTCTAGACGCCCCTGCCGAACGCGTCATCCTAGGTGAAGGCAGACAAATCTACCTGCTCGGCATGCTCGAACCCGATGCACCACTAGCCCACGTGGTGGGCTGGCGAGAAGACTTTTCACAAGCAGATCCTGACAACTACCAACGCTACTTAGAGCGCTTCCCCGAGATGGCGTCGATTCCCACCTTTGGGGGCTTCAAAGATGGTACCTTCGATGTCGAACAAGCAGCGTCACTGAATCCCGACCTGATCCTGATGAACATCGAGGCGAAAGCAGCCACCGAGGATGCCGCCTACGATGACAAGCTCGCGGAACTGGATATTCCCATCGTGTACGTGGACTTCCGCGAAGACCCCATCGAGAACACCATTCCATCGATGCGCCTGATCGGCCAGCTGATGAACGACGAGGCCGCTGCCGAGGAGTTCATCACCTTTGCTGAAGCGCAGCTCGCCCGGGTAACGGATGTCATCGAGCAAGCCGACCCCGAACGGCCACGCGTCTTCGTCGACCGTGCAGGCGGCTATTCGGATGAGTGCTGCATGAGCTTCGGCCCTGCCAACTTTGGCGAATACGTGACGTTGGCAGGCGGCATCAATATTGCCGATGGCATCATCCCCGCCAGCTTTGGCAACCTCAACCCCGAGCAAATCATCGCCGCCAACCCGCAGCACGTGGTGGTCACGGGCGGCAGTTGGGATGCCTACGTGCCTGGCGGAGACTGGGTCGGTGTCGGTCCCGGAGCCGACCAGGCGCAGGCCCGGGAAAAACTGCAAGCGCTAACGACCCGCACCGCCATGACCGGCATCGAGGCCGTCGAGACGGGGAATGTGCACGCGATTTGGCACCAGTTCTATAACAGTCCCTACTACTTCGTTGCCGTACAGCAGCTGGCCAAGTGGTTCCATCCCGAGCTGTTTGAAGATTTAGACCCCGAAGCTACCTTGGAAGAGCTTCACGACCGGTTTCTGCCGATCGACTATCAGCCCGGCTACTGGATAACGCTTCATGATGAGTAATGCCAACGTCGCCCACCCAACCGCCGGACGCACGTTCTATCGCGCACAAGTGTGGCGTCGGCAGCTAATTCTGGTGGGCCTGACCCTCGCGCTACTGCTCAGTCTCTGCGTGGATTTAGCGCTCGGCCCCGCCCGCTTCAGCTTGGCAGAGGTGGTGGCTGCGCTGGTGACACCGGATGTCGTCAGCCAGCAGGCGCGGGTCATTTTGTGGGATATTCGTATGCCGGTCGCGCTCATGGCCATCGTCGTGGGGGCTAGCCTCTCGGTGGCGGGCGCGCAGATGCAGACCATCCTCAGCAACCCGCTCGCCAGCCCGTTCACGCTGGGGATATCCGCGGGCGCCAGCTTCGGTGCTGCCCTTGGCTTGGCCTTTGGTGTGGCCATCATCCCCACCGCCATCGAATATGTAGTGCCCATCAACGCGTTTCTGATGGCCATGTTCACCGCGTTTTTGATTCACGCGCTGAGCCTCAAGCGCGGCGTCACCGTGGAAACCATCGTGCTACTCGGCATCGCGATGGTGTTCATCTTCAACTCGCTGATGGCGCTGATTCAGTTCTTTGCCAGCCAAGAGGCCGTGGCGGCCGTCGTGTTCTGGACGATGGGCAGCCTTACCAAAGCCACTTGGCCAAAGTTTTGGATCGCACTCGGCGTGCTCGCCCTGGTAATGCCGCTTTTGGCACGCCACGGTTGGGCGCTCACCGCCATGCGCCTGGGGGATGCCAAAGCGGAGAGCATGGGCGTCAACCCTCGCGCGCTGCGCCTAGAGGTATTGGTGCTCGTGTCGCTGCTGGCCGCCATCGCCGTTGCCTTCGTCGGTACGATTGGCTTCATTGGCCTGGTGGGTCCGCACATTGCTCGTATGCTGCTAGGCGAAGATCAGCGCTTCTTCCTGCCCGGCTCGGCGCTGTGCGGTGCACTGATTCTCTCGGTGGGGTCGGTGCTGTCCAAGATCATCATTCCCGGCACCATCATTCCCATCGGCATCATCACGTCGCTCGTGGGCATTCCCTTCTTCCTTTTCCTCGTGCTCAATCACAAGAAGGCCGCATGGTAACGCTACAGCTCAAGAACGTGTGCGCCCGCTATGGGCGCAAAACCATCGTTCACGACATCACCACGCCCTGCTTTCAAGGCGGGCAAGTCGTGGCGCTGCTTGGCCCCAACGCGGCAGGCAAATCGACGCTGTTCCGTCGTATTCTGGGATTGCTGAAAGGCGGGGGCGACGTGCTCATTTCGAATACCACCGCCGAGCGTCCCGTGGCCTACATGCCCCAGGACACCGGTGCCAAAGCCGTCTTATCGGTGTATGAGTCCGTGCTGCTGGCCCGCATGCAAGGGCGCAGCCTGACGGTACAAGCCGACGACCTTGCCCAAGTGGACAAAGCGCTTGCCGAGCTGAACATTAGCGCGCTGGCCGAGCGTGACATCGGCGATTTGAGCGGCGGCCAGCGCCAGCTAGTGAGCGCTGCCCAGGCACTGGTGCAGGAGCCTGACATCCTCATGCTGGACGAGCCCACGTCCGCGCTCGATCTCAACCGACAAATTAGCCTGTTGAGCGTACTGAGACGCCTAGCCGACGAGCGGCAAATGCTGATTCTGGTCGCTCTACACGACATTGGCCACGCCCTGCGCTTTACCGATCACGCCATGGTGCTGGAACAGGGTCGACTGATCGCCTGCGGCGCCACGGAGGACGTCATCACCCCGGAGCTACTGCGCGGCGTTTACCGCGTGAACGCTCGCATCGAGGCCTGCTCGAAGGGGCGGCCTCAGCTTATCGTCGAAGAGGCCATTTAAGGCGCTTACCCTCCAGCGCCGCCAATACGACACCGGCCAGCATCAAAGGCAGCGCCAAGAAGAAGTGGTACGAGGCCGGAATATCGAATAACCACCAATCTGCCAACACCGGCCAGAGCAAGGCGAGGTATTCGAACGGCGCTAACCGCGACGCCTCGGCATAGCGAAATGCCAGCGTCATCGCGATATGCGCCGCCCCGCCCAACAGCCCCGCCAGCACGAGCAGGCTCAACACCTCTGGGCGTAACGCTGACCAGCCTAGCGGCAGCGTCGCCAGCCCCGCCAGGGCCGACACCAAAATGAAGTAGAACGCGATGGCGCCCGGCGTTTCCGTGCGCGAAATGCGCCGCACGGTGAGTAACGCCCCCGCCGTCAGCACCGCGCTCAGCACCGCCAATAGATAGCCCACCAGCTGGCCCGATTGGGAAGCACCGCCCACATTCGGCAACACCAGCACGGCCATCCCCCCCATCGCCAGCCCCATCGCGAGCGCACGCACCCACGTAAAGCGCTCGCCCAACAGCAATACACCGCCTAACGCCATGAAAATAGGCGTCAACTGCGCCAGCAGCGTGGTCTCTGCTACCGGCAACACCGCCACAGCGGCAAACGAGGCAAACATCGCCGCCGCGCCCAATCCTGAACGCAAGGCATGCCCCAACGGTCGCCGGGTCGCCAACCCCTGAGGAAACTCCCGGCGTAAGGCCAGAAACACCACAATCGGCAACAGCGCAAACAGCGAACGGAAAAACACCGACTGCCCCACCGGCACCTCATCGCTCACGGCTTTGATACACACCAGCATGCCCGTAAACAGCACCCCCGACAGCACACGCAGCCAAATCCCCAAATAAGGGCGGTCAACAGCATCCAAAGGCATTAGGTGGTTTCCTTCATTCGTCAGCGTCCAGAGGTTAATAAGCGGATGCTGTTATTGTGACGTAAGTCGCCTTGGCTTGTCTCACTCAAGCCCCACGTAGCATCGTCTGCCAGACCCACAGACCTTGGCGCGGCGGATGGGTCTTCAATGGCATATACATATAAAAAAGCCCCAGCACCGGGGTGCTGGGGCTGTTACTTCAGAGCGCTCTGGGCTCTTACGGCTTCATCTCTTCAAAGAACTTCTTCACGCTGTCGAAGAAACCGGTCTTCTTCGGTGAGTGGCTGTGGCTGTTGCTGCCATCGAAGCTCTCTTGCAGCTGGCGAAGCAGGTCTTTCTGCTCGTCGTTGAGGTTGACGGGCGTTTCCAGCACCACTTTGCACAGCAGGTCGCCGGGGGCGCCGCCGCGAACGGGCTTCACGCCTTTGCCGCGCAGGCGGAAGAGTTTGCCGGTTTGGGTTTCCGGCGGAATCTTCAGCTTCACGCGACCATCTAGCGTGGGCACTTCCAACTCGCCACCGAGGGCTGCATCGACGAAATTGATCGGCACGTCGCACTGCAGGTGCTTACCGTCACGCTTGAAGATGTGGTGCGGTTTGATGGAAACCTGAACGTACAGATCGCCCGCCGGGCCACCGTTCACGCCGCTCTCGCCTTCGCCGTTGAGACGAATACGGTCGCCGGTATCCACACCCGGCGGAATCTTCACCGAGAGGGTGCGGGTTTCACGCACGCGGCCTTCGCCGTTACATTTGTGGCACGGCACCTTGATGTGCTGGCCACTGCCGTGACAAGTCGGGCAGGTTTGCTGAACTGCAAAGAAGCCCTGCTGCATGCGTACTTGGCCGTGACCATGGCAGGTCGGGCAGGTCTCTTTGGTGGAGCCCGGCTCGGCGCCGCCACCGTCGCAGCGGTCACACTCAATATGACGCGGGACGCGAATATCCACCGTGGTGCCTGCCACCGCACTCTCTAGATCCAGCTCTAGGTTGTAGCGCAGGTCGGAACCCCGTGCAGGTGCGTTGGGCCCACGACGACGACCACCGCCGCCACCGAAGATATCGCCAAACACATCGCCGAAGATATCGCTGAAATCGCCAGCGCCGCCGCCACCGAAGCCACCGCCGCCAAAGCCGCCGCCCTGGCCATCCACACCGGCATGGCCGAACTGGTCGTAGGCCGCGCGCTTCTCGCCATCGCTCAGAACTTCGTAAGCTTCCGACACTTCGCGGAATTTTTCCGCTGCGGAGGTATCGTCCGGGTTTCGATCAGGGTGGAATTTTTGCGCCAGACGGCGATAGGCCTTTTTGATCTCTTTCTGATCGGCCCCTTTTTCGACACCCAGGACTTCGTAATAATCGCGTTTGGACATGGGTCCTACGCCTCC
The DNA here is from genome assembly GCF_006228115.1 of Halomonas sp. BL6. Taxonomy (NCBI): domain Bacteria; kingdom Pseudomonadati; phylum Pseudomonadota; class Gammaproteobacteria; order Oceanospirillales; family Halomonadaceae; genus Halomonas; species Halomonas sp. BL6. Next base: position 228,008 of record NZ_VDGL01000006.1, on the reverse strand, counting down.
TGGTTAGCTACGCACTATAGGCGTCTCGGCCGCGGAAACAGCAACGCGGGAGTTGCCTCCCGCGTCACCGCTTTCCTTGGCAGAAAGAGGTGGGTTACTGCTTCTTCTTGTCGTCGTTGACTTCTTCGTACTCGGCGTCAACCACGTCATCGTCCTGCTTGGTGTTGGCTTCTTCAGCACCTTCACCACCCGCCTGGGCCGCTTCTGCCTGTTCGGCGTACATCTTTTGCGCCAGCTGGCCGGAGACTTCGGTCAGCGCATCCAGTTTCTTCTGGATGTCGTCCTGGTCATCGGTTTTCACCGCTTCTTCCAGTTCGGCGATAGCGTTTTCGATGGCCTGTTTCTCGTCATCGGTGGCCTTATCGCCCGCTTCTTGAACGGTCTTACGGGTGGCGTGAATCATGCCGTCCGCTTGGTTACGCAGCTGTACCAGCGCTTCGAACTTCTTGTCTTCGTCCGCGTGAGCTTCAGCGTCGCGTACCATTTGCTCGATCTCATCATCGGAGAGACCGCTAGACGCCTTGATGACGATGGACTGCTCTTTGCCGGTCGCCTTGTCTTTGGCAGACACGTTCAGAATACCGTTGGCATCGAGGTCGAACGCCACTTCGATCTGCGGCACACCGCGCGGTGCCGGCGGAATGTCGGCGAGGTCGAAGCGACCCAACGACTTGTTCTGCGACACTTGCTTACGCTCACCCTGGACGACGTGAATGGTCACGGCGGTCTGGTTGTCATCCGCGGTGGAGAAGGTTTGAGTCTTCTTGGTCGGGATGGTGGTGTTCTTGTCGATCAGCGGCGTCATCACGCCACCCAGGGTTTCGATACCCAGGGTCAGCGGGGTCACGTCGAGCAGCAGTACGTCTTTAACGTCGCCACCCAGAACACCGCCCTGAATCGCAGCACCCACGGCCACTGCTTCGTCCGGGTTCACGTCTTTACGCGCTTCTTTACCGAAGAAGTCTGCCGCTTTCTTCTGAACCATCGGCATACGGGTCTGACCGCCGACCAGAATCACTTCGTCGATTTCAGACGCGGACAAGCCTGCATCTTTCAGCGCCATCTTGCACGGCTCGAGCGAACGCTGAACCAGGTCTTCGACCAGCGACTCCAGCTTGGCACGGGTCACCTTCACGTTGAGGTGTTTCGGGCCAGTGTTGTCGGCGGTGATGTACGGCAGGTTTACGTCGGTCTGCTGCGCGCTGGAAAGCTCGATCTTGGCTTTCTCGGCGGCTTCTTTCAGACGCTGCATGGCCAGATTGTCACCAGACAAATCGATACCGCTGTCCGACTTGAACTGATCGACCAGATAGTTGATCAGCGCGAGGTCGAAATCTTCACCACCCAGGAAGGTGTCACCGTTGGTTGCCAATACTTCGAACTGCGTTTCGCCATCCACGTCGGCCACTTCGATGATGGAGATATCGAAGGTACCGCCACCCAGGTCGTATACCGCGATGGTTTTATCACCACGGGCTTTGTCCATGCCGTAGGCAAGCGCTGCGGCGGTCGGCTCGTTGATGATGCGCTTGACGTCCAGACCGGCAATGCGGCCCGCATCTTTAGTAGCCTGACGCTGGCTGTCGTTGAAGTAGGCCGGTACGGTGATGACCGCTTCGGTGACCGCTTCGCCGAGATAGTCTTCGGCGGTCTTCTTCATTTTCTTCAGCACTTCCGCGCTTACCTGCGGCGGTGCCATTTTTTTGCCTTTCACTTCTACCCACGCATCGCCGTTATCGGCTTCAGCGATTTTGTAGGGCACCATCTTGATGTCTTTTTGAACGACGTCGTCTTTGAAGCGACGGCCGATCAGACGCTTGATGGCGTAAAGAGTGTTTTCCGGGTTGGTTACGGCCTGGCGCTTGGCGGCCTGGCCTACCAGGGTTTCGCCGTCGTCGGTGTAGGCAATGATGGAAGGCGTGGTACGACCGCCTTCGGCGTTTTCAATGACTTTAGCGCTGTCACCATCGAGCACGGCCACACAAGAGTTAGTGGTGCCCAGGTCGATACCAATAATGCGTCCCATAGCAAAAACCTCGAATTCGGTTGAAACAAAACTGATGTTTTACGCCGCTGTTACTTACTTGGCGTCTGCGGGTTTTCCCGCGGGTTGCCCTTTATTTGGGGGCCGCTTGCCGCATTTCAAGGGCTTTTTTTGCGGCAATGCGTCAACGCGGCTTAATTCGCTTTTTGGCTGACCACGACCATGGCAGGACGCACAAGGCGGCCGTTCAACAGATAGCCTTTCTGCATCACATCCATCACGGTGTTGGGGTCGAGCTCTGGGTTCGGCACCATCGCCATGGCTTCATGCACCTGTGGATCGAAGGGCTCGCCCTGAGGCTCGATGCTTTCGACGCCAAACTTGCTCAGCACGTCGAGCTGCATCTTGAGGGTCATGGAGACACCTTCGCGATGCGCCTCGGACGCATCGTCCTGCATGCTTTCCAGCGCTTTCTCCAAGCTATCCACCACGGGCAGCAGCTCTTTGACGAACTTCTCCAGGGCAAACTTGCGCGCCTTTTCGGCTTCTTGCTCCGCCCGGCGGCGAACGTTCTGAGCTTCGGCAGCAGCCCGCAGCGCTTGGTCTTTGGCCTCCGCCAGGCTCTGCTCGAGCTCTTCTACCTGAGCGGCCAGCACGTCGGCTTCGGGGCTGCCAGCGCTATCTTCCAGCGGTGCATCGTCATCGATCAGCCCTTCCAGTTCGCCTTCCACCAACCGCTCTTCGGCAGATTGGTCGGTGACCTCTGCTTCCTGCTCTTGGCGTGCCAGCTCATCTTCCAACGGGGTTTGCGGTTCTTTTGCCATGCCTTGCTCCTGAAATAAGTAACGGTGCCGGTGGCGGCCACCTGAGGTAAGTAGCGGGTGTTAACCACGTATGCAGCCTATATGGGGGCCATCAAAGCCATCTCAAGAGGGGCATTGAAGTGAGTTATCGACTACTGTATAAAACAACAATTATTGGATAAGTATCCAGCTTCTGTGCCGCACCGCCTCAGGAGGCCTTATGCTTACGCAGCTAGCGATCCAAGACTATGCGATCGTTGATCGTCTCGAACTCGACCTCACCCGTGGCATGACCGCCATTACGGGGGAAACCGGGGCGGGTAAATCCATTCTGCTGGGTGCCCTGGGGCTCTGCCTGGGCGAGCGCGCCGATGCGGGTAGCGTGCGCCACGGCTGCGAGCGAACCGACCTCTCCGCCCGTTTCGACATCCAGCACCTGCCCGCAGCAGCCGAGTGGCTCGACGCCCGCGAGCTGCCTGCCGATGAGTGTCTCTTGCGTCGCGTGGTTACTGCCAACGGCCGCTCCAAGGCGTGGATCAATGGCCACCCAGCGACCATTGCCGATTTGAAATCTCTGGGTGAACAGCTGATTCAGATTCATGGCCAGCATGCCCACCAAGCCTTGATGCGGGAAGAGACGCACTTGGCGCTACTGGATGACTACGCCGGGCTTCGCGAACGCAGCCAGCAGCTCGCCGAGACGTTCCGCGAGTGGCGCAGTGCCCGCCGTCGGCTGAAAAAACTCAGTGAAGAGGGCAGCGAAGTCGAGGCCAAACGCCAACTGCTGCGCTATCAAGTCGAGGAGCTGGACCAGCTAGGCCTTGCCGAAGGCGAGCTGCAAACCTTGGAAGAGGAGCAGCACACCCTGGCCCACGCCGAAGAGACCCTACGTGAAACCCAGTTTGCCGCCGACTGCTGCGAAAGCGATGAAGGGGGCGCGCTGTCGCTTCTCAACCAAGCCTACGCCCACTTGAGCGCGCTGCCCGGCAGCGACAAAGGCACGCTGGCCAATACGCTCACCATGTTGAGCGATGCCCGAATTCAAGTCGAAGAAGCCGCTAGCGAGCTGCACCGATTGGCCAGCACCACCGAACTGGACCCAGAGCGACTGGCGTGGGTCGAGGAGCGCATGGGCGACGTACACCGCATTGCCCGTAAGCACCACGTCGCTCCCGAAGAGATTTGCGCGCTGCATGCCCAACTCAAACAAGAGGTGGCGCAGCTCGAAGCCAGCGACGACGATCTAGAAGCCCTCAGCAGTCAAGTGGCCGAGTACCGCGAGCGTTACCGCAGCGAGGCCAAGCAGCTCACCGAAGCACGTCAGAAGGCCGCCGTGCGTCTGGGCAAAGAGGTGCAGCAGCAGTTGGCCTTCTTGGCCATGGGCAAAGCACGTTTCGACGTGGACGTAACCCCGCGCGAAACGCCTTCCCCCGAGGGCTTGGACCATGTGCAATTCCTGATCAGCGCCAACCCGGGCCAACCCGCCCGGCCGCTCACCAAAGTCGCTTCCGGCGGCGAGCTGTCGCGCATCAGCCTGGCCATTCAGGTGGTGGCGGCGTCGCATTCGACGATTCCGAGCTTGGTCTTCGATGAAGTGGACGTGGGTATTTCTGGGGCAACGGCGGAAATCGTCGGCCAACTGCTACGTAAACTAGGCGAAAACGGCCAGGTGATGACCGTGACCCACCTGCCTCAAGTGGCCGCCCAGGCGCACCAGCACCTGCACATCGAAAAGCGCGCCAACCGAGACACCACACTCACCCACATGGCGCTGCTGGACGAACGCGGCCGCATCAGCGAGCTGGCGCGTATGCTGGGCGGCGTGACCCTGTCCGACCAAACCCTGGCCCATGCGCGGGAAATGCTCCACGCCAGCCAGCGCCCGCCGCACTGAACCTGACGGTTTTCTCTTCAACGACTCACCGAATACAAAACGCCCCCAGAGCACCAGTGAAACATCACGTGCACTCTGGGGGCATTTATTTCACGGCGCGAGACTTAGCAAACCCGCGCCTGATGAGCCACTATTTGCGATTCGTCGGGCCGCTATCTTGGCGTGTTACGTCAGACCCACGAGGGCGAACGTACAGCACCAACGCATGGTCCACGAGTTCGTAGCCGTGCTCTTCGGCGATCTCTTGCTGGCGACGCTCGATGATGTCATCGACGAATTCGATGATCTCACCGCTTTCCAGACACACCATATGGTCATGGTGGTCCTCTTGGGTCATCTCGAAAACCGCGTGACCACCGTCGAAATTGTGACGAATCACAAGGCCCGCCGACTCGAATTGAGTCAATACGCGGTAGACGGTCGCCAAGCCAACATCCTCGCCCGCATCGATCAGTGTTTTATACACTTCTTCTGCGCTAAGGTGGTGTTGGCCCGAAGCATTTTCGAGAATCTGCAGGATCTTGACGCGCGGCAGGGTCACTTTTAGCCCGGCTTTGCGTAGTTCATGGTTCTGATCGGCCATGGTTGCTCTTCGCAGTAACAGGTTAGGTCGGGTATCATCGACCGAAACCACGATAGTGAAGAACAGGCTCAAATGCAAAAATTGACTCGTATCATTACCCTTTCCGTTGCCCTGACCGTCGTTAGTGGCTGCAGCTACGTTGGCGTTTACAAGCGCGACATTCCTCAGGGCAACCTGGTTACTCAAGAGATGGTCAGCCAGCTTCAACCAGGCATGACCCAAGAGCAGGTGACCTATGTCATGGGACGTCCGCTGCTGGAAGCGCCCTTCAATTCTCGCGAGTGGGACTACGTGTATCGCATCGATAAAGCGTACGAAGGCGTGGAACAGCGCCGCGTGACGCTGACGTTCGATAATGCAGGCCGCTTGATGAACATCGAACGAGACGGTGATTTTTCGCGCGACCTGCCGATCAGCACCGACCGGGGTATGGGCCCCGCCGTTGAAGGCGCTGACCCGTTGGATGCGCTGCCCATCCAACGCACGCCCACACCGGAGACGGCCCCCGAACCGCAGCCGATCATTACCGGCGAGTGAGGCAGGACTATTGTCCTTTGGCCTGACGTTTGGCCCGCTCTAATCGGGCCGCTTTTGGATCGATCTGCAGTGGGCGGTAGACCTCGACACGATCGCCCTCGCGTAACGCCTCTTTCTCTGGGTGGCGAATCGCCTTACCAAAAATACCCAGCGGCGCCTGTGTAAAGGTATCGCTGGGCACTTCTTGGAACAGGCTAGGCAAATCGGCCAATGACACTGCTTGCCGTGCGGTGGTCCCTTCCGGCACCGTCAGCGCGACGATACGCTGCTTGTGCGGCAACGCGAAGGCAACTTCAACGTTTAGCTGTTTAACGGCCATACATCTCGTCAGCACGCTTGGTGAACGCGTCGACCAACTGCCCGGCAATTTGTTGGAATAGCTTGCCAAACGCCATACTGAGTAGCTTGTTGGCAAATACGAACTCCATCTCCAGACTCACCTTGCAGGCGTCCGCACCCATGGGCGTGAATAACCAGCGCCCTTTTAGCTGCTTGAACGGCCCTTTCACCAGCGACAGCTCGATCCGCTCGGGCGCATACAAGTCATTACGCGTGGTAATGGTTTGTTCCACGCCTGCGCGTCCTAGCGTCATTTCGCCAATCAGGTGATCGGCGTCGTGCTCGAGCAAACGCGCTCGACGGCACCCCGGCAGGAACTCGGGGTAGCGTTCGAAGTCATTGACCAAATCGAACATTTGCTGGGGGGTGTGCCGCACCAAGGCGGTACGATTGACGGTTGGCATTGACCTCTCCGCTGACTTCACAGTGCCCAGAGCGTATCATGGGAAACATTTTTTCAGACCTTGAATGGTATCACGCCTCCCCACATAACGAAGGGGTGCTACTGACAGATCAACGATGAGGTTCCATGGCCACGAAAAAAGGTAACAGCAAGGGCCCCAGCAGCAGTGTCATCGCCCAGAACAAGAAGGCACGGTTTGAGTACCATATCGACGAAACCTTCGAAGCGGGCTTGGCGCTGGCAGGCTGGGAAGTCAAAAGCCTGCGCGCGGGTAAAGCGCAGCTCACCGACACCTACATTTTGATTCGCAACGGCGAAGCCTTCCTGCTGGGAAGTCATATCATGCCGCTAAACACGGCCAGCACTCATGAAATCGCCGACCCCACTCGCACGCGCAAACTGCTGCTGCACCGTAAAGAGATTGCCAAGATTTTCTCGGTCACACAGGACAAAGGCCACACCTGCGTGCCGCTCAAGCTCTACTGGAAGCGTAACAAGGTGAAGTGCGAGCTAGCGCTGGTGACCGGTAAGAAAATCCACGACAAGCGAGCTACCGAGAAAGACCGCGACTGGAACCGCCAAAAAGGTCGGATTATGCGGGAACATAACAAGGCATAACTGGTCAATTCGTTGTGAGCACGTTAGACTACGGCTCTGACTTAGGGGGCGACATGGTTTCGACGCCGGTGACAAACCCTGCGGTGCATGCCGAGAGCGTGATGTATCTCGTAAATACCACATCACGAAAAATAGTCGCAAACGACGAAAACTACGCTCAAGGCGCGCTGGCAGCTTAAACCCTGCTAGCTTCTTGTCTGGCCCCAAGGTGATGTGCCTATTCATCACTGCGGGGATATGAGCTAAAGCTGATAGGACCGCGGTTGGCGGTGTCTTCTCGTCAACCGTTAAACTTTAGAAGGCTCGCGTGGCTGAATCCTGACCGTCGGAGTCAGTCGCGCTAAAGCAAATGACGGAATCTAAGCATGTAGAGCCAATGGGCGCGTGCTGGCGGACGCGGGTTCAATTCCCGCCGCCTCCACCAGACACCCCACAAAAAAAGCACCTTCGGGTGCTTTTTTTGTGGCTCATCGTCAAGTGACGACGAACACTTAGCATACGCTGGCTTACACCAGCAGCCAGTCGATCAGCTGGTGGTACAGCGGGATGCCGATCATGACGTTCAGCGGGAACGTCACCCCCAGGGATGCCAGCATCGCTAGGCCGATGTTGGCTTCCGGTATGGCCGCGCGCATGGCCGCAGGCGCGGCAATGTAGGAGGCACTGGCCGCGAGCGCTGCGAGAATCACCACCGAGCCCAGGGGTAGGCCCACCAGCGCGCCGACCAGTATCCCCAGCAGCGATAGGCAAAGCGGTGTCACGAGAGCGAAGGTGACGAGCCGCCAGTGGTGCCAAGGCATGGGGCGCAGCGTTTGCGCGGCGGTCAACCCCATTTCTAGTAGGAAGAGCGCCAGCACGCCTTTGAACGCCCCGGTAAAGAGCGCGGTGACTTCCGACCCTTGAACCGGCCCGTACAGCGCGCCAATGGCCACGCCACCGGCGAGGAGAATCACCCCTCGGTTGGTCAGCGTTTCATGCCACAGCTTGCTCGTGCTCTCTTTGACCGCCGCGCCCTGATGACGCCGAAACAGCGCGATGGCGATCATGATGGCCGGTAGCTCCATCGCCACCAAGTAGAGCGTGACTTCACTGCCCACCGCTAGCTGGCGCGCTTCGACGTAGGCAAGCGCCACGGCAAAGGTCCCCGCACTGACCGAGCCGTAGTGAGCGGCGATACTGGCACTATCGGCGGCGGAGAGGCGCACGAAACGGCGCAGCAGAGGCATCAGCATCAAAGGAATCAGCGCAGAGAGTAGCGCGACGCCCAGCAGCTCGGGCACTAGCCCCCAGTGCAAATTGCCGTAGAGCGCCATCCCGCCTTTCAAGCCAATCGTCAGCATCAACAACAGGCTTAGCGTATCGTAAGTGGCCTTGGGCACTTGCAGGTCCGATTTCACCGCCCCCGCCAGCAGTCCCAGTAAGAAAAACATCACCACGATATCTGGCATTTTTCATGCTCCGTCATAGGTAAAAGAGTCAGCTCACTGAGCTTCGGGCGAGGCGCGCTCTGGCGACTGTACCGCGCGCATCATACGCTGCTCACGCATAATTCCCACCCTCGCATGGTTTGCTCGGCGCTCACTGCGGTGTCACTCCCCGTCACGCACTATGCTATCGAGTTGATTGGCAACCGCCTACCGTGCCTGCTGCGTTTAATTCTTTTATGATGCGTTGCCCATGGGGGCTTGCAGGCCTAACGAACTGAGCTAATGTCATAAGCCTAAGCTTGGCAAACGACCAAGCGTATCAAAAGGAAGATGACACATGCTGTATGGGTTGAGCTTACTGGCCGGTATCGTGCTGCTGTTTGGCGGAGGAGAAGCATTGATACGCGGCGCCGTCGCCGGTGCCAAGCGTATGGGGGTATCGCCGTTGCTGACGGGGCTGGTGGTCGTGGGGTTCGGTACTTCGGCCCCGGAACTGGTGGTCTCGATCGATGCCGCGATACGCGAGCAGCCCGATATCGCCGTGGGCAATATCGTCGGCAGCAATATCGGCAATATTTTACTGATTTTAGGGCTATGTGCCGCCATTTGCCCCATGACGGTTCAACCTCTGGCGCTAAGGCGAGATGGCGTCGTGGTCGTCGGCGCCAGCGTGCTATTCATCGTACTTGCCTGGAGCGGTGAACTGGCCCGCTGGGAGGCTGCACTGCTGCTACTGGCCCTCGCCGCCTATTTGGTATGGGCTTACCGCACCGAGCGACAACAGCCGCTGCCCGAAGGCGAGATGCACGCCGCCGAAGCGGAGGAAGTCACGGCCATTCCTACGTCGACCGTCATGATCAGCGTCGCGCTGGTCGTGGGCCTTGGCATGTTGATTGGCGGTTCGCAGCTACTGCTCTATGGTGCGATTGGTCTCGCCCAGGCCATGGGCATTTCCGAGGCGGTCATCGGCTTGACCATCGTTGCGGTCGGCACGTCGCTGCCGGAGATGGCCGTCTCGGTGATTGCGGCCCTCCGCCGTCATGCCGATGTCGCCGTCGGGAATATCCTGGGCAGCAATATCTTCAACGTCCTGGGGATATTGGGGATCTCTGCCTGTTTGCAGCCACTGCCCATTGCCGAGCGAGTCAGCCAGTTCGATCAATGGGTCATGCTCGGCTCGGCCGCTCTTCTCCTGCTGTTTCTTTATACCGGCATGCGCCTGTCACGCTGGGAAGGCGCAGCGCTGCTGGGCGGCTATGCAGCCTATATTGCGCTGAGCTTTACGATTTTTTAACGCACATGGGCAGGCAGCTCCATACCCGCTTCTTCGTAGTAGCGTCGCGCGCCTGGGTGAAGCGGGGTCGTCAGGTGGGTGAGCAGATCCGGTGTGACGCTTCCCCACCAAGCGGACTGCTCTGCAAGCCAAGGCTGCTGCTCCCAGAAGAGCTTCGTGAGGCGGTAGGCCGTCTCTACATCCATCTGCTCGGTGGTGTAGGCAACTACCGGCATCGACGTCGTGTGCGTGGGCTGAGCGATGCCGGGGTAGGTGCCGCCGGGAATCACCTGAGGCACGGCGCCCGTCTGAGCGATTTGTTCAGCGGTAAAGCTCACCAGGGTAATGGGCACGAGCGAGGCCGTTTCGATGACATTCGGCGTGGGGTAGGAGCTAGCCGTGACGAACGCATCGATTCGACCTTCCCGAAGCGCTTCAGGGCCATTGGTGATCGACGCATCCGCTAGGCGCACGCTGTCTTCCAAACCGAACAACCGGAAGTAGCGTGCGGCTTCACCTGCGCTGAAGGTGCCCCGCCCGATCAGCACGTGTTTACCGCTCAGCGCATCGATCGAGGTCGTACCGTCATCGCCTGCCATCACGAAATGCATGGTCAACGATGGCACGGGAAACAGTCCGCGAATGGCACCGAACCGTTCGCGATCATGACTCGCAAAGACACCTTCGCCCGCCTGTGCTTGAGCGACGAGCGCAGGGGGCGCGGTAAACACATAGCGCTCCTGCCGATTCATCACTTCTTGAATGTTTTGTACCGAGCCCTGGCTCTCTTCATTGGTCAGCAAGAGCGTCTCGTCGCTTCCCTGTCGAATGGCCTGGGCAAGCTCGCTCCCCATTTGATGGTAGGCCGTCCCTGCGAGCGCCGACTTGTAAGTCATCCGTGTTTGCGCCTGGGCCACGGGCCCCAGGCTCGCCATCGTCAGCGCGAGCGCCAGTACACTACCAGTGCGAAAAAAAGAGCATATACGGGCACGCATTCAACGTCCTTTGCAATCATGGCCTTCTCGGCCTGATGGATCGACTCGTCACCCTTCGCGTGACACACAACACCGTTAGCATAGCGGCATATTCTCCCTTGCGTTAGTCGCCCTTAGCGCTAGATGGCGCTCGCCCAAATGGGCGTCTTTTGTGCGCTGTGCATCGGCTGTCATCAACTTGACATCAACGGTGGGATTACCCAGGCTAAATCACTTTTTCGATTGAACGTTCAAAAAAAATCTTGGCGATGGCTCAGTGCGCCCGCCACTAAAAGAGAAGGCGTTTCAACGTCATCAAACCACATGCCCCAACTCAACGTACAAGGTGTTACCTACCCCATCGATGCCATTTTATTCGATAAGGATGGCACGCTACTCAATTTTGGTGACCTCTGGATTGGCTGGTTCGATCAGCTCATCACCACGGTCAACCGCCGCCTCTCTACGTTTTCGTCACCGCCCGCGCCCCTCGCTTTTGCCGAGCTTTATCGTCGCGTGGGGATCTACCCCGACTCCCGGTTGTGGGACCCGACCGGGCCGCTCACCATTGGCTCGCTGGACGACATTGTCACCATCGTGGCGCTCAGCCTGTTCGAGGGCGGCTTGGCGTGGAACGACGCAACGGAAATCACTCACGACGCGCTCCAGTCGCTCGATGCATCGCTCGATTGGTCGCGCTGCGTCACCCCCGTGGCGGGACTTCTCGGCTTCGTCGCTCGCGCTCGCCATGCAGGCGTTCAATTGGCGGTGGTGACATCAGATGATCATCGCAACGCCCTGCGTCATCTCTCCCTTCTTTCGCTTGCGGACCACTTTTCCGTGGTGCTGGGGCACGACCAAGTGCCACGTGGCAAGCCCTTCCCCGACATGGCGCTCGCTGCCTGTCAGCAGCTTGGCGTCACACCCGAGCGTACGCTCATCATTGGCGACTCCAATGGCGATATGGCGATGGGAAAAGCCGCAGGCCTTCGGGCCGGTATCGGCATCTGTGCGGCGCCCCATTTGAGCGGCGAGCACCTGACACTCGCCGCTCACGTGATTCGCGATTACGACACACTGGCCTTTGGCACCTCGCCTCGTTAAACCAACCTAGGGAATCAACGCATGAAAAAAGAACACAACGCACCCACCCACATGCACCCATCGATGGCCGCTTTAGCTCGACAGGCCACCCAAGGCCAGCTGTCGCGGCGTGACTTCATGCGCCGCGCCATGGCCCTTGGCATGGCCGCCCCCTTTGCCGCCTCGCTGCTGTCAGGCCAGGCGTTTGCCAACACCGGTACGCCTCAGCGCGGCGGCATTTTGAAGGCCGGTATGCAGGGCGGCGAATCGACCGATAGCCTCGACCCGGCGAGCTGGACCAGCCAAGTGCAGCACTCGTTTGGCCAATCGTGGGGCGAGGCCCTGACCAACGTTTCACCAGAGGGCGAGCTAACGCCCCGCCTTGCGGAAAGCGTCGAGTCCTCGTCGGATGCGCGTACCTGGGTCTTCAAACTGCGTCGCGGCGTGCCGTTCCACAACGGCCAGGAGATGACCTCTGCAGACGTCGTCGCCACGCTGCAGCGCCACTCGAACGAGGACTCGCAATCGGGTGCGCTCGGCATCATGCGGGGCATCGAATCGATCCAGGCCACCGACACCTATGAAGTCACGATCGTGACGCTCGAACCCAACGCCGACCTGCCGTTTCTGCTGTCTGACTACCACCTGATGATCCAGCCCGGTGGCGGCATCGACGACCCGGCAGCGGGTATCGGCACCGGCCCTTACAAGGTCGTGGAGTTCCAACCCGGCGTGCGCCAGATCGCGGAGCGCTTCGAGGGCTACTGGAACCCCGACGAGTACGGCTTTGCCGATCAGATCGAGATCACCGTCATCAACGACCCCACCGCGCGCATTTCTGCCCTGCAGAGTGGCCAGGTTCACATGATCAACCGCGTCGAGCCCCGCGTCGTGGAGATGGTGCAGCGCCTGCCCAACATCGTCATCAACAATACGTCGGGACGCGCGCAGTACGTGTTTCCGATGCACTGCGATACGGCGCCGTTCGATAACAACGATCTCCGCCTGGCACTCAAGTATGCGATCAACCGTGACGACATGGTCGAGCGCATTCTGCGCGGCTATGGCAGCGTGGGGAACGACTTTCCGATCAATGCCGCCTACCCGCTCTTCCCCGATAGCATTCCTCAGCGCGAATTCGACCCCGAACGCGCCAACTATCACTACAAAAAATCGGGCCACAGTAGCCCCATCATCCTGCGCACCTCGGACGTTGCCTTCCCTGGCGCCGTCGATGCGGCACAGCTGTTCCAGCAAAGCTGCGCCCAGGCAGGCATCAATATGGAGATTCGCCGCGAGCCCGGCGACGGTTACTGGTCAGAGGTGTGGAATAAACAGCCCTTCTGCGCCTCTTACTGGAGCGGCCGCCCCACCCAAGACCAGATGTACTCGACGGCGTATATCTCCAGCGCCGACTGGAACGATACGCGCTTCTTTCGCGATGACTTCGATGCCCTGGCGCGTGAAGCCCGCGGCGAGCTAGACACCGCCCGCCGTGCCGAGCTTTACCACGACATGGCGATGATGGTGCGCGATGAGGGTGGCTTGATATTGCCGATGTTCAACGACTACATCGAAGCGACATTAAATAGCGTCGGGGGCTGGTCAGCGCACCCCATGGGCGAGATGATGGCGGGCTTTGCACTCTCGAAGTGCTGGTTGGCTTCCTAAACCGGACCTTGCTATGAACACCTTTGTCATCAAACTGATTGCCCAGCGCTTGGCGCTGGGCCTGTTACTGCTGCTGGCCGTATCGGTGCTGATCTTCGTCGGCACGCAGCTGCTGCCAGGCGACGTGGCACAGTCCATTCTCGGCCAGAGCGCCACACCCGAAGCCGTGGACAACCTGCGCCGCGAGCTGGGTCTCGACCAGCCCGCTTGGCTACGTTACCTCGACTGGCTCGGCGGCATACTGCAAGGCGACTTGGGCACGGCGCTCTCCAATCGTCAGGATATTGGCGAGTCGCTTTGGGGCCGTGCGGGCAATACGCTATTTCTGGCCTTTTGGACGGCGGTGGTCGCCGTGCCGCTGGCGATTTTGTTAGGGCTCGTGGCGGTGCGCTACCAAAACCGCTGGCCAGATCGGGTGATTTCAGGCACCACGCTGACGGCCATTTCGCTGCCGGAGTTTTTCATCGGTTACCTGCTGATCTACCTATTTGCCGTGAAGTTCAACTGGTTCCCCAGCGTCTCCACCGTATATAGCGGCATGAGCCTGGGCGAGCGCCTACATGCCATCGCCCTACCTGCTGCGACATTAACGCTGGTGATTCTCGCCCATATGATGCGGATGACGCGGGCGGCCATTTTAAGCGTGATGCAGTCACCTTACATCGAAACGGCGGAGCTCAAAGGCCTGGGGCTGTTTCGCATCATCGCGCGACACGCTTTTCCCAACGCCATTGCCCCGGTGGTCAACGTGGTCATGCTGAACCTCGCCTTCTTGATCGTGGGCGTCGTCGTGGTCGAAGTCATCTTCGTTTACCCGGGCATGGGGCAGTATTTGATCGACCATGTGTCCAAACGCGATGTGCCGGTGGTGCAGGCGGTCGGGCTCCTCTTCGCGGCGGTTTACATCGGGCTCAACATGCTGGCGGACATCATTGCCATCGTCACCAACCCGCGACTGCGCCACCCCAAATAAACCGCTGAACACCGTCACCAGACAGGAACGCAACACCATGTCGATATGTTTAACGCTGCTGAAACGGATGCCAGTGACCGCGCTGATCGGCCTGCTGCTCACGTTCGGCTTTTTAGTGATGGCGCTTTTTGCCCCTTGGCTCGCGCCTTACCCCATGTCCGAAAGCGTGGGCGATATGTGGATGGGGCCATCAGCCGAGTTCTGGCTAGGCACCGATAATCTGGGCCGCGACCTGCTCTCACGCCTCATACATGGCGCGCGCACCACCATGACCATTGCGGCCCTCGCCACGGCACTGGCGTTCTCCATTGGCTCGGTGCTGGGCATCCTGGCGGCGGTCTACGGGGGCTGGGTGGACCAGCTCATTTCGCGCGGCGTCGATATCGTCATGTCGATACCGACGCTTATTTTTGCCCTGGTCATTTTGTCGGTGATGCCCAGCACCGTGCTCATGCTGATCGTCATCATGGGCGTGCTCGACTCGACCCGCGTGTTCCGTATTTCCCGGGCGGTGGCCGTAAACATCAACGTGATGGACTTCGTAGAAGCCGCGCGCCTACGCGGCGAGGGTAAAAGCTGGATCATCTTCCGCGAAATACTGCCCAACGCCCTCACACCACTGGTGGCCGAACTGGGGCTGCGGTTCATTTTTGCGGTGCTGTTTCTCTCCTCGCTATCGTTTCTGGGTCTGGGCGTTCAGCCACCGGAAGCCGACTGGGGCAGTATGGTGCGTGAAAACCGCCAGGGCATCGTGTTCGGCGTACCCGCCGCGCTGATTCCTGCGGCGGCCATCGCGCTACTGGCCATCTCCGTGAATTTGGTCGCGGACTGGGTGCTACGCCATACCACCGATCTAAAAGGAGGCCGCCGTGGCTGATACGCTGTTAGACATTCGCCATTTGACCATCGACGCCACGGCCTATCCACCCGGTGAGGCGCCGCAGGAGATCACCATCGTCGACGACATCAGTTTCACCCTGGAGCGCGGCAAAGTACTGGGCCTGATCGGTGAGTCGGGTGCGGGTAAATCGACCATTGGCTTGTCACCCGCGGGCTACGGGCGTGGCGGCATTCGCTTGAGCGGCGAAGTGTGGGTCAACGGCCGGGATATTCTGCAAGACACTCCCAAAGCGCTGCGCCAGCTGCGCGGCAAAACGGTGTGCTATGTGGCGCAGTCAGCGGCGGCGGCGTTCAACCCCGCCCACACGCTGATGGAGCAGGTCATCGAAACCACGTTGCTGCATGGCCTGGCGACACGCCAAGAGGCCGAAGCGCGCGCCGTAGAGCTGTTCGGCCAACTCGGCTTACCCGACCCGGAACACTTTGGCAGCCGCTACCCCCACCAGGTATCGGGCGGGCAGCTACAGCGCGCCATGACCGCCATGGCGCTCTGCCCAAAACCCGACCTGATCATTTTTGACGAACCCACGACGGCACTCGACGTCACCACGCAAATCGACGTGCTGGCGGCCATCAAGCGGGCCATCCACACCACGGGGGTTGGCGCGCTCTACATTACTCACGATCTCGCCGTGGTCGCACAAGTCGCGGACGACATTCTCGTGCTGCGCCAGGGCGAGAAAGTCGAAATGGGCAGCACGGCACAGATCATCGAGTCGCCCCAGGAAGCCTATACACAAGCGCTGGTCGCGGTACGTTCCATCGCGCATACGCCAAAACCGCCTTCACCTACGCCGCTGCTAGCGGTCGAGGATGTCAGCGCGGCCTATCATCAGAGCGGCCACAATGTGTTGGAGACGATCTCTCTGTCGGTGAGCGCCGGCCAGACGCTGGCCATCGTGGGCGAGTCCGGGTCGGGTAAATCGACCTTGGCGCGGGTCATCACCGGGCTGCTGCCCCCCAATCGGGGCCAGCTGCACTTTGCAGAGACGCCGCTGCCCCACACCCTCGCCGAGCGCAGCAAAGAGACACTGCGCGAGCTGCAGATGATCTACCAAATGGCGGACGTAGCCATGAACCCGCGCCACACGGTGGAAACCATCATTGGCCGCCCGCTCACGTTCTATTTTGGATTGAAAGGCAAAGCACGCCGTGAACGCGTCATCGAGTTGCTCGACGCCATCGAGTTAGGAGAAGCGTTCATCGACCGCTATCCGGCCGAGCTCTCGGGCGGGCAGAAGCAGCGTGTGTGCATTGCCCGTGCGCTGGCCGCCAAACCCAAGCTGATCATTTGCGATGAGGTCACCAGCGCGCTCGACCCGCTAGTGGCCGATGGCATTCTCAAGCTGCTGCTACGGCTGCAGGCGCAGGAGAACGTGGCCTATCTGTTCATCACTCACGACCTAGCGACCGTCAAGGCGATTGCCGATAGCATTGCAGTCATGCATCAAGGCCAGGTGGTGCGTTACGGCGAGCGTGACACCGTATTGAGCCCACCGTTCGATGCGTACACGCAAAAGCTGTTGGCGTCGGTGCCCCAAATGAAGCAAGGGTGGCTTGAAGAGGCACTCACGACCCACCACGATTAACCACTCATCGAACCACGCATCGACCCAGGCAGCGCGCTTTCGTCTACTCGGTCGATGCACTATCTTCGTCTTTGGTTTAATCCGCTAAATTTCTTACACTACTGAGCATAATTTACTATTAGCAGAACGGTTAATTTCCTAAAAAAAGACGTCATTACTAAGCGATACGCCGTATTCATTCGGTTTAATTCCGTATTGCGGCGCAATATAGCTTGTTAAACTGGCGGCGCTTATTCCCCTTTCTTTTAACCCATTATAAGGATAAACACGCCATGTTGACGCTACATCATGACCCAGGCCAGCCTCGATACTCTCGTTGCTGGCCTTTTTTGTTAGCGACCTTACTATTACTGTTCACTCCAGCGGCCTTTGCGGTCACCGGTGATGTGGATTTGACCACATCAGCCGTCGGCTATATTGCCGTGGTGGTCTTCGTACTGGCCTATGCGCTCGTGATGGCCGAAGAGAAGATTCACATGCGCAAATCCAAGCCGGTGTTGGTGGCCGCGGGCATCATCTGGGGACTCATTGGCTGGGTATACGTTCAGAACGGGATGTCTGAGACGTCCGAGTACGCGTTTCGCGTGACGCTTCTGGAGTTTACCGAGCTAATGCTGTTCCTGTTGGTGGCGATGACCTATATCAACGCCATGGAAGAGCGACGTGTCTTCGATGCGTTGCGCTCTTGGATGCTACGCAAAGGGTTCAACTATCGTACGCTGTTTTGGCTGACCGGGGGATTGGCGTTCATTCTTTCGCCCATCGCCGATAACTTGACCACGGCTCTTTTGATGTGCGCGGTCATTACCAAAGTGGCCGAAGGTGATAAACGCTTTATCAACTTGGCGTGCATTAACATCGTCGTCGCGGCGAATGCGGGTGGCGCCTTTAGTCCCTTTGGCGATATCACCACACTGATGGTCTGGCAGGCCGGTATCATCCAGTTCCAGGAGTTCTTTATCCTGTTCATCCCCTCGCTAGTGAACTTCCTGATTCCTGCGGCGGTAATGAGTCTGTTCATCAAGGATCAAAAGCCCAGCAGCGTGTATGAGGACGTTCAACTGAAGCGCGGCGCGCGGCGTATCATCGCGCTCTTTTTGCTCACCATCGTCACGGCCGTTCTCTGCCATACGCTGCTCCACCTGCCGCCGGTTTTGGGCATGATGACAGGGCTGGGCTATTTGCAGTTCTTTGGCTACTACCTGCGCCAAAGTCTGCCCCGCTCGTTGGAACGCAAACGTGAACGCTACAGCCGCCTGGGCGACAACAAGAAGTTGGAGCAGCTTGGCGGCGTAGTGCCTTTCGATGTATTCAGCCGTGTGGCACGTGCCGAGTGGGACACGCTGCTGTTCTTCTACGGAGTGGTGATGTGCGTCGGTGGCCTGGGGTTCATGGGCTACCTGGGTCTGCTCTCGGAAGCACTCTATACCGGCTGGAACGCTACTTGGGCCAACATTGCCCTAGGGGTGGTCTCGGCCGTGGTCGATAACATCCCAGTGATGTTTGCGGTGCTCACCATGGAGCCGGACATGTCCCACGGTCACTGGCTATTGATCACCCTTACGGCAGGGGTCGGCGGTAGCCTGCTGTCGATTGGTTCCGCCGCCGGGGTGGCGGTCATGGGGCAAGCGCGCGGCTCCTATACCTTTTTGGGCCACCTGCGCTGGTCGCCGGTGATCTTGCTTGGCTACATCGCCAGTATCGCGGTACACATGTGGCTCAACGCGGGAAGCTTCGGCGTTTTTGGCTAGCGTCCTTCTGAGTGTTCGCGTAGTGCCCACCCAGGTCACCTAGGTGGGCATTTTGTTGTAGGGGCCTCATGGTTCGACAAATGGTTTGTCTCAATAGCTCTCGAACAGGTACTCGATGGGCGTAGGGCGACCAAACAGGTAGCCCTGATAGCGATAGCAGCCGTGGCCTTTCAGCCAGTCTAACTGCTCTTTTTTCTCGACGCCTTCCGCGACCACCGTCAGTCCAAGGCTGACCGCCAATAGGATGGTAGTATCCACGATGGCGGCATCGGCCTTGTCTGTGAGCAGTTCGCGAATGAAGGATTGGTCAATCTTCAGCTCGTCCAAGGGCAGGCGCTTTAGATAACTCA
This sequence comes from Halomonas sp. BL6, assembly GCF_006228115.1. NCBI lineage: Bacteria > Pseudomonadati > Pseudomonadota > Gammaproteobacteria > Oceanospirillales > Halomonadaceae > Halomonas > Halomonas sp. BL6. The sequence continues at coordinate 208,856 of NZ_VDGL01000006.1, read as the reverse complement.
ACGAAGAATAGCCGGTGCCAAAATCGTCCAACGCAAAACGAATGCCCTGCGCGCGCAGTTTGAGCATGGTATTGCGGACGCGCGTGGGCTCCCGCATCAATAGGCTTTCGGTCACTTCTAACACCAGCCGACCCGGCGGTGCTTGGGTTTGTGCCAGCAACCCTTCGAGGTTACGCACGAATTCAGGTTGCTGGAACTGTACCGAACTGACGTTCACCGAAATGGTCAACCCTGCATAGGCAGGCTGATGCGACCACTTGGCCAGTTGCTCGCAGGCGCACTGCAGCACCCAATAGCCGATGGGCACGATCAAACCGTTCTCTTCCGCCAACGGAATAAACGTGCCTGGCGATACCCAACCGCGCTGCGGATGGTACCAGCGCAATAGCGCCTCTACACCGATAGTGGCGCCTTGATGGTCGACCTGCACTTGATAATGCAGCGCCAGCTCGTTACGCGACAGGGCTTGGTGCAAATCACCTTCGAGACTTGCCCGCTCCAGCACGCTGGTCTGCATGTCGACATTGAAGAAGCGTAGCGTATTCCCCCCTGCGGCCTTGGCCTGCTGCAGTGCCATGTCGGCCTGCTGCAACACGCTATTGACGCCCTGTCCTGCGCCGTCGAAAAGCGTAATACCAATACTGGCGCTAATCGGCAGGGCACGGTCGTTGCGCAGCTGCGACACCGTTTCCAGCAGCTGGCGGGCCAGTCGCTCGGCGTGGGCAGCGGCCTCACTTTGCCGCTCCCCCAGCCCGTTGACCTGCACGACGAACTCATCGCTACTAAAACGTGCCAGCGTCGCATCGTCACTCAAGCGCTGTTTGAGATGCTGCGCCACATTGACCAGCAGCTGATCGCCACTTTCGTGGCCTTGGATGTCATTGACCAGACGGAAGTTATCCAGGTCTACGATCAGCACGGCGCTGTAACCGCCACCCTCCTCTTCCGGGTCGGTGGCCTTTGCCAGCGACTCGATCAACAAACGCCGATTGGGGAGTCCCGTCAGCGCATCGTAAAACGCTAGGTGATGGGTGCGCGACTGCATCTCCAAGTACTCGGTCAGCTCGGTGGAGATCCCGCACAGGCACGGCGCTTCGCCGGGAGACATCTCCAAAGGCATCTTGATCGATAAGAAGGTGCGCACCCGCTCTTCACCTTGCAGGACGTTATGCTCTTCGACCGTTATTTTTTTGCCCGACGACAGCACTTGTCGATCGTTTTCGGCCATTTCGGCCGCGCTGCCAGAATCGAAAAAAGCATCATCACGCTTACCGAGTATCTCTTGGGGAGAACGTTGGAACAGCTCACTGATTTGCCGGTTGACGTAACGATATTCGAGCGACGGCGTTTTGATATAGATGTAGGCATCGACGCTGTCGAGTATCGTCGCCAATAGGTGTTCGTTGGTGGAAAGCTTGGCGCGATTGATCGTCACACGTCGTTTGAGCGTTAACGTCGCCACCACCGCGGCCACTAGTACGATGAGTAACCCACCCAAGACCCACCAAAGCCACGTTGGGACCAGCGTATCGACTCGACTGCCCGAGCGCCAAGCACTCAGGATGTCGTAATACACCGAGTTCATATCGTCTTTCCAGGCGAGCAACGTGGCATCGATGCGCTCTAACCTATCAACGGCAAAGGAGGGCGAGGCGGCATAAAATAGCCGAGAAGGCTGGAAAATGATCGGCGTTTCGCGCAGACCATAATCTCTCGCCCGCCAGTCGCCAAAAAGGTGGTTGGAAGCCACCAAGTCCGCCTCGCCGTTGGCCACGGCTTGAAATCCCGCAGCGAAGCTATCCACCGGCATCCAGATGACGTTAATACCGAAGCGCTCGGTCACAGCAGCCAGGTAGCTCTGCTGGATCGATCCATCCACCACGGCGACGCGCTGCTGCTCTAAATCGAGGATGGCTTCCACACGAGGATTATTGGCTTGATAGAGCTGGGACCAACTATGCATGACGGGCTCATGGTGAAACGCAAAACGCCCTGCTCGCTCTTCGCTCCAGGCCACGTCGGGCAATAGATCGATCTCGCCCTGCTCCAGCAGCGTCAAACATTGCTGAAAATCACACAGGTGGCTCTCGAGCTGCCACTGCTCCTGCTGGGCCATAGCGTCCAACAGCTCACCCAACACGCCACGCAGTTGGCCCTGCTCACCCACAAACAGTTTAGGCGGATTATGGTAAACCCCGACTCGCAACGGAATATCTGCCTGCGCCGCAACGCTCCACCCTAGACACACAAGCAGTGCCATAGACCCGAAGGTAGCGCCCATCAAGCGCTTGGCAGAACGGTTGCTTGGCATCCGGTTCACCGCGAACACTCCCTTGTGCCGCATAGTAGGCGTTACTCACCCGGCATGGTTAACGGTCCCGCACGCTCCACCACGCGCTTCCATGCAGGATCGCTCTCTACTCGATCCACGAACGCCGCGATAGAGGGATAAGCGGACAGCGACTGCGTCGCTTTTAACGCCTGCAGCGGAAAACTCATTTGAATATCGGCCCCACTGGGCCACTCGCCTGCAAAATGGCCTCGGGTTGTAAGATGCTGCTCGATCATGTCCATATGCTGCGTTAGCTGAGGCTGAATGAAACGCTTACGCACCGTATCGCTAATACCTTTGGCCAGTGGCTTGACGAACCAAGGCGACTGTTTGGGCACTTGACTGAACACCAGCCCCATGACCAATAACGGCATTAACGAGCCTTCCGCGTAGTGTAGCCAATAACGATAGTTGACCCACTCCTCGCCCGCATCGGCGGTCGGCTGACGCTGGCCGTCATCGTAACGGTTCACCACGTAATCGATGATGGCTCCCGACTCCGCAATCGTTAACTCGCCATCGGTAAGGACCGGCGACTTTCCCAACGGATGCACTTTTTTTAACGCCTCCGGCGCCTGCTGCGTCTTACTATCCCGTTGATACACTTCTAACTCATAATCGAGATTTAATGACTCCAAAAGCCATAAAATTCGATGCGAGCGAGACTTTTCAAGATGGTGAACGCGGATCATAACGGCTCCATAAGGCGACTTGATTCACTCACTATAAGTGAATGTCAGTTATCCATTGACTGCAAGCCATCTCAGCTTAGCACTATTACGGCGTTGAACCTCATGGAGAAAGCGGAAGCCACTGTGCAAATGCAACAAGAGGCGAAAATCTCTTTTCGCCTCTTGTAGGCATAACGTGATAAGCCCTTGTTTTATTGATATTTTAATATTAAAAGAGCGTCTCAGTGCGATGATCACGCCCTATGCCCTATATTGCTGTTTCAAACGGGCCAAAAGATCCAGTGGTGACCATTTACCCTGTAACCAAGGGGCCAATAAACGCGTCGAGAGTGGAATGAATACGAACACCATGACTGGCGTTAGCATTAAGGTGCTGACGAGAACGCGGGGCACTAACGCCCAATCGGCGAGTACGCCGCCGAAGAGCCACTGAAACAGCAGTGAAATCGGGAAAAAAGCCAGCCATACGGCCACGGCTTGCTTCCAGCGGGGCGGTGTAACACCCGGCCCTACGTTGAACCACGTGTCCAGTCCCGTCGCGCGGTGCTCGTGGGGTGCATCGTATAGCCCTTTGCCACGCACCAGCCACGCATGACGCGATGCCGAGTGCTCCCAAGCGGCCAGCGAGGCTTGGTTTTCGAAACGAAAGATAATCTGAAACTCATCGTCTTCTTGAGGAGGGGCTAGGACGCCTGAGCCAAGGTAGCCAGGAAAGTCCGCCGCCAACTCACGCCCTTCGTTGAGCCAACGATTGAAATCTTGGTAGCGGCCCTTCGCGACACGGCGAGCCACCATAAGTGTGACCGGCAAGGTAGACATGGGTGATCTCCTAGTGGGTGAGCAGCCATCGCCGGGTAGGCAAGCTGCAGACGATCAGGCGGGTAATCCTGATACGCGTCCCCATTATACAGGCAATATTAATGCCAGGTAGATCTATCGACGCGGCACCGGATGACGACGCTCTCCACGTTGAAACGCACGGACATGTTGATAAATATCGATCGCGCTTTGAATGGCATCGGCCTCTAAGGCATCTGGCTGAATCCGTGGTCCTTTAACACCTCCTTGCGTACGTAACACTTCGTCCACATCGGTGCGATAACGCGAGAGGAGATGCTCGATATTCATACGAACGCGGTGAACTTCTAAATTAAACGCTTGACGCTGCTCGGTACGTTTAACGATATCGAGCGGGTTCTCTGACGCGTTAATCAAACTATCTAGGGTGTTGCACACTAAACGCTCAGCAGTGTTTAAGTTGGGGATCACCGCGTACATCAATTCGTAAAGCGTCATCGTGGCGTCATGCTGGTGCATAAAGCAGGCTCAACTGCGGTTGATTGGAACAATATGGTGAAAGCGGCCTTGATCGGTAAACAGTATCCGAAACACACCATGCACCCCCTCTTGTCCTACTACCCGCTGTAAGGCATGAGCCGGAAACACCACCCAACGGCCATCCACACTGCGCGCCCGCACGTTGTCGTAGCGGCCTTCATAGTAAGCCAAACAGTCGGTGACACTTAGATGAAGAATGACATCGATCGAGTGCATAACGTTGCGCAATTCGGCTGGCTCACGGATACTCTATACTAACTGAATTGGCCGCAAATATCGGTAATCGCTCATGGATCTTTCCTCGATCAACGCCTATCACGCCTCATCTGCAGGCTTGACGTCCTCGACGCTGCCTGCGGCACGTGTCACGCGCAGTGGTATCGAGCGTGACGCTGGTGCCGAACGTTCGCAGAGCGCTCAATCCTCGGACGATGTGAGCCAACGTGAAGAGAGCCGTGCAAGCGATGCCCCTACCGGCCCCACCCGGCCCGATGGCACGCCGCTGGCACCGGAGGAGATTCAGCAGCTCGAACAGCTCAAGCAAACCGATCGCGAAGTACGCCAGCACGAAATGGCCCACCAAACCGTCGGCGCTCCCTACACCGGCGGCGCGACCTATGAGTACGAAGTGGGCCCGGACGGTAAACGCTACGCCGTCGCCGGTGAGGTATCGATCGATTATGGCCCCGTACCGGGCGACCCCCAAGCCACGGTAGAGAAAATGCAAACCGTGATTGCAGCAGCGCTCGCCCCTGCTGACCCTTCACCGAAAGATCTGCAAGTGGCGGCTCAAGCCCGGCAATATCTACTAGAAGCCAAGTTAGAAGCCGCGCGTGAGCAGAGCGAAATGAACCAAGCCCGCACCGAGCAGCCAGACGACGTCGCCGTCAATGACGAACCCCAGCCACCCGAGCAGGCCGCCTAGCGGCTTGATGCCTCATTGTAAGGTTGCCAGCCCTCTCCAATCTTGCCGTGTGGGCCAGTGGGACAGCCACTCAGCCATCGCCTCCGGTGGCATGGGGCGCGCAATGCCATAGCCTTGAGCTAGCTCGCAACCCAGCGACATGAGCGCCCTGGCATGGTCTAACGTTTCAACGCCTTCTGCCAGCATGGGCCGCTGAAACCGGTTGGCCATGTAAATCACGCTTTCCACGATCGCCATATCATCTTGATCGATGAGCATGTCACGCACGAAACTCTGGTCGATCTTGATCAGATTGACGGGGAGCTGGCGTAGATGCGTCAGCGACGAGAACCCCGTGCCAAAGTCATCGATGGCAAACCCGACGCCCAATGCCTGACAGCGCGCCATGTTTTTCAGTGCCGCCTTCACGTCGTGCATCGCCGCACTTTCGAGCACTTCGAGCTTGAGCAGCGACGGTGACACGTTGGGGTAACGTGCCAACAGCTCTGCTAGACGCTGGCTAAACGTATTCACCAACAGATGTGAAGGACTAATGTTGACGTTAACCGGCAGCGCCATCCCTTCGCTCTGCCACAGCGTGAGCTGACGCAGCGCGCGCTCCAGCACCCACTCCCCCAAGTCCACCTCTAAAGGCGTACCATCGATGATCGGTAAAAAGTCACCGGGGGAGAGAAGCCCAAGCTCGGGATGCTGCCAGCGGATAAGCGCCTCGACACCTACCACGCGGCCGCTGCGCATATCGACCTGCGGTTGATAGAACAGGCGAAGTTCGTCATAGTGAATCGCATCCATGAAACGCTGACGCTGCTCGTGACGCACCTGCAATCGACGGTCCTGCTGAGAGTCGAAAAAGTGGTAGGTATCCCGCCCGCGCTGCTTGGCCCGGTACATCGCCTGATTGGCGTGGCGCAGCAACACGTCGCCCTGGACGTGATCGTCAGGGTAGCGAGTAATGCCCAGGCTGGCGGTGAGATAAATCGTCTGCCCTTCGATCAGTAGCGGCTGACGCAATGAGGCGAGTAGCTTCTCGAAAAAGGCTTCCTCGACACCGTGATGCAGTAGCAAAACGAACTCGTCCCCACCAATTCGGGCCAGCACGTCATCCCCAAAAAGCAGGTGGCTGATACGCTGTGCAAATGCTGCCAGCAGCGCATCTCCTATGTGAGGGCCCAAACGATCGTTGATGCGCTGAAAATGGTCGATGTCCAGCGCGCACACGGCCAGCGATAGCTGACGCTGCTCGGCATGCTGAATCGACTCCTGAATCAGTTGGGTCAATAGCTGTAAGTTGGGCAGGCCGGTCAAGGCGTCAAAATAGACTTCACGATTCAGATGGCGCGCGTGTGAGGGAATGGCGGATAAGTCCGCCAGTACGATCACGTGATGATTCACCTGCCCCCGCTCGTCGCGTACACGGTTGATCGACATCATGCCCGGATAATACTGACCGTCATGGCTACGATAGCGAATCTGCCCTTTGCTACGATCGCGAAGCTGCAGCTCTTCACGCATCAAACGCGTCGTACGGCTGTCATCCAAGGGCAGAATGCTAAACGCCTCGGGGGTTTTTCCTTCTACCTCGCTCAACGCCAACCCCGTCAGCTCACTAAAAGCAGGGTTGACATCGACGACGGCGTTGTCGGCATTGGTAATGATGATGGCTTCGTTGGCGTAGCGAAAGGCCGACTCGGCGGGTGTCAGAGATGTATGGGAATCGAAGATCGAGATCGCCACAGCGTCGGCAGATATGGACGCCGGGCGAGGGTTTGGCTGAGGCAAAGACTGCTCCTTTATGTCATTCAAGGGCGGGCTCATGCGTCTCTGCTCTCCTCTTATAAGCGTTGTTGATTTAATGTCTTTCGGTCATATTAACACCGTCTTTTGACCCGTGTTTTAGATTCAACAGCGCTGAATCAACGCGCTTTTATTGCCCTCGTTTCGCGTCTGCATCCATTGCCTAGCGCGTACCAGGCAGTAGGAGGCTCTCTGGTACGCGCATCGTCGCGCTATCGATTATAAGCAAGCTGGCGATGATCGCTCATAACGGGCTCTGTCACTTGAAACCGGCTCACAAGTGCCGACATCTCGTCGGCCTGCTCATCCAGCGAACGACTGGCCGTGGCCACCTGCTCTACCAATGACGCATTCTGTTGCGTGACGTCCTCTAGCTGAGCCATCGCATGGCTAATTTGCTCGACCCCGGAAGACTGCTCTTGGCTCGCCGTGGCAATCTCATCGACCAACGTAGCCACTTGCTGCACACGGTCAGCAATATTGGCAAGCGTGGTGCTCGTCGTGGACACGAGTGATTCACCTTCGCTGATGCGTGCCACGTTGTTGTCGATCAAGTGGCGAATTTGGTTGGCCTCTTCGGCGCTACGACTGGCCAGTTTACGAACTTCATCGGCCACGACGGCAAACCCTCGGCCGTGCTCACCGGCGCGCGCGGCTTCAACGGACGCATTCAGGGCCAGTAAGTTGGTTTGAAACGCGATGTTGTCGATAGCAGCCACGATCGATGTGACCTGTTCGTTGGCCTGATGAATCTGCTGCATGGCTTGGCGTGCCTGCATCGCCACGGCGGTGGCCTCTTTTGCCTGCACCGCGACCTCGCCGGTCATCCGTTGGGCTTGATGAGCATTCTCCGCATTTTGGCGCACGGTAGCGGTCATTTGCTCCATGCTCGATGCGGTTTGCACAAGCGAAGCCGACTGCTCTTCGGTACGCTGCGCCAAGTCCTGATTTCCTTGAGCGATTTCATTGCTAGCCAAGGCAACCGAGTGCGCATTGCGCTTCATTTCTGCGATCAACTGCTCGGTTTGTGAAGACGCGTCGTTCACGGCTCGATAGAGCCTGGACAGCTCATCGCTACCAGGCACGGGTAAACGTTGGGTCAAGTCATCGCCACGGTCGGCAATACTCGCCAAGGCCTGCTTCAGCGGCTGCGTGATGGTACGCACGATGAGCACGGCTATCCCCACCGCAACCGCCGTGCTCAGCACGGCAACCCCCAAGTACCACCACAGCGCCTGCTGGGCCTGCTGCTTCAATGTCTCGGTCGTCGTCATGATGGCCGTTGCGGCACTATCTTCCAGGCCTTTCAAACGGCCAATTTTGACGGTTTGCCAGTCGAACCACTCCTCGGGATCAACCCCGTAATCACTGCGCTGTGCGATGGCCAGCGACCGTCGCGCCAGCACGCGCTCGATCTCGGGACCACTGAGCGCTTGGCTGAGTGCGTCACGTTGGGTGTCGTCGGAGAGCACGCGGTAGGCTTCTAAAAAGGAAGCTTCGGCACCCACCAGAGAAAGCAGACGCTGAAGCGTGCTATCGGGCATCGCATCGGCCGCAAAGACGCCTGAGAGTAGCGCCCGCTCGATGCCCGCCAAATCTTTCGCTTCGAGAAGGTTGTAGTACGCCGCCAGTTGGCGCGTGATGCTCCCCTGGCTTGTCAGCTGAGCCAATTCACCCACCAACGTCATGAGCGCACCGTTCAGCTGCGTATAGTGGGCAAGCGCATCGGGGGTGGATACGCTGAGTTGGTCGACTTGGCCGCGCAGTGCTCGAACGCCCTGCCAGCGCTGTCCGATTTCCGTCAGCAGTGCGTTCAATCTTGCACTCAGTAGCGTCGATGATAGCGCTCGTTGCTGGTGGAAAAACGCCTCCGCAGCGGCTTCGGTGCTAGGACGCTGCTGGTTCAGACGGTTACCAAATGCGCTGCCCTGACTGCCAATGAAGCCAGCCGTCATGCCCCGCTCTAACTGTACCTGATGGACCCAATTGCCTGATCGTTGCGCCAGCGCCGTCAGGGCCTGCATGCGTGATAGCTCCGTCACGGCGGCTTGCCGCTCGACGATACCGCTAATCGCAAACCAGACAAGGGCCAGCAAAGGCAAGACCAATACCAGGGCAAATTTATACCGCATGGATAAACGGTGGAGCAGCTCTTTCATCGCGTTGCTTAGCCTCGTTTCGTATCGTTCGGGGAGGTAAGCGGCGTACTCGTTTGTTATCAGTGCTTATTGGCACATTATTCTTCAAGCTTGCCGCGTTTTGCGGCAGAGGGACAAGGGGTCGGCCAGCAAAATAATGCGAGTGTATCGTGTGCTCACGAAAGGTTATTGACCTAAGTCAGGCTTGTCTCACGTCTTAGGGCGCCACCGATGCCGCGCCTAAAAAGCGTTGCTGCCAATAGTCGATATCCAGCGGTACGCTTACCACGGCGCGGCCGCTACCGGGAGCGTGAATCATCTGGCGGTTACCGCCGTAGATGCCCACATGGGTGGCTTTATTGCCATCGCCGAAAAAGAGCAGGTCGCCAGGGCGGGGAGCGTCGACTTGGGGAAGCGCACGAAACTGGCCGTCGGCGGTGCGTGGCACGCGAATACCTGCGGCGCGGTAGGTCATCTCGACGAGGCCGGAGCAGTCCAAACCGTCGGGGGAGTTGCCACCCAAGCGATAAGGCGTGCCGATCGCCTGCTGGGCATGGGAGAGTATCAACGCGCGCTCCATCGACATACCCGCTGGCGAGCTGGGCGCGGGGGCCATCGCCACGTCGTTACTGGCACACCCTGCCAAGAGCAGCAGCATGAGCAGCGCAAAAAGAGATGAACAGCGAGTCAACGGCATGGCAACGCTCCAAAAAAACGTGTTGCTCTTATCATGGCCTAAGCGCCGTTGACCCGCTACTGCTTCACGCGCGCTTACCGGCCGACCCACTCGATAAACGTGCTCTCGCCCATAGCATGGCGTTCGTGACGTAGGCGGCTCATGGCGGCATAGGGCAGATCCATCACTAGACCATGGCTGAGCGGCTGCTCTAACACTTGACGGAACAGGGCATTGCAGACGAACAGATGGGCTACCACGAGCACATGTCGACCAGGAGGATTCGCCAACAGCCGCCGCCACGCTTCGCTGACCCGAGCATCCAGCTCGGCGTAGGTTTCTCCGCCAGGCGGTGCGGCGCGGGCGGGGTCGAACCAGAAAGCACTCATCTGCTCCGTGCCCTCTTGGGCGTACACCTCGGCGTACGTTTTACCTTCCCACTCGCCCAGGTACAGCTCGGCCAAGTCCTCATCCACCTGTACCGGTAGGTCGAACTCCTCCCCTAACCAGAGCGCAAATTCGCGGCAACGGGCCAACGGCGAGCTCACAATGGCATCATAGGGCGGCCGACCCTCCCTCGTGTGACGCATGACGGCATCGGTCACCTGCTGCCAGCCTGTTTCGCTGAGAGGGTGGTCGGTACTGCCCCGTAGCATTCGCCCACCTTGGGGTTCACCGTGGCGCATCAGATCGATCGTCGTGATCTCGGCATGGGGAAAGCGCATGGCGATTCTCCTAACGGGTACGGATTAAATGATGGCGTGACGTACGCGAGCCGAGACCCATTCCGATACCAGCACCGTGGCAAAGATGAGCACGAAAATCACGCTCACCTGATTCCACGCTAAACTGTTGATCGACGCATTGAGCTGTAAGCCAATGCCGCCCGCACCGACGAGCCCGAGCACTGTGGACTCGCGGATATTGATGTCCCAGCGATACACGCTGATGCCTGCAAAGGCGGGCATGATTTGCGGCAGTACGCCATAACTCATGACCTGCAAGCGACTCGCGCCGGTGGCACTGATGGCTTCCACCGGCGTGGGATGAATCTCCTCGATGGCCTCATAGAGCAGCTTGCCCACAAAGCCAATCGACCGCAGGGCAATCGCGATGATGCCCGCCAGTACGCCGGGGCCTAGAATGGTGACCAGCAGCATGGCCCAAATCAGCGAGTTGATCGAGCGCGAAGCGACGATGATCGTCAGCGCCACGCTGCGCACGAGAGGATGCGGCGTGGTATTGCGGGCGGCCAAAAACGCGACGGGAAATGCCATCATGATCCCCAGCGCAGTGCCCAAGGTAGCGATGTTGATCGTGTCCCACATGGGCTGCCAGAGCTGGCTAGCATACTCCCAGCGCGGCGGCACCATACGACTGATCAAGTCGCTGCCCTGGCGGCCCGCGTCCTCTACGAACACCCACATGGTGTTGTCGGAGATCACTTTCCAGCAGAGTAAGAACAGGCTAATGCCCGCCAGCCAAGCGACGTACTGCAGCCACTGGGCGCGGCTGGTGCGCCGCTGCCACTGCGGCACGCCTTGAGAAGAAGTGGTTACCGGCATGGAGGATTCCTCTTGCCTTTCAGATTGGATAAAGGGATAGCCCACACGCCTAACGCCATGCTACTGCGTCCAACGACGCACATGGCTAGAGGCATATTCGCTCATGAGTACGATGGCGATGATGATCAGCAGGATGGCGGCCGAGGTGCCGTACTCGTAGCGGCTAAGCGACGTATTGAGTGTCGCGCCAATCCCCCCGGCACCGACGATGCCAATCACCGACGACTCGCGGAAGTTGATATCCAGCCGGTACATCGAGAGCCCGATCAAGCGCGGCATCACCTGCGGCTGTACGGCGTGGTTCATGGTTTGCCACCAGCTGGCACCGGTGGCGCGCACGGCTTCTACCTGTTTCCAGTCGAGGTCTTCGATATCTTCCGCCAGCAGCTTGGCCATGAAGCCGATGGTGGCAAAGGCCAAGGTGAGCATGCCTGCAAAAGGACCAAAGCCGAACATCACCACGAACAGGATGGCAATGATGACCTCCTGAAAGGTGCGCGAAATCGCGATAATTGCCCGACACACCGCATACACCGGTAACGGCGCAATATTTTTGGCCGCGCCTAAGCCGACGGGAATGGCGAGTAGAACGCCGATCACCGTCGAGGTCAGCGTCATGGTGAGGCTTTCCAGCAGGCCTGCCAGAATGTCGCTTTGACGGCTGACGAAATCGGGCTGCAAAAACGCTCCGAGGAAGTTCAACGCGCGCCCGGCCCCTTCCGCCACCCGCGCCCAATTCACCTCCACCGAAGCGAGCGCCAGTACAAGGTAGACCACTCCCCCCAGCACCAACGCCCAACGCAGGCGGCGGCTCTCGATCAGCGGCAGCCGCCGCCATTGGCCCTGCCGGGCCGCCTGCTGGCGGGCTCGCGTGTCTATCGTGCTCATTGAGCGCCTCCACTCGCCAAGCGGCCCTGTTGCGGTGTTTGAGGCGCGCTGGCCGAGGGTGACGGCGCGGTACGCGGTGTCACCTTCTGGTGCTCTTCTTCGTCGTCATCGGCAGGCTCTGGTGTGGTGTCCCACTCCTCTTCACCGTAAATGGTGGTCAGCATCTCGCTGGTCAGCTCGCTCGGCTTGCCGTCGAAGACGATCTGCCCGGCACGCAGCCCAACGATACGGTCGGCAAACTGCTGGGCCAACGCTACGTCATGAATGTTGATGATAGCGGCCAGCTCGCGCTCGGCGCACAATTCACGAATCAAACGCATGATTTGGCGGGAAGTTTTCGGGTCTAGACTGGCTGTGGGCTCATCCACCAACAGCAGTTTGGGGCTTTGCAACAGCGCCCGGGCGATGCCCACCCGCTGGCGCTGGCCGCCGGAGAGGGCATCGGCGCGTTTATCGATCGCGTGGGGCAAGCCAACTCGCTCCAGCAGTCGAAACGCTTCTGCCACGGCCTCCTGGGGATAGCGGCGCAAGAAACTACGCCAGAACCCCACATACCCCAATTGGCCCGACAGGACGTTTTCCATCACGCTCAGGCGGTCCACCAGCGCATACTCCTGGAAGATCATCCCCATGGCGCGGCGAGCGTGGCGCAGACGACTACCCGAGAGTGTCGTCAGCTCCACATCGTCTAATCGAATGCTGCCTTGCGAGGGTTCTACTAGTCGGTTCACGCAGCGAATCAGAGTGCTCTTTCCCGCGCCAGATGGGCCAATCAGCGCCATGACCTGCCCTTTGGGCAGCGACAGCTGAATATCGGTCAGCGCGCGATCGCCGGTTGGGTAGCGTTTGCCAACGCCGGTGAGTGTCAACATGGGAAGTGCCTCAGTGTCTGATACTCAAGTGCTTATATGAATAAGGGCTTATGTCATTAGCTACATAGCGGCTCGGCCAGAAGGTCGCCCTCCTGGCCGAGAAAACGCACGGAATGACGGATCGATCAATCGCAGTCGTACGTCACGCCGTTGGCATCGGCGATGGTACGGATCACGGACCAGTTCTCTTGGTAGGTGATCGGAATGAACTGTGCTTCACCGGAGTTGGCAAACTCGGCTTCCAGCGGTGTGCCTTCCCAGTCGTAGCTAAAGAATGCATCCTGAATCTGCTCGGCAAGTTCAGGGTTCAGATTGTGCGCCAGACCGTAGGCCGTCGTGGGGAAGGTTTCAGAGGTATAGATGACGTTGTAATCATCTTCGCTCACCACGTCGCGCGACAGCATGCGTTTGGCGACGGAGTTGGCAATGGCGGCCGCGTCGTAATCTTTGTTCACGACGCCTAGGATGGAGTTGTCGTGAGAGCCCGAAAAGGCGGTTTCGAAGTCTTCACCCGCTTCCAGGCCGTACTCGGAGCGCAGCAGCGCGGAGGGAGCGCGAAAACCGGAGTTGGACGTTTCGGAGGTAAACGCCAGTTGACGACCGGCCAAGTCTTCCACCGTCTCGATGCCGCTATCGGGGTAGGTGATGATTTCCATCTCGTAGCCGAAGCTACCGTCTTCTGCCGCCATCATGGCAAAGGGACGGAAGCCACCGCAGTTGACCGCCACCGGCACACCGCCAGTGTTGAAGCCCGCCACGTGCAAGCGTCCTGCGCGCAGGGCTTCCTGCTGGGCAGCGTTGGACTGCACGGGGAAGAACTGGACGTTTTTACCGGTAGCGTCGCTCAGATGGTCCAGAAAATCGGCCCAAACATCGGCATAAACAGCGGGATCTTCCACCGGCGTATAAGCAAATACCAGCGTATCGGGATCGACCCACTGCGACTCGTCGCTGGGCACGTCGGCGATCATGTCGCCGTCGCTGTCCGTGTAGCGTGAAGAGAGGTCAGCCGAGGCAGACACCGCTGCCAGTGAAAAAGCGCCTACGACAGCGGCGCTCAACAGCGTACGAGAGAAAGAGACAGAGTGCATGTGCATGGCATCACCTAAGCGAGTTATGAAGTGTTCATGCCATAGTGGCGGGCCAATATGACAGCAGCGGGACACTCCCGTGACGCTTGGATGACGACGACATGACGACCTACTGGGCTTCTCCGGTGCAGCAGCCCCGCCGCTCGACGAACAGACTGTTGCCCGCGATTTTTTTGGCCTGATGCTTTAGCTCTGATAGCTGCGCGGCGATATCCAGCGCCTTGCAGGGCGCTGGGTCAGTAATTGGCTTGACCGCAATCGAGACGCTGACAAAGGGGAAGAACGTCACGCCCCCTTGTCGGCTTTCAATGGAAATTCCCCCCTGCAGCCGATCACTCTCCTCATAAAATCCCGGCGCCAGCACTTCGAAAGAGTGGAGAATTTGCTCGCAGACGTTTTGCCAGTGCTCTAACGGCAGCAGCATCATGAAATCGTCGCCACCGATATGCCCAATAAAGCCCCCCGCGCTCTCCACTTGAGCCTGGAGCAGCCGTGAGAGCGAAATGATCACGTGGTCACCGCGAGCATAGCCATAGGCATCGTTAAACGCTTTGAAGTTGTCCAGATCGACGTATGCCGCCGCGAACCCACGCTCTTCGGATAAATACGCCGCCAGGGTTTCGTTGATCAAAATATTGCCGGGCAGCCCGGTAAGAGGGTTGGCATGGCGCGCTTGACGCACTTGAATCGCGGTAATCTCCCGCAGCAGATCGACGATATTGCCCATGCCCAGGTAGTGACCGTCACCGCCGACGATGACGAAATCTTCCTGTTCGATATCGCGGCTGTCGGTGAGCTGTTGACTCAGGGCTTCTAAAGAGAGCTCTGCGTCCGCGACGATCATTTTAGGATCGGCGATATCTAACACGCGACGTTTAGCATACAGCGCGTGGCCGTACTGATTGGCAAACAGCGTCAAAAAAGCGTTGCGGCGGACCACTGCCACAGGGACCCTCTCTTCCACCACCGCCACGCAGCGCAGCTTAGGGTCTTCGCGAAAGCGTTCAGCCAGCGCGGGCACTAAACAACTTGCCGGGATGCTCTCGATGGGACGCAAGATGGAGTGCGCCGTGCGTCCCGCCGGGCCTTTGAGCTGGGTGGTGGCGGGCAATAGCGTATTAAGCTGCATGGGTGGCTGAGGGCTCGGCCGAGCAAAATAGAACCCTTGCAGCAGTGCCAGCCCGCGATCGAGTTCCCATAGGCAGAGATGCTCGGCCGCCGTTTCGACCCCCTCGGCAATGAGCTGGCAATCGAGGCTGCGGGCGACATCCAAAATCGAGCGCAGAAACTCGCGCTTGGCGGGTTCCTGATCGATCCCAGAAATAAAATGACGGTCAAGCTTGACGAAATCGGGCCGTAGCTCCGACCAGTGGCGAAGACTCGAGTGACCAGCCCCCAAATCGTCCAATGCCACCTGAAACCCCATGTCGCGGTAGTGATCTACCGCTTGGCGCATCAACTCGTAGTCGTGAATCGGCACATGCTCGGTCAGCTCGATGACCACCCGCTCGGGTGGCAAGCCGCTCTCTTGGATAAAACTGAGCGTCAGCCCTTCACGAAAATCCCGCTCCACAATGGTCAGCGGCATGACATTGAGAAACAGCAGTCCCGGCAGGTCGAGCTCGGCAAAGCGGCGTATGGCAAGACGCCGGCAAAGCAGGTCCAGCTCGACCAGCAATCCCGCCTGGGTCGCCACATCGAATAACCGCAGCGGAGAGTGAAGCGGAGACGTTTTTGGCCCGCGAATCAGCGCTTCATAGCCGTAAATAGCCTGCTGATTGGCGTCCACGATCGGTTGGAACAGCACGTGCAGCTCTTCTGCCGCAATAATGTGATTTAGCCACTGCGCTTCTTGTGCGGTCATATGCCTGCTGCCCTATCAAACGTCGACTATCCCTATGATTCGTAACGCTCCATGAGGAAGGTACTAGGGCAGCAAGGGTGCGTCATTGTGATGACATTTGTATGACAACCAGCGGTTCTTTACGTGTCGGTAGGGATCGCCGGCGGTGGAAACACTGCCTCGCCACCGCTGGCATCGAGCTGGCGAATGTCCGTTGGCTTGCCCTGCTCATCCAGGCTCACCAAACCAATGCCACTGGCGTTCCACAGTCGCTCTCCGGCGCTGGCTTGGTCAGGGTCGCGGGGGTAGATGCTAAGCTTACGCCGCTTGGTGAACCAGTTCAGCGGCGACAGCGGTGCGTAGAGCCAGCGGTTCAAGCGGTCAAAGGTATTCAGCAGCTGCTTGGGAAAGGTATTTTTCACTCCGCTGGAGGTGATCTGCCATAGCTGGGGAGCGCGCTTCTGACGGCGCACGACGATGTCGTAGGCAAAGGAGTAGTGCACATCTCCCGAGAGAATCACGTAGTTACCGGGCGTTTTGGAGTGCCGCCAGATATGCAGCAGCACGTTAGCCGCGCCGCGGTGCGCCATCCAGTTCTCGGCATCGACCACCAACGGCTTGCCCGCCAGGGTAAAGAGCTTTTGAATGCCTTCGATCAGTTTGACGCCAAACATCGGCGCAGGCGAAACGATGACCGCGCTTTGGGTGCCCAGCAGCGCCTGCTGCATCTCCATCAGCGCTTCCCAATCCATCAAGCCAGACGGGCGGTTGGGGCTGCGCTCGCTGCGCCAGCGCCGCGTGCGGGTATCCAGTACGATAAGCGTGGGCGTGCCCGGCACCTGAAACTCCCAGCCCTGAAAGCGCAGCAGCTGCTCGATAAACGCGTCCTGGTGGTCAGGCTTCAGCGGGCCGACATCGTCGAACAGCGTGATCGCTTGGTGAAGCAACGGATTAAGTTTATCGGGCGCATTCCCCCACCCCTGGCAAAGCAAATACGCCACCAGCGCGTTACCAATAATGCGCTTGGAGAACGGATGCCCATAGGCGCAGCGCTCCCAGTCGGCGGTCAGGTTCCAGTCATCGGTGACATCATGATCATCGAAAATCATCAGGCTGGGCACGTGGGCCATTAACCGAGCGCACTGGGGCAGCCCCTCTACGAACGCTTCGATGATTGCCTGCTCTTCGCGATAAGCCTCGGCCTCTTTTTCGCCTAGCGCCGGTGCCTCATAGGCGATCACTTGCCACGGGGTCGGCGACCATACCAGGCAGTACATGGCGAGCATCTCGGCCAGGGTCATGAGATGATTCTGGGCGTTGGCTGATGTAAAGACGGGTTTTTTCACGCCCCCAAAAAAGCGCTCACGCAAGGCAGCATTACTGGTGACATCCGGCAGCAGTGCTTCTCGATGGTAGTAGCTCTCCGGGGCATTGTAGAGTGCCTGGCTATCCTCGACGGTCGCACCTTCCAGCCACTCATCGACCAGCCCCAATCGGGCAATCAACGCATGTACGGCGCGCAGCATAGGGCCCGCCACGTCGTCGACGTACACCTGATCACCGGTCATCAGCAGCCATGCGGGCCACTCGGAGGGCGTCTCCTGACGCTCGGCCAGCCAGCTATCGGCCCTTACTAAGCCGTCGGCGCTCTCGTGGTGGGGTTTACGGCAAGAGCCGTGCATCAAGCGGTGGTGGCGAGAGGCCAACACAAAGCCCGGAGAGTCGTAGCCATCGTGGCATAGCCACGGCGCCCATTCCGGCAGAGGCCGCCACTGCCCTTCCTGGCTTTTCACCTGAAGATCGTAGGCAATACGGGTATCAGTGGGTAGCGCGACGGGCAGCCTTAGGTCAATCGCATGAATATAGGCATGCCGCCCAATCGCTACGCATTGATGGGCATTATCGAGTGCGTAGGTCTGCTGGGCGTCTTGCCCGGAATTCAACACGAGCTGCATGGTGAGCGGCCGGGTCGCTACCAGCCATAAAACGAGCCGGGACGGCGACAGCCGCCTCAGCAAAGGCCCAACCAGAACGTCGGGTAACGTCGTAGCGATTCGCGTCATTTCACACCCTCTGTGCTGTGTGTTGCATCGCTGCTTGACGGGTCGATTCAAACAGCGACCACAGGCAGTTCAATGACCACCTCTAAACCGCCAGACGCTGCGCGCTGTAGGCGCATCTGGCCATGATAAAGCGTGACGAGGTCCGTCACGATGGCCAAGCCCAACCCGCTGCCCGAGCGCTGCTCGTCCAGCCGCTTGCCGCGCCGCACCGCCGCTTGGCACTCCTGGGCCGTCATGCCAGGACCATCGTCGCTCACCACCAACCGTAGCGTCTTGTGGTCGGCCTGCAGACGAATGTGCACATCGCTATTGGCCCAGCGCAGCGCATTGTCGAGCACGTTACCCGCCATCTCTTGTAAATCTTGACTATCCATATGCACCTCCACGCCGCTATCGACGGTTTGGCGCAACGTAATATGGCGGCGCTGCGCTAGCCGGGCGAGCCCAGTGATGAGCGGCGAGAGCGTCTCGTGTAGCGCCACCGGGGCAAAGCGCACGCCCTCACCGGCGGCAGAGGCCCGCGCCAGATGGTGACGCACGGCGCTATCGATACGCGCCAGCTCGGCCTCCCAGGCACTGCGGCTCTCGCCAGGGAGCTGTTTGGCCAGTAGCCGCATGACGCTGATCGGCGTTTTGAGGGCATGGGCCAAATTGCCCGCCGTGTGGCGGCCGCGCTCGATGAGCCGCTGATCGCGGGCCAGCACCGCGTTCATGGAAGCAGCGAGGGTCGCTAACTCCTCGGGCAGCCGGGTATCCAGTTGCTCTGCTCGCCCCTGCTCTACGTCGCGCAGGTTGGCATTCATACGCCGCAGCGGCGCGAGCCCCCACCGCACCTGCAGCGCCAACACGCCCAACAGCATCACCCCAAGGCCCAACAGTCCTAGCCATAACACCTGCTGGAAGGCCTTGATGTCTTCGCGCAAGTCATCGTCTCGCGCGGCAACGCTCACGTGTAGCGGCGCTTCCAGCGCGCCCAGGTAGATATCTCGCTCTACCACGCGCAGTTGCTGACCACGTGGGCCCAACAGAGTGCGGGCAGTCAATCGCTCGCTTTCTAGCACCGGTAAGCGCTGATCCCATAACGACCGCGACGTGACCGTGTGGTTCGCCTCATCGGTAATTTGCCAGTACCAGCCGGAGTACACGTGGTCGAAGCGAGGGTCCCCTAGCGCGCGCTCGTAGCTGAGCTGCTCGCTCAAAGAATCGTAGGTCACCCCGGCGATCACCACGTTGAGCGTCGCTTCCAGCCGCTCGTCGAAGGCGCCGACGGCCGCGGTGCGGTAGTGATGCGCCAGTAGCCATCCAGCGATGGGCAGCGCCAGTAGCACCATCAATAGCACCGCCAGCAGCAGGCGGAAAGTGATCGACCGCCCGGCCCAGCGCTGACTCCAAGAAACGACACCAGCACTCATGTGTCGCTCGGTTCGTCAGCCAGTAAGCGATAGCCTTGGCCACGCAGCGTCGCAATGCGCCATGCGCCCAGCTTGCGACGCAGACGGCTAACCTGCACGTCGATCACGTTGGAATCAGGCTCGTGATCGCGGTCGTAGACATGCTCTGAGAGCTCACTACGGCTAACGACTCGGGGAGCGGCGTGCATCAAATAACTCAATAGGCGGGTTTCCTGGGCGGTCAAGCTCACCGGTCTGCCCACCAACGTGACGTGCTGGGTATGCGTATCCAAGCAGAGCTCGCCAACCTTGAGGACCGGGTGCGCGTGACCGTGAGTGCGGCGCACCAGCGCCCGCAGGCGAAAGAGCACTTCAGCAGGCTCGAAAGGCTTGGTGACGTAATCGTCGGCACCGGCGGTGAAGCCAGCGGCTTTGTCGGCCCAGCGTTCTCGTGCAGTCAAAATCAGTACGGGAAGATCGATACCGTCTTCACGCCAGGAAGAGAGCCAGCGGGTACCGTCGCCATCGGGCAAGCCAATATCCAAAATGACCGTATCGTACGCCTCTGTTCGCACCAAAAAGTCCGCTTCCTGGCCGTTCTCAGCCCGCTCGACGATCCAATCGCCATCCTGCAGCGCTTGGCTCAGCTCACGGGCAAGCGCCTGGTCATCCTCTACCAGTAAACACTTCATCAACACACCCTTAATGGAAAAACGACTTAACGCTGCATCTCGCGAATGCGCACACCCTCGATTTGCATGAGCTGGCCACTTTGGCCATCGAACTCGAACTCCACGACTTGGCCTTGGGGTCCTAGCAGCTTGATTTCATACTCGACCAGCCCATCATCGCGCTCGACCTCGATCTCCAACACGTCACCCATGTAATGGGCGTCGAGCCAGTCGAGAATGGTCTCCAGCGGCACCACGTCGCCTCGCTGCACTTCGCTATGCAGGTCTTTCCAGTGCTGGTCCCCGGTCGCGCTACTCATCAACAAGAGTACCAGCACCAGCGCCGCACTCCCCTTCAACGGGAGCCGCCGCATAGGGGACTGCTTAAGCGAAAAAAGAGAGGTCATTTTCATGTCGCTAGAATGCCAAAGGCAACATGAACGCCAGATGAACGGCTTTGTCAGGTTTAGGAAAGAACCCCGATGATATAACTACCCTGTCGCATTCGCTGACTGACCTCGTTAGGCATCATCCAGCAATGCATTCACCAAGCAAAGAAGGAATTTGACATGAACGCGATGAAAAAAATGCTGCTGATCCCGACCTCTGCTCTTCTACTTACCGCCGCAGCGGGTAGCGCCCAAGCAGACACGCAGCCGATGGACCGGATCGATGACATTCTAACCTACGCTGCCGACTACGGGTTCACCCATATCGAGGAGATCAACGCCGACGACCGCGGCCGTGTCGAAGTGGAGGGCTGGCTGGATGACGAGTGGTACGCCGAGGTGGATTTCTCCATCGATAACGGCGACACCCTGCAGGAAGAACGTAAGCGCTTGATTACCGGTGCTTGGGGCATGAGCGAAGAGGACGTTCGCCAAGCACTCAATGCCGCGAGTCAAGAAGGCATGACCGAATTCGAAAGCATCGATATCGATAAAAGCGGTATCATCGACGTCGAAGGCCGAGAGCAGAACGGTCGCGAACTAGAGTTGAGCCTCCGCCAGGGCTCCTTTGAAGTGACCCAGATGGATCGCGACTGATCGCTCGAGTAATACACGTTCTCGTTAGCACCCCGGGGCTAACACTCCATCAGCGGCGGGCCTTTGGGCCCGCCGCTGACGTTGCGCTATGTCGCTTCGCTGACTAGCGGCAGTCCTGGCAGTTACCTCGCGCCATGATGGCTTCCGCAATCCGCTCGATGCCCTGGCGATAGGCGGCTTGTCGATACGTCACCTGCTCTTTTTCCGCCCTGAGCAGCACTCGCTTGGCTTCATCGCCAAGTCGGTCATCCAAGCGCTGATTGACCTCGCTCTCGTGCCACTTTTCACCAGCGCGGTTTTGCAGCCACTCGAAGTAGCTCACGATGACGCCGCCGGTATTCGCCAGCACGTCAGGCAGCACCGGAATGTTCCGTTTTTCCAGTGCGGTATCCGCTTCGCTAGTGAGCGGCCCGTTGGCAATTTCAAGCACCGCGCCAGCCTTCACCTCGTCGACATTGTCGCGGTGCAGCTGATTTTCCAGCGCGGCGAGCACCAGCACATCGACCTCCAGCCCCAGTAACTCATCCCCCGACATGGCTTTGCCCTGCTGGCTTTTGGACAGCTTGCCGTGCTGTTGCTTATCCTCTTTCGCCGCGTCGATATCCAGCCCGTCGGCATGGTAGATCGCGCCACTCGAATCGGAGACCGCGACCACCTTATAGCCACGCTGGCTTGCCAGACGCGCAAAATGGAAAGCCGCATTACCAAATCCTTGCACGGCGAGGGTGGTCTCTTCGGGCGTGCGCTCCTCGCGCTCAGCCCATAGGTCCAGTACGGTGAGCGCTCCGCGCCCCGTGGCTTCGACGCGCCCCGGCGAGCCACCCAGTGAGAGCGGTTTTCCGGTGATCGCTGCGGGCGCCTGGGCACGTCGAATCTGCTCGTACTCATCGATCATCCAGCCCATGACGGTGGCATCGGTGTTTACGTCCGGAGCGGGAATGTCACGGTCGGGCCCCATGATATCGGCAATAGCGCGGATATAGCCGCGCGCCAATCGCTCACGCTCCAATGACGATAGCGCCTTGGCATCCACCTGCACGCCACCTTTACCCCCGCCATAGGGCAGCCCCACTACGGCGCACTTGACGGCCATCCAAAAGCTCAGCGTAGTCACTTCATGCTGATTCACATCCGGGTGGAAGCGCACGCCGCCCTTGGCCGGGCCGAGGCTGGTGTCGTACTGCACCCGCCAAGCGGGAAACGCCTTCAAGCTACCGTCGTCCATACGGACCGGCACGCTCACTTGCAGCGAGAGGCTAGGCTGCATCAGCCGGGCCTGGGCATCGGGATGAATTTCCAGCGCTTCAAACACCGTTTCAAGCCGCGAGCGAGCATCCTCGAATAGCGCGGCGCCCGTCTCAGGGGTTAGCTGCTGTGGCGCATGATTGGCGGACGTTATCGCCGAGGACTTGTGCGTTTTAGACGTTTTCTTTTTCGACTTGCGACTGCCCATGCAACACTCCTTTGCTCGGTAGGGATTTTATTGGCATCACGAGGTATTGTGTTTAGCGTAGCAGCAAGCGGCTGACTCAGTCGCCTCTCGAGCCCCCTTGATAGGAGAGACGTTTGACGACCTCTGCCGAAGGTGTCAGCGATAGGATTCACCACGCCGTACTGCGCGATATGGCGTGGCTGCTGGCAACACCGGACCTCGTGGCGCTGGGCAACTACCCCGGCCGCCCCAGCAATGCCACATTGGGTCTCGATGGCGGGCAGCAGGCGTGGTTGCAAACACTAGCGCCCAACGTCGCCGCGCTCGATGGCCAGCTCGCCACCCGCATGGGGCACTACCATGAGCGGCTTTGGCATTTGCTGCTGGATAACGCGCCCAACACTCGCCTGCTGGCCCGCAACCTGCGCATTACCCATCGACGAAACACCCTGGGTGAGCTGGACATGCTCTACCGTACTCGGGAAAACCCGGCTCCGGTGCATTTGGAAGTGGCGATCAAGTTCTATCTCGGCCTGCCTGAAGGGCCAGGAGACGCCGCGTGCCAAAGTCGTTGGATTGGCCCCGGGGGCTTGGACAGCTTAGCACTGAAGTACAGCCATCTTTTACATCATCAGCTACCGCTCTCCCGTACGCCTCAGGCAAAGGCTGCCATGGCGCACTGGCTAGCGCCCCGTGACATCGCAGAGCCGACAACGCTCAGCGCACGGCTCACTCAACGGCTAGCCCTTCCTGGCGTGCTGTTTTACCCCTGGCACGCAACGCTGCCGCCCCCCGCGGGCGCCACGGCCGAGCATCGGCGTGGATGGTGGTGCCATCAGCATGCTTGGCCCAGTGTCGCCGAGCATTACAGCACGGCGCTGCAGCTCGCCAGACTTACCAAGCCCCACTGGTTAGCCCCTCCCCCCCTTGACGCCTTTGGCGCTGCCAAACAGCGGATGCCAGACGTGATGGCACAGGTCGACCGCTACGGACCGCAGCAAGTGATGCTGTACGATCCGCAGAAAGAGCAGGAGGGAGCGCATTACGAAGAGAGGCCGCTAACGCGGCTGATGGTGGTGCCCGACGACTGGCCGCACCAAATACCGCTGCCGCCCAAACGGCGCGGTTAACCTAACGTTTAGATCACCACGAGATTGTCGCGATGGATGAGCTCGTGGGCTTCCACGTAGCCGAGAATGGCTTCGATCTGATGGCTGGGTTGGCCTGCTAGCTGGCGCGCCTCATCGGCACCGTAGTTGATCAAGCCCTTGGCCACGCGGGCACCTTGTTCATCCACACAGAGCACCATGTCGCCACGCTTGAAACTGCCCTGAACGTCCCGTACACCCACGGCTAGCAGACTGGAGCCTTTGTCGCGCAGCACGTTGACCGCGCCCGCATCCAGCACCAGAGTACCGCGCACCTGTAGCTGCCCTGCTAGCCAGCGCTTACGCGCGGCCATCGGCGCCTGATCCGGGCGCAGCAGCGTACCCAACGCTTCGCCGCCCATGAGGCGGGTGATGACGTCTGGCTGGCGGCCGCTGGCAATCACGGTCACCGCGCCGGAGCGCGCCGCGAGCTGCGCTGCACGCACCTTGGTGCTCATTCCCCCGCGCCCCAGCGCGCCACCGCTGCCCGCGACGGCGGCCAAACGCGGGTCGTCGGCTCGCCCTTCGGCAATCAGCGTGGCCGACGGATCATGGCGCGGGTCGGCATCGAACAGGCCTTCCTGGTCGGTGAGTAGCAGCAGCGCATCGGCCTCCAGGAGGTTGGCCACTAGCGCGCCCAGTGTGTCGTTATCGCCGAAGCGGATCTCGTCGGTGACGACGGTATCGTTTTCGTTGATCACCGGCACCACGCGCATCTCCACCAGGGTACGCAGCGCCGAGAGCGCATTGAGATAGCGCTTACGGTTAGAGAGATCGTCGTGGGTAAGCAGAATTTGCGCAGTGAGCATGCCGTGGCGAGCAAAGTGCTGCTCGTAGCACTGGGTGAGCCCGTTCTGCCCTACGGCTGCCGCCGCCTGAAGCTCGTGCACGGCGCTGGGGCGCGCCTGCCAGCCTAGGCGCACCATGCCTGCCGCCACGGCTCCCGAAGAGACCAACACCACATCGATACCCTGCTGATGCAAGGCAGCAATTTGATCCACCCACCCGCCGATGGCCGCTTCGTCCAGCCCGCGGCCATCGTTGGTGAGCAGCGCGCTGCCAATCTTGACCACTATCCGGCGGGCACTACTCAGCGCCTCACGGCCCGGCAACTGCTCGTTGTGTTCCACGTCGCGACTCTCCCACGCCATTGCGCTCACGCGATTCATCCTGGTCGGCATGCCTGCCGTTTACGGGGCGTACTCTACTTCGACATCGTAATCATCGTCGTCGAAATCGTCATCGTCTTCGTCGTCATCGCGCTTGCGGCGACGGCCAAGGCGAGCTTCGGTGCGGGCCACCGACTCCTCTTCCATGCGGCGACGCATCTCCTGCTCGCGGGCATGGGCCTCTTCGTCTTCGTTTTCCAGACGCTGCTGCTCGGTGAGCCAGCGGTACGCCGCCTGCACCAGCTTGTCAGTGCCTTCGCTGCTGATCGCCGAAATACGGAACACCGGACCGTCCCAGTTCAACGCCTCGATGATCGCCTGGGCCCGCGCTTCGCGCTCCTCTTCCGGCAGCAGGTCGAACTTGTTCAACACCAGCCAGCGCGGCCGCTCGGAGAGCGCCGGGGAGAACTGGCCCAGCTCGTGCACGATGGCCTGGGCAGCCTCGACCGGATCGGACTCGTCGAACGGCGCCACATCCACCACGTGGAACAGCAGCCGCGTACGGGTCAGGTGCTTCAAGAAGCGCAGCCCCAGACCCGCGCCATCGGAAGCTCCTTCGATCAGTCCCGGAACGTCGGCCATCACGAAGTGCTCGTGCATCCCCAGCTTGACCACGCCCAGGTTCGGCACCAGCGTGGTGAACGGGTAGTTGGCCACCTTCGGCTTGGCCGCCGACACCGACCGAATCAGCGTCGACTTACCGGCGTTGGGCATGCCGAGCAGGCCCACGTCCGCCATTACCTTCATTTCCAGGCGCAAATTGCGGCGATCACCTTCGGTGCCTGGCGTGGTACGACGCGGTGCGCGATTGGTAGAAGACTTGAAGTGAATGTTACCCAACCCACGGCGACCACCTTCGGCCACCAGCACGACCTGACCGATTTCCGTCACGTCGGCAATCACCTCGAGGGTATCTTCATCGATCACCGTGGTGCCCACCGGCACTTTGACGTGCAGATCTTCCCCGGCTTTACCGCTCATCTGGCGACCCATACCGCCCTGACCGTTTTCAGCTTTGTAGAAACGCTGAAACTTGAAATCAATCAAGGTGTTGAGCGCATCATCACCAATCAGATAGACGCTGCCTCCGTGGCCGCCATCGCCACCATCAGGGCCCCCTTTGGGCACATATTTCTCGCGGCGAAAGCTCAGACAGCCATTGCCGCCTTTACCTGCCTCAACAATGATCGAGGCTTCATCGACGAACTGCATTGGATTCTCCCGGCCGCTTCCGCCGCCCTGACTACCAC
This sequence comes from Halomonas sp. BL6, assembly GCF_006228115.1. Classification (NCBI taxonomy): domain Bacteria; kingdom Pseudomonadati; phylum Pseudomonadota; class Gammaproteobacteria; order Oceanospirillales; family Halomonadaceae; genus Halomonas; species Halomonas sp. BL6. The sequence continues at coordinate 182,532 of NZ_VDGL01000006.1, read as the reverse complement.
TACACTATCCCTCCCGCTTCATGCGGGCCAAAGGGATCGAAAAGACAAAAAAGCCCCGCCATGGCGGGGCTTTTTTTCGTCATCTTCACACTGCGTAAATTACCCAAGATAACTTACACACCGCGATCGTAGCTGCTTAGGCAGACACGATGCTGACGAATTTACGGTTCTTCGGACCTTTGGTCTCGAACTTCACGACGCCATCGTTCAGCGCGAACAGCGTGTAGTCGCGACCAACGCCAACGCCCGTGCCAGCATGGAAACGCGTGCCGCGCTGACGAACGATGATGTTACCGGCGGTTGCCGCTTGGCCACCGTACAGTTTCACACCAAGGCGTTTGGATTCGGAATCGCGACCGTTACGCGTGGAGCCGGCTGCCTTTTTATGTGCCATTGCAAAATCCTCCTAAAGGGAAGTGACTGCTTACGCAGAAATTCCGGTAATTTTGACTTCAGTGAACCACTGACGGTGGCCCTGACGCTTCATGTGGTGCTTCCGGCGGCGGAACTTGATGATGGTGACTTTGTCGCCACGGCCGTGGGAAACGACTTCGGCGGACACCTTGGCACCGCTTACCAGCGGAGCGCCAACGTTGACGTCGTCGCCGTCTGCAACCAGCAGCACTTCATCAAACTCAATCGTTTCGCCGGTAGCGACTTCGATTTTCTCGAGTTTGAGGGTCTGACCTTCTTGAACGCGGTACTGTTTGCCACCGCTTTTGATAACTGCGTACATGTCGCTCTCCGGACTTGTCGTTAATGCCGGTTACGCCCCGCGTAACCAACGCTCATCGCCTTCCGCTCTTATCGACCTGCTGCGAGTGGCGCCCCTTTTGGCAACCATCTGACAGGGAGCATGATGAGTGGGTCGCGGATTATAACGACTATCGCTGCATACCACAAGGCCACTGGGGTTTGTCAATCGCTCATGCGCCCTCCCCGCCGCGCTATGCCTTGACGCCTTACAGGCAGCCCCATAGCATGGCTTCAACCTTTTACCCGCCGCAATGAACGGAACCCATGACAGCCAACGTCTCCCCCACCTCGCCTGCCAGCCCTTCGCCTTCACCGCTGCACGCCGTGGTGGCGGATGACTTTGATGCCGTCAACCGCACCATCGTGGCGCAGCTCAACTCTAAAGTGCCGCTGGTCGAAACCATCGGCCAGTACATCATCGACAGCGGCGGCAAGCGCCTGCGTCCGCTGTTGGTCCTGCTGGCGGCACGTGCGTTAGGCTATGAGGGTGACAAACACATTACCCTCGCCACCCTCATCGAGTTCATGCATACCTCGACGCTACTGCATGACGACGTGGTGGATGAGTCGCACATGCGTCGAGGCAAAAAAACCGCCAACGACGCCTGGGGTAATGCGCCCTCGGTCCTGGTAGGCGACTTTCTCTACTCCCGCTCGTTTCAAATGATGGTCGACGTCGGTTCCATGCGCATCATGGCGATTCTATCGGGCGCGACCTGCGTCATCGCGGAAGGCGAGGTGCTGCAGTTGACCAACATCGGTAATCCCAGCATTTCCGAGACGGACTACTTCGAGACGATACAAGGCAAAACCGCGATGCTGTTTGAAGCCGCTTCTCATAGCGGCGCCGTGCTCGCCGACGCCACGTCCGAGCAAGAGCGCGCCCTGCAGCACTACGGCCGCTATCTGGGCCTCGCTTTCCAATTGATCGACGACCTGCTGGATTACCAGGGCGACGCTGATGCCATGGGCAAGAACGTGGGAGACGACCTCGCCGAAGGTAAACCTACCCTGCCCCTCATTCATGCCATGGAGCGCGGCACCCCTGAGCAAGCCAAGCTGATTCGCCAGGTGATCCGTAAAGGCGGCCTGGAGCAACTGGACGAGGTGCTGGCGATCATTCACGCCACCGGCGCCCTCGAATATACTCGCGCCCGGGCCGAAGAGATGGCGGACAAAGCGCTAGCAGAGCTCGACGCCTTACCCCCCAGCGCCTACCGCGATAGTATGGCGCAGCTTGCCCGCTTGGCCGTCGACCGCCAAGCCTAACCGTCGAGATCGGCCTCACGGCACAAACCACGCAAAAGGGGCTTGAAAAAAGCCCCTTCCCTGCGTATGATTCGTCCCGTTGTTGAGCATGTCTTAGCAACCTTCGGAATATAGCTCAGCTTGGTAGAGCGCTGCCTTCGGGAGGCAGAGGTCGTAGGTTCGAATCCTGCTATTCCGACCAAAGAATTCAATGAAAACGGCCACTTCGCTCTCTAAGCAAGTGGCCGTTTTTGTTGGCATCCCCCCAGCCACGCGGATAGGGGGGACGGCAGGCGCGTGCTTAGAACGCCTCCCACTCCGGTTCGGCCACATCGGCACGGTTTTTCTTGGCCGGTGAAGCGGTGGGCTTTGCCGGAGCCTGCGCTGGCGCGCGCGCGATGGGAAGCGGGTGACGAGCTTCGTGGGCCGATAGTTTGAACGTAGCGACTGCGCGCTCCAAATGGGCAGCTTGCTCTTCTAAAGACGCTGCCGCTGAGGCGGACTCTTGAACCAACGCCGCGTTTTGCTGGGTGACTTCATCCATTTGTGCGATGGCTTGGTTCACCTGCTCGATGCCGTCACTTTGTTCGGTCGAGGCCGCGGAAATTTCGTCCATGATATCGGCGACGCGCTTCACGGACGCCATAATGGCCTCCATGGTCTGCCCGGCGCCCTCTACCAGCTGCGACCCTTGCTCCACCTGCCCTACCGATGTTTCGATCAGTGCTCTGATCTCTTTGGCAGCATCGGCACTGCGGCTGGCAAGATTACGCACTTCGGTCGCGACCACCGCGAACCCCCTGCCTTGCTCCCCTGCGCGCGCCGCTTCCACCGACGCATTGAGCGCCAAAATATTGGTTTGGAACGCAATAGAGTCAATGACGCCAATGATATCGCTGATTTTTCGGGAGCTGTCGGCAATGCCGTGCATGGTCACGACCACTTGCTCGACGGCCTCGCCACCCTGGGCAGCCGTCGCCGACGCTTCGCTTGCCAACGTACTGCCTTGACGCGCATTGTCGGAGTTTTGCTTCACCGTCGCCGTTAGCTGCTCCATGCTGGCAGCGGTCTCCTCGAGGGAAGCGGCCTGCTGCTCAGTGCGGGAAGACAGATCAGCGTTACCCCCGGCAATTTCGCGTGCGCCAATGTGGATCGAGCCACTGCTATCACGTACGGAAGAGACCGTTTGCGACAGTCCCGTTTGCATGTGTCGCATCGCCGAAAAGAGTTGGCCAATTTCGTTACGGCCACGGTCGGCAATGCTGTGCGATAGATCGCCTTGCGCAATGCGCTCGAAATGCTGCCCCGCCTCTTTGAGCGGACGCAGGACGACACGCATCATGCCCATGAGCACCAGCGCGATACACAGCGCCACAAACAGCAGCACAGCGATCTCCACATACGTATTGATGGTTCTGCTCTGTTGATAATCATCCATGAGGTTCTGGCCGCGCTGACGAGCATAGGCGATAAAGGCTTCATTTGCGGCCATGTACGCTAGGTTGAGCTGATCGCCGGTCGTTTTAGCGGCACGAAACGCAGCTTCATTACGATTGTCGAGTCCGGTATATTGCGGCTCCAAACCATTGGCAACGAGCTGTGTAAACGCTGCCTCGATAGCATCGGCATAGGGTTGGCCCTGTGCTGATTTCGGCACGGCCAAGAAATCTTCGAAATACTGTTTAGCCATCTGAAGCGTTTGATTGGCTTTTTCTAGGTGGGCGCTGGCAAGCGCGGTCTCTCCTTCGCTCAAGGCATCGAGATGATTCAAGAAAAACAGCTGGGTGTCGGCCACGTTGACCTGCGCTCGATTAAGCGCGTTCAGCTGTTTAACGTTGATTCTATTGAGCTCTTCGAGTGCGTCGGATGCTTTAGAACTACTGAGGTAGCCCAGCCCGGCCACCAGCAGTATAAAAGCCGCGAAGAGTCCTAAGATGGTGATCAGACTTGCCTTGATCGATATGTTTTTCAGCACGTTAGCGTCTTCCACGTGAGTACGGAACAACAGGCCACAAGCGCGACCTAGATAGATGTCTTGCTATCAGTAGAAGGGCGTTCTGACGATAGGGTGACTAACGTGTTTATCGGCACTCCCGCTTGGACGTTTAGAGATTGCTAGAGCAAGTGTCGAAACATTGATATAGATCAATATTTATTGCCGGGCGCACACGACGCCCCAATACACGTTTATTATAAATAACAATATTCTATCGATTTAATGATAGGTTAGCTCATTAGCGTATCAGGCAACCTGATGGTGCTTTAGGTAACGATCAGCTTAACTGCCACCAACGCGGCAGTAAGGCGCGCACTTTGTTCTGAGCGAAGCGATCATCCATTAACACAACAACCCCCTCATCTTCAGGGCTGCGGATCACGCGCCCGGCGGCTTGCACCACTTTGATCATACCGGGGATATGATAGGTATAGTCATCACCTTGACCGAACCGCGCCTGCAGCCGTGCCTTGAGCGCTTCGTTGAAGTCGTTGAAGGGGGGTAAGCCGAGCGTCGCCACAAAGGCACCAATCAATCGGTCACCGGGCAAATCGATTCCCTCCGCAAAGGCGCCGCCCAATACGGCAAAGCCAATCCCTTTCCCACCCGGTGCAAAGCGAGCTAGAAACGCATCACGCTCGGGTTCCTGCATACTGCGTGTTTGCGCCCAAGCCGGAATCTCAGGGTGCGCCAACTCGAACGCACGCATCACCTGTTCTAGGTATGCAAAACTGCTTAAAAAGGCCAAATAGTGGCCCGGCGTGCGCCGGTACTGCGCTGCCAGGGTAGCCACGATCGGCGTTACCGACGCCACACGATGGTGATAGCGCGTGGAAATGTCGGTGCGTAACTGCACCTCTAGTTGGCACGCCACGAACGGCGAGTCTACCTCACGCCAAACACTCTGTTCGGGAAGACCCAGCAGGTTCCGGTAGTAGTGAAAAGGCGTCAGCGTGGCCGAAAACAGCACCGCACAGTGGGCACGCTCAAAACGGGGGGCAAGAAAATCCGCCGGTATCACATTGCGCAGCCCAAGCACCGAACGTCCCTTACCTTGAATCTCTAAATCGCACAGCGAGTGGTCGCCGAACGATTCCGCTAAGCGACAGAACGCCAGTGCTTCGAACAGCAGTTCCTGAAGCGCCTGATTCACTTCGTCGGGATGCTCCACGAGATAGTCCGTGATGGCCCCGGCCAAGGCATGCAGCGCCCCCACCAGCTTGGTGGGCAGCGCCTCCAACACATGGTAGCGGCGCTCTGGTGCGTGCTCGGCCGTCTCTTTGTTGAGCGCCTGCCACTGCCTGCCCACTCGGGCCAACGGCTTGGCTAAGGCGGGTGGGGATTGGCGGCGCAGATAGCTCAAGCGCTGCTGGGTGAGGGCGGCGCTGTACATGCCACGAGCGCGCTCTACCAGGTTATGCGCCTCATCCACCAGTAGGCCCACCCGCCAGTCGTTGGCCTGGGCAAGCCCGTGCAGAAGCGCATGGCTATCGAACCAGTGATTGACATCCCCCACGACCACATCGGCCCAGCGGGCCAGCTCCTGGCCCAAATAGTAGGGGCAGACGTGATGTGCCAGCGCTACCTCGCGCAGTGCTTCGCGGTCTAGCCAGCTTTTCTCTACCGCGACTTGGCGAGCGGCAGACAAGCGATCGTAAAACCCCCTGGCCAACGGGCAGGTATCGCCCTGGCAGGCGGTACCCGGGTACTCACACGCTTTTTCACGGGCTACCAGTTCCAGCACACGCAGCGGCTGCGTGGGAGCATCCAAGCACGCCAAAGCATCCAACGCCAAGCGGCGGCCTGGGGTTTTCATGGTGAGAAAGGCGATGCGGTCGAGCCGCTGACGGGGCATCGCGGAGAGCATAGGGAACAGCGTGCCCAGGGTTTTGCCGATACCAGTGGGCGCCTGGGCCAGCAGGCAGCGCCCGGTGCTGGCGGCTTTGAAGACATCCTCGGCCAGTGCCCGCTGGCCGGGGCGAAAATCCGCGTGAGGAAAGGTCAGCGTGGTGAGCCACCCATCGCGACGCTCACGGTGGGCGGCCTCCTGCTCGGCCCAGGCTAAAAAGCGTTGGCACTGGTCGACAAAAAACGCTGTTAATTCCTCGTTGCTAGCCTCGAGCGTCAGCCGCGTTTCCTGGCCACTGTCGATATTCAGGTATACCAGCGCCAACGTAATGTGCGGCAAATCCCGCTCCGCGCAAAGCAGCGCCCCGTACATCTTTACCTGCGCCCAGTGGAGCGACCGCTGGTTATCGGCCATGCGCGTTAGGCTACCGCGATGGGTCTTGACCTCTTCGACACAGTTGGCCGCCACATCGAAACCATCGGCGCGGCCAGACACGTGTAGCCCCTGATACTCACCGGAGAGAGGAAGTTCGGCCTCGTAACCCGCTATGTTTTCCCGCCGTTTGGCCACCAGAGCGTGCCCCTCGATACCCGCTTGGGCGCTGGGCGAGGGAGTGAAGCGGTGGTCGAGATCACCCTCGCGCGCGGTGAAGTCGCACAGCGTGCGCACCGCCACCCGATAGCGGCTCATGGCACGGGCTGCCAGCGCACGTGGCACACTTCGACGGGTATGTCGTGGCGGCAGAAGAAGTCGATCCAGCGGCGCTGGTTATCCTGTAGCCGGTCGCCGGGGCCTTTCACTTCGATCATGCGATAGCGAAGCTCCCCATCGGGCGCATCGGGTATCAGTTGAATGAGATCGGGCAGGCCCGCTCGGTTGTGCTTTAGATCACTCAACAAGCGGATAAAGCAGGCCCGCAGGTGTTCAGCGGGCAGACAGTCAAGTGCCGCCGTTAGCAGCGGCTCGTTCAGGAGTCCCCAGTGCACGAAGGGCGAGGTAATGCCCTGTTTGGCGTGCCAGGTGGCCCAAATCGTCTCGCGGTAACGCCCGTCGTCTAACTGCGCCAAGCAGGCGTCGATCTCGGCTTGGCGCTGGACGACGAAATCCTCGCGGTATAAATCCGCAGGGCCGCTGTGGAACGGATGAAAAAACGCGCCCGGTAGCGGTTTGAACATCACAGGCCAGAGCAGCAGACCAAACAGCCCGGTGATTAGTCCATTTTCCACATAGAACACCGGGGCAGTGGCGGTGGATAAGTGCTCGGCAACGGCGCGTTCTACTGGTTGCGGACCAGCAAGCTCCAACACATAGGTCGGCGCCTCGGCCGCCTTGACGGCCTGTGGGGAGGGCAACGCCAGCTTGCGTGCCAAGCGCGGTAGCAAGCGACTCAGCGCTTGGGCCTCACCCTCCCCTGCCTGCTCCAGCGCGACCTGGGCGAGTTCATAAGCTTCCGAGTAACGGCCAATGCGCTCCAGTACGCGCAGCCTACGTATACGCGCCTCGCTGTTATTCGCTTCGGCGTAAAGCGACAACGCCTGCTCAACGTTGCCACTGCGCTCTGCCGTGCGGCCCAGGGTCAACAGCAGCCGCGAACGGCGGGCGTCTAGCCAGCGGTTACCAAAGGCGGCGGGCACCTCTGCAGCCAGCTGCTCGGGAGATTCGCCATTTTCCAGACGCTCGCGCAGGCGGTGCAGCGTGAGGTAGGTGTCCACCTCTTCCCGGCGCTGAAACGCGCGAGACTCTGCGGTCAGCGGAACCTGTTCAAAACGCTGTAGGCCCAGCTCAGTGAGCACGAACTCAGCCCAATCTTGGCGCACGTTGCCAAAGAACATCAGCCGCAGGCGGTCGCATAGCGCCATGACGTTGAGTCGCACGATACGCGTCGACGCTTCTGGCCACCACTGGCGCAGCGGCAGTGCATCGGTGAGTACCGGCGTTAACGCCGTCTGAAGTGCGGTTTTAGTGGCATTAGACGCCAGACCGGCGGAACGAATAGAGGCTCTCAAGGCGTCGCGTAGCTCGCTCAAGCGCAGCAGCCGAAACAACTCCTCAATGGTTAACAGCGGTGCGTCACTCACCCAGCCAAGGGCTAACAGTGGCGCCAACGCCTGATGCGTATCGCCAATTTCAGGATAGCTGAGCTTATCCAAGCGAAACAGCTCGCCTTTACGCATCACCATGCGTACCAGCAGCGCTTGAGAAGCGCGTGGCAACTGCGACCACTGCTCGAGCGCGTGGTGCTCATCGGCGCTGAGTAGATCACCGTGGCGCGCCTGCACCCACGCGACCACGAAGCGAAAATTCGCTAAGTAGTAGAAGGGATCATCGAGAGAGGCGGTCGCCGGGGCGGCAGAAGCACTGTTCATTCATTCATTATAACAGTGCGAGCGGTCGTGGGTTAACCCACGCGATGCTGGTAAAGCACTGCTAATGCCTCGTCAGCGGCTTGTTCATCGATGGATGCCGTCTCATTGGGCGGCACTTGCGGCCTGCGCCCGCCGACCAACACGTACCACTCCGCTTCCGTGAGATAGTGCTGGCACCAGCGGCTGAGGCCATCGGCCACGGCTTCCCGGGGACACTCGCCGCCGCGAAACACTGTCGCAAAGTGCAGTAAATCCTGACGGGCAGTCCGTGCACGGGCATTACCGCCGTGCACCTTGGAGAGCGGGCAGCGTCGGTCGTAGGCCGCGTTGGTGAGGGCATTGAGCCAACGCTCCACTTCATGTGCCTGAATACCGCCGTAAACTGCCACGTGCCGCTCCCGCTTTGAACGATCAAATTAAAAAAATAGATGTCGACCTATAGCATAGGCCAAAAAGGCATAAGACTGCCCGAATTTCGTGCAACTGTCACTTTACTGCCTCATTTCACTCTCTGGGCGACCTCTTCAAAACCCTGCAATACGTTCACCACGTTAATCCCGATATCTTCGACGGCATACCCCCCTTCCATTAGAAATACGCAGGGTAGGCCAGCGGCCGCGAGACGTTGACCGAGGGCGATGAAGTCGGCGTGCTGAAAGGTAAAGGCACTGATCGGGTCACCTTCGAAAATGTCCACGCCCAGCGACACCACCAGCAGCTCGCACTCCGCTTGATGGATGCGCGCCAACGCTTCATCCAACGCGGCCATCCAGGTGGCAACGGAAGTGCCCGGCGGCAACGGGTAATTGATCGTGAAGCCGTCGCCTGCTCCCTCACCGGTTTCATCGGCGTAGCCAGAGAAGTAGGGGAAGGTCACGTCAGGATCGCCGTGCAGGGAAGCGAACAGCACATCGTCACGGCGATAGAAGATCTGTTGGGTGCCGTTACCGTGGTGAAAGTCCACATCCAGAATTGCCACGCGGCGCTTGCCAGCGTCCAGCGCACGTTGGGCGGCGATGCCGGCATTGTTGAAAAAGCAGTAGCCGCCAAACTGATCTATCGCCGCGTGGTGGCCTGGCGGGCGGCACAGTCCAAAGGTCGGCTCGCCCGACGCCAGGGTGTGATCGACCGCTGCCAGGGCCGTATCCTTACTCGCCAGAGCCGCGGCAAAGGTGCCTGCCGTAATCGATGTTTCGGCGGCCAGAGCGTAGTAGCCCAACTGGCCGCTCACCGACTGGGGAATACGATTGCCGCGCATCGTTCGGGCGGGCCAAATGTTGGGAATCGCCTCGCCAGCGTGGCCCGCCGCTTGCCACGCCGGCCAGCAGCGTTCCAAGAACGCGACGTAGTCGGCATCGTGCACCGCCAGCACGGGCGCCAAGCCGTAATTGCTAGGCGCGCGGACATCGAACGCGGCTTGGCGCAGGGCGGCCAGCACCAAGTCGATGCGTTCCGGGCACTCAAAGGGGGTGACCAAGGCACCATCGTGCAGCTCGCTTTGCGCTTGGCGCAGGCGGCTACCTTCGGAGAAAAACGTCAGCATCAGGGCTCCTTACTCTTCATACGTCACTGGCCACTTCGCCGCCCAGCGGCGTTTTTGGTCCGGCGACTGCTGCTTCAACCGGTACTCTGCCTGGCTTGCCGCTGCCCGATCGGCAAACGGCTGCGCGCCAAGCAGCGCCAGCGGCGGATTCGCTCGGGTATAGCGCGCTCCCTTACCCGTGGCATGGGCGCGGTAGCGCTTGGCGAGGTCGTTAGTGATGCCTACGTAGGTACCACGCTGACACTCTAGCAAGTAGAGATACCATTGCGGCGATGAACTCTTATCCATGGCGACTCATTGGTTGACGGGCGTGGTGGCCCTTTCCTGGGCAGCCAGCAAGCGTTCGAGCTCGGCAAGTGGCATGGGCTTGGCCAATCCAAAGCCTTGGAAACCATCGCAGTGATAGCTTAACAGCCGCTGGTGCTGCTCGTGGGTCTCGACGCCCTCGGCCACGACGCTTAGCCCCAGGTGGTGGGCCATGGAGATGATCCCTTGCACGATGGCGGCATCGTCACTGCTGTTGGTCAGTTCGTGAATGAAACTGCGGTCGATTTTTACCGTACTGATAGGTAGATGTTTAAGGTAACTCAAGCTCGAGTAGCCAGTGCCAAAGTCATCGATGGAGACACTGACCCGCATGTTGCGCAGGGCATGTAATATCTCGATGGCGGACGCTGTGTTATCCATCAAAATGCCCTCGGTCAGCTCCAGTGACAACTGCTCGGCGGGTAGACCAGTCTCGGCGAGTGTTTGGCGAAGCGTGGCCAAAAAGTTGTCTCGGTGGAACTGTAGCGGCGAGAGGTTGACCGCCACACGCAGCGTACCAAAGCCGCCGCGCTGTAGCGCCAGCATGTCTTGGCAAGCACGCTGCAGCACCCATTCGCTGATCGGCATGATTTGCCCAGTGGCTTCCGCCAGGGGAATGAAACGTGCTGGCGAAATATAGCCTTTGCTAGGGTGCGGCCAGCGTAGCAGCGCCTCCACACTGGCAATCTTGTCATGCCGGTCCATCAGCGGCTGGTAGTGAAGCTCGAAGCCTTGGTGGTCAATCGCTTCTTGCAGATCGTTACGCAGGCTTACCCTTTCGCTGGCTAGGTCATTGATGTCGCTACTGAACCAAGCGTAGGCATTGCGCCCCTGCTGCTTGGCCTTGTACATGGCCATATCGGCCTGCTGAATCAGCGTTTGTGGCAGCAGCGTATCGGGTTGGCTCATGGCAATGCCCACACTGGCGGTCAAGTACAGCTCGTGCCCTTCTAGACAGTACGGCTTTGCCAGTGCAGGGAGCAGCCGCTCGACCACGTCGATGACCTGTTGGCCCTGCTCGATATCGGTAATCAACAGCACGAACTCATCGCCTCCTAGACGGGCGACCGTATCTTCCTGGCGCAGCCCGGCGCGCAGCCGCGACGCCACTTCGATCAGTACCTGATCGCCTATGGCGTGCCCTAACGTATCATTGATGGGTTTGAAGTCGTCCAAGTCGACGAACAGTACACTGATTCGTTCACCGCTGCCCTGGGCCGCTGCAAACTGCTTGTGCAGCGTCTCTTCGAACATCATGCGATTGGGCAGGCGGGTGAGGTCGTCGTGGGTCGCGTGATAGGCGAGCCGCGCTTCATAGGCTTTATGCTGCGAGATATCGTGCTGAACCCCCACGAAATGCGTCACGAGTCCTTTGCTATCGCGCACGGGGGCGATATGGAGATCGTTCCAGAACGGCGTACCATCTTTACGGTAATTGCACAGCGTAACGTGGGTTTCGCGCTGCGCCTGAATACCGTGGCGTAGTTTGGCAATCATGGCAGGATCGCTCTCGGGCCCTTGTAGGAAACGGCAGTTCTGCCCAATCACGTCGCTCTGCGTATAGCCCGTCATCGTGCTGAACGCCTGGTTGGCATAGATGATGGGTAGGTCAGGCTGGCGCGCGTCTGCAATTAGCACGCCGTTGACGCTCGCCTCTACGCTGCGCTCTAGAGTGCGCAGCCGCGTCTGCTGACGCCGCTTGTCGGTGACGTCTTGCGCAATGCAGTAGACCCCTTCGATACTACCGTTGACCGAGACGGGCAGGCTAATCAAGTCTAGAATACGGTGCTGTGCCTCTCGGTCGGTCATGGTCACCTCGTAACGACTGATGCCCCCCTGCAGCACATGCTTGAAGTGCGCTTTGATACGCTCTCGCTCAGGCGGCGCAATAAAATCGCTGAAGTGTCGCCCCACGACCTCGTCTAGCGGATAGCCAGTGACATCGGCACAGGTCGTATTGGCCGTTTGAAAATAGCCGTGTTGGTCCAGAGAAAAAACGGCGTCTGGGTGATGCACGAATAGCGAGCGGTAGCGCTGCTCGTTCTCTTCCAGCGAATGGCGGGCCGCCGCCAGTTCTCGTGTGCGCGCAATGGTGGCGCCTACGACACCCACACTAAAGGCCAGCAGCCAACTCATGACCAACCCGCCCATCGCGACACTGATAGGCATGAGCCCTAGCAGATACCAGTTGTAGTGCTGCCCTGGGTAAGCACGCAGCATTAAATTCACACCACCCGGTAGCCCGGTAAGCCGTGCTGCCAGGGCGTTGCTGGGTGACTCTACGTTCTCCGCAGCGAACCCTGATGGGTGCAGCATCATCAGCCGTTGCTCACCCCGGCTCACCCCTACCTGAAAAGGCCCCAGCGCCAAGCTTAGTTCATGATTGAGCAGCGTCCCCAAATCGACGGCTGCCAAGAGCTGCTGAGTACGGTTGGGAACGGGCAGCGCCATCACCATCATGCTGCGCTGATCGCTGTCGGGCAGCAGCAGCCGCGGGCGACCAAAGGGCACCGCTAGCCATGCCCGAACACTGGGTTTATCCAACTGCTCTTCTAGCCAGCTATCCCGCCCCAACTGACGCCCCTGGCTCCATACCACGCCCTCTTGAGCATCGACGAGGGTGATGGCATTCAAGCTCAAGGTATCGCGGAAATAGCTCAGCGTATCTTGTTGCAGTAGCGCCGGGCGCTGGTCGTCGGGCAAGGTACCGAGGCGCTCTGCCATGCGTTGCATGAGCTGCAGGCGTGCCGCCATGGCCTGCTCTGCGTTGAGTTGCACGTTATCCAACAGATAACTGGCCTGCTGTTCGATGGTGGCGCGCTGATTCATGCTTAGTAACAACCAAGCGAGACTGCTCACCAGCACCCCTGCCAGCCCTACTGCGACCGTCAGCTTACCCGGGCTCAAGCGCTCGGCACGATGCCGCCAGCCCGCAACCAGCAGCGCGATCCCAAGTAGCACGATAAAAGCCAGCACGGCAATGGGCGACGAGCTGAAGAGCGCTCGACCACCGACATCGCTCGACCATAAACGGGCCACCACCAATCCACCAAACAGTAGCAGGCCAACGCCAGCGACGCGCCAGAACAAGCGGCGCCACCTGCTACCGACGCCCATCCACAGGCAGAGAGTCATCCAGACGAGCATCCACGACGCCACACTCGTCATGCGCTCTTCGTGTGTTACCCAAGATGGCGCCACGCCGCCATCCACTGCGTTATGCACCAGCGTGTAGAGCAGCAGCGCACCCAGCCCGGCGGCACTCAGCCGCCGCAGCCAGTGCACCTGGCAGAGCGTGGCCAGCAAGCTGATGCCAATCAACAGTGTCGCTAGCGATGCATCAGGCACCAGCATGGGACCAAACAGTGTTTCGGGCAGCCAAAGACCTACCAGCAGGCCAGCGCCTCCCATCAGCAGCAGCGTGGCCGAGGCAATTAATAGCAGCGTTTCGGCTGCAAGATCACGAGTATTTAACGGCACACGCTCTCTCCTTTGCGTCCTATGCCCCCTGGCCTACCGCTCAAACCCCATGGTGTCAGCCAGCCGCTGTAGCTGGTCGTACCGATCATCGAGATAGCGGCCATACGCTTCGCGGGGCATGAAATCGACGTAGGAACCATGGGCATGCTGCAGCGTCTCCACCAGCGCAGGCTGCTGGAGCGCCTGCTCGAATGCCTGGGCCAATCGCTCCAGCCGCTCGGGAGGTGTGTCTCGCGGCGCAAAGAGGCCTCGATCCGTCGTATTGATGAGCGCGATACCCTGCTCGCGGAGTGTCGGCACTTCCGGCAACGCCGATAGCCGCGTATCGTTGGCGACGCCAAGGGGCACCAGTGCTCCACGCTCGAACAGCGTCCCAGCAGAGGGTAAATTCAGCATCGCAAGATCCAATTCGCCGCCCAGGAGTGCAACGACTTGGGCGCCGGTATCGGGGTAGCGCACGAACTGTATGTTGGCAGGCGCAATACCCGCCTGTTCAAAAAAGTGCAGCCAGAAAAAGTGATCCGTCGAGCTGGGGATAATGCCCACCAGCAATTCACCGGGATGCTGCTCGACGTACGCCGCGATGTCACTGGCCTGGGTCAGCGTATGGCCAGGCGTGGTGGCCGGAATGTTGACGGTACGGGTCAACAGAGCGATGGGCGCGAATGCATCGTGTGAGTAATCGGACAGCCCGGCGATATAGGCAAGATCAATGGTTTGATGACTGCCCAGCAGCGTATAGCCATCGGGGTCGGCCTGCTTCACGAACTGCGAACCTAGGGTGGCACCGTTACCTGCCATATTCATCGTTATGATGGACGTGTTCAAATGGCGTTGCGCTTGCTCGGCAATCACACGAAATAGCGTATCGGTGGCGCCGCCCCGCCCAAAAGGCACCACCAAAGCGATGTCCGATGACGGAAAGGCATGGGCGTGTGGCGCATCCTCGGCACTGGCCTGGGTGGACGCACCAATGGCAGCCAACAAGAACGCACTCAAGATGGCTAACGACCTCATCGTCTGCCACTGCTCGCTTCTCAAAGCGTTGTTCACCCAAACGACCATGGCGCTTCATGCCTCACGCGACTTAGCAATGATGTGCTTACGCTTTGCAACATACCTTTAATTTACGTTTGCTACCACAAGGGCAAAGCTCATTACGCCTCGGTTTTAAACGCTTCACGCTAGGCGTGCCATCGACGTACCACCAGCGGCCCTCTTCCCAAACAAAGCGCGAGACTTCCTCTAACACATGCCAACCGCCCGGCTCGCGAAACGTGGCACGAAAGTGCACCGTTCCCTGCTCGTTTTGCGCGACGGGCGCGTCGACAATGACCAGGGACATCCACTGCGTCTCTGGGTCGAGCGGTAGCTGTGGCGGCCGGGTCGTCGCGTGCCATGTCGCCAGCAGGTAATCACGCTGACTCAACGCGAATGCCGAGTAGCGTGAGCGCATTAGCGCTTCGGGCGAGGGTGGGCGTTCCCCTTGATGGTAGGGCCGGCAGCAGGCGTCGAACGACAACCCACTGCCGCATGGGCAACGTTTAGGTACTAGGTGCGTCATAGAAGGGTCGCTCTGGCTTATGCATGTCGCGGGCGCTGTAGATGGTTTGTTTCGGTATCCATCCGAGTTGGGTATAGTAGCAGAGCAAGATCCCTAGACAGACGGAGTACGACAACACGATCGATCATTCTTTCCAAACGCAGTGGAGGTTCTCCTATGAAGGTTTACAAACCGGAATGGCAGTGCACGTTTAGCGTAAACGAAGGCGCGGAAGAATCAGCAAACTGGAAAGAGCGAATCGCGTGGCGGCTTAGAGAACTTGCCGACCGGCTCGAAGGCGGCGGCCGTACGTTAAAAATCGACTGCAGCGTCTCGCCAAAGGTGAGCCGTGACGAGGTAGATACCTGCTTGGGCAAAGGGTTTGAGGTCACACAACGACTGCTAACCCAGCTTGCCCAGCAGCAGGCGTGCGAAGATGTGATGCGCCATGCGAAAGCCGAGCTTTACGAAGAGCAGCATCAGCACTAACAGCCAGACCGTAAGCGTCTCAAAAAAACACCCGCTCGATGACACCGGCGGGTGTTTTTCATGGGGCGTAGATCACCCATCGCTAGCCCGTGAAAGGCGCTTCCATGGCGCGGCCCAAGCGCTGCATGAAGCGACTGCACGCATCTAGCTGCGCCGCGTCGATGTACTCATCCGGCTGGTGGGCCTGGGCAATACTGCCCGGCCCTAAAATGATGGTTTGCAGCCCCTGCCCCTGGAACTGACCGGCTTCCGTGGCATAGGCCACCGCGTGCTGGGAGCAGCCGTCCGGCAAATGGTCCTGCGCTAACCGCAGCACCTGCTGATTGTCTCGGTCGGCCAGCCCCGGTACCGTCACGTTCAGCGGCTCGGTGGTGATCTCGACGGTTTTGCCTTGAGCGCCGAGCGATTCACTGAGCGTGGCGCAATAGTCGCTGAACCTTGCGTAAATCTCGTCAAAGGTCTCCGTGGGAAGGTGGCGAACCTCCCACTCGAACTGGCACTCCCGCGCCATGATGTTGATCGCCGTGCCGCCTTTGATCTTGCCGACGTGCAAGCTGGTATGCGGCACGTTGAACGCCTCATCCACGCGTCCCTCGTCCACCAGCGCGGCCATGGTGTCCTCGATGAAGGTCACCAATCTGGCGGCGACGTGAATCGCGGAGGTGCCTTGGTTCACCTGGCTGCTGTGCGCTTCACGGCCAATCACGGTAGTACGCAGGTTGGTCGCGCCCTTTTGCGCTACCACCGGCTGCATGCTGGTGGGCTCGCCGACGATCACATGCGCCGTGGTGGAGTAGTGCTCATAAAAGCGCTTGATCAAGCTGGGGGCGCCCACGCAGCCGATCTCTTCGTCATAAGAGAAACCGAAGTAGATCGGCTGCTTCAGCGGTGCCTTCGCCCAGGCGGGCACCCTGGCGAGCGCGCAGGCAATGAAACCTTTCATATCGCAGGTGCCACGCCCATACAAACGCCCGTCGCCACCATCGCGCAGAGTGAACGGGTCGCTGCTCCAGGGCTGGCCGTCCACGGGTACCACATCGGTATGGCCTGACAACATCACGCCGCCAGGGGCATCAGGCCCAATACGCGCAATCAGGTTGGCTTTGGTGCCGCAGGGGCTCATCACCCGTTCGGCGCTGATACCGTAGTCGGCCAAGTAGCCCTCGACGAATTCGATGAGCGCTAGGTTCGACTCGCTGGAGGTGGTATCGAACGCCACCAGTTGGCCCAGCAGCGCAGTTGCGTTGGTCATGTGAGTCTCATTGATTAAGCTTTTTTGCCACCCTAGCACCCCGTTTGCGCTTTGCCTACTGAGCGCTACCAGCGTCTCGCCGAATGTTGTCCGTCACGACAAGTTCACCGTGCATTCATGAAAGCGTCATCTACACTTTCTACTGTTCAGTGCACCCAAAAACCTTAATAAACGTACTGCGCACGACCTACAAGGAGCCGTTATGTCTCGTTTCACGTTGCACGCGCTTGCCCTCGGTGTGGCGACCGCCACGTTCAGTGTTTCCGCCAATGCCGCTACCGAAGTGACCTGGTGGCACGCCATGGGCGGTCAACTCGGTGAAATTCTGGAAGGCATGACCGAGGAGTTCAACGCCTCTCAAAACGAGTACCGCGTGACGCCCAGCTACCGCGGCAACTACACCGAAACCATGACCGGCGCCATTGCAGCGTTCCGCGCAGGCGAACAGCCGCACATTCTGCAGGTGTTCGAGGTCGGCACTGGCACCATGATGAACGCCGATGGGGCGATCTATCCGGTGTTCGAACTGATGGAAGACCACGGCCGCGCGTTCGACCGCGAGGCCTTCCTGCCCGCCGTGGTGGGCTACTACACCGACACCAACGGCAACATGCTGTCGTTTCCGTTCAACTCTTCCACGCCCATCATGTACTACAACCGTGATGTGTTCGAGGAAGCGGGGTTAGACCCGGAGCAGCCACCGCAAACCTGGGAAGAAGTCGCAGAATACGCCACTCAAATTACCGAATCGGGTGCGGCCAACTGTGGCTTTACCACCTCGTGGCCAAGCTGGGTGATGCTGGAGAACTTCTCCGCCATGCACAACTCCCCGCTGGGCACGCTGGAAAACGGCTTTGGCGGCCTGGACACCGAGCTGAACTTCAACAACGAGCTGGTCGCCCGTCACTGGGATAACCTGAAAACCTGGCAAGACGCAGGGGCGTTCAAATGGGGCGGCCCGGGTTCTGGCCCGGATGCCGAACCGCTGTTCTACTCCCAGGAGTGCGCGATCTTCTTTGGCTCCTCTGCTTCCCGTGCCGACGTCGCCGCCAATGCCGACTTCGAAGTGGGCTTTGGCATGCAGCCCTACTACGACGACGTAGAAGGTGCGCCGCAAAACTCCATCATTGGCGGGGCTACCTTGTGGGCGTTGCAAGGCCACACCGATGAGGAGTACGCCGCCGTAGCAGCGTTTTTCGAGTATCTCTCCCAGCCGGAAGTTCAGGCCGAGTGGCACCAGCAGACCGGCTATCTGCCGATCACGCAAGCCGCTTGGGATCTGAGCCAAGAGCAGGGTTACTACGATGAGAACCCCGGTGCGGATATTTCGCTCAAGCAGATGACGCTGAACGAGCCCACCGAGAACTCCAAAGGCCTGCGCTTTGGCAACTTCGTCCAGATCCGCGACATCATCTCCGAAGAGATGGAAGCGGTGATGACCGGTAACAAATCGGGCCAGGAAGCAGCCGATGCCGCCGTAGAGCGCGGAAACCAGCTACTGCGCGACTTCGAATCTGCGAATCAGTAAGTAAGTGCCCGCTTCGCCGCCTGTCCCCGGACAGGCGGCGACGTCATTACGCGTGCCCTTTGTTGATCGCAGGATACACCGCCTATGCAAACCAAACGCATGACCTTCCCAGGGCGCGTTTTGCCCTACGCGCTACTCGCTCCACAGGTCATTGTTACGCTGATTTTCTTTATCTGGCCGGCCGGACAAGCGCTCTATCAGTCGCTACTTCGTGAAGATGCATTTGGGCTACGCACGACCTTCGTGGGGCTGGAGAATTTTGCCCGCCTGTTTCGTGACGGCAACTATCTCAATTCGCTCTCGGTGACGGCCATTTTTGCCATTGGTACCACGCTGCTGTCCATGGCGGCGGCGCTGCTGCTGGCCTGCACGGTGAATCGCATGATTCGTTCGCGCAGCACCTACACCACACTGCTGGTATGGCCCTATGCCATTGCCCCCGCCATTGCCGGGGTACTGTGGTGGTTCATCTTCAATCCCTCCATCGGCATCGTGCCCTACATGCTGGATATGGTGGGCTACCAGTGGAATCACCGCACCTCAGGGGCAGACGCCATGCTGCTGGTAATTTTTGCCGCTGCCTGGAAACAGATCTCCTATAACTTCCTGTTTTTCCTGGCCGGGCTGCAGTCGATTCCCCAATCGCTCATTGAAGCCGCCGCCATCGATGGCGCCAGCCCCATGAAGCGCTTCTGGACCATCGTGTTTCCTCTGCTGTCGCCCACCACCTTCTTCCTGATGGTGGTGAACGTGGTGTACGCGATGTTCGATACTTTCGGGATCATTCATGCCACCACCCAAGGCGGCCCTGCCCAAGCGACGAATACGCTGGTGTACAAGGTGTACGCCGATGGTTTCGTGGGCCTCAACCTGGGGTCATCCGCCGCGCAGTCGGTGATTTTGATGGCGATCGTGGTAGCACTCACGGTAGTGCAGTTCCGCTTTATCGAGCGCCGGGTGAACTACTAGCCGCAGGCTGACTGTTGGAGTCTTGTCATGGTTGAAAATCGTCCCTGGGCGAACTTTTTTGCCCACTTAACGCTGATGCTCGGCGTCGCGGTGGTGGTGTTTCCCGTCTACGTGGCGCTGGTGGCCTCGACCCAAGCGCCGGGCGACCTGCTGCGCGGCACGCTGCCGATGCTGCCCGGTGCCCACGGCATCGAAAACTTTACCCGCATGTGGCAATCCGGCGTGTCGAACGCGGGCGCACCGCCGGCTGGCACCATGCTATGGAACAGCTTCATCATGGCCATGGCGATTACCATGGGTAAGCTGTCGATCTCACTGCTCTCCGCCTTTGCAATCGTGTACTTCCGCTTTCGCTTTCGACTGTTTTTCTTCTGGCTGATCTTTCTGACGCTGATGCTACCGGTGGAGGTACGCATCATTCCTACCTTTCAAGTGGTCGCGGATCTCAACATGCTCAATAGCTTTGCCGGGCTGTCGATTCCGCTCATCGCCTCCGCCACCGCGACGTTTCTGTTTCGGCAGTTCTTTATGACGATCCCCGAGGAGATGTTGGAAGCCGCGCGGGTCGATGGCGCAGGCCCACTGAAATTCTTTAAAGACATTCTGATGCCGCTCTCGATCACTAATATCGCCGCACTGTTCGTGATCATGTTCATTTACGGCTGGAACCAATATCTATGGCCGCTGCTGATTACCACCGATCCGGACTACTACACCATCGTAATGGGTATTCAGCGCATGACATCGGAAGAGAACCCGCAGTGGCATCTCATCATGGCCGCCGTGGTGATGGCGGCTCTGCCACCGGTATTAGTGATTTTGTTCATGCAACGCCTGTTTGTGAAAGGCCTGACCGAGACGGAGAAATAACCATGGCCAGCATTACCTTGGAAGGGCTGAAAAAAACCTACGCGGGCAACGTGGCAGCGGTCAAAGGCGTCGATTTACATATCCAAGATGGCGAGTTCGTGGTGCTGGTGGGGCCTTCTGGCTGCGGTAAATCCACGCTGCTGCGCATGGTGGCAGGCCTGGAGAGCATCACTGAAGGCACGTTAAAGATCGGCGAGCGAGTGGTGAACCAACTTGAGCCCGCCGACCGGGACATCGCCATGGTGTTCCAAAACTATGCCCTCTACCCCCACATGACGGTGTACAACAACTTGGCCTATGGCCTGAAGAATCGCGGCTTCAAGAAAGACGCTATTGAACAGCGGGTGCGCGCAGCGGCCAAGATGCTGGAAATTGAGGATTTTTTAGAACGCAAGCCGCGCAAGCTCTCTGGCGGCCAGCGTCAGCGTGTGGCCATGGGCCGTGCATTAGTGCGCGAGCCCGCCGCGTTTCTGTTTGACGAGCCGCTCTCTAACCTGGATGCCAAGCTGCGCGTGCAGATGCGCGTCGAGATCAAGCAGCTTCAGCGGCGGTTAAAAACCACCAGCCTCTACGTGACCCACGACCAGCTCGAAGCAATGACGCTGGGGGACAGGCTCGTGGTGCTCAATGCCGGACAGATCGAGCAGGTAGGCACTCCGATGGAGATCTACGCCCGACCCGCCACCATGTTCGTGGCGGAGTTCATCGGCTCCCCCGCCATGAACATGCTGCCGCTGGCCTACCTGCAGCAGCAGGACACCCAAGGCGTGCTAAGCCAGTTGCCAAAAGAGACCGATACCGTCGGCATACGCCCAGACGATATGCAGCTCACCCTACCAACAGTGCCTTACGTCACACTAGACACGACCTTGATGCTGTTCGAGGCTGCTGGTGCAGAGAGCCATCTCTACGTTAACTTGGCGGGTAGCGAACAGCCTACGGTGATTCGCACGGCAGGCCAGCCGCCGGTGCGTGAAGGCGAAACGCTGCAGGTATATGTCACCGGTGATGCGCTGCATCCGTTCAACAGCACCACTGGCAAGCGCACCTTTCATTAGTACGTAAGTACCTAGCGCCTTCGGCGGGTGGCCAAGCTACTCGCCCTGGGCAAGATCGGTAATGCGTCCTTCAGGTTGGTAAAACACCTCACCAAGCGCCGCGATGTGGTCACGCAGCATTTCCCAGTCCGTATTGCCCACGATGGTGTTACGACCATCATCATAGGCGGCCCCTAACGCCGCGTGGCTGTCGCCGCCCGCTGCAGTAAAGTTATTGGTTGCCACGGTATAGGTGGTATCGGGATCAATGGCCTGCATCGCGCCCTCTCGATTCACCTTCAAGCTCACCACCCGCTTCCCCACCGGCAAGCGACTGTCGAAGACCAACTCTGTCCCAGCGGAGACCTGCAAAAAGCCACCGTTCTCTTCTGGGACGTTGGCGAGCGCAATTTCAAAAGTCTCCAGCAGTTCAGCGCCCGTCACCTCTAGCAGCGTGAGGCGATTGCCAAACGGCTGCACGGCAATCAGATCGCCCACCGTGACCTCGCCTTTGGGCAGCGCTTCACGGATACCGCCGCTATTTTGAAACGCCATGATGGTGTCTGGCGCCACCCGCTGTGCGGCGTAAAGCTGACCATCGGCAATCAAGTTACCCAGCGCCGTTTCATTTGCACGCACGCTCATGGCATCGCCCTGACCGTGACGAGGGTTCGGCAACGCAAGGATAGCCGTTGCGCCCACCTGCTGATCACGCAGGGTTTCAATCGCTTCCGTAAACGGGGCGAGCTGTGCCAACGCAGCCTCATCCGGCGTGCGCTCTTCGGTGGCAAGTAATTCACCTCTTACCGTTTGAACCACGCCTTCTGCATCGAACGTCACCTGCATCACACCTAGATACTTTCCATACTCACCCGCTTGGCCGATGGCCGTCGGTGCTTTCGCATCACCCGCTGAGGAGTGGCTCACCAGCGTCGGCGGCGTTACCTGCGTGTGACTATGGCCGCCGATGATGATATCGATACCCTCAACATGCCGAGCCAACAGACGATCATTGCCGACGCTGGGGTCGCTGTCATAGCCTAAGTGCGTGAGGGCAATAATCTTATTGACCCCTTGCGCTTCAAAGG
Source organism: Halomonas sp. BL6 (assembly GCF_006228115.1). NCBI lineage: Bacteria > Pseudomonadati > Pseudomonadota > Gammaproteobacteria > Oceanospirillales > Halomonadaceae > Halomonas > Halomonas sp. BL6. Next base: position 160,212 of record NZ_VDGL01000006.1, on the reverse strand, counting down.
CCGCCACCATGGCGTCCGCCGCTTCACGGTAATCGCTAATGGTGACCTCACCAGGGCTGGAAATCGTTTCACTGTCCTGTGTGCTCAAGCCGAAAATGCCGATCTGCTCGCCATCTTGTTCCACAATGATGCCGTCATAGAGATAGCCCGCCTGCGGTGAAGCACTGACCGATTCACCCAACCGCTCAGCGAACTCAGGGGCAGCAGTAAAATCCAGGTTCGCGCCCAGAATGGGGAAATCAGCCTCCGCGAAAAAGGCCGCCAGCGCCTGATGGCCGCCCTCGGGGCTCCCTAAATCAAACTCATGGTTACCGGGCACAAAGGCGTCGTAACCCATTGCGTTCATAAAGGCCAATGCGTCTTGGCCCTGGAACTCGTTGAAATAGAGCGTGCCGGAAAAAATATCGCCTGCGTCCAGCAGTAGGCCATCGCCATAGGTGGCTTTCGCCTCATTGAGCGTGGTAATCAGTGACGGATAAGCATCGGTGCGACCATGCAAATCGTTAGTATGGTAAAGGGTGAGGGTAAACGACTGCGCCAATGCTGCTGGGGTAACTGCCCACAGCGCTGTCCCTAGCGTGATACCTGTTCGTAACGCATCCATAACCATGCTCCTTGTCGAGTGAGGGGGCTAGGCCATTAGTCTGTCATCTGCACGTGATCATACCGTCACCTTGACTACACCTAAGTGTCACAGTGACCTGCCACCCTACTGCTGATCATAACGAGCGACTACCGCTAGGTAGTCACCGCAAAAAAAACAGCTGAAGGGAACATGACCATGACGAGAACACTGTTAACGATGGCGATAGCCGCCGCAACCTTTACCGTGTCTACCGCCCACGCCAATAGCGATTTAAGCAACGTATGCCCCACTCCTATCCGCATGGCCGATACCGGCATTGAAGGAATGGGCCCGCTCGCAGAAGCGTTTGGCCCCTTTGCTGAAGCGTTTGAGGAGACCACCGGCCTCACGCTTGAGATGTTTAGTCTGAGCAACCGCACCGCCGCAGGCACTGCGCTGCAGTATGATGACGTAGACCTCGTATTTGCAGGTCCGTCTGAGTTCGTCTTGTTCGACCGCGAAAGCGACATTGAAATTCTGTTTGCGATTGAACGCCCCCACTACGGCAGCAGCTTTTATGTTCCCGCCGATAGCGATATTCAGTCGCTGGAAGACCTGGCAGGCCACCGGGTCGCTTTGAAAGACGTGGGCTCAACCAGCGGCCATATTTTCCCAAGCCAGATGCTGGTTGATGCGGGGCTGGATATTGATCGCGACCTTGAGATTATTATGGCTGGCGATGCCCGTATTGCAGCGCTGGTTAACGGCGATGTGGATGCCATGGGCGGCGGTAACCGCGATATCGAAGAGATTCAAGCGATGGACCCGAACGGCGAGTATCGCGTGATTGCCACCAGCGACGTACTGCCTGGCGACCCAGTGGTGATGCGCGGATCGCTAGACGACGCCTGCAAAACAGCACTGCGCAGCACTCTGGAAGAGAACAGCGACACCCTGTGGAACGCGCTGATTGCCACCGACCGCAACGAAGATAAGTTTTTAAACCGCGACTCCTCGCTGGGCTTTGACCGCACCAATGAAGATTACGATGTCGTGCGCCAAGCCTACGAAGCAGCAGGCATTCCGCTCTAATTCGTTTTCCACCGCTCCCTTTATCGTGATCGCACAGGGACGTGCGTTGATCGAGCAAAGGCTCTTTGAGTACCAAGACACGGTAGGTCTCTCATGTCTGTTGTTTCACTCCCCCTCCTGGCCTCCGCGCAGGAGGTTTTTGTATGAATGCCATCGACATTACCAATGTTCATAAGCACTACGGCAGCTTACACGTACTGCGTGGGCTAACGCTCAGCATTCCCAAAGGGGAGTGTGTCATTTTGCTGGGGGCTAACGGCTGTGGTAAATCCACGCTGCTGCGCTGCATCAACGGCTTAGCCCCTCACGATCAGGGCGATATTCGTATTTTCAACGAATCGCTTTCGCAGATTTCCAAACCGCGTTTGCGCACACTGCGTCAAAAAGTTGGCGTGGTTTTTCAGCAGTTTAACTTGGTACAGAACGTCAGCGTGTTTCAAAACGTGCTGTATGGCGCACTGGGCCAGCAGCGTCTTGGCTTACTGTCGACACTCTCTTGCACCGCGAGCCAAACGCTTCGCGAGCGCGCCATGCAGTCGCTGGACCGGGTGGGTTTGGCCCATAAGGCCCTGGCAAGCTGCCGCGAGCTATCAGGCGGTCAACAGCAGCGCGTCGCCATTGCCAGAACGCTGATGCAGGACGCCCACATCATCATCGCGGATGAGCCCATCGCCAGCCTGGACCCGAAAGCGGGCCGCGAGATTATGGATCTGCTGCTAGAGGTAGTGAGCGAACGTGGGCTCACTGTGCTGTGTACGCTGCATCAGCTAGAGCTAGCGCAACAGTACGGTGACCGTATTGTGGGCATGAAAGCGGGCACCGTAGTGCTTGATACGCCTCGCGAGGCGGCCACGCTGAGCGATATGCAGGCGCTCTATCAAGGTGACACCCGTGTCGAGCAAACGCCCTCATCCTCCACGACCCACCAACCGCTTAGGGCGATCTAACATGCCATCGAAGCTACCGCCAACTGCCAGCCTGCCTCCCCGTTTTCGCCGCCCTTCCCTGTTTGTTTGGGGCATCAGCCTCGGCTTTTTAGCGCTGTTTATACAAGGCGTCATGGCCACCAATGTCACACTCGAGCGTTTGATACGCGGGGCGACGAACCTAGGTCACTTCATAGGGCGGGCTTTCCCTCCTGATCTCAGCAATTTAGACGTACTGGCATGGTCGATGTATGAAACCCTCAACATTGCCATTGTCGGCGTAACGCTGGGCGTTATCCTCAGCGTGCCGTTTGCACTGCTGGCGGCGCGCAATACCTCCCCCGCCCCATGGGTGCGCTCTATCACGCGGCTGATGATTGCCACCATGCGCACCATTCCAGACCTTATCTGGGCACTGATCTTTGTGGTCGCGGTAGGGTTAGGGCCAATGGCGGGCGTGCTGGCCATCGTGATGGATACGATTGGTTTTGCCGCCCGCTTTTTCTCAGAACGGATCGAGGAAGTCCACCCTGGTCCCTCCGATGCGCTAACCGCCACCGGGGCCGGTAGGCTATCCGTGATTGGGGGTGCGATTTTGCCAGAAACCCTCGCCTCCATGACGGCCACCAGCTTATACAGCGTCGAAAAAGCGCTGCGTTCAGCGGTCACGCTAGGGCTGGTGGGCGCAGGCGGCATTGGCGTCGAACTCGCCGCCGCCATGCGGCTTTTTAACTACGACCGCGCGCTCACCATTATTCTGGTGATCCTTGTGGTGGTGATTGGTTTTGAGCAGCTCTCGTCGCAAATCCGCAAGCGCGTGATCTAAGGCATGCCCAGTCGGCTCAAGGCACGTCTACCAAGGCAACTGTTCGCCATTGGAGTGCCAGAAGCCGCCGCTATTCTCTAAGTTGAGCGCTGTGATGCAGGCGGCAATGCCCGTTGCGGCTTCCTGGGGGCTGATGTGGCCGCCAAAGTTGACCATCCGGGTTTTCACATAGCCCGGATGCAGCTGTGCCACGGCGATGCCGCGAGGCTTAAGATCGATGGCCAGCGATTTACCAAAGGCGTTCAGCGCCGCTTTTGACGCGCGATAGCCGTAGCGGCCGCCTGAGTCGTTGTCCGCTAAAGAGCCCATCCGGCTGGTAATATTGGCGATTTTACTGCCCTTTTTCATCAGCGGCAGCAGCGCTTCGGATACTCGTAGCGGTGCATAGGCATTGATTTCCATCTGCTGGCGTAGGCTGTCGATCTCGATATCTCCCAGCACATCATCGCGCAGCAGACCCGCGTTGTTGATCAACAGATCAATGGTGTGCCCGGCTAACGCCGCAGAAAGGCGCGCGATATCGTCGTCCTGGGTCACATCAATGTCTTCTATCACGTTGACGGCGACACGATCTAACTCATCAGACGTTTGGCGACACACGCCGATGACTTTCCATCCCTCCTGTTGATAATGCTCAGCCAGGGCTAACCCTACGCCCCGATTTGCGCCTGTAATCACAACGATGGACGACATACTCTCTCCTTAAACACACGATTAAATAATAAAACAGCATAACGCAAAAAGCCGATGTGTCATGAACACATCGGCAAAAACGATCTTTCAAAGCTTAAAACATTAAGGAACCTAGGGCATGAATTAAACCCAGACGCTCACTTAGAAGTGATAACGCGCACCTACCGCGTAATACAGGTCATCTTCGTAGCTATTCACCGCATCTTCGTTGGCATCGTTCAACTCAACGAAGACATCGAAGTTGTTGGACAGATCGTAATGCGCGGCAGCGGCCCAGGCATCGCGGCTGTCGGAAACATTGTCCAGCTCGATGTTGTAGTAATCGAGGTAGAACGTCCATGCGCCAGTAGCGAAGGTGCCACCCAGACCAACGGTGTCAAAGCCGCCGCCCTGAGTGTCACTGTCACCGCGGGTTTCGTAACCCAGGCGTGCCGAGAAAGCGTCATTGATGGCGTATTCAGCGGTCGTACCCACGCGTGTTTCACCATTGCCACCGCCACGAACGGTATCTTCGACGTAACCCAGCGCCAGGCGCAGCGGGCCAGTGGCATAAGTTACGCCCCCTTGAGTAGCGATCACGTTCCCTTCGCTGGTTTGATCAGACGGCTCCAAACCACGCTCTGAAAAATGCTTAGCGGCAATGAATGCTTGGAACCCATTCAGGTCCGGCGTCATATACGCCAGAGAGTCACCCCGTGCTTGCAGGCCACCACCTGCAAACTCGTAGCCGCGCTCGACATACACGTCGAATACACCCATCACTTCGCTGTCGTAGAAGCTATCGAAGTTACCTGCAGTAAAAGTACCGTACTGCTCACTACCCAGCCCAATGTAGCTGTTACGCACTTCGTCAAAGCCAGACGCTTGATTCCGCTCATCGCCCGTGAAACGCCACTCTACGCGGGCAAACGCGCGCAGATCAGAGGTGATTTGATGGCCAGCAGTAATGCGTAAACGAGAGCCAAAGTTGCGAAACTCTTCACTATTATCAACGTTGTTTTCTTCTGCGCCGCCACCTTCGAACCCCATGGCAATACGGCCATAGATATCCAGCGTAGTGCCATCCTGATCGTAAACCATCGCCGCTTGGGCAGCAGAGGCACCCAGTAAACCACTAACGGCCAGAGCAAGTGTCGTTTTCTTAAACATGATGGATCCCTTTAGATTCGCCCGTGCTTGTTGTCAGCACTTATTGAGCTAGAGTAAAGCGTTAATTCGCCATTCAAGTCATTAAGACTATACATTGTAAAGTCACGACCGAAGCATTGACTGCTTCGTCATCGGCTACCTTAGAGAAGGTATATGTCATTCTTCTTAAAGTTTTATTTTATTTATGTCTACTTCATCAATAAAAACTTAAATAAAAATGTCCTCAAAAATTAACATTTATCTGTTATCCGAAATAAACGTTTCAACTTATAGTGAGACCTACAATTAAACGTCGAACACGCTGCGCCCAGCCGCGCTGTCATCGCTTGTTCACCTACCTGACTCGTCAATGTCATTGTGGCTGCGCACTATGTTCGCAAACGTGATAAAGGGATGAATCGCACATGCGGCTCTGTATCGTTAGCGAAACATGGTCACCAGAAATCAACGGCGTTGCCCACACGCTCAGCCGGTTGTGCCGTGAATTACAGCGCCTGGGGGTCACAGTGGATGTGATTCGACCGACGCCTAAAACCGCTGGCGCTGCCCAAGACGCCGGGCACGAGCTACAGGTGAATCGCTGTTCGATTCCCGGCTACCGTGACGTGCAGGTGGGCTTTGCTCGCCCCGCCACGGTGCGTCGCTTTTGGCAACAGCATCGACCCGACGTGGTCTACCTGGCCACCCAAGGCCCGCTTGGCTGGGCAGCACGGCAGGCCGCCTTGCAACTCCAGCTTCCGTTAGTCGCGGGATGGCACACCAATTTCGACCACTATTGCCACGATTACGGGGTTTCTTGGCTGTCGTCCGCCACACGCCGCTATTTGCGTTACTTTCATAACGGCTGCGCGCTGACGCTAGTCCCCACCCAGCAGCAGGCAACGTTACTGCGCCAGCAGGGCATCCGCGACGTGCAGGTGCTGTCTCGGGGTATCGATGGCGAACACTTCTCGCCCGCCTCTCGTGATGACGCACTCCGGCTGCAGTGGGGCGTTAGTGAACACCAGCCAGTGGCCCTCTACGTAGGGCGCATTGCACCAGAAAAAAATCTCACCTTACTTCAGGAAACACTGCAAGCCATGCGCGATGTGCGCCCCGACATGGCGCTTGTGGTGGTCGGCGATGGTCCAGGGAGATCACAGTTAGAAAAAGCACTACCTGACGCGTATTTCACAGGCTTCATCGATAAGCAGGCATTGGCTCGGCACTATGCCAGTGCGGATATGTTCGTGTTTCCATCACTGTCGGAAACCTGGGGAAATGTGATCACCGAAGCCATGGCCAGCGGGTTAGCGGTGGTGGCATACCGTCATGCCGCCAGCGCCGAACTGATCCAGAGCGGGCACAACGGTATCACGGTCGAACCCAACGATGCCGTGGCGTTTCAACAGGCGGCCGTCGCGCTTTGCCAGCATCCCGCCGAATACGCACGACTAGGAAGAATTGCCCGTTTACGCGCCCTAGAACAGAGCTGGTCGGGCATCGCGGAGCAATTTCTGCGCTACCTCAACGAGGCCCAGGAGGCTAATCATGCGAACTCGCCCGCTTGTCGTATTCGATCGTCTTGATCTATGGGAGTGGCGGTTTTGCCAACGAGTCACTCACCTCTCGCTCTATCGCCCCTGGCGGCTGACCCTGCAAGCGGCCAGTAAACTAGGCGATTGGCCCGTTTGGGTGCTACTGATTACAGCGCAGCCCTGGCTACAACCCAATGGATGGGGGCGCATTTTGCAGTACACGCTGATCGCGCTCATAGCCATTACGGTCTACAAACTGGTCAAAACGAAACTGTGCCGCGAACGTCCTTTCATTACGTATTTGGGCGGCGTGCACTGCGGTGAGCCTGCCCGAGACCGCTACAGTTTTCCTAGCGGCCACACCATGCATGCCGTCATGTTTAGCGTCTTGGTGGCTGCCCATACGCCCTGGTTACTGCCCATCGTTTTACCACTTAGCCTGCTGATTGCCATTTCTCGCGTAGGACTTGGGCTGCACTACGTCAGTGACGTTCTGGTTGGCGGTGTCATGGGCTATGGCTTTGCACTGTTGAGCCTTTACTGGATGGGCTAGCCTCGGCCGGTACTACGACAAGACGCCATCACCGCTCTGGGGCTACGCACAAAAAAAGCCGCGCGCTCTATCGCTCATGAAATAGCGATGGAGCGCGCGGCTTTGTGATGCGAACGGTCAACGTGGCGGTACTACCTATCGGGCGGAATATCGTCACGTTCTTCGGTCGCCGCCATCAAGGATGTCTTGAACATCATGTATACGCCGACCCCGGAAAATCCCAGAAACAGGACGAACATGCCCAACATCAGTACCATCGCCATAGCGCTTGTCCCTGAAAGTACGCGGTTGCTACGTTGACGTCTTCTAACCGCTGAATTTTGGTTTAACCGAAAGGATAGACCAAAACCCCTTCTTCATCTGTACAAGTGCTGTTCAAATAACGCTGTAAATATTAAAAAATAGACAAATCAGAGAGTTACTCGTTAAAAATTGACGCAAAAAAACCATCCCGCCGAAGCGAGATGGCTGTTTTGCACCGCTGCCACTCCCTGGCGTCGATGACCAACACATCCTGTGTTGATAAGAGTGAGCAGGCTGAGTGTCCTTTCACTTCCCTGGTGCTGATTGGGCGTCCTGCCCTCCTTGATTGCTTGTCAGCCTGCTCACGCTGTTAAAGGGTGATACTGACGTCATACTCTTCATAACACTCAATGTGCTGCAGACTCTAGGCCATCGTTCGAAAAAACAAAAATAAAAATATAAAAAACAATAACTTAGAAAAAACACTCACTGCCAAGTTAAGCACAGAAGCGCCCACGAGGGCGAATCTTTATGTATCGAACTGACACATGCGACAAATTCGCACGAGCTGCCCCCATCCTTTGGCACATGAGACGTTAGCTCATCGTGACAAAATCCCTCGCTTCACGGTAGCGGTCGATGACAACAACGCTTATGTTACTTATCACACTCTCACGCTCGCATGGGCATACTTAGGCACGAGGAAAGGCCGATGAAACGTACCGTCGCACTGGGCATTTTGCTGCTGGCAACGCTGTTGGTGCTGGGTGGCTGCAATACCGTTCGCGGAATGGGGCAAGATATCGAACAAGGCGGTGAAGCCATTCAGCGGTCGGCGGATTGACCATGATGATGACTGTCTACCTTTCACATGGCTTGGAAAGTGGCCCGGGCGCACTAAAGATGCAAGCGCTCAAGGGCATTGCCGAACAGCTAGATGACTGTGAGCCAGTCGTCATGGATTACCGGGGCATGGACGAGCCAGCCCAGCGGCTGGCTCATCTACAGCAGGCGCTTCAGAAGCGCGGCGATGATCCCTCACGTTGCGTCATGGCAGGGTCTAGCCTTGGTGGCTGGTTAAGCGCCGCCGTCAGTGCTCGGACACCAGTCCTGGGCTGTTTTTTGCTTGCCCCTGCGCTTGGCTTACCCAAATACCCCGAAACATCCCCCACCATTCAAGCGCGGCACACGCATATCATTCACGGTTGGCAGGATGATGTGGTACCTCCTGGCCCCGTTATTGAACGCGCCCAGGCACAGCGATTGTCACTCAGGATGATCGACGACGATCATCGTCTGCATAACAGTTTGGAGACGATCTTAGTTGATTTTCGTCGTTTTTTAACGCTATGCGCGACGAGTGAGCGCGGCGCTACATAAAATAAGAACGATTAAGAGTCGACATTGTCACCTCATGGCTATACAAATAGTGTACACACAAAAGGAGAGTGATCATGTTCGGTCTATTTAATCGCGACCCTCAAAAAAAGCTTCAGCAAGCCTATGAGCGTAAGCTTCAAGCGGCGATGGAGGCGTCCCGCAACGGTGATATGCGAGCCAACGCCACGCTGACCGAAGAAGCAGAAGCACTTTTGGCCGAGATCAACCGGCTCAAAGCTCAGAAGGGCTAACACAATGCGCCCCACGTGGCCATGGATTCTGCTGACGATGGCACTTGCCACGGGACACGCCTATGGCGATTGCCCGTCACCAGGGCAGTGGTGGCAAGCAGACGGTGCCGTGGGTGCACCAACGCTGCTTGCCCAGGCCGCTCGACAGCAGGTCGTACTACTGGGCGAACAGCACGACGTCGAGGATCATCACCGCTGGCAGCTGCACACGCTCGCAGGGCTGCATGCTCTCCGCGAAGATATGGTGGTTGGCTTGGAGATGCTGCCAAGAAACGCTCAGCCGGTGTTAGACCGCTGGGTAGCGGGCGAGCTGACCGAGACAGAGCTGCTGGCCGAAAGCCGCTGGGATGACGCGTGGGGAGTCGATGCCGAGCTCTACTTGCCCATTCTTCACTTCGCGCGACTGCAAGCGATTCCGCTGGTGGCTCTCAACATCACGCCAGAATTACGCCAACGGCTCGTTCAAGAAGGCTTTGATCGTGTCCCCGCTGACCAGCGCTACGGGATTCCTACCCCACTACCCGCCAGTTCAGCCTATCAGCAGCGTTTGACCGAGGTATTCGAGCAGCATGGCATGGGGCAAGGGGACCCTGCCATGCTAGCCCGCTTCACCCAAGCGCAGCTCACCTGGGATACCGCCATGGCCCACGGGCTTGCAGGCGCCGTCAAAGAGGGTGCGTTAGCCGTTGGCTTAATGGGCCTTGGTCACGTCACCTATGGCCACGCCGTAGAGCACCAACTCGAAGGGATGGGGATTCGACACACCCTCAGCCTACTGCCGTGGGATCAGGCAGAGTGCCGCCTCCCAGACCCCGCGCTTGCCGATGCCGTCTTTGTTCTACCTCCAGCCCTTACCCACGAGCCCACGAATTAGGCGTCATCCGCCAACGCAGGCAGCAGCGTTTTAAGCTTGCGTGTCAAGGTGTTGCGCCCCCAGCCCAGCAGCTCGGCGGCTTCGCCTTTACGCCCGCCGGTGTGCTTGAGCGCCGTCTCGATCAAAATGCGCTCGAAGTCAGGAACGGCCTCTTCTAGCAAATGGGTATGCCCTTCGGCCAGCGCATGATCGGCCCAATCACGGAACGCCGAGCGCCAGTCGCCATGGACGCTGCTCTCTGACGTGCCGACGGTGCGTAGCTCCGGAGGCAAATCTTCGACCAGAATCTCCCGACCGGAAGCCATCACCGTTAGCCATCGGCAAATGTTCTCGAGCTGACGGACGTTACCGGGCCACGGCAGGCGGGTCAGATGCGCTTCTGCTTCGGGGGTCAATACTTTAATGTCGGTGGACAACTCCTTGGCGGCTTCGGCCAAAAAGTGCCGGGTGAGGCGTGGAATATCCTCGCGCCGCTCGGCCAAACGCGGAAGATGGACACGAATCACGTTCAGGCGGTGAAACAAGTCTTCACGAAAGCGCCCATCGTCGACGAGTGATTCAAGGTTCTGGTGCGTTGCCGCGATGATCCGTACATCGACGTTCACTGGCGTATGCCCGCCCACCCGATAAAACTCGCCATCGGCCAGCACGCGTAGCAGGCGGGTTTGCGTTTCGGCGGGCATGTCGCCGATCTCATCGAGAAACAGCGTGCCGCCATTGGCCTGCTCGAAGCGCCCCTGGCGCTGCTGCGCAGCACCAGTAAACGCGCCTTTCTCGTGGCCGAACAGTTCTGATTCGATCAAATCGCGCGGAATCGCCGCCATATTCAAGGCAATGAACGGCTTTCCCGAGCGCGGACTATGCTGATGCAGCGCCTGGGCCACGCGCTCCTTGCCCGTACCCGACTCACCGTTGATCAGTACCGTGATATGCGAATGGGAGAGCCGTCCAATCGCCCGGAAGACCTCTTGCATAGCCGGCGCTTCACCGATGATCTCGGCGCTAAGACCTTCCGGCACACTCACCGGCCGCTGCCGTTCACGCGCATGGGCAACGGCCCGGCGCACCAGCGCGAGCGCTTCATCCACATCGAACGGCTTGGGCAAGTACTCGAATGCCCCGCCTTGATAGGAGGCGACAGCGCTGTCGAGATCGGAGTGCGCGGTCATGACGATCACAGGCAAATCCGGATGGGCATCACGCACCCGTGCCATTAAATCCAACCCGTCGATGCCCGGCATACGGATATCGGTGACCAGCACATCCGGCGGGCTCTCCAGCAAGCGTGCGAGCGCCGTATCGGCACGCTCGATACACTCGACCTCCAGATCGGGTTGCGCCAGAGCGCGCTCCAATACCCAGCGGATAGCGCGGTCATCATCGACAATAACCACTCGTGCAACATCGGTACGTGTCGCCTCAGTCATGACGCTTCTCCGGTGCAATTAATGACCAATGGAATCAGTAAACGAAATTCGGTGTGTCCGGGACGAGAGTCGCATTCGATCAATCCTTGATGTTGGTGCAGTATTGACTGGGCAATCGATAGCCCCAGACCGCTCCCTTCTGCGCGGCCGGAGACCATCGGGTAAAAAAGGGTGTCGCGTAGCGACTCGGGGATGCCAGGACCGTTATCGATGATGCCGACTTCGCTCACCAGGCGGTGCCGCTCGGCTCCCAAAGTGAATTGGCGGCGCGCACGGGTACGCAGTGTCAGTTCGGGCGCGGGCGTACCTGCATCGCTCATGGCTTGCACCGCGTTGCGGGCCACGTTGAGCACTGCTTGGATCATCTGCGCCTCATCACCGGACAGGTCCGGTAGGCTCGGGTCATAGTCGCGGCTGACGACCACATGAGGATGCTCGGCGATCAGCAGCGCCCTTACGCGCTCCAACACTTTATGAATGTTGACCGGCTCATGCTTGACGATACGGTTCGGCCCTAGCATGGAGTCGACCAAGTCACGCAAGCGGTCAACTTCTTCCACGATGATATGGGTAAACTCGCGCAGGGCCGGGTCATCCAGGTCTCGCTCTAACAGCTGCGCGGCACCGCGAATGCCCCCTAGCGGATTTTTCACCTCGTGGGCCAACCCCCGCGCCAGCACTTTGATGGTTTCTTGGCGGGTGGTAAGGGCCTCCTCTCGGGAGATTTGCATCAACCGATCCCGCGGCTCGACTTCCAACAGCAGCTCGTCGGCCGACAGCGGTGTCACGGTGTAATCGACGGTCAGCGGCTCGCTATTTAGCGGCGTGATACGCGCTTCACGCTGTGTATAGGGATGAAACGCATCGCGTGCTTTGGCCAGCACGTCGTCGATGCTTTCGTCACCGCCCAGCAGCGTATCGAGACTGATCCCCTGTACGCGGCTAAAGCTCACGGCCAGCAGCGCTTCCGCCGCCGGGTTCATCCAGCGAACGCGGAGTTCACCATCGAGCAACAGGACTGCTGTGGTGAGGTGTTCGAGCAAGCGCTGATACATGGCGTGTCCTGAAACGTCGCTTCGATCAATACACATGGCACTGATCCATCAAAAGAGGTATGCGAGAGGATCTGCAAAAAGCGCGCCAATTCGACGCAAGCGGCGGCATGCACGGCTTGTGGGCAGATAGCGGGGAGATGACGAGCCTTAATAGCGCAATGAGCCGCCTAGCCCACCGCCTCACTGCACCATTATAGTGCACTCGATTAGTCAGTGATAAAAATAGTCACCGGATCGGTGCGGTGCTGCACACGGCCCTGGCTATCCAACAACTCCGCATGAATATGGTGCGCTCCCACAGGTAACCCCGCCAGCCAGAAGGCGTCGCTATGCAGGGCGGATTGGCTCAGTTCGCCATTCACCCTCAGTTGAATTTGGTGGTCGTCCCGCAGTGGCGGCACCACCTGCACTTCCACGGGCGTCATGCCGCCCCGAACGGCGCTGCTGTTTGCCGGGTTGACGATGGTAAAGCGGTCATAAGGCATAAACGGTTGCCCGGGATGGCTCTGAGTGCGGCCCGGGGTTCGGCTGTCAGGTGGGGCAGAGCGCACCGTCGTCACGCTGGGCAGCGGTGCCAACGTGACGGCTTCACCGCCACGTTCTGGGTTGTCGGTAAACGTCACCTTGCCCTGGGCGTCCACCACGCGATACACCGTTTGCCCCAGCGCCGCGCTTACCCACAGCCCCAATAGCAGCGCAGCACCTGTGGATAATCCTCTTGCATAGCGCACGTGCCAGCGACGGATCATGACGTCTTCCTCCCTTTTCCTTTCCTCGCCTCAACGAAAAAACCCCGCCGAGGCGGGGTTTTCAGGCTAACGACACCTCAAGGGTGATCTTAGCAGCTGTAGTACATGTCGAACTCGATCGGGTGAGTCGTCATGCGAATACGCTCGACGTCTTCCATCTTCAGTTCGATGTAGGCATCGATCATGTCGTCGGTGAACACGCCGCCTTCGGTCAGGAACGCACGGTCAGCGTCGAGCGCTTCCAGGGCTTGATCCAGGCTGTTGGCCACGGTCGGGACGGACTTGCCTTCCTCGGGCGGCAGGTCGTACAGGTTCTTGTCCATGGCATCGCCAGGATGGATCTTGTTCTTGATACCATCGATACCCGCCATCAGCATCGCCGCGAACGCCAGGTAGGGGTTGGCGGTCGGGTCGGGGAAGCGCGTCTCGACACGCTTGCCTTTCGGGCTAGCGGTGTACGGAATACGGATGGACGCAGAACGGTTACGGGCGCTGTAGGCCAGCATGACCGGCGCTTCGAAACCCGGCACCAGACGCTTGTACGAGTTGGTAGAGGCGTTGGTGAAGGCGTTCAGCGCGCGAGCGTGCTTGATAATACCGCCAATGTAGTACAGCGCCATTTCGGACAGGCCCGCGTACTCGTCGCCAGCGAACTGGTTCTGGCCATCTTTCCAGAACGACTGGTGGACGTGCATGCCCGAGCCATTGTCGCCCACCAGCGGCTTCGGCATGAAGGTCGCGGTCTTGCCATAAGCGTGCGCCACGTTGTGGATCACGTACTTCATTTCCTGAACTTCGTCGGCTTTCTTCACCAGCGTGTTGAACTTCACGCCGATTTCGTTCTGACCGGCGTTCGCCACTTCGTGGTGGTGAACTTCGACGGTCTGACCGATCGCTTCCAGGGTGTTACACATCGCACCACGGATATCGTGGAAGCTGTCGACCGGGGGTACCGGGAAGTAGCCGCCTTTCACGCGCGGACGGTGGCCCAAGTTGCCGCCTTCTACCTGGTTGCTGGTCGCCCATGCGCCTTCGTCAGAGGTGATTTTGTACATGGCGCCTTGAATGTCGGCTTTCCAGTGCACCTCATCGAAGATGAAGAATTCCGGCTCCGGACCGAAGAAGGCAGTGTCACCCAGGCCAGTCGACTGCAGGTAGGCTTCTGCGCGCTTGGCGATGGAGCGCGGGTCGCGATCGTAGCCCTGCATAGTGGCAGGCTCGATGATGTCGCAACGCAGAATCAGTGTGGCATCTTCGGTGAAGGGGTCGAGGAAGGCGGTACCGTCTTCCGGACGCAGGATCATGTCAGACTCGTTGATGCCCTTCCAGCCGTTGATGGAAGAACCATCGAACATCTGGCCGTTTTCAAAAAACTCTTCGTTCACGTCGCGTGCCGGTACGGTGACGTGCTGCTCTTTACCGCGCGTGTCGGTGAAACGCAGATCTACCCACTTAACATCATGTTCTTCGATTAGCGCGAGAGTCTTGGCTGACATAGTGTCCTCCGGTATGAGCGTGGCTTAAAGCGTGTAACTGTAAGCGATCGATAAAGGTGTTATTCAACAAATCGTTCAACACGCGGCTGCATGTGGCGCGTTTGTCTTTTTTGTTCGCTCAACGTTTGTTCGACGATGGATAACAAACCGCCCAGCGATCATTTCAGACCGGCTATCGTTGTAGCACGCCTGGAGGCGTCTGCCTACGCTTCAATAGCCGCTGATGAAACTACCTATGGCTTATAAGCACAGAGCGTGCCAACTCTGCACCATAATGGAAAAAAATATCAACAACTCTTTGTTTTCAAATATGAAAAATGACTCATCCCATGCGTCTTAATGCAGCAAGGGAGTGGCAATTGCTTTTTCAAACGCCTATACCGTCATTTCCTTGCACGCATTTGGTGCAAATAGCACTCAAGACGCACCAAAATGAATAACTCGCCAGTCTCACTGTTTTTTTCGTTAAAAAACTTTCTCTTGCTACGTAAAGAAACCCACATCTACAATCAATTACAAACAGAGATGCTTTCATAACAAAAGGAAGCCGCGTGCATGGGTACGGTCTGCTTTATCGTTGATGCTTCAGTGACAGGAGCTTTGCTACCCCGCCACCTGCGCTCGATTCGCCAATCCGGTCTTGCTGACCATGCCCTACCCATTATCGTGACCTGTGCTCACTCGGATGAACGGCTCACCGATCTCGAAAAGCGTTACCACGCGCACGGCTTGGTGACACCTGCCCATACCCTAGGTGCACGCCTCAACCAAGCGGCGTATATTAGCCAGGCAGACTGGCTGCTGATTGCGCTGCATAAAGAACCCATGGCGGCGCAGCTTTGGTACCTACTCTATCCACAGCTCGACACGGCGACGGATGCGCTGCTCATCAACGCCGCCACTCCCCGCTTTTCGGAACGCCTGTTGCTGCACTTTCTCAGCTCGGCGGTGACCGTTCCCCCCTATATTGCCATTCGCCGTGCGTGGTTGGAGCGAATCGGAGGCTTCGATCCAGAGCTCGATGAGCCAGCCCTGCTCGACTTTTTACAGCGCCTATACGCCTGCCCTACGCGTTTAAAAACGCTAAGCGGCGAGTCGCTTGGGCTTGCTCGAGGCTCGCCACACAGCCGCTCACCCACCTCCTCTTAGCGCCTGCCCCTTTTTGACTCTTAACGCCAACCTCACACCCACCAACCCATCGAACCGTTCATATTTTTAAACGTTTACCCAGCAACATGGCACCCAATGTGGTGGTATTGGCTACTTTGTTGAGCAGAATCGATCCCACACTACCCACCATGATGAGCAACAGCGCATAAACCGCCAGGGGCAACGTAGAAATGCCCACTAGCGTATCGGTGAGCGTAAAAAACATAGGATGCGCTAGATAAATACCAAACGAGTAAGCATTGATATAGCGCACCCATCCAGGCGCTTTACGCCCTTTTAAGCCACGCATCAATGCCAGCGTGAACAGCACAAAAAAGGGAATGACCCACACCTCTTTCGAGGAGAACGACAGCCGATACTCGAACGTGGCCAGCACGATCAAGCCAACGAACAACAAGAGCCAACGTGGTTGCGAGAGGGTTTGTAGCCAAACGGGCCGTTCGATCAACTGGCTAGAAGGCGTTAAGGGGTAATAGCGCACCAGCACTAGCGCCAAGAAGAACAGATAGATCCAACCCAACGGAGCCACCCAAAGCAAATAGCCCGGCGGCTCAATAGCCAACGCATACGCCACCCCCCAATATGCCATACTCACCAAGCAAGCTCCCCATAGCCAAGGAACCGGATGCAAGCGCCATAGCTGCCAACGAGTAAAGGCCCAATAAGCGGCATAGAACTGCATGGCGATGATCAAAAAATAGCCATGCCAGCCCGCATAAATAAAGTAGGCTTTTGCGTTCTCCCAAACATTCACGGCGCTGTCGCTGTCCGCCAGTTGCCACCACTGGGCAGTGGAATAGATGAACCCGTACGTTAAATAGGGCAACATGACGTATTTCACTCGCTGCCATAGAAAACCTGGCGGTACTTGCTTGTCATAGCGGACGGCAAACACAAAGACCGAAATGAACAGGAATACAGGCGTGCCCAGCACCAGCGGTATGCGCATGAGATCGGTAACGACGTTGTCCACGCGCTGATTCAGGTGATCTAGCCAATGAAAGAGAAACACGGCGACACAGCCGTACGCGCAGCCAGTAAATTTCCTCGATTTTCTGCATCGAACCTCCACCAAGCCCCGCTGCTAAGCTGATGTAGGGGCTTACGACAATGAACAGGCTGGCTTACAGCGTTGTCCGACCTTTTAAACGACGGTAAATTCCTGGAGGCCTCGTGTTCGAACAGTCGCTCAGATTCCCGCTTTTACACGCTCTCGGACGCACTGTCTCTGAATGCCTCACCGGCTGGATGCGCGCGATCATGGTCGTTTTGGGTGGGTTGGCACTGAGTAGCGTTGCCCTGGCGGGCGATGTCTCGCGGGCACAGTTCTTTTCACCCACCCTGGGTTATGACTACCCGTATACGATCTATTTACCGGACGCTTATGACCCTCAGGCCTCGGCGCCTTACCCAGTGGTATACCTGCTACACGGGTCATTTGGTAACGAGTTTGACTGGGCAACCAAAGGCAACTTGCCACAAACGGCTGATCGTTTGATCGAGGCTGGGCATCTACCTCCAGCGGTATTCGTCATGCCCGGCAGCCGCAGTTGGTGGGTCGATGGGCATAACGAAGCTGCCCGTAGCGCTTTTTTCAACGACCTGCTGCCGCATATCGAAGCGACCTATCATGTGGGAACGACGCGCGAGCAACGTGGCGTAGCGGGGCTCTCTGCTGGTGGCTATGGCGCGGTGAATTTCGCCCTCGAACGTCCAGAGCTGTTTGCCGCTGCCGCTGCCCTCAGCCCCGCCAGCTATATCCCTGCGCCACCCAAAAACTCTTCCGCTCACCGACATCCAGCGTTTTTGAATGCGCAGGGCGAGTTCGATCAAGCGCTTTGGGAGCAGCTAAACTACACAGCCCATTTAGAAAGCTACCGCCTACGCGTCACGCCGCGCCCAGAGGCAGAGCAAGGCGACACGCCCCCTGTCCCGTTCTATATCAGCGCCGGACGCCGTGATGTCTATGACGCCGAGTTCCATGCACGCCAGCTGCGCCAAGCCATAGAACGTATTCAACCTGGTGACGTACGGCTCGACCTCTACCCTGGTGGCCATACTTGGCGCGTATGGAGAGCCAGCCTACCCGCGGCGCTAAACTTCATGTTTCAGTCTGTCGATGCAACGCCCGCAGTCTTGCCTGACTCACAAGCAGAGTAAAGGATAGCGCGATTACGCCCTTCCGCTTTGGCGCGATACATCGCCTGATCCGCGCAGTGAATCAGGGTGGCCTCATCCTTTGCGTGTAGTGGAAAGAGCGCCACGCCAATACTGGCGGAGACGCATACCTCGCCCACCAACAGCGCAAACGGCTCGGCCAGCGCTGAACAGAGTTGATGCGCGACCGCTAACGCGTCCTCTTTCATGACCGAACCACCCAGCAGCGCCACGAACTCATCGCCGCCGATTCGTCCTACCATATCGGTGCCCCGCAGCCGGGCGCGCATGCGTTGTGCCGCCGCTTTTAACAACTGGTCGCCAACGGCGTGGCCCCAGCGATCGTTCACCGGCTTGAAGTTGTCCAGGTCAATGAACAAGAAGGCCAACTGGCCCCCCGAGCGCAGCGCCTTGGTCAGCTCGCCAAAAAACATCGCTCGATTGGGCAGGTCGGTCAGCGTATCGTGCTGTGCCAAATGCAGCACCCGCTGCTCCATTTCGTGTCGTGGCGTAATATCGTGAGAGATGCCCATAAAACTGATCACGTTGCCCTGCTCATCCAACAACGGCGCACCGTTGGTAAAGTGCCAGCGCCACTCGCCGTTGGCATGCTGCACACGGTACTCGATCAGCCCTTGCGGCTCGGCCGTCACAAACACGTTTTCGATATAACGACGGCACGCCTCTAAGTCCTCCGGATGCAGAACGAAGCTCATATGCCGCCCGAGCACCTCGTTCACCTCGTGCCCCAATATGCGCGGCCAGTTAGGCGAGATATAGGTCAGCATGCCATCGGCATCGAGGGTGTAAATGATGTCGTTCGCCTGCTCCACCAGTTGGCGAAAGCGCTGCTCGCTGGATTTCAGCGCCGCTTCGAGCGCTTTACGCTGAGTAATATCGTTGGCATACCCCGTCCACAGCACGCTGCCATCGGGCTCGCGGCGGGGTTGGTCACTGGCTTCCACCCACAGCATCTCGCCGTGACGATGAAACATCCGAAACTCCTGTTTCCCTGGCGTCAGCGTGCGAGCGCTTTCCAGCGAGCTTGCGATGACGGTATCGCGGTCTCCAGGATGAATGTTGGCCAGCAACGTTTGCGCATCGGCCAGCGCCTCTTCGACGCTCACCCCAAACATTTCTTCTACCCGCTGGCCAACGTAGGTGTAACGCCAGTGACCCGACAGCGAGTAGTGCAACTGGTAGATGAAGCCCGGCAACTGAGACAGCAGCGCATCCAAAGATTCGCCAAATGGCAGAACCAGCTCATGAAGTGCCCCATACACTGCGCGATACTCGCCCTCTACCACGGGAGAAAGCTGCAGTTGCCAACGCCTTGAGGCATCTGCCCAAGTCACCATCAGCTCCTGCACGGTCTGTTGCTGATCGCAGGCATATACGGCGGCCAGCACGTTATTTACGTCCAATGGAAAACAGCTGGCCAGCGCCATGCCGCTATTATCGTCAACCCAGCCCACCACGTGCCGAAAGGCCGCGTTTGCATACACGTTCATCGCCTCGTGCGCTGAACGCTCCACCACGAACAGCGGCGTGCTCGACTGCTCAAATAGCGCACGGTACGGATGCATGGCGCCTTCTCCTCCCACGTTCCCCTAGAGGGGTAAGTTAAGCGCATCGACTAGGCGTGTCCACGCACATTGGCCGAGTGCTGCTAACGCACACTACACTGAATGTGCTGGCTTATTTTCTAACGACTCCTGTAAGGACACTGACCATGCATCAACATGTCGAATGGGATGAACCCGGTAGCGCAAGCGTCGCCGCCTTTTTCAAAAACGACCCCGACCACACGCCCCCTTACCCCGGCGCGATTCTCTCCGCTCGCTATCAGGGCCGCATCGTCCGAGTCAAAGTCGAAGCCTACCGGGAAGAAGACGCCGTCAGCATCGGCAGCGTCGCCGCCATTCTCGACCAGCACGGCCACCGCTTTCAGTCGCACAAAAAGCTCAACATCGGTGACATGGTCCGCCTACCCGACGACAAACGCGCCATGGAGCGCTGGGAAGAGGATGAGGAGAAGGAGTAAGTAAAAAAAGCATCGGGGTAGGGGTTCACTGGCCCCGCCCTTGCCTATCAACTAAAGCTGCCAGAGCATGAGCGAAGCTCACGATGATGCTAGTAGCCCTACGACAATCGAAACCGGCCGAGAACCCCGGGAGTCTCCTGAGCAGTGCCTATACGGCTTTCAAGGAATCATGAGGTTTCAAGTCAACGAGCGTTAGCCAGAGCGCTGCCTGCTCCCGCTCTTTTTACAAACGCGTACTCTCCCCATGCTACGCTTAACACTCATTTCTCAGTCTTTCAGGCGGTTCCCCATGCAATTACCCCTTTATTTGCGCGTGCTTTTCGCAGCAGTTCCGCTGATGCTGGCACTGCCCGCCCAGGCGCAGCCAGCGGATGACTGGGCGGCTTACGATGAAGTATTCGAAAGCGGTGCCCAGCAGGCCAACGTTTGGCAGCGGGGATGGACGGGTGTTTATGCCACGAGCCTGGCCTATAACGCCTACCAATCGAGCGAGGCCAGTGATCCGGACGACCGTTTCGATGCCCGCGTTGGCGTGGTGAAATCCGCGTTAGCGCTAGGGGGTATGCTGACCGACCGACAACCGCATCCGGCGGCGCTGGCGGAGTACGAACGCTTGAAAGCGCAGGGCGATCTGAGCGGCGTACAGGCGCTAGGGCTGTCGCTTGCCCAGGCGGAACGGGAGCGCCGCGGGCTCGAGGCGCGGGTTGGCTCGTTGGTGGTGAATACCGTAGCGGGCGCGGTCATTGCCGCCGACGGTCGTGAGCGCGATGGCGCGATGAACTTTGCGACGGGCATGCTGATCAATGAACTACAAATTTGGACGCAGCCCCACCAGGCGACCCGCGCTATCAATCGCTTCCAACCCGCTCGCGTATCGCTTGGCCCACTCACGCTGGAAGGCGAGTACGCGCTGGTGGTATCCCCTGAGCAGATTGGCGCCGTTTGGCGTTACTAAGGGCACTTTGTCTGCGTCTCAAAGATGAGCGCGCTCATCGTTGTCAGCACGCGATGAGCGCGTAAAATATCTGCCACTTTTTTTAGTTCCGCCAAACGTTATGTTATAACTTATTTATTGGTAAGTGAGGTCGCTCGATGAGTGAGCACATGCATCGCCACAATAAGGAAGGTCCTTGTCATTTTTCGCTGATGTCCTTGTCGGCCACGAAGCGGCTTGGGCTGATGGCGCTGCCGCTGATGGCCCTGTGGGGGCTAGTGGTATGGGCAAGCGGGTGGCCGCTATGAGCGAGCGTTCATCATCGCGCTTGCAGCTTCACGATCTGCATTTGGCTCAGGGTCGCCGTACGGTGCTCGAACATGTGGATGGCGATATCAAACCCGGTGCGATTACCGCGCTCATCGGCGCGAACGGGGCCGGTAAGAGCACGCTGATCCAGGCCATCATGGGCGAGCTGCGCCCCATTAGTGGCAAGGTAGTGTGTACGGTGGATAATGCTCGCCGTGCCTGGCTACCCCAGCAGTTAGCGCTGGATCTGACCTTCCCGATGAGCGTGGAAGAGCTGGTGATGACTGGCAGTTGGCCAAGCCACGGGGCGCTGAAAGGGTACTGTGCCGCCCATTACCGCAAGGGCCGTGAGATCATGGCGCGCTTGGGCATTTCTCACTTGGCGCACCGCCCCCTGGGCGAGCTGTCCGGTGGCCAGCGCCAGCGGGCTCTGATTGGGCGAACGCTGATGCAAGAGGCAGAACTGCTGCTATTGGATGAGCCGTTTGCCAACGTGGACAGCGACACGGTGGATATCTTGATTCGCATTCTGCGCCAAATGGCCGACGACGGCGTCACGATCATCATCGTACTGCACGATATGGATCACCTGCGTCGCCTGGCCGATGAGGTACTGATGCTGAGCGCTGGCCACGGCCGCTGGGTCGCCCCCAGCGCGCTCAACCAGCAGCATGCACCCGCCCAAGTGGTGCCGTTTACGCTGGGAGGGCGTCATGCTGGAACTGCTTAATACCTGGTTCGTCAGCCCGTTCGATTACGGTTTCATGCGCCGCGCCGTGGTCGGCGGGCTCGCGCTCTCCCTGGCCGCCCCGCCGCTGGGGGTGTTTTTGGTGCTGCGTGGCATGAGTCTGATTGGCGATGCCATGGCCCATGCGATTCTGCCCGGCGTGGCGCTGGGCTTTTTGCTGGCGGGCTTTTCGCTACCGGTGATGAGCGTGGGTGGCGTGCTATTTGGGGTGATGGTGGCCTTGCTGGCGGGAGCGGTCTCGAAAATGGGTGGCCAGCGGGAAGATGCCGCCATGGCGAGCTTTTTCATCATTTCCCTGGCCGCTGGGGTCATGCTGATCTCCATGGGGGGCAGCAGCGTGGATTTAACCCACGTACTGTTTGGCTCCATTTTGGCGATCAACTCCACGGCACTGCTGTTGATTGCGTCGATCAGCACGCTGATCGTCATCACCCTGGCGATCATTTTCCGCGCCTTGGTGGTGGAGTGTTTGGACCCGCTATTTTTGCGCGGCCAACACCGCCGCAGTAGCTGGGTACATAGCGTCTTTTTAGGGCTGCTAGTGCTCAACTTGACCGCTGGCTTCCAAACGCTCGGCACGCTGATGGCCGTGGGTTTGATGATGCTGCCTGCCACGGCGGCGCGGTTTTGGAGCAAGCGCTTGGAAGGATTGATGGGGATTGCCGTAGTGCTGGCGATGCTGGCCAGCACCGGCGGGCTGCTGCTGTCGTTCCATTTGGACACGCCATCAGGCCCGAGCATTATCTTGCTGGCCGGGGCGGCTTATTTGTTCTCGGCGCTGTTTGGCCGCTACCACAGTTTGGCCGCCAAGCTGCGCCGTAAAACCACGCCGCTGGCGATGGAGCATTCTCACTAGCGAGTCGTCGTTTTCCGCTTTCTTACATCATCAGGAGCATGTTATGTCGTTTTTCTCTTCATCGCGTTGGTTAGTGGGCGTGTCGGCCATGTTGGCGTTGCCTGCGGCCATGGCGAACGAGCGGGTTCAAGTCGTCACCAGTTTCTCCATCCTGGCGGATATGGTCGAGAACGTCGGCGGAGAGCATGTGAAGGTCAGTGCCCTGGTTGGCCCGGATGGCGATGCTCACGTTTACTCCCCAAGCCCCGGCGATGCCCGAGCACTGGCAGGGGCAGACCTAGTGGTCTTCAACGGTTTGCTGTTCGAGGGCTGGATGGAGCGCCTGATTGACTCCAGCGACTACGACGGCCCATTGGTCACCGCCACCGACGGCATCGCACCCCGCGCTTTTGCGTCGCACGGCCACGATGACCACGCGCGCCATGACGAGCACGACCATGCGCATGAAGAGCACGGTCATGAAGAGCATGAACATGAAAAGCACGGCCATCATGAACACGGTCACGACGATCATGCGCATGATGACCATAGCGGTCACGAGCATGGTGATGACGACCCTCACGCTTGGCAAGATCTGCAGCAGGCGAAAGTCTACGTCACCAATATTCGCGATGGCTTGATCGAGGCGGATAGCGCCAATGCGCAGAGCTACCAAGCCAACGCCGAGCGTTATCTGGCAGAGCTGGATAACGTTGATGCCGAGATTCGTGAACTGCTAAGCGAGATTCCTGCGTCGGCCAGCGTCATCACCGGCCATGACTCCTTTGGCTACTTCTCCAGCGCCTACGGCGTGAATTTTCTTTCACCGGTTGGTCTATCGACCGAAGCCGATCCCAGCGGTGCCAGCATGGCCGCACTGATCGATGTGATCGAGCAGGAGAACGTACAGGCGCTGTTCCACGAGAACATGACCAACCAAGCGATCATTACGCAGCTAGCGGAAGAGACCGGCCTGCCCATCGCTGGCACGCTATACGCCGATGCGCTGGCCAGTGAAGGCGATGCCAGCACCTACCTTGGCATGATGCGCCATAACGCCCGGGTGCTGCACGATGCCCTAGCTACTCCGGGCCATGAAGCTCATGGTCATCGCCACTAGACCAGGCCGGAAAGGCCCTATACCGCCCCATTAGGGCGGTATTTTTTTGCATTGCATTTTGCTGTCGGGATGGGGAGACTGACACTAACAACGCCGCTGCCACTGTTCACTGTTTACTTCACCGCAAAGAGCCACGACCATGCGCCTAAACGCCGACTTTAGCCACTTTGCCTGTGTCACGCCGGAACAGTATCACTGGGTGGCCTCGCCTAGCGCAGGTGTCGAACGTATGATGCTGGATCGCATTGGCGATGAGGTGGCCCGCGCCACGAGCCTGGTGCGCTACGCGCCCAACAGCCAGTTCAGCCGCCATACCCACGAAGGCGGTGAGGAAATTTTGGTACTCGAAGGCGTGTTTGCCGATGAGCATGGCCGTTACCCAGCGGGCAGCTATCTACGCAACCCCATCGGCACGGGGCACACGCCGCGCATTGGCGACGAGGGTGCGCTGATCCTGGTGAAACTTCATCAGTTCAATGAAAACGACCTGCTCCAACTCGCCATTCCCGCCCACCGCCTGCCCTGGCAGCCCGACCGTCGGCCAGGCATCACCTACAAAATGCTGCACACCTATCAACATGAACGCGTCAGCCTAGAGCGTTGGGAAGGCGAGGTCATTATCGACTATCCGGCACTGCCGGGCGGCTTGGAGCTGTTCGTACTGGAGGGCTCGCTACGCGACGCAGACACCGAGTACCCGGCAGGTAGCTGGTGCCGCTATCCCCCGGGGGCTGCCCCGCGGCTTAGCGCTGGACCCTCAGGGGTCAAGATGTACGTCAAACGCGGACACTTATCTAACGCGCTGTGCGACGTTTAGCGGGCGAGTCCTACGAACGGCAGTAAGGTCAGCAGAGCGATCATCAGCACCGCCACGATCACTAGCGTGACTTGAAGCGGACGGGCCATGAAGCGTCGCCACAGCGTAGGCGCATCATCACGCGCCAGCGCCTCTTCGTGTTCACGGCGCACCTTGGCTAATCGCTCGGCCTGGTAACGCGCCAGCACCGCCTCGGCATCGTCTTGCTGTGCTGGGTCGCGCAGCCAGATGGCATCCACTCCCAGGCGGAAAAAGCCCGCCTGGGTTTCGTACACGTCGAAACCATGTTCTTCCAGCAGTTGGCGGACCTCCATGGCCTCTTCATCGGTCACGTGGCGCAACCGAAACAGCAGATGAGCCATCGTTAATCGCCCATGCCTGCCATACGGTCGGCTTGAATCACTTCGATCCAGTAGCCATCGGCGTCTTTGACGAAGATCACGTCTTTCATTTTGCCTTGGTCGGCACGCTTCACGAAGGTGACGTCGTGCTCATCGAACCACGCTTGGGCGGCTTCCAAGTCCGGCACGCTAAAACAGATGTGCCCGAAGCCTTGCGGCTCGGCATTACCGTCGTGGTAGGCAAAGTCCTGCTCGTTTTCGGTGCCCCAGTTATGGGTCAGCTCTAGCAGGCCTTTCTGGCTGAAGGTCCAGGCGGTGCGCGCTTGGGTCTCTTCCGGCACGTGATCGCTCTCCTCGACATTGGCCAGAAAGTAGAGCGAAAACTGCATCTCCTCGAAGTCCAGACGGCGCAGCACCTGCATGCCAAACACCTTGGAGTAAAACGCCAGCGCACGCTCAGGGTCTTTGACCCGCAACATGGTGTGGTTCAAGCGAAAGCCCTGGGTTTGCGAAGCGGCCGGGGTCACTCCCGGATGCTGTTCACCTTGATACGACATGACACTCTCCTGGTTGGATGATGCTTGTGTTGACGCGATGCAAAATCTTTGACGGACGTATGACTTTGTACAAGGCTTAGGCGACAGCGTCGTGCTTCCCGCTGCCTGTGCATCACTGCCTTTGAAGGCGTTATTTACCATGTTATGAGGGCGAGGAACGCAGAATTCCAGCCTGCCCCCGAGGAGTCTTTATGTCCCGTGATCTAAACGTATTGGGTGAACCGCTCACGCCCTGCTGCCACTCGCCGAAAACCGGTTTCTATCGCGATGGTTTTTGCCGGGTAGGGCCAGACGATGTCGGCATCCATTCGGTGTGCGCCATGGTGACCGAGGAGTTTTTGGCCTTCTCCAAGGCGCAAGGCAACGACTTGGTGACACCGCGGCCGGAGTTTGGCTTTCCCGGTTTGAAACCCGGGGATCGCTGGTGTCTTTGCGCGCACCGCTGGGCCGAAGCGGCACAGGTAGGACTCGCGCCGCCGGTCGTTTTGTCCGGTACGAACGAGCGAACGCTGGACATCATTCCACTGGTCAAACTCCAGCAGCATGCGCTAGATGCCGTACATTAATACCTGGGCCAAGGCGCCCCCGAATGCCCCTGGAAAAATGATGCAAATCTTCTACACTTCTATTTCGACAATTTTACATAGTGACCCGTGATGCCCCGCGAATGGCGTCCGATAGGAGCACGTCATGACAGCTATCGATATGACCCTTGGCGATCGCCTGACATTGAAGCAGTTGAGCAATGCGATTCAGAATGGCTTCTCCCCCATCGTCGAAGTCGAGTCCATGGATGGCATCTACAAAGTGCGTTTTCACCATGCTAATGGCGTCTCGGACCTATGTGACGCTCAAGGTCGCGTCAGCACCTTTCTGGGAACCGGTGAAATTCGCGATGCCCTGGGCCAACTCGGCTTAACCCATGGCGTGCTGACCTTTGCCGATCAGTGCGGCGACGAAATGATTGGCGTACAGGGCCGAGCCATCACCCCTGACGAAATGCTCACGTACGGGACCCGCATCGCGTTTCGTTAACGCGTTGTTGACCGGGCTTTACATCGCCGCACAAGGCTAGGATAGTACCCACCAACGACAGGGGCGCCGCTCAGCGGCTGAGAAGCACCCTTTGAACCTGAACCGGATAACGCCGGCGTAGGGAGTCGTGGTGCTTACCACCACCTCCTTACCCGGGAGGAAACCATGACTTACCCCCCACTTGGCGATATGCTTGCTGCCCTGCGCGAGTCCACGCCGCTCGTTCACTGCATGACCAATTACGTGGCCATGAACAGTACCGCCAACCTGCTGCTGGCCACGGGCGCATCGCCTGCCATGCTGCACGCCGCAGAAGAGGTCGCTGAATTTACCACGATGGCAGACGCGCTCTCCATCAATATCGGCACGCTCTCTGCCCCCTGGGCCGAGTCGATGCAGCTGGCGGCGCGCACGGCCGACACGACCGACACCCCCTGGGTGCTGGACCCCGTCGCCGTCGGGGCCACCGAGTTCCGCCAGCGGGTGTGCCAGGCGCTGCTGTCCCATCGCCCCAGCGTCATTCGCGCCAATGCCTCGGAAGTGATGGCTCTGGCCGGCTTGGCCAGCCAAGGGCGTGGGGTCGATGCGACCGCCACCACCGATGACGCCACTCACGCCGCCATGACGCTCGCCCAGCGGCAACGCTGCATCGTCGCCATGACCGGCGAAACCGATGTCATCACCGATGGTAGCCACCACGTCCGGTTAACCGGGGGCCACCCGCTGATGCCCCGCGTCACGACGCTCGGCTGTGGCTTGAGCGCCTTGGTGGCCGGGTTCGTTGTCGCCAACCGCGAGTACCCGCTGGCCGCGACGCTGGCCGCCTTGGCGTGCTTTGGCATCGCCGGTCATCGTGCGGGTCAGCAGGCCAAGGGGCCGGGCAGCTTTCAGGTCGCGTTTCTGGATGCACTGTACCAGCTCACTCCAGAGGATCTTTCGTCGCAAAGCCAAGTGGAGACGCTGCATGCCGTGTGATCTTTCGCTCTATTTGGTGACCGATGCCGCTCTGTGCGCGGAAGCGGGCCTCGAAGCGACGGTGGAAGCCGCCGTCAAAGGCGGAGTCACCGTGGTGCAGCTACGCGACAAGCATGCCAGCGACGAGGCGATGATCGAACAAGCCAAGCGCCTCAAAAGGCTGCTGGCGGGCACCCATGTGCCGCTGATCATCAACGACAGACTCGCCGTGGCCATCGCCAGCGGTGCCGACGGCCTGCATGTTGGCCAGAGCGATACCGCGGTTCTAGAGGCGCGGGAGGCGCTGGGGCCGCAGGCCATTCTAGGACTGTCGATCAACACCCTCGCGCAGCTTCGTGACGCGCCCATCGCGCTGTTGGACTACGTCGGGTTAGGCCCCATTTTCGCCACTGCCAGCAAGCAGGATCATGCTCGGCCCATCGGCTTCGAGGGCTTAGCCGAGCTGGTGCGCGCCTGCCCGTTGCCCAGCGTGGCGATTGGCGGCTTAAAGGCGCAGCACGCCACCCAAGTGAACGCCGCCGGCGCCCAAGGGATGGCGGTGATTTCTGCGATCTGCGGCCAGCCCGACCCTTACCGGGCGGCGCTGGCGTTTCGCGCCCCATGAGTCGACTTGACCAGCTGACCGCCTTCGTCAAAGTGGCGGAGCTTGGCAGCTATACCCGCGCTGCCGAGGCATTGGATCTTTCACGTACGCGGGTGTCGCGGCAGGTCATGGCGCTAGAGGAGACGCTGGGCGCGCGATTGATCCAGCGCACGACGCGGCGGCTGCATCTTACCGATGCGGGAGAGCGCTATTTAGCCCATGCCCAGGCCATTTTGCTGGCGTTGGAGGAGGCCGCTGCCGATGTCGGCAGTGGCACCCACACTGTGAGTGGGCGGCTGCGCATCAATGGTCCCATGAGTTTCGGCACGCGCTATCTCGCGCCTCAGGTAGCGCAGTTCATGCAGGCGCACCCCGCACTCGACGTACGCCTCGATCTCAACGACCGCCGCGTAGACTTGTTGGAGGAGGGCTATGATGTCGCCATCCGCATCGGTAGCCTGCCCGACTCCAGCCTAATCGCCAGACGGCTAGCCCGCTGCCAGCTCGTGCTGTGCGCGTCACCAGGCTATTTAGCGCAGCACGGCACGCCTTTGCGCATCGAAGACCTTACCCAGCACCACTGCCTGCGCTACCGCAGCGGGCAGAACAGCGGCGACTGGCGCTTCGGCCAGCAGTACGTTAGCGTCACGGGGCCGCTGGAGAGCAATAATGGGGATATGTTGACCCATGCCGCAGAAGCGGGATTAGGCATCGCCCAGCAACCCAGTTTTCTGATTCATGAGAGCATCCAGCGGGGGCACTTGGTGCCGCTTCTGTTAGACCTACCGCCGACCTACCTAGACATACACGCCCTCTACCCCGCACGGCGTTTTCTACCCGCCAAGGTAGCGCACTTCATCGATCAGTTGGCCGATGCCTGGGGCGACCCACCCATATGGGAGCAGGGGCTTGGATTATCGCGCATATCGCAACAGTAAAGTGCTCATCGGTTAGATTATCTTCTCCACTCGCTGGCCTACAGTAGCATCATCGCATCCATGGTGATGCTCACGACGCGAGAGAGTGCTATGACGACGTTAACTACCCCGACGACAATCCTTCATGCGACCGCCCTACTGCGCGTTAGCCTAGGTGTGATGGCCCTGGCTCACGGGCTGATGAAAGTGTTCGTGTTTACGCTTCCTGGCACGGTGGGCTACTTCGAATCGCTTGGCCTGCCCGGTTTCATGGCTTACTTGACCATTGCCGCCGAAGTCGGCGGAGGCTTGGCCCTGGTGCTGGGCCTATACACCCGCTGGGTGAGTCTGGCGCTAGTACCGGTGCTGCTCGGCGCCGCCTGGGTACACCTCGGTAACGGCTGGGTCTTCTCCAATCCCGGCGGCGGCTGGGAGTTCCCAGTGTTCTGGGCCGCGGCCCTCCTGGTGCAAGCCGGCCTGGGCAGCGGTAGCTTCGTCATCAGCCGCCGACTGGCATAATCCAATGGCCTGCCGAGAATCACACGTTGGCAGGCCCATTGACTGGAGCGTATCCTATGTTACCGAGTCTCTTCATTTCCCATGGCTCTCCCATGCTGGCGCTCACCCCCACCCCAGCCCATCACTTCTTGAAGGAGCTGGGCCGCACTCTGCGACCCAAGGCCGTCGTGGTGGTTTCAGCACACTGGGAGACCGAACGGTTGCAGGTGAGCCGCAGCGCGACACCTACGACTATCCACGATTTTGGCGGTTTTCCCGACGCCCTGTTTGCCGTGCAGTACCCAGCGCCTGGGGAACCCGTCTTGGCCAAACGTTTGGCCCAACAGCTAGGCGCCACGGAGACGGAGCGCGGACTGGATCACGGCGCGTGGGTGCCACTGTCACTGATGTATCCGGATGCCGATATACCGGTGGTGTCGCTATCACTGCCCAGCCGCTGGGGTGCTAGCGAGTTGATCGCCCTGGGCGAGCAGCTCGCACCGCTGCGTCAGGAGGGTATCCTGGTGATTGGTTCGGGCAGCTTGACCCACAACCTCTACGAGCTGCAATCGCAGGGCAGTCAAGTGCCGGCTTGGGTCGAGCGTTTCGCCGAGTGGGTGCATGCAAGGCTGCGAGAAGATGACCGCGATGCACTCCTCCACTGGCAACGCGGCCCCGATGCTGAACGTAATCACCCCACACACGAGCACTTTCAGCCGCTTCTGGTAGCCATGGGGGCGGGCGGACAGGCAACACTGCGTCATCACAGCGTCGAACACGGCGTGCTAGCCATGGATGTCTATCAGTTTGCCTAACGTCTACGCCGTGGGGCGGCGCTTCAAGGTGGTGCGTCGATCGTGGTAAGCGATAGCTAAGCCGCTCAACATGATCAGCGCGCTGCCGACCCATACCCAAAGGTCCGGCAGCTCTCCCCAGAACCACCAACCCAACAGCACCGCCCAGAGCATGGCCGTATAATCGAAAGGGGCTGCAATGGCCGCAGGCGCATAGCGAAAGGCCAGAGTAATGAATGCCGTGGCACCAACACCCAACACCCCAGATACCAAAAATCCAAGCCAATGCCACGGCTGTGGGGTTTGCCAGACCCAGGGCAAACTCACGGCCGTCACGATCAGCGGCACCATGGTCATATAGAACACCATCGCCCATAGGTGCTCGTTGGCGCCATAGCGCCGCGCCGTCACCATCATGAGCGCATAGAACACCGCCGCCGCAAGAACGATCATTGCGCCCAGCTGGAAAGCATCGCCGCCAGGGCGCACGACGATCAGCACTCCTAAGAAGCCTAGCAGCGACGCCACTAGCACCGGCGGGTCGATACGCTCACCCAGCAGCGGTACGGAGAGTAGCGTCACGAACAGGGGCGCGACGAAGGCAATCGCCGTGGCCTCGGCCAAGGGCAGCAGGGTCAGGCCCCATACGAAGCAGACCATCGTGGCGGTGTAAATCAAACCGCGCAGCAAATGCACACCAGGACGCTGAGTACGCAGCTTGCGTAATCCGCCGCTTACGTAAGCCAACAGGGCAATCAGCGGCAGCGATACCAATGTGCGGAAAAAGATGATCTGTAAGGGCGAATGGACGGCTCCTAGCCATTTAGAGACCGCATCGCCAAGCGCCAAGAACAGTACGCCTAAGCACATGAATAAAATGCCTTTTAGCGAGGGCGTCATCCGTTGTCTCCTCCTCCACGTTTATTATTGTGGCTGCGCACCCAGACGCGCAGCATAAAAAAGCCCCGCCAACCAGGGATTGGCGGGGCAGCGTGTCATGCGGCTCAAAGACTCGCGTTGACCACCATGCAGTCCATGCCCTGCGCCTGTAGCGCTTGGCACGCTTGGCGTGCCTGCGATTCGTTCAATGAGACGACACGGGCGCGAAACACTGTCGTGGGCCCCTGAAGCGGATCGATGGCAACGCGGCCTCCCACGCTCGTTGGCAGCCGCTGTGCGGCTTGGCGAGCAAACTGCTCTGCCTGTGCCGCTTGGCTGAATGCTCCGACTTGTATGCCCCAACTCGCCGAGGCTGCTTGCCCCTCAGGCGACGCACTGGCCAGTACCTGCTCCCGCTCGATAAAGGCCTGCAGCGGATCTGCAGACGCGGAGGGCGGCGTACGGTCTGCCTCAGCAGCATCGATGAGTTGAGATTCGACGGCCTGCGCGGGCGTTGTTCGTGTAGCGCTCGGTGTCGGGGAGAGGGACGTTGCCGAGACATTGGCTACCATCGGCTGGGTAGAGGGACGAACAGGCGTTGACTGTCGCAGCGGTTGCGCAGGCCCGGCAAAGCCCATGAACTCACTGGAAAAGCTCGTGTTCGCCAACCAAGTGCGCTGATCTCTAAGCGAGGCGCGCATAAAGCTACGGTCCAGCAGATCCGCCATGTGGGTATCTCGCGAGGAGGAGCTAAATCCGCCCATCACCACGGCCACCATCCGCCGACCGTTGTGAACGGCGGTGGTGGCTACGTTAAAGCCCGAAGCACGAATAAAGCCGGTTTTCAAACCGTCGGCCCCCGGGTAGTCGCGCACCAAGCGATTGTGGCTGGTATGGCGCGTGCCACGATAGGTGAACTCCTGCAAACCGAAGTAGTGATAGTATTGAGGAAAGTCCTGCATGACTCGTACCGAGAGCGTCAGCATGTCACGCGCGGTCGTCCTTTGCTGGTCATCGGGCAGCCCAGAGGCGTTGCGAAAGGTGGTGGCGTTCATCCCCAGTTCACGGGCTTTCACCGTCATCAGGTTAGCAAAGCGCTGCTCGCTGCCACCTAATGCTTCCGCCACGACCACGGCCACATCGTTGGCAGAGCGCACGGCTAGCGCACGAATCGCCGTATCCACAGGAATGGAGCTACCGGCCGACAGCCATAGTTTGGTCGCGGGCATGGCAGCCGCCTGAGCAGAAACGGGCAACGGCTGATCGAGGCTTAGCCTTCCCTCCTCCAGCGCTTCGAATGTTAGGTAGAGTGTCATCATTTTCGTGAGCGACGCAGGATAGCGTGGCTCGTCAGCATTTTCAGCGTATAGCACTTCGCCGTTTTCGAGATCCACAACGATGCCTGCATAACGAGGATTCGCCTGGGCGTTGGCGCTACCCATCAGCGTCATCATCAGCATGACCAGTAGCCAGTGCGCCGCCCAAACCGCTGTGCTCACTCCTCGTGTTGTTGCCATACCGACCTCTTACTGATTGATCACACTGCCCGACACTTGGCCGTTCATACGGCTGCTGCATTAGCCTAGCATGCCTTATCGTTAAATTGATCTTCCCTTAGAGCATTCATCTCGATAAAGCAGCGGAAAAAGCGCAGATATAAAAAAACCGACCCAAAAGGGTCGGTTTTCATTGTGCCTACCAGAAGGAGCAGCGCTTATTCAGCGACGGCTTCTTCTTCAGCCACCGGGCGGTCTACGAGCTCAACGTACGCCATGGGCGCGTTGTCGCCGGTGCGGTAACCGCACTTGAGAATACGGATGTAACCACCCGGACGCTCGGCGTAACGCGGACCCAGCTCGTTGAACAGTTTGCCGACGGCTTCTTTGGAGCGCGTACGAGCAAACGCCAAACGGCGGTTTGCAACGCTATCCTGCTTTGCCAGGGTGATCAGCGGCTCGATAACGCGACGCAGTTCCTTGGCCTTGGGCAGGGTTGTCTTGATGACTTCATGTTCGACCAGCGAGACAGACATGTTCTTGAACATGGCCTGACGGTGCGAGCTGGTACGATTCAGATGACGACCACTCTTACGATGACGCATGGTTGTGATTCCTTACCAAACTGGGACTCAAGTCGACGCTTACGCGGAGGCCTTGTCGTCCTTCAGGCTAGCGGGTGGCCAATTTTCCAGCCGCATGCCGAGGGACAAGCCGCGCGCTGCCAATACATCCTTGATTTCATTCAAGGACTTCTTACCGAGGTTCGGGGTCTTCAGCAGCTCCACTTCCGTGCGCTGAATCAGATCACCGATGTAGTAGATATTCTCGGCTTTGAGGCAGTTAGCGCTGCGTACGGTCAACTCGAGATCGTCTACGGGGCGCAATAGGATCGGATCGACGTGATCCTCTTCCTCTTCGACTTCCTGCTCTTTATCAGCTTCCAGGTCGACGAAGGCGGCCAGCTGCTCTTGCAGAATGGTCGCACTGCGACGGATAGCCTCTTCCGGATCCAGGGTACCGTCGGTTTCCAGGTCGATAATCAGCTTATCGAGGTCGGTACGCTGCTCGACACGAGCGGCTTCGACCGAGTAGGAAACACGGCGAACAGGGCTGAAGGTGGCATCCAGCTGCAGGCGTCCAATCGCACGGGTCTCTTCATCAGAGCCACGAGCGTCAGCCGGTTCGTAACCACGACCCAGCGCGACCTTAAGCTGAATTTTCAGCTCGGCACCTTCATTGACGTGTGCAATGACATGGTCCGGGTTGACGATTTCGACGCTATGATCAAGCGCAATGTCGCCAGCGGTGACGACGGCTGGGCCCTGCTTGTTCAGCGAGAGCACCGCCTCATCGCGGCTGTGCATCTTGATCGCAACATCTTTCAAGTTCAGGAGGATTTCGATGACATCTTCCTGCACCCCTTCGAGCGCACTGTATTCGTGCTCTACACCGGCAATTTCAGCCTCTACCACAGCGGCGCCGGGCATGGATGAAAGCAGAATGCGACGAAGTGCATTCCCCAGGGTGTGACCAAAGCCGCGCTCGAATGGTTCGAGGACGATTTTGGCATGATGTGCGCTGATTTCTTCGACCTTGATGTCGCGAGGACGAAGAAACTCTGTCACTGAACGCTGCATATGAACACCTTTCAGGCTGCCAAACGGATACTGAGTACTCTAAAGCACAATACTCAAGAGCATCTGGGCGGTTAGCTTTGCTATCCCGCCCAGGCCTCAAGAAGCAGAAACGTACATCAAACTGCTTACTTGGAGTACAGCTCGACGATCAGGTTTTCGTTGATGTCGGCAGTCAGGTCACCGCGTTCAGGCAGAGCCTTGAATGTGCCTTCCATCTTCTTGGCGTCGATGTCGATCCAAGCGATGTCGCCACGGTTGGCCGCAATGGTCAACGCGTTTTGAATACGGGCTTGGTTCTTCGCCTTTTCACGGATAGCGACCACGTCACCGGGCTTCACTTGGTAGGAAGCAACGTTAACGGTGCGGCCATTCACGGAAATCGCCTTGTGGCTGACCAGCTGACGCGCTTCAGAGCGAGTCGAGCCGAAGCCCATGCGGTAGACGACGTTGTCCAGTCGGGATTCGAGCAGCTGCAACAATACTTCACCGGTCGCACCTTTCAGGCGAGCGGCTTCTTTGTAGTAGTTGCGGAACTGCTTTTCGAGTACGCCATACATACGGCGTACTTTCTGCTTCTCACGAAGCTGCAAGCCGTAGTCGGAAAGACGCTGACGACGCTGGCCGTGTACACCCGGGATCTGCTCGGATTTACACTTCTTCTCGAAGGGAGTCACGCCACTCTTTAGGAAGAGATCGGTGCCTTCACGACGAGACAATTTGCACTTAGGTCCAATATAACGAGCCATGAATCTGTCTCCTTAAACGCGGCGTTTCTTAGGCGGACGGCAGCCATTGTGGGGAATG
This sequence comes from Halomonas sp. BL6, assembly GCF_006228115.1. Classification (NCBI taxonomy): domain Bacteria; kingdom Pseudomonadati; phylum Pseudomonadota; class Gammaproteobacteria; order Oceanospirillales; family Halomonadaceae; genus Halomonas; species Halomonas sp. BL6. The sequence goes on along the minus strand of NZ_VDGL01000006.1, from coordinate 124,763 downwards.
GGCGTCGCGTCTACGATGCTTTGCACGCGGAAGCCGGCGGCATTCAGTGCGCGCACGGCGGATTCACGGCCGGGACCGGGGCCTTTGACCAGCACGTCTACGTTTTTCACACCATACTCGGCTGCAGCAGTCGCTGCACGTTCGCTTGCTACTTGCGCAGCGAACGGGGTGCTCTTACGAGAACCACGAAAACCCGAACCACCGGCAGTTGCCCAAGAGAGAGCATTGCCCTGGCGGTCTGTGATCGTCACGATCGTGTTGTTAAAAGAGGCATGGATATGCGCAACGGCATCCACTACCTGCTTTTTAACCTTTTTACGGTTACTACGCGGGTTAGCCATGTTGATGTCTATTCCTGTCTATACGCTGGCTCTCTATGAAAGAGCCTGCGTGTTATTTGCGGATCGGCTTACGCGGGCCCTTACGGGTACGCGCGTTAGTCTTGGTCCGCTGACCACGCAGCGGAAGACTACGACGATGACGCAGACCACGGTAGCAGCCTAAGTCCATGAGACGCTTGATGTTAAGCGTGACATCACGACGAAGGTCGCCTTCTACGGTGAACTTACCAACTTCAGAACGCAGGGTATCCAGCTCATCGCTGGACAGGTCTACGATCTTGGCAGTCGGCGCGATACCGGCAGCAGCACAAATGTGCTTAGCGCGAGTACGGCCAATCCCGAAGATATAGGTCAGCGAGATCGCCGCATGCTTGTTGTCCGGGATATTGACGCCTGCAATACGGGCCATCAGCTTACTCCGAAATTTGAGCGGCTTGCTCGTTTAATCATCTACAAAAGGCGCAACAGCATACCCCTTTATAAGCCCTAAGGCAAGGGGTATGCCGGCACCCGCTTAATACAGCCCAGGTTTAGCCCTGACGCTGTTTGTGCCGCGGTTCGATGCAAATGACGCGAACAGCGCCATTGCGACGAATGATCTTGCAGTTACGGCACATCTTCTTTACGGAAGCTCGAACTTTCATCGTTCTCTCCAATTCGCAACGGCGCGCCTCAGCGCATGATGCCGCCGCTACCGTAGCCTTTCAGGTTGGACTTCTTCATCACTGAGTCATATTGATGCGACATGAGATGCGACTGCACCTGGGCCATGAAGTCCATGATGACCACTACCACGATCAGCAGCGACGTACCGCCAAAGAAGAACGGGACGTTCCACGCTACGATCAGGAACTGGGGCATCAGGGAAACCGCAGTGATATACAAGGCACCGAACAGAGTGAGACGCGTCATCACTTTGTCGATATAGCGAGCGGTCTGCTCGCCGGGGCGAATGCCCGGCAGGAAGGCGCCTGACTTTTTCAAATTGTCAGCCACATCCTTGGGATTGAAGACCAGCGCTGTGTAAAAGAAGCAGAAGAATACCACTGCCGCCGCGAAAAGCAAGATGTAAAGCGGTTGGCCAGGGCCTAACGCTTGTGATGCACGCTGCAACCACTCCATCCCTTCGCCAGCCCCTACCCACTGACCGATCGAAGCCGGAAAGAGGAGGATGCTAGAAGCAAAGATGGCTGGAATAACACCGGCCATGTTCACCTTCAAAGGCAAGTAGCTGCTTTGGCCTGCATACATCTTATTGCCGACTTGGCGTCGCGGATAGTTCACTTTGAGGCGGCGTTGACCGCGCTCGATGAACACCACGAACGCAACGGTGGCAATACCTAGCACTGACAGCGCTAACAGCGGAAGAACATTCCAGGCCCCTTCATTGCGAGCAAGCTCGAACGCTTGCCCCACGGCACTGGGCAGCCCAGCGACGATCCCCGCGAAGATCAGCAGCGAAATACCGTTGCCAATGCCCTTCTCGGTGATCTGCTCACCTAGCCACATCATAAACACCGCGCCCGACACGAACGTGATGATCGCAGTGAAATAGAAGCTGAAGTCAGCGCTGTAAGCGATGCCTTGGCTAGCCAGACCCACGGACATGCCGGTAGCCTGGACAAGTGCCAGTATCACCGTGCCGTAGCGGGTGTACTGGCTGATCTTGCGGCGGCCAGCCTCGCCCTCTTTCTTGAGCTGTTCAAGATGAGGGGAGACCGCAGTCATGAGCTGCATGATAATCGACGCCGATATGTAGGGCATAATGCCCAAGGCGAGGACGCTCATGCGCTCCAGGGCGCCACCCGAGAACATGTTGAACATGCCTAGGATGGTGCCCTGTTGCTCCCTAAACAAGGCAGCAAGCTGGTCAGGATTGATACCGGGAACGGGAATGTGGGCACCGATACGGTACACCACGATGGCGAGGAGCACGAAGCGCAAACGCGCCCACAGTTCACTCAGACCGCTGCCCATCGCCGGCATATTTCCTGACTTGGCCATTTAGTCCTCTACCTTGCCGCCAGCGGCTTCGATCGCTTCACGGGCACCTTTGGTGACCTTGATACCACGAACGGTAACCGCCTTGTTCAGTTCGCCAGAAAGGATGATTTTCGCGTGTTGCGTTGCATCCTTCAGCACGTTGGCTTGCTTTAAGGTTTCCATGGTGACCTCGTCACCGGCAACCTTGGCAAGCTCGGCCAGGCGAACTTCTTCAGATACCAGCGATTTAGCGGACGTGAAGCCGAACTTCGGCAGACGACGCTGCAGCGGCATCTGACCGCCTTCGAAACCTGGCTTGACGCTACCGCCACTGCGAGATTTCTGACCTTTGTGGCCACGGCCACCGGTCTTACCAAGACCGGAACCGATACCACGACCAACGCGCTTTTCAGCGTGCTTGGAGCCCGGTGCCGGGCTCAGGGTATTGAGTTTCATGGATTACTCTCCCTCAACGCGCACAAGGTAGGTCACCTTGTGGATCATGCCGCGTACGGCAGGGGTGTCTTCCAGCTCAACCGTATGACCGATGCGACGCAGGCCCAGGCCCTTCATAGTAGCCTTGTGCTTGGGCAAAACGCCGATGGTGCTGCGGATCTGGGTAACCTTGATCGTTGCTGCCATGGTGCCTTACCCCGTGATCGCTTCGACAGACAGACCGCGTTTGGCGGCCACGTCTTCCGGTGCTTGCATGGAGGAGAGACCTTTGACAGTCGCCCGCACCACGTTAACCGGGTTGGTGGAACCGTAGCACTTGGCCAGTACATCGTGGACACCGGCCAGCTCTAGTACAGAGCGCATGGCGCCACCGGCGATGATACCGGTACCTTCGGAGGCTGGCTGCATGTACACCTTGGAAGCGCCGTGACGGGCTTTGACCGGGTACTGCAGCGTGTTGCCTGCAAGGTTGACCTTGACCATGTTGCGACGAGCTTGATCCATCGCTTTCTGGATTGCGACCGGCACTTCACGCGCCTTGCCACGACCGAAACCGACACGACCTTTACCATCACCAACGACGGTCAGTGCGGTGAAGCCGAAAATACGACCACCCTTGACCACCTTGGCGACGCGGTTGACCTGCACTAACTTCTCTTGCAGATCGCCGCTTTGCTGTTCGTTCTTCGCCATCGTAAAACCCTTTAGAATTCCAGGCCGCCTTCACGAGCGGCGTCGGCCAGAGCCTTGACGCGACCGTGATACTTAAAGCCAGCACGGTCGAAGGCCACCTGGGTGATGCCTGCTTCTTTAGCGCGCTCGGCAATCAGAGCACCGACCTTAGTAGCCGCGTCTGTGTTGCCGGTCGCACCCTCGCGCAGTGCCTTGTCCAGCGTAGAAGCACTGGCCAGCACTTTGCCACCATCCGGCGAGATAATCTGCGCGTAGATGTGACGCGGGGTACGGTTGACGCACAGGCGATACACGCCCAGCTCGCGGATCTTGGCGCGAGCGCGGCGGGCACGACGGAGACGAGATTCTTTCTTCGCGTTCATAACCCTGCCTTACTTCTTCTTGGCTTCTTTGCGACGCACCTGCTCGTCGGCGTACCGTACACCCTTGCCTTTATACGGCTCAGGCGGACGGAAGGCGCGGATTTCCGCGGCGCACTGACCGAGCATCTGCTTGTCCGCGCTTTTCAGCACGATCACGGTGTTTTTCGGCGTTTCCGCCGTAACACCCTTAGGCAGTTCGTAGTCGACCGGGTGCGAGAAGCCCAGTGAAAGATTGAGCGTCTGGCCCTTAGCTTGGGCACGATAACCGACGCCAACAATTTCGAGAGTTTTTGTGAAACCCTCAGATACGCCCGTGACCAGGTTCTGAACCAAGGCGCGGGTAGTACCGGCCATTGCCCAGCTCTTGGCAGACTCACTCGGGGCGAAGGTCAGCTGGCCGTCTTCTTGAGCGATCACCACGTCTTGGTGAACGGTCATAGACAGCGTGCCCTGGCCGCCTTTGGCGGTCAGCTGGCCAGCGTCGATTTTGATGTCGACACCAGCAGGCACTTTAACCGGATATTTCGCTATGCGGGACATTCCAGCCTCCTAGAATACGGTGCAGATGACTTCGCCACCGACGCCTGCTTGGCGCGCGGCACGATCGGTCATGACACCATTAGAGGTGGTGACAATCGCGATACCCAGACCATCGGCGACCTTAGGCAGGTTGTCTTTGCCTTTGTACTGGCGCAGAGACGGCTTGGAAACCCGCTGAATGTGCTCGATAACCGGCTTACCCTCAAAGTACTTGAGAGTAACGGTCAGCTCGGGTTTAACGCCTTCAGCCACCGTAAAGTCGGTAATGTAGCCTTCTTCCTTTAGCACGCGGGCCACTTCGACTTTCAGCTTGGAGGACGGCATGGTAGCCGTCTCCTTGGTGGCCATCTGCGCATTGCGGATACGGGTGAACATATCCGCCAGAGTGTCTTGCATGCTCATTTAATGTGCGCTCCTGATGATTCTACGTGGCGTTACCAGCTGGACTTCTTCAGACCAGGGACGTCGCCACGCATGGCGGCTTCACGCAGCTTGTTACGGCCGAGACCGAACTTGTTGTAAAAACCGTGCGGACGGCCAGTCACGCGGCAGCGATTACGCTGACGCACCGGGCTTGAGTCGCGCGGCAGTTGCTGCAGCTTCAGCGTCGCCTCGAAACGATCTTCTTCAGAAGCGTTCACGTCCGAGATGATTTTCTTGAGCTCTGCGCGCTTAGCCGCATACTTCTCGACTAGCTGAGTACGCTTGAGCTCACGCTCTACCATACTTTTCTTAGCCATGATCCAACCCTTATTTCTTGAACGGGAAGTTCAGTGCAGCTAGCAGCGCACGGCCTTCCTCGTCGGTGTTGGCGGTAGTAGTGATAGTGACGTCCAGCCCCCGAACGCGATCGATCTTATCATACTCGATCTCCGGGAAGATGATCTGCTCACGCACACCCATAGAGTAATTGCCGCGACCGTCAAAAGACTTCGGGTTAAGACCACGGAAGTCACGCACGCGGGGAATCGCAATGTTTACCAGGCGGTCCAGGAAGTCCCACATACGCTCTGCGCGCAGTGTCACTTTGATACCGATCGGCCAACCTTCGCGCACCTTGAAGCCCGCGATGGACTTGCGTGCCTTGGTCACCAGCGGCTTCTGACCAGAGAGTTTCTCCAGGTCGCCGATGGCGTTGTCGATCAGCTTTTTATCACTGACCGCTTCGCCGATACCCATGTTCAGAGTCACTTTCGTGATCCGGGGTACCTGCATTACGTTGGCGTAGCTGAACTGCTCTTTGAGTTGAGCTACCACCTCGTTTTGATAACGTTCTTTCAAGTTCGCCATTTTGCTACCCGACTCGCGTTAGGCGTCGATCTGCGTCTGCGTCGACTTGTAGATACGTACCTTGGTACCGTCTTCCTTAACTTGGAAGCCGACGCGATCCGCCTTACCGGTCTCCGAATTGAAGATGGCTACGTTGGACGCGTGAATCGGAGCCTCACGCTCGACGATACCGCCCTGATTACCCGCCATGGGATTGGGCTTGGTGTGACGTTTGATCATGTTCACACCAGACACCACGAAGCGGTTTTCTAGTACCCGCTTAACGGTGCCGCGCTTGCCCTTATCCTTCCCGGCGATGACGATGACTTCATCGTCACGTTTGATCTTTTGCATATCCGCCTCGCTCCTTACAGCACTTCAGGCGCTAGGGAAATGATCTTCATGAACTTCTCGTTACGAAGTTCACGAGTTACCGGCCCGAAGATACGCGTGCCGATCGGCTGTTCGTTGGTGTTGTTCAACAAAACTGCCGCATTTCCATCGAAACGGATCAGCGAACCGTCACTACGACGGACGCCACTACGGGTGCGAACGACTACCGCTTTCAGCACTTGGCCTTTTTTGACCTTACCGCGCGGAATCGCTTCTTTCACCGTTACCTTAATGACGTCACCAACGCGGGCGTAACGACGGTGAGAACCGCCTAGCACCTTGATGCATTGCACCCGGCGCGCTCCGCTGTTGTCGGCGACATCCAGCATTGTCTGAGTCTGAATCATCGGTTTTCTCCAAACCTAATCTGACTGCACTGGTTGGACAGACGCAGGGGTTAACCTTTGGCCTGCTCGACCACCTCGACCAGCGTCCAGGCTTTCTTCTTGGAAAGCGGACGGCACTCCTGAATGGAAACCGTATCGCCTGCCTTTGCCTGGTTCGCCTCATCATGGGCGTGCAGCTTGGTGGAGCGCTTAACGTATTTTCCGTAGATCGGGTGACGCTCACGACGCTCGATCATAACGACGATGGACTTGTCCATCTTGTCGCTGACCACCTTGCCGGTCAGCGTACGTGTTTTTTTCTCTTCGGCCATCTCAATCACCTGCCTTCTCGTTGAGCACAGTCTTAACGCGGGCGATGTCCCGGCGGACCTGCTTGAGCAGATGAGTCTGGCTCAGTTGGCCAGTGGCCTTCTGCATGCGCAGGTTAAACTGCTCGCGGAGTAGCTCGAGGAGCTGCTCTTTGAGCTCTCCTGCGGACTTTTCACGAATTTCCTGGGCTTTCATCACATCACCGTCCGTTTCGCAAAGGTGGTGGACAGGGGCATCTTCTGTGCGGCTAGCTCGAATGCTTCACGGGCCAGCTCTTCGGATACACCTTCAATTTCGTACAGGACCCGACCCGGCTGGATCTGGGCTACCCAGTACTCAACTGAACCTTTACCCTTACCCATACGAACTTCGAGCGGCTTCTTGGAGATCGGCTTGTCCGGGAATACGCGGATCCAAATCTTACCGCCACGTTTGACGTGACGTGTGATCGCACGACGGCCAGCTTCGATCTGACGCGCAGTGATGCGGCCACGACCGGTTGCTTTGAGACCGTACTCCCCGAAGCTGATCTTGCTTCCGCGATGCGCCAGGCCACGGTTGCGGCCTTTCATCATCTTGCGGAATTTCATACGCTTGGGCTGTAACATCGACTCGCTCTCCCCTTACCTGGAACCTTTCTTCTTGGGCGCGTTGCCGGCAGGCTGCTGTTGCTTCGCCTTGGCACGTACTTCCTCGATACCGCCGAGGATTTCACCCTTGAAGATCCACACTTTGACGCCGATGACGCCGTAGGTGGTGTGAGCTTCGTAAGTGGCGTAGTCGATGTCCGCACGCAGAGTGTGCAGCGGAACGCGACCTTCGCGGTACCATTCGGTACGTGCGATTTCGGCACCACCCAGACGACCTGACAGCTGAATCTTGATGCCGCCAGCGCCAAGACGCATTGCGTTCTGTACCGCGCGCTTCATGGCACGACGGAACATGACGCGACGCTCCAGCTGACCCGCTACGTTGGCAGCGACCAGCTTGGCATCCAGCTCCGGCTTGCGAACTTCTTCGATGTTCACATGAACCGGAACACCCATCATCTCGGTCAGATCGCGACGCAGACGGTCGACATCTTCACCTTTTTTACCAATCACGATACCCGGGCGGGCAGTGTGAATGGTGATGCGGGCGTTGTTAGCCGGACGCTCGATGTGGATGCGGCTTACGGAAGCGTTTTTCAGACGCTCTTCCAGGAAGCTGCGCACTTCGAGATCGTTGTTGAGCTTATCGGCATAGGCGCCGCGCTCGGCATACCAGACAGAAGCATGGTCTTTGACGATGCCCAGTCGAATGCCTGTTGGATTGACTTTCTGACCCATCTGGTCGACTCCTACTTCTCGGCTACCTTGACGGTGATGTGGCAGGTGCGCTTCAAGATACGGTCCGCACGGCCTTTGGCGCGCGGCTTGATACGCTTGAGCGTCATGCCCTCATCGACGCAGATGGTCGAGACACGCAGCTCGTCGATGTCCATGCCGTTGTTTTCTTCCGCATTCGCGATGGCGGACTGAAGCACTTTCTTGACCAGTTTGGCAGCCTTCTTCGGGGAGAAGGTCAGCAGATCAAGCGCTTCGGCGACCGGTTTACCGCGCACCTGGTCAGCCACCAAACGGGCCTTCTGTGCGGATAAAGCAGCGCCACTCAGCTTAGCTGTGACTTCCATCTCTTAATCCTCTCTGGCTTACCGTTTGGCTTTCTTGTCCGCCGCATGCCCGCGATACGTGCGAGTGGCAGCGAATTCGCCCAGTTTGTGGCCAACCATTTCCTCGGAAACATGCACCGGGACGTGCTGGCGACCGTTATGGACAGCAATGGTGAGGCCTACCATGTTTGGCAGGATCATCGAACGACGCGACCAAGTCTTGATCGGTTTGCGGTCGTTCTTCTCCACTGCAGCCTCTACCTTCTTCAAAAGATGAAGGTCAATGAAGGGACCTTTCTTAAGTGAACGTGGCACAGCCGTTACCTCTTAATGTCTTGGCAATTTAGATCAACGTGTCTTATTACGACGACGAACGATCAGCTTGTCGGTGCGCTTGTTCTTACGCGTCTTATGACCCTTAGTCGGTACGCCCCACGGGGATACCGGGTGACGACCACCACTGGTGCGGCCTTCACCACCACCGTGCGGGTGATCCACCGGGTTCATCGCGACACCGCGAACAGTCGGACGCACACCTCTCCAGCGCTTCGCACCGGCCTTGCCAAGTTGACGCAGGCTGTGCTCGGAGTTGCTCACTTCACCCAAGGTTGCGCGGCACTCTGCCAACACTTTGCGCATTTCGCCAGAGCGAAGACGCAGGGTGGCGTAGTTACCTTCACGAGCAACCAACTGAGCGCTAGTACCGGCACTGCGAGCAATCTGCGCGCCTTTACCCGGCTTCAGTTCGATACCGTGAACGGTAGAACCCAACGGGATGTTGCGCAGCGGCAAGGCATTGCCTTTCTTGATGGGCGCGTTGACACCAGACTCCAGCACGTCACCCGCGCTGACACCTTTCGGTGCAATGATGTAACGACGCTCGCCATCGGCATACTTCAGCAGTGCAATGTGCGCACTGCGGTTCGGGTCGTGCTCCAAACGCTCAACGGTGGCCGGAATGCCATCTTTGGTGCGTTTGAAGTCGATCAACCGATAGTGATGACGGTGCCCACCGCCCACGTGGCGGGTGGTGATGCGACCGTAGTTGTTACGGCCACCGGACTTGGACTGCTTTTCCAAAAGCGGTGCATAGGCACGGCCTTTGTACAGTTCCTCACCAACGATCTTGACGACGTGGCGACGACCGGCGGATGTGGGTTTGGTCTTGACGATTGCCATTATCCGTACTCCTGCCCTTATTCGGCGCCAGAGAAGTCTTCGAGCGTTTCACCCGCAGCCAGGGTCACATACGCTTTGCGGTAACCCTTACGCAGGCCAACGCCGTGAGCAGTACGCTTAGTTTTACCCTTGACGTTCAGCACCTGAACGCTGCCGACCTTCTTGCCGAACAGTGCTTCAACGGCTTTTTTGATCTCGGGCTTGGTAGCATCGCTTGCCACCTTGAAAACGTACTGGTTGCGCTCGGCTGCCATCGCGGCCTTTTCGGTCACGTGCGGTCCAAGCAGAACCTTGAATACGCGTTCCTGGTTCATGCCAGCTTCTCCTCGAATTTACGCAGGGCGGAGACGGTGACCAGGACCTTATCAAAGGCAACCAGGCTCACCGGATCAGCTGCAGCGACATCCACCACGTCAACGTGGGGAAGGTTGCGTGCGGCCAGATAGAGCGTTTCATCGACTTCTTCAGTGACGATCAACACTTTCTCAAGGTTGAGCTCTTTCAGCTTGGCAGCGACCTGCTTGGTCTTCGGCGCTTCTACGCTGAACTCTTCAACAGCGACCAAGCGCTCTTGACGTACCAGCTCAGACAGGATGGAACGCATCGCCGCGCGGTACATTTTGCGGTTAACTTTCTGGGTGTAGTCCTGTGGACGCGCCGCGAAAGTGACACCGCCGCTGCGCCACAGCGGAGAGCGGATAGTACCGGCACGTGCACGACCGGTACCCTTCTGACGCCACGGCTTCTTACCACCACCACGTACGTCGGAACGGTTCTTTTGAGCGCGCGTGCCCTGACGGCCACCAGCCAAATAGGCGGTAACGACCTGGTGCACCAGCGCCTCGTTGAATTCTTTGCCAAAAGTGGCGTCGGCTACTTCAACGGTACCCGTGCCTGCAGCAAGATTCAGATTCATTGGTAATTATCCCCTTCAGCCAGCTTTCACGGCGCTGCGAACGATAACGTCGCTACCGGTAGCACCCGGCACTGCGCCCTTGATCAGCAGCAGGTTACGCTCGGCGTCGACACGGACGATCTCAAGGCTCTGTACGGTGCAACGGGTGTTACCCATTTGACCGGCCATTTTCTTGCCTTTGAATACACGACCCGGTGTCTGACACATGCCGATAGAACCCGGCGCGCGGTGCGACAGGGAGTTACCATGGCTGTTGTCTTGGGTACGGAAGTTCCAGCGCTTAACAGCACCCTGGAAGCCTTTACCCTTAGAGGTGCCGGTCACATCGATCATTTGACCAGCTTCGAAGAGGGATACGGTGAGTTCGCCACCCACTTCAGGAGCTTCTTCGCCTTCTGCAAGGCGGAATTCCATCAGTGAACGACCAGCCTCAACACCCGCCTTGGCAAACTGACCCGCTTGCGCTTTGGTGAGGTGCTTGGCTTTACGAGAACCTGTAGTCACCTGAACCGCTGCGTAACCGTCAGACTCAATGGTCTTGACGCGTGTTACACGGTTAGGATCAACTTCAATAACGGTCACGGGCACGGATGCGCCATCTTCGGTAAAGACACGGGTCATCCCGGCCTTTTTACCGACTAAACCGATAGTCATACTCAGTCTCCTATAGTGTACGGGGCTATCACCCGCTATGGCTGCCCTTTCCAGAGCATTCCACTAGCACATTGTGTGGCGCCTCACGGCGCGGCGGCTGCTGCTCAAACATGATCGATGAGCGCTGGGCCGCAAAGTGTCTAGTGTATTAGTCGAGCTTGATTTGCACGTCTACGCCAGCGGCGAGATCGAGCTTCATCAGCGCATCAACGGTTTTCTCGGTCGGCTCGACGATATCGAGCACACGCTTGTGAGTACGAATCTCATACTGATCACGCGCATCTTTGTTGACGTGCGGTGAAATCAGGATGGTGTAGCGCTCGCGGTTGGTCGGCAGCGGAATCGGACCACGAACCTGAGCACCAGTACGCTTAGCGGTTTCAACGATCTCCGCTGTGGACTGATCGATCAGGCGATGGTCGAACGCTTTCAACCGAATGCGAATCTTTTGGTTCTGCATTTGCCCTAAACTCCAATGGATGTCGACGGCGCGAGCCGTCTACCCACGCATTCAAAGGATGCGCATTATAGGCACGCCAACAGCACATGTCAAACATTTGCGATTGGTGCGCAGAAAAGGGGGCTCACTAGAGCCCCCTCTTATCATCAAGTAATCAGATTACTTAACGATTTTGGCCACAACGCCAGCACCAACGGTACGACCACCTTCGCGGATCGCGAAGCGCAGACCGTCGTCCATAGCGATCGGAGCGATCAGGGTAACAACCATTTTCACGTTGTCGCCCGGCATGACCATTTCAACGCCTTCCGGCAGTTCACAAGTACCGGTAACGTCAGTGGTACGGAAGTAGAACTGCGGACGGTAGCCTTTGAAGAACGGGGTGTGACGACCACCTTCTTCTTTGGACAGTACGTAGACTTCGGCTTCGAAGACAGTGTGCGGGTTGATGGTGCCCGGCTTCGCCAGTACCTGACCACGCTCAACGTCATCACGCTTAGTACCACGCAGCAGCGCACCAACGTTCTCACCTGCACGACCTTCGTCGAGCAGCTTACGGAACATTTCTACGCCAGTAACGGTGGTTTTGGTGGTGTCGCGGATACCCACGATTTCCACTTCTTCACCAGCTTTAACGATACCGCGCTCTACACGACCGGTAACAACGGTACCACGGCCAGAGATAGAGAATACGTCTTCGATCGGCATCAGGAACGGCTGGTCGATCGCACGCTCCGGCTCGGGGATGTAGTCATCCAGAGCTTTGATCAGGTTAGCTACCGCAGTAGTACCCATGCCGTTCTCGTCTTCACCGTTCAGTGCCATCAGGGCAGAACCAGTGATGATCGGCGTATCGTCACCCGGGAAGTCGTACTCGGACAGAAGTTCACGAACTTCCATTTCGACCAGCTCGAGCAGCTCTTCGTCATCGACCATGTCCGCTTTGTTCAGGAACACGACGATGAACGGAACGCCAACCTGACGAGACAGCAGGATGTGCTCACGCGTCTGCGGCATGGGGCCGTCAGCGGCAGAACATACCAGAATCGCGCCGTCCATCTGGGCAGCACCGGTGATCATGTTCTTGACGTAGTCAGCGTGTCCCGGGCAGTCAACGTGTGCGTAGTGACGCACTTCAGACTGGTATTCAACGTGAGATGTCGCGATGGTGATACCACGCTCACGCTCTTCCGGAGCGTTATCGATGGTATCGAATTCACGCCAGTCGCCGCCGAAAACCTCAGCAGACACGCGGGTCAGGGCCGCTGTCAGAGTCGTTTTACCGTGGTCGACGTGACCGATGGTGCCGACGTTGACGTGCGGTTTGGAACGTTCAAATTTTTCCTTAGCCACTGCTATAACCTCTTTACGTTAGCTAACGGTTAACCGTTTTGGTTGATGACGGCTTCAACGACGCTGGAGGGCGCCTCCTCGTACTTCGCGAACTCCATAGAGTAGCTCGCACGGCCCTGGGTCTGTGAGCGCAGATCGGTTGCGTAACCGAACATCTCACCCAGTGGCACCGTTGCACGAATGACTTTACCAGAGGAAGAGTCATCCATGCCCTGCACCAGGCCGCGACGACGGTTCAGGTCGCCCATGACGTCACCCATAAACTCTTCGGGGGTCACGACTTCGACCTTCATCACCGGCTCCAGCAGCACGGCCTTGGCCTTCCTGGCACCTTCTTTCACTGCCATAGAAGAAGCAATCTTGAACGCAGTCTCGTTAGAGTCCACGTCATGGTAGGAACCATCGAACAGCGATACTTTGACGTCGATCATCGGGTAACCCGCGATGACACCATTTTGCAGCTGCTCGAAAGCACCTTTCTCAACCGCAGGTACGTATTCCTTCGGAACCACACCACCTACGATCTCAGAGTTGAACTTGAAGAAGATCTCTTCTTCGCCTTCACCCTTCTCTTCTGCAGTCAGCGGCTCGATACGCAGCCACACGTGACCGTACTGACCACGACCACCGGACTGACGTACGAATTTACCTTCCTGCTCGACGCTGCCACGAATCGTTTCACGGTAGGCCACCTGCGGCTTACCGATGTTCGCTTCTACCTTGAACTCGCGACGCATACGGTCAACGATGATGTCCAGGTGCAGCTCGCCCATACCCGAGATGATGGTCTGGCCGGTCTCTTCGTCGGTCTTGACCTGGAAAGAGGGGTCTTCCTGAGCCAGTTTACCCAGCGCAACGCCCATCTTCTCTTGGTCGGCCTTGGATTTCGGCTCAACGGCAACCGAGATGACCGGATCCGGGAACTCCATGCGCTCGAGAACGATTTTGTTATCGATGTCGCACAGAGTGTCACCTGTAGTGACGTCCTTCAGACCGATACAAGCAGCGATGTCGCCTGCGAGTACTTCTTTGATCTCTTCGCGAGAGTTGGCGTGCATCTGAACGATACGACCAACGCGCTCTTTCTTCTGCTTCACGGAGTTGTAGACACCGTCACCAGATTTCAGAACGCCAGAGTAGACGCGAATGAAGGTCAGCGTACCAACGAAGGGGTCGGTAGCGATCTTGAACGCTAGTGCAGCGAACGGAGCGCTATCGTCTGCTTCACGAGTCGCGACGGTGCCGTCTTTGTCGTCCAGCTCACCTTCGATCGCCTTGACTTCTGTCGGCGAAGGCATGTACTCGATAACGCCGTCCAGTACCGCCTGAACACCTTTGTTCTTGAAAGCAGAACCACAAGTAACCAGAACGATCTCGTTAGCCAGCGTGCGAGCGCGCAGACCTGCCTTGATTTCAGCGACGGTTAGCTCGCCTTCTTCAAGGTACTTGTCCATCAGCTCTTCAGAGGCTTCGGCAGCCGCTTCGACCATCTGCTCGCGGTACTCTTCAGCGGTCTCTTGCAGCTCCGCCGGAATGTCCACGAGATCGAAGTTCATGCCCAGGCTCTCTTCGTCCCACAAGATGGCTTTCATCTCGATCAGGTCGATAACGCCTTTGAAGTCTTCTTCCGTACCCCAGTTGATCTGGATCGGCACAGCGTTGGCACCCAGACGCTCTTTCAGCTGGTTGACAACCATGAAGAAGTCAGCGCCGGTACGGTCCATCTTATTGACGAATACCATACGCGGAACTTCGTATTTGTTGGCCTGACGCCATACGGTCTCGGTCTGCGGCTGAACGCCGGAGGAACCGCACAGTACGACGACCGCGCCATCGAGAACGCGCAGAGAACGCTCGACTTCGATGGTGAAGTCAACGTGCCCAGGCGTATCGATGATGTTGATGCGGTGCTCGTCGAACTGCTTACTCATGCCCTGCCAGAAACAGGTCGTTGCAGCCGAGGTGATAGTGATACCACGCTCCTGCTCCTGCTCCATCCAGTCCATGGTCGCCGCACCGTCATGCACTTCACCCACTTTGTGGGAAAGGCCGGTGTAGAACAGTACGCGCTCGGTCGTTGTGGTTTTACCCGCATCGACGTGTGCCACGATACCGATGTTGCGATAACGCTTAAGTGGAGTCTTGCGTGCCACGGTGAAACTCCCGTTAGTTGGCGATGCTCGTTAATCCAGCGGTGTACTTTTTGCTTATGCCACCGCCGCCATCGACAACGATAGCGGCGGCGTGTTGCAACATGACGAACATCATTTCAATCACACTACAACTGGCAAAAAGCGACACAAACTTAGAAGCGCCGAGCTTAGAAACGATAGTGAGAGAAGGCCTTGTTGGCTTCTGCCATGCGGTGTACGTCTTCACGCTTCTTAACGGCAGAACCTTTACCTTCAGCGGCATCCAGCATTTCACCTGCCAGACGCTGAACCATCGTTTTTTCACCGCGACGACGCGCAGCGTCTACCAGCCAGCGCATTGCCAGCGCTTGACGGCGTGACGGACGAACTTCAACCGGCACCTGATAGGTCGCACCACCTACGCGGCGAGACTTAACTTCGACCATTGGCTGGATGGTTTCCAGCGCTTTGTCGAAGATTTCCAGCGGCTCTTCTTTACTACGCTCGGCAACCTTGTCCAACGCACCGTATACGATGCGCTCAGCTACGGACTTCTTGCCGCTGACCATCAGGTGGTTCATGAACTTCGCCAGACGCTCACTTCCGAACTTGGGATCCGGCAGGATTTCGCGTTTAGCTACAACTCTTCTTCTAGGCATGATAAGCCCTCAATTAAGGATCCTTCAGGTAAACCCGGGACTCACGTCGCTCGTTGCGCCGCCCGACCTTACTCTTATCAGACCGATATATACGTGTGAAAGGTAACGCCGCAGCCCTTGATGCTGCGATAAGACGTCTTAGGACTTCGGACGCTTAGTACCGTACTTAGAACGACCCTGCTTACGGTTCTGAACGCCAGAGGTGTCCAGGGCGCCACGAACGGTGTGATAACGCACACCTGGCAAATCCTTTACACGACCGCCGCGGATCAGAACAACAGAGTGTTCTTGCAGGTTGTGACCTTCACCACCGATGTAAGAAGAGACTTCAAAACCGTTGGTCAGGCGCACACGGCAAACCTTACGCAGCGCCGAGTTCGGTTTCTTCGGGGTGGTGGTGTAAACGCGCGTACAAACGCCGCGCTTTTGCGGGCATGCCTGAAGCGCAGGCACGTCACTTTTAGTGACGGGGCGCTTGCGCGGCTTGCGCACTAGCTGATTAATCGTTGCCATGGTGTTTAGCTGACTCCAATGGTTGCCTTAGCCTTTAACAAGTACCTTCAGCGGATGCGGGCGCACCCGCCCCACTGTTAAAGGCTGCGCATTCTAAAGGCTGACCCCAGGTGGCGTCAAGTCTTGCCGACGTATTCGCCGACAAGACCCTGCTCTTAGGGCCAGCTACTCGTGTTGCTCGTTGTCTACCGTTGGTTACAGATCGTCGTCTGAATCCAGGGCGGTCAACTGAGCGCCAAGCTCCTGCTCTACCTCGGTGGCCGAGGGATTGAACAGACGCTCTACGTCTTCGCGCTTGCGACGACGCTCTGCGTGATGGGTCAGACCGGTACCTGCCGGAATCAGACGTCCAACCACCACGTTTTCTTTCAGGCCGCGCAGGTAGTCGCGCTTGCCGGTTACCGCTGCTTCGGTCAGTACGCGGGTCGTTTCCTGGAACGACGCGGCAGAGATGAACGACTCAGTGGCCAAGCTGGCCTTGGTGATACCCAGCAGCAAGCGCTGATACTTGGCCGGGAACTTGCCTTCTTTCTCCAGACGCTCGTTCTGCTCCAGCACGCGCACCAGTTCTGCCTGGTCGCCGGTAATGAAGTCAGAGTCGCCGGAATCGGTGATCTCCACCTTGCGCAGCATCTGACGCACGATGACTTCGATGTGCTTGTCGTTGATGCCTACGCCCTGCAGACGATAAACGTCCTGTACTTCGGCGGTGATGTACTTGGCCAGCTCCGCGACACCCAGCAGACGCAGGATATCGTGCGGGTTGCTTGGGCCATCGGAGATCACCTCCCCCTTCTCGACCGTCTCGCCTTCGAACACGGCGATTTGACGCCATTTCGGGATCAGCGCCTCGAACGGATCGCCAGACTCAGGCGTAATCGTCAAACGACGCTTACCTTTGGTCTCTTTACCGAAGCTCACTACACCGCTGATTTCCGCCAAAATAGCAGACTCTTTGGGTTTACGTGCTTCGAACAAGTCAGCCACGCGGGGCAGACCACCGGTGATGTCCTTGTTACCCGACGCCTCGACCGGGATACGCGCAACGACCTCACCTACACCGATAGTCGCACCGTCGTCCACCGAGATGATGGAGTTACCCGGTAGCAGGTATTGAACCGGCGTATTGGAACCGGACACGGATACGTATTCACCAGCGGCATCTTTCAGCATCACCATCGGGCGTTTGTCACGACCCGCCATTGGGCGTGCGGCCGACTCGATCACTTCGATGGACGACAGACCGGTCATCTCATCGACACTGCGGTGCATGGTGACACCTTCATCAAGGTCGATGAATTGCGCCTTACCTTCCACTTCCGCAATGATCGGATGGGTGTGCGGATCCCACTTGGCTACGACGGCACCGGCATCGACCACGTCGCCATCGCGCACGGAGAGCTCGGCACCATAGGGCAGCTTGTAGTACTCACGCTCACGACCGTGATCGTCGGCAACCGCCAAGGCGCTCGAACGAGAGACCACGACCAGTTTGCCGTCGGCACGCTCAACGTGCTTGATGTTATGCAGGCGCACTTTACCGCCGTGCTTGACCTGAACGCTGTCGACCGCAGACGAACGCGATGCCGCACCACCGATGTGGAACGTACGCATGGTCAGCTGAGTACCCGGCTCACCGATCGACTGTGCGGCGATGACACCGACGGACTCACCGATGTTGACCTGGTGGCCACGGGCAAGGTCACGTCCGTAACAGGCGGAACACACGCCGTGAGCGGTATCACAGGTAATCGTGGAGCGTACGACGATTTCGTCAACGCCCATGGTGTCCAGCGAGGCACACCACTTCTCGTCGAGCAGCGTATTACGCGGAATCAGTACTTCTTCGGTACTCGGATCGACCACGTCCTGCGCGACGACACGACCCAGTACGCGCTGAGACAGCGGCACGATGATGTCGCCACCCTCGATGATCGGGTGCAGCGTCAGGCCGTTTTCGGTGCCACAGTCGGTCTCGGTAATCACCAAGTCCTGAGCAACGTCTACCAGACGACGAGTCAGATAACCGGAGTTGGCCGTTTTCAGTGCCGTATCCGCCAGACCTTTACGTGCGCCGTGGGTCGAGATGAAGTACTGAAGTACGTTCAGACCTTCACGGAAGTTGGCCACGATCGGCGTTTCGATGATCGAGCCATCCGGCTTGGCCATCAGGCCACGCATACCCGCCAACTGACGGATCTGAGCGGCACTACCACGAGCACCGGAGTCGGCCATGATGAAGACGCTGTTGAACGAGTCTTGCTCGACGTCGTTACCATCACGATCAAGGACCGTCTCTTTCGAGATACCCACCATCATCGCCTTGGCAACTTTATCGTTCGCCTTGGACCAGATATCGATAACTTTGTTGTACTTCTCGCCTGCGGTTACCAGGCCAGAGGAGAACTGGTCTTCGATCTCTTTGACTTCTGCTTCAGCGGCATCAACGATCTCGGTCTTGGCATCGGGGATAACGAAGTCGTTAACACCGATCGAGGCACCGGACCAGGTCGCCAGACGGAAGCCGGTGTACATCAGCTGGTCAGCGAAGATGACCGTGGGCTTCAGCCCCGCACGACGGTATACCTCGTTGATCAGGCTGGAGATCGCCTTCTTCTTCATCGGCTGATCGATCAGCGCGAACGGAACGCCTTCCGGCAGAATGCGGAACAACAGCGCACGACCTACGGTGGTGTCGTAAAGACGGCGGTGCTCGGAGCGCTCGCCAGTCTCTTCGTCGACGTCCACTTCGTCCAGACGCACCTTGACGCGGGCATGCAGCGACACGGACTGTGTGCCGAAGGCGCGCTCTACCTCATTGAGGTCGGAGAACACCATGCCTTCGCCCTTGGCGTTGATCTTTTCGCGGGTCATGTAATACAGACCCAGAACAACGTCCTGCGACGGTACGATGATCGGCTCGCCGTTGGCCGGGGACAGCACGTTGTTGGTCGCCATCATCAGCGCGCGGGCTTCGAGCTGGGCTTCCAGCGTCAGCGGTACGTGAACCGCCATCTGGTCACCGTCGAAGTCAGCGTTGTAGGCCGCACAGACGAGCGGGTGCAGCTGAATCGCCTTACCTTCGATCAGCAGCGGCTCGAACGCCTGGATACCCAGACGGTGCAGCGTCGGCGCGCGGTTGAGCAGTACCGGGTGTTCGCGAATGACGTCGGCCAGGATGTCCCATACTTCCGGCAGCTCGCGCTCGACCATCTTCTTCGCGGCTTTGATCGTGGACGCATGGCCCAGCGACTGCAGCTTGGAGTAGATGAACGGCTTGAACAGCTCGAGCGCCATTTTCTTCGGCAGACCGCACTGGTGCAGACGAAGGGTTGGGCCCACGGTGATGACCGAACGGCCGGAGTAGTCGACGCGTTTACCCAGCAGGTTCTGACGGAAACGCCCCTGCTTACCCTTGATCATGTCGGCCAAGGATTTCAGCGGACGCTTGTTGGAACCCGTGATGGCACGGCCGCGGCGGCCGTTATCCAGCAGTGCGTCGACCGCTTCCTGCAGCATACGCTTCTCGTTACGCACGATGATGTCGGGCGCATTGAGGTCGAGCAGACGCTTCAAACGGTTGTTACGGTTGATCACACGACGGTAGAGGTCGTTGAGATCCGAGGTCGCGAAACGGCCACCGTCTAGCGGCACCAGCGGACGCAGGTCCGGCGGTAGTACGGGCAGCACTTCCATGACCATCCACGCTGGCGCATTGCCGGAGTGGTAGAACGCTTCCAGCAGCTTCAAGCGCTTGGAGAGCTTCTTGATCTTGGTTTCAGAGTTGGTCTGCGGAATCTCTTCACGCAGCGTGTTGATCTCTTCTTCCAGATCGATGTCTTTGAGCAGCTCCTGAACGGCTTCGGCCCCCATACGGGCGTCGAAGTCGTCGCCGAACTCTTCCAAGGCTTCGAAGTACTGCTCGTCGTTGAGCAGCTGACCACGCTCCAGCGTGGTCATGCCGGGGTCGATGACCACAAAGCTTTCGAAATAGAGCACGCGCTCGATATCACGCAGCGTCATATCGAGGAACATGCCGATACGCGACGGCAGGGATTTCAAAAACCAAATGTGAGCCACCGGCGATGCCAGTTCGATGTGACCCATGCGCTCACGACGCACGGCCGCCTTGGTGACTTCGACACCACACTTCTCACAGATGATGCCGCGGTGCTTCATGCGCTTATATTTGCCGCACAAGCACTCGTAGTCTTTGACCGGGCCGAAAATCTTGGCACAGAACAGACCATCCCGTTCCGGTTTAAAGGTACGGTAGTTGATGGTCTCAGGCTTCTTCACCTCGCCGAAGGACCAGGAGCGAATCATGTCCGGCGACGCCAGGGTAATCTTGATCGCGTCAAACTCTTCGGACTGAGATTGCGATTTGAGTACTTTCACCAAATCTTTCATGGGACGGCTCCTAGCTCTCTAACTCGATATCGATGCCCAGCGAGCGGATTTCCTTCACGAGTACGTTGAAGGATTCCGGCATGCCTGCCTGCATGGTGTGGTCGCCATCCACGATGTTCTTGTACATCTTGGTGCGGCCTTCGACGTCGTCCGACTTGACGGTGAGCATCTCTTGCAGCGTGTACGCGGCGCCATAGGCTTCCAGCGCCCACACTTCCATCTCACCAAAGCGCTGACCACCGAACTGCGCCTTACCACCCAGCGGCTGCTGCGTAACAAGCGAGTAAGAACCGGTAGAACGCGCGTGCATCTTATCGTCTACCAGGTGGTTGAGCTTCAGCATGTACATGTAGCCAACGGTCACCGGACGGTCAAACGCATCGCCGGTACGGCCATCGTACAGCGTCATTTGGCCCGACTCCGGAATGTCCGCCAGCTTCAGCAGGTGCTTGATTTCGTGCTCTTTGGCACCGTCGAACACCGGCGTGGCCATGGGCACACCGCCCTTTAGGTTCTTCGCCAGCGCGATGACTTCGTCATCGGTCAAGGAGTCGATATCCTCGACGCGGGTACCCGGCGTGTTATACACCTGACCCAGGAAGTCACGAATTTCAGCGACTTGCTGACCGCGGGCGTCGCGCAGCATGGCGTCGATTTTGACACCCAAGCCGCGTGCCGCCATACCCAGGTGGGTTTCCAGAATCTGACCGACGTTCATACGCGACGGTACACCCAGCGGGTTCAGTACCACGTCCACCGGCTCGCCCTTCTCGTCGAACGGCATGTCTTCGATGGGCATGATCGCAGAGATAACACCTTTGTTACCGTGGCGACCGGCCATCTTGTCACCGGGCTGAATACGACGCTTGACCGCCATATAGACCTTGACGATTTTCAGCACGCCCGGCGCGAGGTCATCGCCCTGGGTCAGCTTGCGCTTCTTGTCTTCGAAACGCTCGTCCATCTCTTTCCGACGGTTTTCGAGCTGTTCGTCGGCCTGGGCCAGCAGTTCGTTGTACGACTCGTCCTGCATACGCAGCTTGAACCACTGTTGACGGGGCAGTTCGTCCAGGTACGCGTCGTCCAGCACGTCGCCTTTCTTCAGCTGCGGTCCACCGTTGACGGCTTGACCGGCCAGCGTACGCTTCAGACGCTCGAAGGTGGCATCTTCGGCGATGCGGTAGGTTTCTTGAAGATCCTTACGCACTTCGTCCAGCTGCATCTGCTCGATGGAGAGTGCACGGGAGTCTTTTTCGACGCCGTCACGGGTGAAGACCTGAACGTCGATGACCGTCCCTTTCATGCCGGTAGGAGCACGCAGAGAGGTATCTTTTACGTCAGACGCCTTCTCACCGAAGATGGCGCGCAGCAGCTTCTCTTCGGGCGTCAGCTGGGTTTCGCCTTTGGGCGTGACCTTACCGACCAGAATATCGCCAGGGCCGACTTCGGCACCGATGTAAACAACGCCCGCTTCGTCCAATTTACCCAGCGCCGATTCACCGACGTTGGGAATATCGGAGGTGATCTCTTCCGGCCCCAACTTGGTGTCGCGGGACACACAGGTCAGCTCCTGGATGTGGATCGTGGTGAAACGGTCTTCTTGAACCACACGCTCGGAGAGCAGGATGGAGTCCTCGAAGTTGTAGCCGTTCCAGGGCATGAACGCGATACGCATGTTCTGGCCAAGCGCGAGGTCACCCATGTCGACGGACGGACCGTCGGCGAGGATGTCACCACGCGCCACGTTGTCACCAGGGCGCACGATGGGACGCTGGTTCATGCAGGTGTTCTGGTTGGAACGGGTGTACTTGGTCAGGTTGTAGATGTCGACACCGGCTTCACCGCCGATGATCTCGTCTTCATTGACACGCACCACCACACGACGTGCATCCACAGAGTCGATCACGCCGCCGCGGCGTGCCACGGCACAAACGCCGGAGTCACGGGCCACGAAGCGCTCCATGCCAGTACCTACTAGCGGCTTGTCGGCGCGCAGGGTCGGAACGGCCTGACGCTGCATGTTCGCCCCCATCAAGGCGCGGTTGGCATCATCGTGCTCGAGGAACGGGATCAGCGCAGCGGCCACGGAGACGACCTGACGCGGAGACACGTCCATCAGCGTCACCTGTTCAGGACGCATGAAGGTCGTCTCGCCACGGTGACGTACCTGCACCAAGTCATCAATCAGCTTGCCAGACTCATCTACGGCAGCAGAGGCCTGGGCGATAACGAAATCGCCCTCCTCGATGGCAGAGAGATGCACCACGTCATCGGTCACCTGGCTATTGACGACCTTACGGTAAGGCGTCTCCAGGAAGCCGTAGCTATTGGTGTGGCTGTACGTCGCCAGCGAGTTGATCAGACCAATGTTCGGGCCTTCCGGCGTCTCGATCGGGCACAGACGGCCATAGTGCGTGGCGTGTACGTCGCGCACTTCGAAGCCTGCACGCTCACGGGTTAGACCACCCGGGCCGAGTGCCGACACACGACGCTTGTGGGTCACCTCGGAGAGCGGGTTGTTCTGGTCCATGAACTGGGACAGCTGGCTGGAGCCGAAGAACTCTTTCACCGCCGCCGCAACCGGCTTGGCGTTGATCAGGTCTTGCGGCATCAGGCCTTCGCTTTCCGCCATGGAAAGACGCTCTTTCACCGCACGCTCGACGCGCACCAGACCGACGCGGAACTGGTTCTCGGCCATCTCGCCCACGCAGCGAATACGACGGTTACCCAGGTGATCGATATCGTCCACGTCGCCGAAGCCGTTACGGATATTGATCAGCTCACGCAGGACATCGAGGATGTCTTTACGATCCAATACGCCAGAGCCCGTGTCGGATTCACGGCGCAGGCGACGGTTGAACTTCATCCGGCCAACGCCCGACAGGTCGTAGCGGTCTTCGGTGAAGAACAGGTTGTGGAACAGCGTCTCGGCAGCCTCTTTGGTGGGCGGCTCGCCGGGGCGCATCATGCGGTAAATCTCGACCAGCGCTTCCAACTGAGAGCCGGTGGTATCCAGCTTCAGGGTGTCGGAAATGAACGAACCACAGTCGAGGTCGTTGGTGTAGAGGGTTTCGATATGCGTGATACCGCCCTGCGCCATACGCTCGAGGACTTCCGGAGTGATTTCCGTGTTACACGGGCAGATCAGCTCACCGGTTTTGGTATCGATTTGGTCTTTGGCCAGCGTTTTGCCGAACAGGTACTCCATCGGCACTTCCAGACGCTCAAGGCCGGCTTTTTCAAGCTGACGAATGTGCTTCTGAGTGATCCGACGGCCCTCTTCGACGATGACGCCGCCTTCGCCATCTTTGATGTCGAACGTGGCCGTTTCACCGCGCAGACGTGACGGTACCAGCTCCACCGAGAAACCGCTCTTCTCGATGTGGAACTTGCTGGTTTCGAAGAATTCGTCGAGGATCTCTTCGGTGCTCATGCCCAGCGCACGCATCAATACCGAGGCCGGCAGTTTGCGGCGGCGGTCGATACGTACGAAGACGTTGTCTTTCGGGTCGAACTCGAAGTCGAGCCAAGAGCCACGGTAAGGAATCACGCGAGCAGAATAGAGCAACTTCCCTGAGGAGTGGCTCTTGCCTTTGTCGTGATCGAAGAACACACCGGGCGAACGGTGGAGCTGAGAAACGATAACCCGCTCAGTACCGTTGATGACGAAGGTACCGTTCTCGGTCATCAGGGGGATCTCCCCCATGTAGACTTCCTGCTCTTTGATGTCTTTGATGGCCTTGTTCGAAGAGTCGCGATCGTAGATGATCAAGCGAACCTTGACACGCAGCGGAGCGGAATAGGTCACGCCACGCAGCTGACACTCTTTGACATCGAACGCTGGCGTACCGAAACGGTAGCTCACGTACTCCAGGGCCGCATTGCCTGAGAAGCTCTCGATCGGGAACACGGACTTGAACGCCGCGTGCAGGCCAACCTCGTGGCGCTCGTCGGGCGAACGATCCTGCTGGAGAAAGTCGTAGTAGGAATCAAGCTGGATGGCCAGCAAGTAAGGCACATCCATCACTTGGGGCAGTTTGCCGAAATCCTTGCGGATGCGTTTTTTCTCAGTATATGAGTAAGCCATCTGTATTCCCCAGCTTGTTCACCATGGGTGACCGATGCGTGGTCATCTGCCCCGCGGGCGTTTCAGACGCAGACAGCAAGCTCCTAAATCGGTAGCTCGCCGTCAAAAATCTTGATAGATAACAGTGTTACAGTAGTGCTGTTCGCGCTTTGCTGTCGCTTGCCAACATCACTCGCGCTTCACAACTGACGCGTCACAACAACGTACGCTTCACAACAACGGTCTTACTGTTTTGCTGCTTTTTACCGCAGCGCCTCTGCTGTTGCCTTGCAGCATATTACAACAGAAAAAGGCCGGCAGCGGGATAGCCCGCCGCCAGCCGTGGAAGCTTACGCAGCGCGTAAAGCCATCAGCACAAGGGTTACTTGAGCTCGACGGTTGCGCCCGCTTCTTCCAGCTTCTTCTTAGCGGCTTCAGCGTCTTCTTTAGACATGGCTTCTTTGATGGTCGCCGGCGCGCCGTCAACGGCACCCTTGGCTTCTTTCAGGCCAAGACCGGTGATTTCACGAACGGCTTTGATGACGTTAACTTTCTTGTCACCAGCAGATGCCAGTACCAGGTCAAATTCAGTCTGCTCTTCAGCAGCTGCTTCGCCGCCAGCAGCCGGACCAGCCATCACGGCCGCCGCTGCAGAAACGCCGAACTTCTCTTCCATCGCTTCGATCAGCTCGACAACTTCCATGACGGACATGTCGGCTACAGCATTGATGATATCGTCTTTGGTCAGTGCCATTGTTTCATTCCTAACTTTGCGGGAGTCTCGGTCGACCGAGAGCTCAGGGTTCATTGCTTGGTTCAGGCAACGCTACGACTCGATCGTTCACGCCGCCTGCAAGAAACGCTGCTTAGGCAGCTTCGGCTTCTTGCTTTTGGTCGCGCAGTGCGGCCAGAGTACGAACCAGCTTGCCAGCGGAGGCTTCTTTCATGACCGACATCAACTTGGCAATCGCCTCGTCGTAGGTCGGCAGGGTTGCTAGACGATCGATGTCAGCAGCCGGAATCAGCTCACCTTCGTAGGCCAACGCTTTGACTTCGAAGTTCTTCTCGTCTTTGGCGAAATCCTTGAACAGACGAGCGGCAGCGCCCGGATGCTCAGTAGAGAAAGCCAGCAGAGTAGGACCAACAAAGCTCTCGTTCAGGCACTCCCACTGAGTGCCTTCGAGTGCGCGGCGAGCCAGCGTGTTACGAACAACGCGAAGCTCTACACCGTTCTCGCGGGCCTGCTTACGCAGATCGGTCATTTTGCTGACCGTAACGCCACGAGAATCGGCAACTACGACGGAGAGTGCGCCCTTGGCCGCTTCACTGACCTCGGCAACAATCGCTTTCTTGCCTTCAAGTGCTAGTGGCACAGTGATCACTCCTTCGTGCCGGAACCCATCAAGGCTCCGGTGGTTACCATCTCTTCCAAGGCATACTGCTGGCCTTGGAAGCCTTGGGGGATGGTGCTCACCAGAAAGCGGCTTGCGAAAAGCGTTAACCAACTGGCGGCCACACCATCTGCGCAGGCGCTCTAGGGCGATTAAGCCGCCCCGTCTCAAAAGACGAGGCGGCACCTGCGGTCTTTGACGGCGCCTCGCTCGACTGACTGCCTAGCGAGGGACCGCAAAGTTCTTGCTCGGTACTTACTAAAACCTGCCGACGACTCGCTTATACCAGCGCAGAGTGGTCGATGGTCAAACCCGGGCCCATGGTAGTGGACAGGGTAATTTTCTTAAAGTAGATGCCTTTGGAAGAGCTCGGCTTGAGCTTCTTCAGGTCAGCTACCAGTGCTTCCAAGTTGCCCTGAACGGACGCCGCGTCAAAATCCACTTTACCTAGGGTCGTGTGGATGATGCCGTTCTTATCGGTACGGAAACGCACCTGACCCGCTTTGGCATTTTTGACCGCCGTCGCCACGTCAGGCGTCACGGTGCCTACTTTCGGGTTCGGCATCAGGCCACGCGGACCAAGAATTTGGCCCAACTGACCGACAACGCGCATCGCATCCGGAGAGGCGATGACCACGTCGAAGTCCATTTGGCCTTTTTTGACTTGCTCAGCCAGATCGTCCATACCCACGATGTCAGCACCGGCTTCTTTAGCCGCATCAGCATTGGCACCTTGGGTGAAGACGGCTACGCGAACGTCTTTACCAGTACCGTTAGGCATGACGGTAGCGCCACGTACGACCTGATCGGATTTACGCGGATCAACACCCAGGTTGATCGCCACATCCAGAGACTCTTTGAACTTGACAGTCGACAGCTCGGAAAGCAGCGCAACGGCTTCTTCCAGAGAGTACGCTTTGTTCGGGTCTACTTTCTCGCGAATGACTTTCGCGCGCTTAGACAATTTAGCCATGATCAGAGACCCTCCACGTTTAAGCCCATGCTACGAGCGCTACCAGCGATGGTGCGCACCGCGGCGTCGAGATCAGCAGCCGTCATATCCGGCTCTTTGGTCTTGGCGATCTCTTCGAGCTGCTCGCGAGTCACGGTGCCGACTTTCTTCTTGTTCGGCTCACCAGAACCGGATTTGATGCCGGCTGCTTTCTTGAGCAGAACGGCGGCCGGCGGTGTTTTGGTGACGAACGTGAAGCTACGGTCAGAGTAGACAGTGATCACGACAGGCGTCGGCAGGCCCGGCTCAATCTCTTGAGTCGCAGCGTTGAACGCCTTACAGAATTCCATGATGTTCACGCCGTGCTGACCCAGCGCGGGGCCTACGGGCGGACTCGGGTTGGCTTTACCTGCAGCAACCTGCAGTTTGATATAAGCCTGTACTTTCTTGGCCATGGTAAATACTCCAGTTGGGTGATAGCGCCTGACGGCTCCCCGGTACGCGTAAAGCAGCGCTGGGCTGCTTTACATGAATCCAGACTGGCACACATAGGACACCAGCCTGCAACATTTTGAGATTACTCTTTTTCTACCTGCGAGAACTCGAGTTCAACAGGCGTTGCACGCCCGAAGATCAGCACGCTGACCTGCAGGCGGCTCTTGTCGTAGTTCACCTCTTCAACGACACCGTTGAAGTCAGCAAACGGACCATCGATGACACGAACGGACTGACCCGGCTCGAACATGGTTTTGGGTCGCGGCTTGTCGGTGCCGTCTTTCACACGACGCAGAATGGCTTCCGCCTCGCGACTGGTAATCGCTGCGGGCTTCTCTTTGGTGCCGCCAATGAACCCCATGACACGCGGCGTTTCATTCACCAGGTGCCAAGTTTCATCCACCATTTCCATCTCGACTAACACGTAGCCCGGATAGAACTTGCGCTCACTCTTGCGGCGCTTACCGTCACGCATCTCAACCACTTCTTCCGTCGGCACCAGGATCTCGCCAAAGCGATCTTCCATGCCGTACATCTTCACACGCTCGATAAGCGAGCGCATGACATGCTTTTCGAAGCCGGAATAAGCGTGGACGACGTACCAACGTTTGGACATGAAAACTCCTAACCAATGACGCCGGACATCGCCCAGCCAAGAAGAGTATCGATCAACCACAGCATCAGACCCACCACCAGCACAGCCACTAGCACGATCGCCGTGGTTTGGATGGTTTCAGGACGGGTCGGCCATACAACGCGCTGAATCTCTTTCTTGGCGCTGATGGCAAGCTCAACCAAGTCACGGCCTTTGGTGGTTGTTAAGGCGATCAAACCCGCAAGCGCACACAACACCACCACACCTAAGACGCGGTAGAGCAGGCCAACATCGGTGAAATAGGTATTACCAACGACTGCAACGACAAGCAGCGCCACAACCGCCGCCCACTTGAGCCCGTCATGGCGCGTCTGTTGCACCTCTTCGCCATGTTTTACGGAACTAGGCTTCATAAAAACGAGACTCCCAAGGGTGCAGCGAGCGACAAAGGAATTCTAGAAAAAGACATACCAACCTGGGGAAGGTTGGCAGGCCAGGAGGGAATCGAACCCCCAACCTGCGGTTTTGGAGACCGCTGCTCTGCCAATTGAGCTACTGGCCTGTATCGTCACGTGCGCAAGCAAACGCCTACGCAACAGCGGGCGCCATGATAGCGGAGAAACCCCCACCTGACAACCCTTACTTTTACCCTCCACCCAATGGGAGAGCAAAGACAAAAAAAGCGAGCTTCGCTCGCTTTTTTTGCAATATGGAGCTCATGGACGGAATTGAACCGTCGACCTCACCCTTACCAAGGGTGTGCTCTACCCCTGAGCTACATGAGCCAAACACATCAAACTGGAGCGGGCGGCGGGAATCGAACCCGCACCATCAGCTTGGAAGGCTGAGGTTCTACCATTGAACTACGCCCGCCGAACTTGCCTGTAGAATGACAATCCGTTGCACGAGAAACAGTAGCTAATGCCCGCTTACCGGCGTTTCATTCCCAAACGCTGACCAACTCAGCGCTCGATCAATCTGGTGGAGAGGGAAGGATTCGAACCTTCGAAGCTTTCGCGGCAGATTTACAGTCTGCTCCCTTTGGCCACTCGGGAACCTCTCCAGCTGTGGCGGCACATTATGCCAGCCTCCAAAACGGTGTCAAGCCTGCAAACCCTTTATTTATCAAAGCTTGCTGGAAGCAGCACTTCAAAGCACGGCATCCGCTCTGGAACGCGCTGCATTCTGTCAAAGCAGCATCGAGAATGCAAGGCCTGCACGAATTTTTTCTAATGATACCGGCTCTGGTACTCGCGGCGCGCCCGACATCTTTCCAGCACGCTCGGCAAACGTGAGCGGATAGCAGGCCTCCAACCCACCATAGACCATGTCGGGCCACACCGCGTGAGGCACTTGCACGCCACGGGATACCACACGGGCATCGCCGCCGGTCAGCAGCACCGGTAGCGTCACCCCCTGCTGATCGCATACTTCACTGTAAATGCGGTTGATGGCGCTAACGGCGGCCATGTAAATACCATGGTTCACCGCATCCACCGTGCGCCTTCCCGGCTCTAGTAGCGCATCGGCTTCGCTTTCCGGATCGATGGCGACATTGCGTGTTCCCAGCTTCAGGCTCTCTTTCATCAGCCGCAGTCCTGGGATGATAAAACCACCCAAATGCATACCACCCGGTAAGACGAAGTCGATGGTAATGGCACTCCCGCAATCCACCGCGCAGCACCCCCCCGCCAGCTGGTAGCCTGCCAGCGCCCCCATCCAGCGGTCGACGCCGAGTCGCCCCGGCTCCTCGTAGCCGTTGACGACACCGAGCGCCTCTGACGTCGAGCGAGCCACGTAGACATGGCGCACCTGGCGCCGCAGCAGCGCGACGGTCTCTTCAAGCACGGCCGTCCTGGCCACGCTGGAGATACGTACCGCTTCCACGACGTCCAAATCGGGAATGTCTGCCCCGGGACGCCACTCCTCTCGCGTCCACACGGCGCCTCGCGAACGGATCTCGCTGCTCTCGGCATCCTTGAGCCGCCACTTCGACAGCGTGTTGCCGATATCCAAATCCAAAATCATAGGCGCCTACGTACGCTAATCTCACCGCCGACCAGGCGTCGCGAGTAACCATTTTCAGTAACCCATAGGTTACCACTTTCATCGACATCCCCGGCGACGGCATCGCTGGAACGCTCGCCTTGAATCACACGGATGGGCAGGCCTGCGTAGGCATGCCGCTGATTCCAGGCATTCAGCCAGGGAGCAAACCCGCGGGTTTCGAACCCTGCCAGCATGTTCAAAAGCCCTGCTACCATGTCTGCCGCTAGCTGATTACGCGAAATGCCCGGCTGCGCATCGAACAGCGCCGCCACCGGCTGGTCGATCGTGGCGCGCAAGCTATCTGGCAATGACAGATTCATGCCCATGCCGATGACCACTTCGCAGGGGCCAGCCGCGTCGCCGGTCACCTCGATCAAAATACCGGCCAGCTTGCCGAGTTCACCACCCTGCTCGGCCAGCAGCACATCGTTGGGCCACTTCAACTTGGGCGACACACCATAACGTTCGAGCACTTGGGAGACCACCACACCGACGGCCAGACTAAGCCCCTCCAGCGCATTGACGCCGGACTCGAAGCGCCACCCCATCGACACCATTAGGCTCTGCCCCCAGGGAGTCGACCACACTCGCCCCCGGCGACCACGCCCAGCCGTTTGCAGCTCGACGAAGCAGACCTCGCCATGCCCCGCCCCTTGCGAAAAGCGTTCGCGCAGATATTCGTTACTGGACGGCAGCTGATCTTCGACGAATAGCCGTGTCAGCAAATGGCGGGCATCGGCGGGCAGCCGTTCGACGATCTTGGCGCCCTCCAGCGGTTCTAACGGGTAGGCGAGCCGGTAGCCGCGCCCTTTGACGGCCACCAGCTCGACACCCAGCGCCTCTAATTTTTTTAGTTGTTTCCACACGGCGGCTCGGGAAACGCCCAGCGCTTCGCCTAATTGTTCACCGGAATGAACCTCGCCATCGCTTAACAAACGCATCAGGTTACCGATGGTCATGTGCTTGCCCCAACTGGGAAAACGCCTATCTTAACGGAAGCGTCACAACAGCGAAAACTGCCGCGTTTAGGTTATTGACTTGCTGCTTTGTTTAAGACAGCGCTGGTAGTAGACCATCCCCAGACCCTATAATGCCGCCCTATTTTTCCAGCAGGATCGCGTCGTGATCGAGAATCTTCGCAACATTGCCATCATCGCCCACGTAGACCACGGTAAAACTACCTTGGTAGACAAACTGTTAAGCCAGTCCGGAACGCTCGACCGTAAGGCCGAAGGCCAAGAGCGCATCATGGACTCGAATGACCAGGAAAAGGAGCGCGGTATTACCATCCTGGCCAAAAACACCGCTATTCAGTGGCAGGATGGTAATGGCAAGGGTTACCACATCAATATCGTCGACACGCCTGGGCACGCCGACTTCGGTGGTGAAGTCGAGCGCGTCATGTCCATGGTGGACTCGGTACTGCTACTGGTCGACGCCGTTGACGGTCCGATGCCGCAGACCCGCTTCGTGACCCAAAAAGCGTTCTCCCAGGGCCTGAAGCCGATCGTCGTCGTTAACAAGATTGACCGTCCTGGCGCGCGCCCTGACTGGGTCATCGATCAAATTTTCGATCTATTCGACAACCTCGGCGCCACCGACGAGCAGCTCGACTTCCCGATCATCTACTGCTCGGCGTTGAACGGTATTGCCGGCATGGATCCGGAAGAGCTGGCCGACAACATGGACCCGATGTTCCAAGCCATCGTGGACATCGTCGAGCCGCCGAAGGTCGAAGTCGACGGCCCCTTCCAGATGCAGATCTCAGCGCTGGACTACAACAGCTACGTCGGCGTCATCGGCCTGGGCCGCATCACTCGCGGCAGCGTCAAGCCGAACCAGCAAATCAGCGTGATCACTAAAGAAGGCAAGACCCGTAAGGGTAAGGTCGGCCAGGTGATGACCCATATGGGCCTCGAGCGAGTGCAGACCGATGAAGCCACAGCTGGCGATATCGTCTGCATCACCGGCATCGAAGATCTAGCGATCTCCGACACGCTGTGCGACGTGAATAATGTCGAAGCGCTGCCGCCGCTGACCGTCGATGAGCCGACCGTCTCCATGACGTTCCAGGTCAACGACTCGCCGTTCGCCGGTAAAGACGGCAAGTTCGTTACCAGCCGCAATATCAAGGATCGTCTGGATCAAGAACTGATCCACAACGTGGCGCTGCGCGTCGAGCAGGGCGAAACCCCCGAGAAGTTCAAAGTCTCTGGCCGTGGCGAGTTGCACCTGTCGGTGTTGATCGAAACCATGCGCCGTGAAGGCTTCGAGCTGGCCGTTGGCCGTCCGGAGGTCATCATCAAAGAGATCGACGGCGTCAAGCAGGAGCCCTACGAAGAAGTCATCATCGACTGTGAAGAGCAGCACCAAGGCTCGATCATGGAAGAGCTCGGCTACCGCAAGGGCGAAATGACCAACATGAACCCGGATGGTAAAGGCCGTGTTCGTCTGGACTTCATCATTCCCGCCCGTGGTTTGATCGGTTTCCGCGGCCAGTTCCTGACCCTGACGTCTGGTACCGGCATTCTAACCAGCCGCTTTGACCACTACGGCCCGCTAAAGCCCGACGCCGCCATCGAGCGTCGTAATGGCGTCATGGTCTCCATGGTCGACGGCAAAGCGCTGGCCTACGCGCTTTACACGCTGCAAGAGCGTGGCAAGCTGATCGTCGACCACGGCACCGAGGTGTACGAAGGTATGCTGATCGGTATCCATAGCCGTGCCAACGACCTGGTGGTCAACCCCACCAAAGGTAAGAAGCTGGATAACATGCGCGCCTCGGGCAACGACGAGAACATCGTACTGACCCCGCCAGTGAAGTTCACTCTGGAGCAAGCCATCGAATTCCTCGATTCCGATGAACTGGTCGAAGTAACGCCGAGCTTTATCCGCCTACGTAAGAAACTGCTCAAAGAGAACGAGCGCAAGCGCTCCAGCAAAAAGTAAGCTGACCGCTGCCGACACAAAGCCCGCCGCCGCGCGGGCTTTTTTATGTAAGTTCTCAGCGTGGCAACCTTTTTCGTACGACAGCCCCTCTAGCCGCGCGTTTTGGTTCATCGCCAAGCGTGCTCGTTAACGCACCCTAAACGCTAGTACGCTGGAAAGCGCTGACGTTCTATCGCAAAGTAGCGCTATTCTCAGCACGCCCTCGGGGTGCTGACATGCCATAATTCATACAAGTGTTTGGATACTTACCCCCATCCTGGCACCCCTATACGGACACTCCTTCACATGAGCGGTCATAACGTCTGGACACACAAAGGCACGTTTTTATTGGCGGCGGTGGGCTCTGCCGTCGGTCTCGGCAACCTCTGGCGCTTTCCCTACCTCACCGGTGAAAATGGGGGCGGCGCGTTCATCCTTATTTACGCGCTGACCATTTTTGCCGTGGGCATTCCTATCCTCATCGCTGAAACCATGCTGGGGCGCACCAGCCGTCAAAGCCCTATCATGGGTATGCGGCATTTGACTAAAACGCATCGCACATCACGGGCGTGGGAGTCGATAGGCTGGCTGGGCGCCGCCTCCGCTTTTTTGATTTTGAGCTTTTACTCGGTGATCGCGGGCTGGGCGCTGCACTACACCTGGCTGATGCTCACCGGTTCGCTGGTTGGCGCAGACGCGCAAACCATCAGCGAGGGCTTCAATGCGCTGCTCGCCTCGCCCGGATTAATGACGCTGTACCACACGCTGTTCATCGTGGGCTCCGCGCTGATCGTCGGTATGGGTATTCATAAAGGCATAGAGTCGGGCCTGCGCATCATGATGCCTGCGCTGTTCGTCATTCTGATCGTGGTGCTGATTTACGGCATCATCAATGGCGATGTGGGCGCGGCAGCGAGCTTCCTGTTCACCTTCAACATTGGCGATCTCAGCTTGGAAGGCTGGCTGCAGGCCATGGGTCAATCGTTCTTTACCCTAAGCCTCGGTATGGGCGCGATCATGGCTTACGGCGCTTATATGTCCAGCGACGCGTCGCTCACACGGACGGCCATTGCCGTCGCGTTCGTCGATACCGCCGTTGCCATGGTCGCGGGCCTGGCCATTTTCTCGCTGGTGTTCGGCGCGGGCCTGGAAACCGGCCAGGGCCCCGGGCTGATGTTCGTGACGCTGCCGCTGGCCTTTGCCGAGATGCCGTTTGGTGCCTTGGTCGGTGGTGTGTTCTTCATTCTGGTATTGGGGGCCGCCATTAGCTCCTCCATTTCGCTGATCGAGCCGGTCGCGGCGTTTCTGGTCGAGCGCTTCGACATGACGCGTCCCCAGGCGGTCACCATCATGGTCGTTGCGGCTTGGGCCATGGGGCTACTCACGGTGGTCAGCTTCAACGTCTGGGCAGAAGGCACGATTTTCCATACGCTGTTTGGACGCAGCGCCTTCGATGTCATCGAGCTGCTGACCAATATCTTCATGCCGCTGGGTGGCCTGTTGATCGCCCTGTTTGCCGGCTGGGCGCTGACCCAGAGCGAAGTCATGAAAGAGCTCGGCACCAATGCCACCTGGTTCGCTTTCTGGCGCTTTTTAGTGCGTTTCGTCGGGCCGGCGGCAGTATCGTTCGTCTTTTTACGTACGATACCCCACATCGAGGGGTATCTGATTCCAACGCTCGGCGCACTGCTCATCGTGGCGGCTTTTGCGCTTGCTCAGCGCCTGCGCCACTCTAAACCTTGATAACAATATCCCTGCTGCAGGCGGTGACGAGGCCGCCTGCCTTACGAGGACACCATGCAACCGCTTATCGAAGTACAACACGTCAATAAAGCGTTCGGTGGGCTACACGTCATCAACGACTGTTCGATCCAAGTCGAGAAAGGGTCGATCACCGGCATGATCGGCCCTAACGGAGCCGGTAAATCGACGCTCTTCAACCTGATCGCCGGGGCGCTGACGCCGGACAGCGGGCAGATCCTGCTCGATGGCGAAGACATCACCACCTTGAGCGCCGACCAGCGTTTCCACAAAGGACTGCTACGCACCTTTCAAATTGCCCACGAGTTCAGCCAGATGAGCGCGCTGGAAAATTTGATGATGGTGCCCCCCCGGCAGGCCGGTGAAAATCTGTTCAATACTTGGTTCAAGCCATCGCTGGTGCGCGAGCAAGAGGCCGAGGTGCGCCGCCGCGCGCTGGAGGTCATCGACTTCGTCGGCCTGCACCATGTGCGCAACGAACTTGCGGGCAACCTCTCCGGCGGACAGAAGAAGCTTCTGGAGCTTGGCCGCACCATGATGACCGATGCCAAGATCGTCCTGCTCGATGAAATCGCCGCGGGGGTGAACCGTACGCTTCTTGGCGATTTAATGGGCAATATCGAGCGGCTCAACCGTGAGATGGGCTACACCTTCCTGGTCATCGAGCACGACATGGACATGATTTCGCGGCTCTGCGATCCGGTCATCGTACTGGCCCAGGGCAGCGTCATGGTGGAAGGACACATCGAAGCGATACAGAGCGACCCGGCAGTCATCGAGGCCTACTTCGGCTCGGATGCCGCCTGACCCCGGCAATACGCTTCACACCGTCACGACCAACAGCCCACCCACGGCTACAACAACATGATCGCGTCTGGAGACCCCAGCGCGACGCTTGCTGAGACGCGTTTATGTCATCGACACAGGCATCACCCCAGCCACTGCTTGTAGCACGCGACGTGCACGGCGGTTATGGCAGTATGAACATTTTGAACGGGGTCGATATGACCCTGTATGCCGACGAGGTCGGCGTCATCGTCGGCCCCAATGGCGCGGGAAAATCCACCATGCTCAAAGCCGTATTTGGGCTTCTGAACGTCAACCAGGGCGAAATCCTGCTCAACGGCCAACCCATCCACAATTTACCGCCCAACCAACTCGTGGAGCGAGGCATGGGCTTCGTCCCCCAGGAGAAAAACGTCTTCCCCAGCCTCTCGGTGAAAGAGAACCTGGAGATGGGCGCCTACCTGAAGCCGCAGAACGTCAAGCGCATGCTGGAACAGGTGTACGACTTCTTCCCGCCGCTGGTCGAGAAGCGCCACCAGCCGGCGGGCGAGCTCTCCGGCGGCCAGCGCCAGATGGTGGCCATGGGTCGTGCACTGATGGCAGAGCCCAGCCTGCTGCTGCTAGACGAGCCCACGGCCGGATTATCGCCACTCTATATGAATGAGATCTTTGATCGCGTGAAGAAGATCAACGCCGCAGGTGTGGGCATCTTGATGGTCGAGCAGAACGCCAAGCAGGCCCTGGCGATTGCCGATAAAGGCTTTGTCCTGGCAGCAGGCCAGAACCGCTTTACGGATACCGGGGCGGCTCTGCTGGCCGACCCCGATGTCGCCAAAAGCTTTTTGGGCGGCTAGCCCGGGGGAGAAACGCGTGAACGAACTGGCTTTTTTCATTAATAACGTGGTGATTGCGGGCAGCGTCACCGGCTCGATTTATGCCATTGGCGCGATTGGCGTGACGCTGATTTTCAGCATCATGCGTTTTGCCCACTTTGCCCATGCCGACATGATGACCTTCGGTGCCTTCATGGTGCTGCTGCTCACCACCGCTTTCCCTGCCGTCGGCGCCAGCATTGGCGTCCCCACGGCGCTGATCATGCTGCCGCTGGCGATGCTGCTCACCGCCCTGCTCGCCGTCGGTATCGATAAGGCCTTCTATAAGCCGCTGCGCGCCCATGGCGTAAAGCCCATCGTCATGGTGATTGGCTCATTGGGGGTCACGCTGATGCTGCAGGGCTTGATTCGTTTGTTCTCGGGCACCGGCG
The DNA here is from genome assembly GCF_006228115.1 of Halomonas sp. BL6. Taxonomy (NCBI): domain Bacteria; kingdom Pseudomonadati; phylum Pseudomonadota; class Gammaproteobacteria; order Oceanospirillales; family Halomonadaceae; genus Halomonas; species Halomonas sp. BL6. Next base: position 87,856 of record NZ_VDGL01000006.1, on the reverse strand, counting down.
GGCAGAGTCTGTATGTCGATGACCGCAAAGAGATCTTTCGTCTAGCGCTACCGTTCGAAGGCGCGCGGGCACCGATCGTGATCACCGAACCGCAGATCTATCTGTTCGTGATCACCATCGTTGCGGTGATGGCGCTCCACCTGTTCCTCAACCGTTCACGGTTAGGCAAAGCCATGCGCGCCATGTCGGATAATCCGGAGCTGGCCCAGGCATCGGGCATTAATACCAATACCATCGTGGCGGTCACCTGGGTGATTGCGGGCGGCCTCGCAGCGATTGCGGGCACGCTGCTCTCGTTGGACGTGACCTTCAAACCGGACCTGAGCTTCTTCCTGCTGCTGCCGATCTTTGCGGCGGCCATCGTCGGCGGAGTGGGCCATCCTTACGGCGCGATTGCCGGTGGGTTCGTGGTGGGCTTTGCCGAAACCTTGGCCGTCTTCAACTGGAACGTGTTGATACGCCCTTTCCAAGACAGTTTTCCCGAGTGGCTGGCGCTGCCGTCGAATCTTGCCTTCGTGGGCACTGAATACAAAATCGTGGTGCCGTTCTTCATTCTGGTGGCCATCCTGGTGTGGCGCCCGACCGGCCTGTTCAAAGGCAAGGTGATCTAATGAGCCATCCAACCAATACTCGCAACCCGGCCTACACGCCGAAAGACGCCACCCCGCAGCGCCGCTTCCCGCTGCGCGAGCTGGTGCTGTTTGGTGCGCTGCTCCTCGCCGTTTTGGCGGTGTATGCCCAGATGGGTGCGGCCTACAGCACTCGCATGCTGGTCGAAGCCGCCTGTTACGCCATTCTCGCTTTGGGCCTGACGATTCAGTGGGGCTACGCCGGGCAGTTCAATGCCGGGGTGATGGGCTTCGTCGCCCTCGGCGGCTTCTGCGCCATGCTGTTTAGCGTACCGGTCAACGACGCCTTTTGGGGTACCGAGCTGCCGGGTGAGCTCGGCCAAGTGCTGCTCTATGGCCTTGCGGCCACGGTCGTGGTCATCGGTGCCACCAAACTCGACCGCTTGGGTGTGCCCAAAACGCTGCGCACCGTGATCGCCGTAGTGCTGGCGGTGGTACTTTACCTCGTCGTGATCAGTCTGTTGCGCGATGTCACCAGCCAAATTCAGTCCCAGGCGGGCTTTGTGGGCGGATTTGGCCTGCCGCCTTGGGTGGGCTGGATCGTCGGGGGCGCGCTGGCCGGTGGCGTGGGCTACTTCATCGGCCATGTGTGTCTTGGGCTGCGCAGCGACTACTTGGCGATTGCCACCCTGGGTATTGCCGAGATCATCAAGGCGTTTTTGAAAAACTCCGACTGGCTGACCCGCGGCACGGCCACGGTCTCGCCGCTGCCTTGGCCCACGCCTGGCCCTGCCGAACTCGGCTTTACCCTCTCCCGCGCCATCTATCTATCGGTGACGGCGGTGGTCATTGCGGTGATCTTCTTCCTGCTGCACCGTGCTTATCACGCCCCTTGGGGGCGAATGATTCGCGCGATCCGCGACAACGAAGTCTCATCGGCGGCCATGGGTAAGGACATCAACAAGCGTCGCCTGGAGATTTTCGTGCTGGGCTGCATTTTGATGGGCCTGGGGGGCGGCATGTTGGGCACGTTCAACAGCCTGTTCGATCCGCAGGGCTACCTACCGCTGAACCACACCTTTCTGGTGCTGGTGATGGTCATCCTGGGCGGCCCCGGCAATAACCTGGGCACCATTTTTGGTGCGGTGGCCGTCTACATCATCTGGATCATGTCCGAGCCGCTGGCGCTGTTTTTGATGGAGCTGTTCGTCGCACTCGGAGAGAACGCCTTTGGCTGGGAGGCACCCAGCAATATGGACAGTCGAGCGCTTCAAGCACGAGTTCTGGTGATCGGCATGCTGATCACCCTGGTACTGCGCTTTGCCCCCAAAGGGCTGCTGCCTGAAAAGATCAAAAGCCACGGCTAATGACACAGGCATCGCCCAACGAAAAGCGCCCCGCTCAATGAGCGGGGCGCTGTGTTATGTAGCAATGGTAACGGCTTACAGGTCCACTTGCCCTTTGCTGGTAAAGGTGCCGTTTTCTACAGCCATCTCGACGACCACGCCCGGTACATCACCGTTGTCATCGAACTCGTGGGAGCCGGAGGCGCCTTCGTAGTTGATGTCCGTCCCCGCAGCGATCAGCTCGACGGCTTTCTCCCACTCACCGGGCAGGATCACTTCACCGGGAGCACTCGATACGCTGCGCAGGGCTTCCGAGAGCCCTTCACGGTCTGCGCTGCCGTTTTGCTCGATGGCTAGCGCAATCAGGAAGGCCGCATCGTATGCTTGAGCCGCAAACACGGCGCTGGGATCGATATCCGCCTCAGTCGCTGCGTTGTTAAATATTTCGGTGCCGGGTAGCTCTGGGCTGCCGGGGCGAGTGGCAATCATGCCATCCAATACGTCGGCACCGATCGCTTCGACTAGGCTGTCGCCTACCATCCCGTCAGCGCCCACGTACTGGGTGAACATGCCACTCTCATAGGCTTGACGCAGTACCGTTTGGCCAGACGTGTCAGCGTAGGCCAAGACGACGAGGGTATCGGCACCGCTGGCGGAGAGCGAGCCCAGCTCGGAGCGGTAGTCGGCGCGGTTATCTTCGTGGGCGAGGTTCTCGGCCACTTCGCCGCCACCGGCGGTAAACGCGGCGCTAAAGGCGTCCGACAGACCACGGCCATAGTCGTTGTTGACGAAGGTAACGGCCACATAGTCGATGCCTTTATCCAGCAGCAGCTTGGCCAGCATTTCACCCTGGAAGGCGTCCGACGGCACGGTACGGAAGACCAGGTCGTTGTCGTCCAGCTCCGATACCGCGGGGGCGGTCGATGCTGGAGACACCATCAACACACCGCCAGGGATCGCGGCGTTGTTGGCAGCGGCAATCGTGGCACCGGTGCATAACGCCCCAACGATGGCCGTGACGTTCTCGGAGTTCACCATGCGGTCGGCGGCGTTGGAGGCGGCCGACGCATCGGAACAGGTGGTATCGCCCGAAGGCATGGCCAGGGTCTGCCCCCCCAAGATACCGCCCTGCGCGTTGACCTGTTCGACCGCCAGCTGGGCCCCAGCAAAGATCGGCGGTGTCAGACTCTCGATTCCCCCCGTAAAGCCGCCCAAGAAGCCAACTTTGACCTCCGCTTGGGCCATCCCGGTTAAAGCAAGTGACGAGGCCGCTACGGCAATGGCTAGTGCGCGCTTATTGATCATATTATTTGTCGCTCCCAGTAGATTGAGTGCCCTGACCGTCCAGCGCAGGGCTACCCATAATCTGGAACCGTCCCGTCAAAAACACAAGCAACGGTTTCTAACGCTCGTGGTTTTTCGGCTCTGATGCCTCTAAACGCTCAGCCAGTCGCTTCTGTCGGCGCTTGTTGCGGTACATGCGCACCAGAGCAATGACCAGCGCACACGCCACCATGACGGCCAGTACCGCGCCCTGCCAGGGGCGGGCACCGTCACCGAGCACGGTTTCGAGAGTAATGATCAGCGCGAGGCCTAGCGCCTGACTGCCTATGGCCAGAGCGCGCAGGGTGTCAAAAGAGGATTGCGGCATCGACATCTCCATCGTGAGTAGCGTGCGTGGTATGGTGCCCTAGTGTACCTGCTTACCGGAATGACGATGAATGCCATAGCCCTCGGCCCCCTGCTGATTTCGACGCCACGGCTTTACGCGCTGGCCTGCGCGCTGCTGCTGCTGCTGAGCAGCCGCTACCTGCTGGGGCTATCCGCCAGACCCCATGGCCGCTGGTTCAACGGCTTGTTGCTCGCCTGGCTCGTCGGCGCGCGGGTGACGTTCGTCGTCCTCCATTGGGAGAGCTACGCTGCGTCCCCGCTGGACGCGCTGAAAGTATGGCAGCCGGGCTATCACGCCCTCGGCGGCCTGCTTGCTGGCTTGCTTTGGACCGTCTGGGCACTGCGCGCGCGGCTATTGGCGATGATCGGCGGCCTGGCCATGACGGTAGGCGCCGCCAGCCTTTGGCTGGTGCTGGTCACGCTATCACCGCTGGGTCAATCATTTGCCGTCACGTCGCTACCCGATGTCACGCTAGACGATCTCGACGGCAACGCGGTGTCGCTGCCGTCGCTGACCCATCAAGGCGAACGCATCATCGTCAATCTGTGGGCCACCTGGTGCCCGCCCTGCCTGCGCGAGATGCCGCTGTTAGAAGAGGCGGACCAGCGCGACGACATTACCGTCGTCGTGGTGAATCAGGGCGAGGACTTGCTGCCCATTGCCCGCTATTTGGACGAGCAGTCACTCAGCTTCCGTTACCCGCTGCGCGACCCCGAGCAGACGCTGATGGCGCGCTTCCAAGCGCCGGGGCTTCCGACGACGGTGCTCTTCGATACGACGGGCAGAACCCTCGACGTGCACGTCGGTGAACTGACCCGCGCGCAGTTGGAGCGCTGGTTGCGCGATTGACCACGATAGACCTTAATCCCCCCGCTGCTTTGCGTTAGAATCCCCCGCCCTGTTAGCCGCCGGTCACCTGCCCCGGCGGCGTACGACCCGATTTTGACGACTTCCTCGAGGCATCATGAGCGATTTTTCTCCCGGCCAGCGCTGGATTAGCGACGGCGAAGCCGAGCTTGGACTCGGCACCGTGCTTAACTGCGACGCCCGTAGCGTTACCATTTTGTTCAGTGCCAGCCAGGAAACCCGCACCTACAACACTCGCCAGGCGCCGCTCACCCGCGTGATGTTCGGCAGCGGCGACCGCGTTCTCTCTGCCGATGGCTGGCAGATGATCGTCGATGACAGCAAAGAGAGTCGCGGCCTGATCACCTACATCGGTGAAGACAGCGACGGCACTCTGCGCGAGCTGCCCGAGGCCAAGCTGGCCGATACCATGCAGTTCGATCAGGCCCGCGACCGCTTGCTCACCGGTCAAGTCGACCGCAACGACTGGTTTGATCTTCGCTTTCGCACTCTTCACCACTTCCAGCGCATCGAGCAGCACGGGGCCCTCGGTTTTGCCGGGCCGCGCATCGACCTCATACCCCATCAGCTCTATATTGCCGACGAAGTCGCCGGACGCCATGCGCCGCGGGTTCTGTTGGCCGACGAAGTGGGCCTGGGCAAAACCATCGAAGCCGGCCTGATTCTTCACCGCCTGCTGCTGGCTGGCCGGGTAGAGCGCGCGCTGATATTGGTGCCCGACAGCCTGACCCACCAGTGGTTGGTCGAACTGCTGCGCCGCTTCTCGCTGAACGTCACTCTACTGGACGAGCACCAGAGCCAGGCCCACGGCAGCGCCAACCCGTTCGAGAGCGCCCAGCTCGTGCTGGCTAGCCAAGGCTGGCTGTTTGCCAACATTCATCGCCAGGACCAAGCCCTGGCCAGCCGCTTCGACCTGCTGATCGTCGATGAGGCCCACCACCTGGATTGGAGCCCGGAGAAGAGCGGCCCCGGCTACCAGTGCGTGGAACAGCTCGCCGCCGAGATTCCCGGCCTGCTGCTGCTCACCGCCACGCCGGACCAGATGGGTCTGGAGAGCCACTTCGCCCGCCTGCGGCTACTTGACGCTGAGCGCTACCACGACATCGAGCGCTTCAAAGAGGAGGAGCAGCACTACGTCGCGGTGGCAGGCGCCATCGATGCCCTGGAGGAGCTGCCGCACACCGCGAGTGCCCGCGAACGCGTCGCCGCCGTGGCCGACGACCGCGACAGCCAGGCGCTGCTCGCCACGCTGTGCCACCCAGAGGCCAGCCCGGAGCAGCAGGACGCCGCACGCGCCCAGCTGCGCGATGCACTGCTCGACCGCCACGGCACCGGCCGCGTGATGTTCCGCAACAGCCGCCGTCACGTAGGCGGCTTCCCCGAGCGACGCCTGCATTTAGCTCCGCTCGAACTGCCGTCGGCCTACCGCCGCGTGCTGCGCCGCCTGGAGCGCGACGACGACTATTTGGACGAGCTGCTGATCGAAACCGGCATGGACCATCCAGACGTACTGATCTACCCGGACGCCATGTACCGCGAGCTCAGCAACGACCCGCTGAACACCGAGGCTTGGTGGCACATCGACCCTCGCGTCAACTGGCTGCTCGAAAAACTCAGCGACGACAGCGAGACGGGCTTCGCCAACGACAAAGTACTGGTCATTGCCCACCACCGGGAAACCGCAGAAGGGCTCGCGGAGGGCCTGCGGGTCTTGGGCGGCTACCATGCGCCGGTCTTCCACGAAGGCCTATCGCTGGTCGAGCGCGACCGGGCCGCCGCCGCGTTTGCCGACGAAGAGGATGGCTGCCAGGTGTTGGTGTGTTCCGAGATCGGCTCCGAGGGGCGCAACTTTCAGTTCTGCCGCCACTTGGTCATGTTCGACATGCCGCAGCACCCCGACCAGCTAGAGCAGCGCATTGGCCGTCTTGACCGGATCGGCCAGCGCCACGCCATCGAGCTGCACGTGCCTACGTTTACCGGCAGCCCCGGCGAGCGCCTGCTGCGCTGGTACCACGAAGGCATGGACGCGTTCAGCGCGCCCCATGGGGTGGGCAGCGACCTGTTCGATGCCTTTGGCGATGCCCTGGCCGATGCGCTGCTCGACGACGAGATGCTCGACGAGATCATCGACGAGACCCGAGAGATGTTCATCGCCAAGCTCGCCGAGCGGGATGCGGGTCGCAACCGCCTGCTGGAGCTCAACGCCTGCCGCCCCACGCGGGCACGGCAGGTGATCGATGCCGTACGCGAGCTGGACGACGACCCGGCGCTGCCTCGCTACGTGGAGCGTGCGCTGGATATCTTCGGCGTCGACAGCCAGGAGATCGGCAACGGCCTGCTGCATCTGCAACCCAGCCAGCACATGCTGGATGGCCTGCCGGGGCTGGTCAAAGGCGAAGAGGGCTTCTCCGCCACCTATCGTCGCGATCAGGCGCTAGCGCGGGATGACGTGCAGCGGCTCTCTTGGGAGCATCCGCTGGTGCGCGAAATGATGGGCCGCGTGCTCGACGGCACCATGGGCAACACCGCACTAGCACTGCTGCGTCATCCGGCGATTCCCAGCGGGCGCTTGATGGCCGAGCTGGTCTTCCGCACCCACTGTCCGGCGCCCAAATCGCTGCACCTGAACCGCTTCTTGCCGCCCACCGCCGTACGCGTACTGCTGGATGAGTCAGGCGCCAACCTGACCAGCAAGATCTCGTTCACCGGGCTGGGCAAAAACCTGCAGAAGGTGAACAAGTCGCTGGCGCGGGATTTGATCAAGAGCCGCCATGATCAGCTTCGCGAGCTGCTCACCCAAGGAGAAAGCGAAGCCGAGCGTGAACTGCCGAGTATCGTAGAGGCCGCAGAAATCCGCATGCGCGCCCAGCTGGACGCCGAGCTGGCCCGCCTGACGGCGCTGGCGGAGCACAATCCGGCGGTGCGCAGTGAAGAGCTGGAAGCGCTGCAGCAGGAGCGTCAGGCGCTGAGCAGCGCTATCGAAAACACTCGCCTACGACTCGACTCGGTGCGGGTGATCATCACCGTCGACCCCAACGCGAACTGAGCCTCGCGACGGGCGGCTATAGGATGGCCGCCAGTGCTTGGTCGAGCGTCGGGTACTGAAACTCGAAGCCCGCTTCGCGTAGCCGCTCGGGACGCATGTCTGCCCCGGTCAACAGCAGCCGCGACATCTCCCCAAAGCCCGCTTTCAGCACGAACGCGGGCACCGGAAACATGGCCGGACGATGCAGCTGCTTGGCCAGCGTTTGGGTGAATTCGGCGTTGGTCACCGGATGCGGTGCGCTGCCGTTGAACGCACCAGAGAGGGCTGGCTGGTTGATCAAATAGATGATCGCGGCCACCAGATCATCTCGATGAATCCAGGGCATGAACTGCTGACCATCACCAAACCGCCCGCCTAGGCCGAGTTTGAACGGCGGCAGCATTTTTTGCAGCGTCCCGCCCCCCGCTTCGAGCACCAGCCCAATACGCAGAATCGCCAGCCGGATGCCCATCGTCTCCACGGGCTTGGCCGCCGCTTCCCACTGAGCGCACAGCCGATGCGCGAACTCGTCGTGGGGCGTGGTGGTCTCGTCCACCACCTTGTCCCCCTGATCGCCGTAATAGCCCATCGCCGAACCACTCACCATGACGCTCGGTAAAGGTTGGCCGTTGGCCGTCAGCTGCTCGCAGAGGGTAATGAGCTGCTGGGTACTCTCGACCCGGGAGCGGATGAGTCGCTCTTTCTGTTCGGTGCTCCAGCGTTTTGCCGCAATGGGCTCCCCCGCCAAATTCACCAGCGCGTCTGGCGGTGTGTCCACGAAGGCTTGCGCGCTATCGCGGATATCGCAGGTCTTGGGCAGTTTACCGCGCACGTTGTGGGGCGTTCGGGACACCACCTGCACCTCGTGCCCTTGGTCGATCAGCACTTGGCTGAGTCGCTGGCCCACGAAGCCGCTGCCCCCGGTGATTAATACCCGCATGGTGTCACTCCTTTGCCGTTAAACGTGGTGTGCAGGAGAGTGTTGCCTGCCACCGCCGGATGAGCGGTCTCGGCGGGCGAGGTTCGGTCACTCATACACATTGCAACTTATTTAATTGTACGATATTTATACATAACTGCTACGATAAAATACTGATACCGCGAGGACGTATGGCCGCAACGGCAAACGAGAGCTATCCATCACCCTTTGCGCTTCGCGTGGCCATCGTGGGCGCCGGGCTGTCTGGGCTGGCCTGCGCCCATCGACTGGCGCAGCAGGGCACCCAGGTTCGGCTATTCGATAAGGCACGCGGCCCCGGCGGGCGAATGTCCAGTAAACAGCGCCCTGCCGCCACGCTCGACCTCGGCGCCCAAGCCTTTACCGTGCGAGACGAGCGTTTTGCGCGTCAGGTGGACGAGTGGCGGCGAGCAGGCTGTGTGGACATCTGGCCAACACATCGCTATCAGGCTAGTGCATCCGGCTGGCAAACACACGACGATGGGCAGATACGCTATTGTGGAGCGCCGCGCATGAGCGCCATTACTCGCTGCCTGGCCGACGGGCTGAGCGCGTTCGCTGATGCCACGCTCTTGCTCGAAACGACCATCACGGCCTTAGAGCGCCAGCCCAAAGGCTGGCAGCTTCGCGATGCTCACGACAACCGGTACGGTCTTTTCGATTACGTGGTGATCAGCGCCCCGCCGCCCCAGGCGAAAGCGCTGCTGGCAGATTGGGAACCGATGCTGTCCGACGCCTGTGAAGAAAGACCGCAGCGGAGCTGCTGGGCGGCATGGGCCATATTTGACGAATCGCTTCCAAGACTTCCCGTCGGCGACCAGTGGCAGAGCCTGCATCTTGAGCATCCTGCTCTACGCTTGGTCTCTCGCAACCACACCAAACCAGGGCGAAAGCACCAGCCGGAAAGCCTGAGCCTGCTGGCCCAACTCGACTGGAGCGATGCACATATCGACGCGACACCAGCCTCCGCGGCGCAGCAGCTATGGGAGGCATTCGTCACCACACTGCCCAGCGACACATCGCTCCCCTCTCCTATTGACGTAGGGGCGCACCGCTGGCGCTATGCCCAGCCTGCCTCGCCAGGCAGGCAGTCGTTCTTGTACAGTGAGAGCGGTTTAGCACTGTGCGGTGACAGCTTCCGCGGTAGCCGTGTCGAGGATGCTTGGCTCTCTGGAAACGAGCTGGGGGCGGCATTATTAGGCCGGTCGGTCTAATAATACTCCGACTAACAGCGCACCAAGATGGACACCGCAAAGGTTGTACCCAGTCGCCACAAATTGTACAAAGGTGCCTATAATAGCGTGATCCTATTCCATCGATTAGGTGTTATTCAACGAATCGCTATACGACATCGCTATACGGCTAGATGGCCCTGCGCCGAGCTGGCGCGGCAACATAGCTATCGCAATTATTGACAGACCCCTGCAGCGCTGGCTGCAGGCAACCAAGAGGCAATGGCGCCCATGAGCAACAAGGCGACCCACCCACCCGATACTCCCCTCTATCCGATTCGGGAAGTTTCCCGTTTGACGGGTGTGAACTCGGTCACTCTACGCGCCTGGGAGCGACGCTACGGTTTGATTCGTCCACAGCGCACGCCCAAGGGACACAGGCTCTACGCCCAGGACGACATCAGCCGCATCGAGCGCATTCTTCAATGGCTCAACCGCGGCGTACCGGTCAGCCAAGTGGCGGACCTGCTCGACCAACCTGAAACGGTCGAGGCACCAACGCCGAATGCCGGTGACTGGGCCAGCCAACGCCAGCAGCTTCAGGCGGTCATCGAAGCGGTCGACTTGCCGAAGTTAGAAGCCCTGTATCACCAGAGCCTGGCGCTTTATCCGCTGAGCGTGGCGATCAACGAGCTTTGGCAGCCGGTCATTCTGACCCTAGAAGCCAAGTGGGCCGCCGAGCCCGACGACTTGGTACGCCGCACGTTCGAAGCGTTTTTCCGCAGCCAAGTAGGTATTCGCTTGCACTACGCCAACCAAGCGACACGGGGACCGCTGATCCTACTCAGCGCTATGCCTGACGACCCCGGCCCGCTTTGGGTGTTGATGTGCGCGCTCATGGCCAGCGAACAAGGCTACCGCGTGCAACTCTTCGATCACTCGCTGCCACTCGACGATTTGCCGCAAGCGGTGTCTCGCCTACATTCATCGATGGTGCTGCTTTCCAGCGGTCAGCGAGAAAACGATCGCTATATTCGCGACGATTTACCCAAAGCCGCCGAAGCCCTCGGCGTGCCCCTCGGCGTTTGCGGCGAAGTGGCGCGGCTGCGCGAGAACGACCTCCGTGACGGCGCCGTTCACATGCTGGGGGACGACCTTCCCCAAGCGATTGCTCGTTTGCGCCCGCTGCTACGTGAATCCGGTATCCTGTAAACGCGGTGGCATCGGCTAACCTAAGGATTTTGCATGAACCTGCAGCTTGTTTGGTTTCGCAGCGATTTACGTATTCATGACAATTCCGCACTCGCCGCCGCTGCCGCCAAAGGGCCGGTCGTAGCGGTTTTTTTACGCAGCATCGAGCAGTGGCGTGACCACGGTCACGGTGCGAACAAGCTCGATTTTTGGGCGCGCGGCGTCAGTGCACTGAAGACGTCGCTCAACGGTCTGAACATCCCGCTTCTGCACCGCGATATCGAACGCTACGACGACGCCCCTCAAGCGCTGTTGGAGATTGCCCAGAAGTACGGCGTCGAGCGGCTACACTTCAATTACGAGTATCCGCTCAACGAGCAGCGCCGCGATCAGGCAGTACTGAAGGCCTTTCAACAGGCAGAGATAACTGCTCATGGTCACCATGACGCCGTTGCCTTTGCCCCAGGCAGTTTGCTGACCGGCAAAGGCGATTACTACGGCGTGTTTACACCCTTTGCGAAAGCGTGGCACAAACAGGTAACGGCGGATCAGCTTGCTCTGCGCGACACGCCAGAAGCCCAGTCGCCCCTCGAGATCCAAAGCGACTCGCTTCCGTCTCTGCCCGCGCTCGACGACGAGCCGCTGGATGGCCGCCAGTGGCCCGCAGGCGAAAACGCCGCTAGCGACAACTTGGAGCGCTTCTTGCGTTTTCGCGGGCGGCATTACAAGGATCAGCGCGATTTTCCCAAGGTGCGGGGAACCAGCGAGCTGTCACCCTATTTAGCCCTGGGGATGATCTCGTATCGCCAGTGCCTACAAGCCGTGATGAGCGAAAACGGCGGGAGCCTCGCCGACGGCGACGCGGGCTTGACGGCCTGGGTGAACGAGCTGGTGTGGCGGGAGTTTTATCAGCATGTGGCGGTCGGCTTCCCCCAGGTGTGCCGCTACCAGCCGTTTCAAGAACACACCAAGCAGCTCGCCTGGCGCGATGACGACGACGGCTTTGCCGCCTGGTGCGAGGGCCGCACCGGCTACCCCATCGTGGACGCTGCCATGCGCCAACTCGTGTCGACCGGCTGGATGCACAACCGCCTGCGCATGATCACGGCCATGTTCTTGAGCAAACACCTGCTGATCGACTGGCGACGTGGTGAGGCTTTTTTCATGCGCCACTTGGTGGATGGCGAGTTCTGCGCCAACAATGGCGGCTGGCAGTGGGCCGCCTCGACGGGAACCGATGCGGCACCCTATTTCCGCATTTTCAACCCCACCACCCAATCGACTCGCTTCGACCCCGACGGCGAGTTCATCGCCCAGTGGCTGCCCGAGCTTGCATCGCTGCCAGCTAAAGCGCGACACGCCCCACCAAAAGACATGCTCGATCCCATCGATTACCCAGCGCCCATCGTCGATCACAAAGCGGCGCGCCAGCGGGCACTCGACGCCTTCAAAGCGCTCTCGAAGTAGCCGCCACATACGCCTCTTCATGGCGGCCATGTGCCGCTATGCTGCCTATCTACCTACCATTCTCTCATCATGACGCCCTGTCACTTGCAAGGAGTGTGCGATGACCGACGACCGCGCTTTGGCCAAGTTTTGTGCTTTCTTCAACAAACTAGACAACACCTGTACAGAAAAACTATACGAGGTATATACTGAGGAAGTTGTTTTCAACGATCCGCTACATCACATTGAAGGTCGCGAGGCGCTAGAGCGCTACTTCGCCACGATGTACGAAAACGTTGAGCGCTGCCGCTTCACGTTCCATACCCAGCAGATGCAGGGGCATCAAGCGTTCGTGACGTGGACGATGGAGTTCGTTCACCCTCGCTTGGCCCGGGGAAGGCCAGTGAGTGTGGAGGGCTGCAGTGCGCTGACGTTTACCGAGGACGGAAAAGTGTCGCGTCACCGCGACTATTTCGATGCTGGGGCCATGTTGTACGAGCACCTTCCCATCATGGGACGTGTCATACGCTGGTTAAAGCAGCGCCTGGGTTGAGTCGTGTGACCTCGTTGATACGCACGCAGGCTGCGTGCTAACAGGCCGCTACAGGAGAGCAGGATGAGCACATGGAATACGTCCCAACGTATCTGGCTGACCGGCGCGACCTCCGGCATTGGTGAAGCGCTGGCCAAACAGTTAATCGAACAGGGACACCGCGTGGTATTGAGCGCCCGCAACGAAGAGGCATTGCATGCGCTTTGCAATGGCCATGACAACGCTTATCCGTTGCCCCTGGACGTCAGCGACCATCAGGCCGTATTAGCCGCCGGTGAGCAGATTCGCGAATGGCTGGGCGCATTAGACGTTGCACTATTCAACGCGGGCACCTGCGAGTATCTCGACGCGCGACACTTCGATATGGCGCTCGTCGAACGTGTTTTCACTCCAAACCTGTTTGGCACGCTGTATGGCGTCGACGCCGCCCTTCCGCTGCTGCGTGCTGCTCGTCAGGAAGGCAAACCAGCACGCTTGGCCGCGACATCGAGCGCCTCGGCCTACTTGCCGCTGCCTCGCGCGGAGGCTTACGGCGCGTCGAAGGCCGCCGTGAGTTACTTTCTTGAATCTCTGCGTCTTGATCTGCACCAGGAAGGCATCGACGTCAGCTTGATCCACCCGGGCTTCGTGAAAACACCGCTCACCGACCGCAACGACTTTCCTATGCCCATGCAGGTCACGGCCGACGAAGCCGCCAAGGCGATCATTGCAGGGCTTGCCAAAGGTCGCCTGGATATCCATTTCCCACGGCGGTTTACCTATATCGTCAAATGTTTGGGCATTTTACCCCCCGCCCTGCGGCGATGGATTGGCCTGCGCATGACGCGGCAAACCAAGGAGTCACCATGAGCGTCACAGCGTCACAGCGCATTGCGGTTATTGGCAGCGGCATCAGCGGGATGGCCGCCGGATGGTACCTATCCTCACAGCATGAGGTGACGCTGTTCGAAGCCGATCGTCGACTAGGCGGCCATACGGCCACCATGGACGTCGAGGTCAATGGCGAGCCCTACGCCATCGATACCGGCTTCATCGTTTTCAATGACTGGACCTACCCCCATTTTCAACGCTTGTTAGCGACCCTCGGCGTGCCCAGCCAAGCCACCGAGATGAGTTTTTCGGTGCATGAGACGGACGTCGACTTCGAGTACAACGGCCATACGCTCACGTCGCTCTTCGCCCAGCGCCGCAATCTGCTCAATCCCTCGTTCTATCGTCTGCTACGCGATATTTTACGCTTTAACAAACAGGCCACCGCCGACCTAGAGAGCAAACGGCTACCGGCGGACATGACGCTGGGTGAGTACCTCGATAGACACGGCTACGGCGACGCGTTCCAGCGTCGTTACCTGCTGCCCATGGGGGCCGCCATCTGGTCGGCGAGCATTGGTGATCTACGCGCTTTCCCACTGACGTTTTTCGTTCGCTTTTTCCGCAACCATGGACTGCTATCGGTCAACCACCGCCCCCAATGGTATACCCTCGTGGGCGGCTCCAAGCGCTATATCCCCAGCTTGACCGCGCCCTATGCGTCGCGCATCCGTCTCAACACCCCGGTGACCCACATCACTCGCAGCGACACGGGTGTCGTGGTGACCACGGCCCAGGGCAGCGAACGCTTCGACCAGGTCGTACTGGCCTGTCACGCTGACCAAGCGCTCGCCATGCTAGGAGATGCCTCTGCCGCCGAGCGCGAGATCCTGGGAGCAATGCCTTACCAGGACAACGAGGTCGTGCTGCACACCGACACCTCGCTGCTGCCCCGCCGCCAGCGCGCCTGGGCAAGCTGGAACTACCGGTTGGATGGCCGCAGCGCCGACGAGCGAGTATCGGTCACTTACAACATGAACATCCTGCAGCGTTTAGCAGCAGACACCACGTTTTGCGTCACGCTGAACGATTCCGACAGTATCGATCCGACCAAGGTGCTTGGCCGCTACAGCTATGCCCATCCCCAGTTCACGCTGGCAGGTCAGGCCGCTCAAATGCGCCACGACGAGATCTCGTCGGTGGCACGGCGCACCCACTTCTGCGGCGCCTACTGGCGCAACGGTTTTCATGAGGACGGCGTTTGGAGCGCGCTACGTGTGGCGCAGGCACTGGGCTGTGACGAAGCCGCTGAGCCGCCCACCACGCCGACGGCGCTGCCCGCGCATGAGTTGATGCCCAACAGCGTTGGGGAGGGGCTGGGATGATCGCTGCGCCGCGCTCGCGCATCTATCGCGGTACGCTTCGCCACCGCCGCTTTACGCCCAAGGTTCACACGTTTAGCTATCAGATGTGGATGGCGTGGCTCGATCTCGATGAGCTCCCCACGCTCTTCGACGGCGTGCCGGGATTCAGCGCGCGACGCCCGGCGCTGGCGCGCTTTCGTCGCGAAGATTATCTGGCCCCGACGGATCGCCCGCTGCGCACCGCCGTGCGGGAAGAGTTGGCCCGCCATCTAGGCAGCGCCCCTAACGGTCGTATCTGCATGCTGACCCAACTGCGCACCCTCGGCACGATGTTCAACCCGATCACCGTGTACTACGCCTACGATGAGCTGGGACGCCTGGCCGCCGTGCTGGGTGAAGTCACCAATATGCCCTGGCGCGAGCGTACTTGCTACGCCTGCCATGTCGAGACCGACCGCCACGCGCATCAGGCACGCTTTGCTAAAGCCATGCACGTGTCGCCCTTCAACCCCATGGAGATGACCTATCGCTGGAAATTCAATTCGCCCGGCGACCAGCTCTATCTGCATATGGAGAACTGGCAGCACGAACAACGCCATTTCGACGCTACGCTCACGCTCGATGCAGCGCCCGCCACGCGCGGCGTGCTCCTGGCCACCCTCGCCAAGCACCCTTGGATGAGTCTGAAAACGGTCGCGGGAATCCATTTTGAAGCGCTTCGCCTGTGGCTCAAGCGCATCCCCGTTTATAACCACCCTAAGCGCAAGGAGACTTCAAAATGACCACCCTGCGTACCACGCCTCCCAATAGCCAGCCAGCGCGCCAAGACCGCTTCACTCGCTGGCTAAAACCCCGTTTGCTGGCTCAGTTGGATGCCTTTCGCGGCGGACGCATCACGTTGATCGAGGGCAACCAGTGCCATCACCTGGGTCAGGAGGGCCCGCTACAAGTCACCGTGGTGATCCGTCACTCACGCGCCTGGAAGCGACTCGCCTTTGGCGGCACCGTCGGTGCCGCAGAATCCTATATGGACGGCGATTGGGACGCCGATGACTTGGTGGCGTTGGTCCGCCTGTTTGCCGCCAATCTGGATCATGTCAATGGCCAGATGGAGAACGGTAGCGCTCGCCTCACCCGCTGGCTGCTGGGACTGGCTTACCGCTTCCAACGCAACAGTCTGTCCGGTTCCAAGCGCAATATCGCCGCGCACTATGACATCGGTAACGATCTGTTTGCGACATTCCTGGATACACGCCACTGGATGTACTCCAGCGCCGTCTTCCCCTACCCGGAAGCCAGTTTGGAAGAGGCCTCGACCTATAAGCTCGACATCATGCTCGAGAAGCTGGACGTTCGCCCCGAGCACCACTTGTTGGAAATTGGCACGGGCTGGGGCGGCTTGGCCATTCACGCTGCCAAGACACGCGGCTGCCGGGTGACCACTACGACGATTTCCGAGGAGCAGTACGCACATACCGCCCTGCGCATCAAAGAAGAAGGGCTGGAAGATAAAATCACGCTGCTGAAGCAGGATTATCGCGAGCTGACCGGAAGTTTCGATCGGCTGATCTCGGTAGAAATGATCGAGGCGGTAGGACATCAGTATCTCAATACGTATCTCGAAAAGATCGACAGCCTGCTGACCGATGATGGTCAAGTGATGCTGCAAGCGATCACCATTCGCGACCAGCGCTTCGAAGAGGCCAAACGCGACATGGACTTCATCAAGCGCTACATTTTCCCCGGTGGTTTTTTGCCCTCCCATCACGCCATGCTCTCGAGCGTAATGCGTAAAACGTCTCTCAACGTCGTGGCACTCGATGAGATTGGCCAGCACTACGCACGGACGCTGCGGGAGTGGCGCCACCGTTTCGAGGCGAGTCTCGACCAGGTACGTAGCCAAGGCTATGACGAGCGCTTCATTCGTATGTGGCGCTACTACCTGTGTTACTGCGAAGGCGGCTTTATCGAGCGCTCCATCGGCACCTGCCACCTGTTGCTGGCCAAGCCGGCGGCCAAACCGGCCCCGCTCACCGGAGCGCTGTAAATGGCGTCGCCCTCCCCCATGCCAGTACGCGCGATGTTATTCAATGCGCTGCGCTTCGAGGCGGGCTGGCTGCTATGTGTGCTGGGCGGCTCATGGATCGCCGCGATCAGCGGGGCGGCACTGCTGGGCTGGCACTTTTGGCACTGGGCCAAACCCGGCGAATGGCGTTTCATCGGGCTATTCGCTCTATTGGGGCTGGCGCTGGATGGCGGACTACATGTGGCAGGCGGCTTCGATTTTGGCGACCAAGCGCTCGTTGCGGGACTGCTGCCCGTATGGCTATGGATGCTCTGGCCGCTGTTCGCCACGCTGGTCTTTCACTCGCTTGTTTGGCTATGGCGCTACCCTCTGATGGCCGCCGCGTGTGGCGCGATCAGTGGCCCACTCTCTTATTTGGGGGGCGCGGCGCTGGCCAACGTAAGTTTGGCAGCGTGGCTTTTGCCGGTGCAAGCGGTCATCTGGGCCGCGCTTTGCCTAGGCATTAGCTACTACGCACGGCGGGTCGCTGCAACGACTCAATGAACACCCTCGGCAAGCGCCACCGGCGACCAGCGCTGCTCTAGCTCGGAGGCAGGCAGCGGTTTGGCGAAGTAAAATCCCTGCACCAGCGTACAGCCCGCTTTGATCAAAAACTGACACTGGGCTTGAGTTTCAACGCCCTCTGCCACGACTTCCAGTCCCATCCCATCGGCCATGGCCAACACCGCCGTGACGATGGCCGCATCGGCTTGGTCATTGGGGAGCTCGCGGATGAACGCACGGTCCAGTTTGATTTTATCCACCGGCAGTCGTTTCAAATAGCCTAACGATGAATAGCCGGTACCGAAGTCGTCGATGGCAATGGCGTAGCCAAGCGCCCGAAGCGCCTGTAGGCGGGGGCCCATGTCGCCGGCACGCTCGTCCAGCAGCACCGACTCGGTGAGCTCCAGACCAATTTGCGACGGTTTGAGCTGATAGCGCTCCAAGCAGGTCGCCAATTGGGTTTCCAGATCGCCCTGAAAGAGCTGCAGCGCCGAGATGTTGATCCACACGGTCACTTTGGGCATACCGCTGTTTTGCCAGTGTGCTTGCTGAGCACACGCTTTCTCGATCACCCAGCTACCTAGCTCGGCCATCAGACCATGACGCTCGGCCAGAGGAATGAACTCGCCCGGCGAGATCATGCCATCCTGCGGATGGCGCCAGCGTAGCAATGCCTCCATGCCCATCAGCTCACCGCTGCCTGGGTGGTGCTGAGTTTGGTAGTGAAGCTCTAACTGGTCACCGGACACCAGCGCGGCGCGCAGATCGCTGACCAGCGCCAGCTGGGGATTATCCTGCTTGTCCAAGGCTGGTCGAAAACGCTGGCTATGGTTACGCCCCAATCGCTTGGCGCTATACAAGGCGGACTCCAAACGCTGAAACAGCACGCCGGAGTCGCGGCCATCTTCGGGTGCGCGGCAGCTGCCAATGGTCAGCCCTAGGCGCAGCGACTGCTCATTGATCTCGAAAGGGCTGCACATATGATCGCGCAGGGTCATGATCCATTTGTCGTGATCATCGAAGGTGGTGGTGCGAATCACCAAAAACTCATCACCCCCCAGGCGGCCGACGACGCTGCCCGCCATGTAGCTGGTGAGCCGCTGAGCAAACCGCGCAAGCAACCGATCCCCCTGCTCGACGCCCAGACTGTCATTGACCGACTTCAAACCATCGATATCGATCAGCGCCATGTCCAAACTCTCACCCGCGCGCAGGTGGCGCAGCCTTGAGGCCATTAGGTCATGCAGGCGGCGACGATTAGGTAGCCCGGTCAGCGGGTCCTCGTAGCCGATGCGGCGCAGGTCACGCTCGCGAGCCTTTTGCGCCGAAATATCGGTAAACAGACTGATGAAGTGGGTAATCTTGCCGCGTTTGTCGGTCACGGCACGAACCTTGAGCCACTCGGGGTACTCATCGCCATGTTTGCGGCGGTTCCACATTTCCCCTTCCCAACGGCCCGTGGCTTTGAGGGTGCTCCAAAAGCTTTCATAGAAGGCTTTGTCGTGGCGCTGCGCCGCGAGGGTTTCAAGCTTGCGGCCGACCATCTCCTGACTCTCGTAGCCGGTAATGTCGGTAAAGGCCGGGTTGACGGCCAGAACGCGATTTTGCACGTCGCTAATGACCATGGCATCCCCCGCTAACCCCATGGCATCTTGGGCAAGCCGCAGGCGCAACCGCTGCTGACGAACTTGGTGCCAAGCATCCCATAAACCCAACGTAACCAAGCTGGCGGCCACCATGCGCAGCGCGGTATCAGGAATCCATACACACGCAGGCAGCGCCATGAGCGCTACCCAAACCAGCGGACGATTAAGAGAAACAGGCAGCCACATGGCGGGTCTTGTTGTCCTATCAGCAGTCACTAACTAAAAACAAGGGTCGACGACATCATGCCGTCTAACCCAAAACTTGGATAGAGCATATTACGTCAATAGGCCGTTTATTGTGCGAATTCGCTAAGTGAAACGTTACACTCATGACGATTACCGTATTGGCAAATCATTAAAAAGCATTAGAAAGTGACGATAAGGCGCCCGTGACGTGCATTCGGTGGTCTCGGGAAGTAGACTAGGCGCAACAACCATCTTCATACTCGGAACGATTCAGTGACCAAGCAACACTCCTTTGATCGCGAAGAACTGCTGGCCTGCTCGCGTGGCGAGCTTTTTGGCCCAGGCAATGCACAGCTGCCAGCCCCCAACATGCTGATGCTCGACCGTATCACGCATATCCATGAAGAGGGCGGTGAACACGGCAAAGGCGAACTGATCGCCGAGCTGGATATCACTCCGGATCTGTGGTTCTTCGACTGCCACTTCCCCGGCGACCCGGTGATGCCTGGCTGCTTGGGTCTCGACGCGATGTGGCAGCTGGTAGGTTTTTATCTGGGCTGGCTTGGCCATCCTGGCCGAGGCCGTGCGCTAGGCTGCGGCGAAGTGAAATTCAGCGGCCAAATTTTGCCCGACGCTCAAAAAGTGACGTATCGCATCAATATGAAGCGCGTCATTACCCGTCGGCTCATTCTAGGCATCGCCGACGGCACCGTGTCCGTCGACGGGCGCGATATCTACCAGGCTAATGACCTGCGCGTTGGCCTATTCACCTCCACTGCGAATTTCTAACAGGAGGCTCCCATGCGACGAGTGGTAGTCACCGGCCTTGGCATCGTGTCGTGCTTAGGCAACGACCAGCAACAGGTCTTAGACGCGCTCAAAAGCGGGCGCAGCGGTATTCGTTTCAAGGAAGAGTACGCCGAGCGCGGCTTCCGCAGCCATGTGGCGGGCAGTGTCGATATCGATCTCGATACGCTAATCGACCGCAAGCTGCGCCGCTTCATGGGCGATGCAGCGGCTTACGCCTACGTCTCCATGGCCCAAGCCATCGAAGACGCTGGTCTGACCGAAGCGCAAGTGTCGAACGAGCGCACCGGTCTGATTGCCGGTTCGGGCGGCGCGTCTAGCGCCAATCAGGTCGAAGCCGCCGATCTCATGCGCGAGAAAGGTCTGCGCCGCGTTGGCCCTTACCGCGTGACCCGCACCATGGGTAGCACGGTATCCGCCTGCTTGGCCACGCCGTTCAAGATCAAAGGCGTGAACTACTCCATCTCTTCTGCCTGTGCGACCTCGGCCCACTGCATTGGTAGCGCCATGGAGCAGATCCAGCTCGGCAAGCAGGACGTAGTCTTTGCTGGCGGTGGCGAAGAGGAGCACTGGACGCTGTCGTGTCTGTTCGACGCCATGGGTGCTCTCTCTACGCACTATAACGACACCCCGGACAAAGCTTCTCGCCCTTACGATCAGGCCCGCGATGGTTTCGTCATCGCCGGTGGTGGCGGCATGCTGGTGCTGGAAGAGCTCGAACATGCAAAAGCGCGCGGCGCCAAGATCTATGGCGAGCTCGTCGGCTATGGCGCGACCTCGGATGGCCATGACATGGTGGCCCCCTCTGGTGAGGGCGCGATGCGCTGCATGCATCAGGCCATGGCCACGGTGCAGGGCGATATCGACTACATCAATACCCATGGCACCTCGACGCCGGTTGGCGATGTCGCTGAACTGAAAGCGATTCGCAGCGTGTTCGGCAACTCAACGCCCGCCATGAGCTCGACCAAGTCGCTCACCGGCCACTCGCTGGGTGCCACTGGCGTACAGGAAGCGATCTACTCGCTGCTGATGATGCAGCACGACTTCGTGGCCGCTTCTGCCAACGTCGAGCAGCTCGACGAGCAGGCCGACGGTTTCGATATCGTGACCGAGCGTCGCGACGGCGTCACCCTCGAGCGCGTGCTCTCCAACAGCTTTGGCTTTGGCGGCACCAACGCCTGCTTGGTGTTCCAGCGCTACGACGGCTGATATTCATGTACGGCATCAAAAACGGCGCCTTCGGGCGCCGTTTTTGCGTGAATATGTGTGGATAGTTGCTCAGCGTCGCTTAGCGAGCCACGGGCCTTGGGACCTCGGAAATCTCCTGCAGCTGCCCCTCGATCCAGGCTTCGACATCCACCAACACCTCGTCGGGCGTGCGCCCTTCGGTCGCGATGGGCGGTCCAATGCGCACGCGAAGCACCCCTGGGCGCTTGACCCAGTGACGACCAGGCCAGCGCTCACCGGCATTGTGAGCGACGGGAAGCACCGGCACACCGGCTCGGCAAGCAACGACGCTACCGCTTTTGTTATAGCGCTTGCGCACGCCAGGATCTACCCGCGTGCCCTCTGGGAAAATCAGGACAGACAGGCCAGTACCCAGGCGTTCGACGCCCTGCGTCAGCACTTGTTTCATGGCTCGCGCGGGCTTGGAGCGATCCAAACTGATCGGGCGTAGCAAGCGCAGCCCCCACCCAAAAACGGGAATGCGCAGCAGCTCGCGCTTGAGCACGGTGCACACCGGCGGCTTCATCACCTGCAGAAAGACCGTCTCCCACTCACACTGGTGATTGGCTTGAATGACGCAGGGCCCTGACGGGATATTCTCCCGCCCCTGAATCTCATAGCGCACACCGCAGGCAATGCGGAACCACACCATCAAGAAGTAGTTGTAGAGATTCAACAGCCGATAGCGAGCCGCCAGTGGCAGAAACGGTGCGATGGGTAAAAAAAGCACCCCAATGAGTAGCATGGCAGTGAAATAACCTACATAAAACAGCAGGCTGCGACCCACATTGATCAAACTGACTCTCCTGTCCCAACGTCATCGGGCTGCTGGTCGCGGGTGAGACACCAAGCATCCAGCATGCGTCCAACTTCCAGCCGCCATGGCTTTTGATGAACGCCAAACACATCCAGCACGCGGCGACAGTTCAATACGCGGCGTAATTTAGCATCGTGGTGATGGTTCAGTGCTTGCACCTCACCTAGCGCGACCGTCTCACCTCGGCCCTCCAGGTGCGTCGCCAATTGCGTGCGCACCATCGAGGTAAAGGTGAACGCACTGACCGGCTCCGTCCCTGCCAAATGGTAGGCCCCCCAAGCGTCGGCCCCGCAGGCCTGCTGCTGCAGCATGCCGATGAGTGCCATCGCCACTGCATCGGCCGATGTTGGGCAACAGACGACATCTTCGGCGGCCCGAACCGCCTGCCCGGTCACCAAGCTATCAATGATTTCATTCAGCCAAGCGTGGCTGCCTTCCAGCGCGAACAGGGGCCCCAAGCGCACGATCAGGTGTCGGTGGTAGTCGGCGCGAATGCGGTCGCCGGTCTGGACGAGGCGGCGCAAACACTCGTCGCGTGGGGCGGGCACGACGTGCTCATCGATGGGGATATCGAATCCCTCTTCGTAAAGCTGATCGGACACGCACCAGACCAGCGCCACTCCTTGGGTTTGACACGCATCCACGCAGCGCTCCACGGCGTCCGCATGGGCTTTTACCTCGGCAGGGGTCATGCTCAGCGGATGCGCCAGCGGCGGAATGATCACCGCATCGGGCGCGATGGCCTGCAGCTGGCTCGCCGAAACGGCGAGGCCCTGTTCGATTACCAGCTCGGTATCGGTGCGCCGGCTCGCTTCCCGAGCCAATGCTAAACTCAAGCAGTGCCCGGCATCCAGTATCAGCAGCTTCAAGACAGACCCTCTTCCTCAACCCAAGAACGTAAACTCGTGCGTCATGCGGTGACGAACGCCTGCCAGCGTTAGAACGGAATTTCGTCGTCGAAGTCGTCGAAATTGCCCGGATCAGGAGCACCGTAGCTATTGTTCTGCTGGTTAGGCGCAGGCTGCTGGGGCGGCGCAGAGCGCTGCGGAGCGCCTTGATTGGGGTAACCGCCTTGTTGCGGTGGCTGCTGCTGGCCATAGTTTTGGCCATAGTTCTGCTGCGGCGGGGCCTGCTGAGCAGGTGCCTGCTGGGCATAGCCACCTTGCGGCGCACCGCCGCCCTGGTAGTCACCGCTGCGGCCATCGAGCATCTGCATGTCGTTGGCAACGATCTCCGTACTGTAGCGGTCCTGGCCATTTTGATCCTGCCATTTGCGCGTTTGCAGGCGGCCTTCGATATAGACTTTCGAGCCCTTTTTCAGGTACTGCTGGGCAATTTCGGCCGTTTTGTTGAACAGCACCACGCGATGCCATTCGGTGCGCTCCTGACGCTGGCCGCTTTGACGATCCATCCAGGTATCAGAGGTGGCCAGGTTCAGGTTCGCCACCGCGGTACCGGAGGGAGTGAAACGGACTTCCGGATCCTGGCCTAAGTTGCCAATCAAAATAACTTTATTAATCCCGCGCGCCATAAGGTCGCTCCTCATCATTCATCGTGTACATTAGCGGTCACTGACAGCTGGTCACAGCTAAGCCAGCGGTGAGTCATTAGGTTCGTGGCGGCGACATCAGTCTCGACAACGCCGCCTGGTCCAATGCGTCGCGATTGACCTTCAAGTAGACCAAACGCTCTTCTGGCACGACCATCACATCTTCTACGCCGACCACGTCGGCAAGATGCTCCATCAACAGGTTCATCGCATCGGGCTGCGTTTCGTGCAGCGCCATCACTTCACTCGAGAGCGGCGGCGGCGACGGCATACGCCACATGGCCGCCCACCACCCTAGCGCCAACAAGGCACAGCCTATGAAGACGGCGTTCAACCCCCAAACGTTGGCTAACAAGCCGCCCAGCGTGCCGCCTAAAAAGGCGCCTAAAAACTGGCTGGTGGAGTACACCCCCATGGCCGTCCCCTTGGCACCCGCTGGGGCCAGCTTACTGAGCATGGAGGGCAGCGTCGCCTCCAGCAAATTAAATCCGGTGAAAAACACGAACAACCAAACGAACAGCCAACGTCCTTGCGAGAGCGGCATCCCCAGGCTCGCCAGGCTCAAGGCAATGGCCCCAATGGCCAGCAGGCACATCAGCTTCATCCGCTGACGTTTTTCCGCGACGATGACCAGCGGCACCATGGCGACGAATGACAGTGCCATGATGCCGAGATAGGCAAGCCCATGGTACTCCGCTGCTACGCCTGCATTGAGCAAGCGAAACGGAATGGCGACGAAAATGGCCATCAGTACCAAATGCAGCGCAAAAATCGATAGATCCAGTCGCCACAAATCGGGTCGAGTCATCACGCTCTTGAACTGTTTGCGATCCAGCCCAACGTCGCGGTGGCGCAACCGGCGCGGAGCGGGCGGCACCCAGCGCCACAGCACCACCAGTCCCACCAGCGTCAACAGGGCGGTAAACCAAAACACGCCGGAGAGACCGGCCCAGGCGGCCAGCCAGGGACCAAGCACCATGGCAATGGCAAACGACACGCCGATCGAAAGACCGATGGTGGCCATGGCGGCGGTGCGAACCTGCTCGCGGGTTTGGTCGGCCAGTAGCGCCATGATGGCCGCCGCCACGGCGCCACCGCCCTGCAGCGCGCGCCCGGCGATCACGCCGACAATCGTATCCGCCATTGCAGCGATCACACTACCGACGGCGAAAATCACAAGCCCCATGGCAATCACTCGCTTGCGCCCGATACGATCAGAGAGCAGGCCAAACGGAATTTGCAGCGACGCCTGGGTAAGGCCATAGATGCCTAACGCGACCCCCACGAGCAGCGGCGTTGCACCTGCCAACGTGTCAGCATAGAGCGCGAGTACCGGCAGAACCATGAAGAGTCCCAGCATACGAGACGCGTAAAGGCCAGCCAAGCCGCTGATTGCACGGCGTTCAGCGGCCAGCAGCAGTGCGGAAACCTTGCGCATAGTGCCCTTGTGTATGGTGGATGGGCCAGAACGGCCTGAGATAACCGACCATTCTAGCGCTTTGTCACCACGCTGGAAACGCCAGCGCGGTGGCGACAGCAGAGACAGTTTTGCCGGGAAGGGTACAGCAAACGTATAATTACGCTTTTGCCACGCGATTCGAGGTGTTGATGGACAGCATTCTGGTCAGGGGTGCCCGCACCCACAACCTCAAGCAGATCGATGTGGAGCTGCCCCGTGACAAACTGATTGTCATTACCGGGCTCTCCGGCTCCGGCAAGTCATCGCTGGCGTTCGATACGCTCTACGCGGAGGGGCAGCGTCGCTACGTGGAGTCGCTTTCCACCTACGCGCGACAGTTCCTGTCGATGATGGAAAAACCCGATGTGGATCACATCGAGGGACTCTCTCCGGCCATTTCCATCGAGCAGAAGTCCACCTCGCATAACCCTCGCTCGACGGTCGGTACGATCACCGAAATTTACGACTACCTGCGCCTGCTGTTTGCCCGCGCCGGCACACCGCGCTGCCCCGAGCACGGGGAAGACCTAGAAGCCCAGACCATCTCGCAAATGGTCGACCAAGTCATAAATCTTGCCGAAGGCACCAAGCTAATGCTGCTGGCCCCAGTGGTGAAGGGCCGCAAAGGCGAGCATTTACAATTGCTCAGCGAGCTGCGTGCCCAGGGGTTCGTGCGGGTGCAGATCGACGGTCAAGTGCTCGAACTCGACGACATCGCACCATTGGATAAGCGTAAAAAACACGATATCAGCGTGGTGGTCGACCGCTTCAAGGTACGCGACGACATTGCCCAGCGGCTGGCAGAGTCGTTCGAGACGGCGCTGAACCTGGCCGACGGCACGGCGATGATTCACTTCATGGATGGCGAGCAGGAGGATCTCGCCTTTTCATCGCGCTTTGCCTGCCCGGTGTGTGGCTACTCGCTCTCCGAACTCGAGCCGCGCATGTTCTCTTTCAACAACCCGGCGGGGGCCTGCCCGACCTGCGATGGCTTGGGCGTTCAACAATACTTCGACCCCGACAAGCTCATCAGCCACCCGGAGCTCTCTCTGGCGGAGGGCGTCATCAAAGGGTGGGATCGGCGCAACATTTATTACTTCACCCAGTTACAAGCACTGGCCAAGCACTACCGCTTCGAGCTGGAAACGCCCTGGCAGGACTTAGCGCGACACGAGCGCGACATCATTCTCAACGGCAGCGGTAATGAGCAAATTCCGTTCGTGTACGTGGGGGATCGCGGCCGCAAAGTCACTCGGGAGCATGCGTTCGAGGGTGTCTTGCCCAATATGCAGCGTCGCTATCGGGAAACCGAGTCCAACATGGTGCGCGACGATCTCGCCAAGTATATCGCCGTCCAGCCGTGTACGACCTGCGGCGGCTCGCGGCTACGCAAAGAGTCGCGCCATGTCTACGTGGACGAACACAACATTGCCGATATCGTCCACCTGCCGATTGGCGAGGCGTGGAACTACTTTGCCGAGCTCGACTTACCCGGTCGTAAAGGCGAGATCGCCGCCAAGATCGTCAACGAGATCCACGCGCGCCTGGAGTTCTTGGTCAACGTGGGCCTGGACTACCTGAACCTGGAGCGCAGCGCCGACACACTCTCGGGCGGCGAAGCCCAGCGCATTCGTCTGGCCAGCCAGATCGGCGCGGGGCTGGTAGGCGTCATGTACATCCTGGACGAGCCCTCCATCGGCCTGCACCAGCGGGATAACGATCGCCTGTTGAAAACCCTGGAGCGGCTGCGCGACCTGGGCAACACCGTGATCGTGGTCGAACACGACGAGGACGCCATTCGCGCGGCGGACCATGTGCTGGACATTGGCCCCGGTGCCGGGGTGCACGGCGGTGAAATCGTCGCCCAAGGCACGCCTCAGCAGGTGATGGACAACCCTCACTCACTGACCGGTCAATATCTCTCTGGCACCCGCGAAATTGCCGTGCCGCCCTATCGCATTCCCGGCAATCCCGATAAGCAGCTAGTGGTACACGGCGCGACGGGCAATAATCTGCAAAACGTCACCCTCAGCCTGCCGCTCGGGCTCTTCATTGCCGTCACCGGAGTATCCGGTTCGGGCAAGTCGACGCTGATCAACGGCACCCTGATGCCGATTGCGGCCCGCGAGCTCAACCGTGCCACCACGCTCACTCCCGCGCCCTATGAGAAGGTCGAGGGCCTCGATCAGCTCGATAAAGTGATCGATATCGACCAGAGTCCGATTGGTCGCACGCCGCGCTCTAATCCGGCCACCTACACCGGCATTTTCACGCCCATTCGTGAGCTGTTTGCGGGCACCCAAGAGGCACGTTCACGGGGCTACAAACCGGGCCGCTTCAGCTTCAACGTCAAAGGTGGGCGCTGCGAGGCGTGCCAGGGCGAAGGCATGATCAAGGTCGAGATGCACTTTCTGCCGGATATCTACGTGCCTTGCGACGTGTGCAAAGGGAAGCGCTATAATCGCGAAACGCTGGATATTCATTACAAAGGTAAAACCATCCACGAAGTGCTGGAGATGACCGTGGAGGACGCCCTGGCGTTTTTCAGCCCAGTGCCAGCCATTGCCCGCCGCCTACAAACGCTGATGGACGTTGGGCTTTCGTACATTCGCTTGGGCCAGAGCGCGACCACCCTCTCTGGCGGTGAAGCCCAGCGAGTGAAGCTCGCCCGCGAACTCGCCAAGCGCGACACCGGGAAAACGCTCTATATTCTGGATGAGCCCACCACGGGACTGCATTTCGAGGATATTCGCCAACTGCTCACGGTCTTGCATCGCCTGCGCGATCACGGCAATACCATCGTGGTGATCGAGCACAATCTGGATGTGATCAAGACCGCTGACTGGCTAATCGACCTGGGCCCGGAAGGCGGCTCGGGTGGCGGACAAATCATTGCCGAAGGCACCCCGGAGCAGCTTGCCAAGCAGCACGTCTCGCATACAGGGCGCTTTTTGGCCCCGCTTCTCGAGCGGGGTCACCGCGCGTCAACCACCTCTTAAGCGGCCGTCCCGGCGCAAACGCGCCGGGAGACGCAAAAGAGCGAGCATGCCGCGTGACGACTGCTTATAGTAAGTAACGACGCCGTTTAACAAAGGTGGTTTGCACGAGGAGAAGCACGCGTGGAACAGGATAAGAGCTGCATTATTCGCCACTTTAGCCACTACTGTACGCTGACAGACGACGAAAAGCAGTTGCTCAATTCACTCGAAGAGAGCCCTGACGACATCAAGGCTGGTTCGCTACTATGGGAGATGGGCGCCCCTGCCAACGAGTTTTGCACGCTGCGCAGCGGCTGGGCTTACTCTTACCGTCACCTGGAAAATGGTGATCGGCAGATTCTCGAAGTTTTCCTCCCTGGGGACATCATCGGCCTGCGGGAGTTTGCGTTTTCTCAGCGTCTCGAGAACGTGCGCATGATTACGGACGGAGTGGCCTGCCATTTCCCCCATAAACGGATGCTCGATCTCTTTCGTGAGTCGCTGCCGCTCACCTCGGTGATGTTCGCCATCGGCAGCCGTCAGCAGGCGCTGCTCACCGAACGGTTGGTGAACCTCGCACGGCGCAGCGCGCGCCAAAAGATGGCCCACTTCCTCCATGAAATGTACCTGCGCCTACGCCAAACCAATGACGATATTAGTGGGCAGTTCCGTCTCCCGCTCTCCCAAGAGCAGTTGGCCGATATTCTGGGGCTGAGCCCGGTGCATGTCAGCCGCACGTTCAGCGCGCTCAGCGAGGATGGATTGGTCTTCCGCGACCGCCACCACGTGTCGATTCCCGACCTGGATGCGCTGGCCACGGAAGGAGAGTTCGATGACTGCTACCTGACCGATAACGTCCGCCCCCTGCTCGACGGTTGATCCTCCGATGACGGCTGATGCGACGTGTGCCGCCGGCTGGTCCAGCGCGCAGCACTTAGCAAAGGGGGCGTGTCAGCCACACTTGGACCAGCCACATCCGGCGTAGCAGGTAGGACAGCCATCCATCATGATCAAGTCCCCTCGGCACTCGGGGCAGGTGCCCACGGTGGCCGGCGCGCCGCTGGCGGATACAGGTGCGCCTGAGGCCTCATCGACAGTTGGACGCTCCTCGGGCTGCCAAGCATGGCCATGCTGCATTCGGTGGGCGTAGCGGGCAACCAGCGTCTCGACCGGCACTTGGTGGCCGTCCTGATCCAGAAAGCCACGCCGATAGAGAATCTGCTGAATCGACCAAGCAATCGCCGCCACTTCCGAATCGTGAAACATGGGCTTATTCCAGCGATTCATGCCACAGCGCACCAACCCCTTATCCCAGGCCACCTTGCGAAGATCCGCCACGGCCTGCGTGACATAGCCGCCCCGCGCCGCTAGCGACAGGCTACGCATCGTGGCAGTGATCCACTGATGCTCGCTGGAGAGCTGGCCCGACGGAAAGAAAAACTCCACAGGGCGCTCGATCACCACGCGCTGACCACCGACCACCCCCTCCACCGGCATGAACGACACCAGCAAATAGACCTTCTTACGCCCTTCGGCCCCCACGTAGGAGATCTTCTCCGACACCGCCTCCAGCGTCCCCTCCGGACGCGAGGGGATACGAACCGTCAGCGGGTCCTCCTCGGCCAACACAGGCTCGGGGGTAGGCCGTTCCGGCTGTTTGATCCGGTAACCGACAATTTTCGACGTGATTTCGACCGCCATAACGCTCTCTCCCAATGTTTGACCGTTGCTCAAGCCTACGCGTGCGCTGGTTACCACTTACCGTAAGTGCCCTCTTTCAAGGCATCGAACAGGTTGGCCGCGTTGTGCTCCTCACCGTCATAGAGCACTTTTTCATCGCCCGTCAGTTCCAGCGTTTCGCCACTCTCTAGTTCGAAGACGTAGGTGGTGTTCTTGAGATCGTCTTCCCGCACCAGCACCCCTTGAAACGCTTCTGGATTGAAGCGGAAGGTCGTGCAGCCTTTCAAACGGCTCTCATACGCCTGCAAATAGAGGTCTTGGAACTGCTCGAACGGGAACTCGGTCGGCACGTTGACCGTTTTGGAAATGGCAGAATCTACCCACTGCTGCGCGGCGGCCTGCACGGCGACGTGCTGTTCGGGCGACACCGAGTCGGCGGTGATGAAGTAATCCGGCAGATCGCTTTCTACCGCATCGGCAGCGATGAAGTGGCGATAGGCGGCCAGCTCGAAGGAGACCACTTCCACCTGCTCCTTGGTCTTTTTGCCGGACTGAATGATGTTGCGGAAATAGCGATGTGAGAACGACGGCTCAATACCATTCGAGGCGTTGTTGCCCATGGAGAGCGAAATGGTGCCCGTCGGGGCAATCGAGCTGTGATGAGTGAACCGCGCGCCGTGCTCGGCGAGCTGCGCCACCAAGTCCGGCTCCAGCTCGGCCACTTTGGCCATGTATTGGCTATAGCGGGCATGCAGAATGCGGCCCGGCACTTTGTCACCGACCTCGTAACCGTCGCTGGCCAGCTGTGGGCGCTCGCGCATCATTTTTGGCGTGATGGTGTGCTCCTCTTCGAGCACCGGCGCCATGCCTTTCTCTTTAGAGAGCTCGAGCGCCTGCTTCCACCCTTCCAACGCGAGGTGACGACTCACTTCCTCACTGAACGTCAGCGATGCCTGAGAACCGTAGGGTATCTTCAACATGGTCAGTGTCGAACCGAGCCCTAAAAAGCCCATGCCGTGGCGGCGCTTGGCTTCGATTTCGCGCTGCTGCTGGGGAAGCGGCAGTCCGGCGATTTCCACTACGTTATCGAGCATTCGGGTAAAGATCGCCACGACGTTACGATAGCGCTCCCAGTCGAAGCGCGGCTCGGCGCTAAACGGTTCGATCACGAACTTGGTCAAGTTGACCGATCCCAGTAGACAGGCCCCTTCTGGTGGGAGCGGTTGTTCACCACAAGGGTTGGTCGCGCGAATATCTTCACAGAACCAGTTGTTGTTCATACGGTTGACCTGATCGATCAAGATGAAGCCTGGCTCGGCGTAGTCGTAGGTGGAGGCCATGATCGTGTCCCACAGCTCGCGGGCCTTGATCACTTCGACAATGCGGCAGGCCACGCGCCCCTGATCATCCACCGTGTAGCCCTCTTCGATCACCGGCCAGTCGCGGTAAATGATGTCGTCATCACTAACGTCCTCTTTTTCACCTGGATGCAGCGGAAAGGCCAGCGGCCAGTCGGCGTTGTGCTTCACTGCTTCCATGAACTCGTCGGTGATCAGCAGGCTAAGGTTAAACTGGCGCAGCCGCCCGGCTTCACGTTTGGCATGGATGAAGTCGCGCACGTCGGGGTGACCGACATCGAAGGTCCCCATCTGGGCACCGCGACGTCCCCCGGCGGATGCCACGGTGAAACACATCTTGTCATAGATATCCATGAAGGCCAGCGGGCCATTGGTGCCCGCGCCTGCGCCAAACACGAAAGCGCCTTTGTGTCGCAGCGTCGAAAAGTCGTAGCCAATGCCCGCGCCCGATTTCAGGGTCATCCCAGCATCGACCACGGAATCGAGAATATCGCGCATGGAGTCATGGATGGTACGCGAGACGGTGCAATTGATCAGACTGACGGCGGGTTTGTAGGCGTCGGCACCGGCATTGGAGAGAATACGGCCGGCGGGAATCGCGCCGTTCTCCAACGCCCAGCGGAACTTGGGCAGCCACTCGTCAGCGTGCTCGCCCTCGACGGCCGCTAGCGCGCGCGCCACGCGTTCGAACGTCGCCGAGACATCCTGATCTACCGGCTGGCCATGGCGATCTTTCAACCGATATTTGGCATCCCAGATCTCTCTTGAGGGGGCCTGCAGAGGGACCTCACTGGATGTCTTCATCGCCTTGGCTGCGGTGTTCATGTCACGAAACTCCTTCACGAGGGATCAATAGCGGCTAAAACGGCCCGATGATACAAGGCATCGCCAGAGAGTATAGCCCCGACTTTCTACTATATCGGCTGCTTTTTTTAGACAAACCCACTAGATATAGAAAAAACAGCACCTTACCCTTTTGATTATTCACAACACGCTATAGGCTTAGGGTTTTCGATGACGATACGATCTATGAGCCCCACTCGCGCACTCTCTTCCTACGCGTTGTCCACGCTCCTGCTGGCGAACCCGGCGCTGGCGGCCACGTTCAACGTGAGTTCTACCGAACCCCACGGGCACTGGCAGTCGATGGCCCTTAGCCTTGGCGACGAACGCCACTTCCGCGCCGTGGAGACCCACAGCTACTCAGACGCTACGCTCAGCGTGAACACGACCCAGGGTGTCTGCGACCTGCCTTGGCTCGAGATGCGAGTCACGCTGGCGCAACAGCAAGGCGAAAGCCGTGCGGTGAACCTCGTGCCGACGCGGCTACGCATCGACGACCAGCCGATCATCGACACCATGGCGGAGTTCATTACCGAGCGCGGCGATGACGGCTTTTATGCCCATTTCTATTTGCAAGATATGGAGACGCTGATCGAGGAAATGCAGTCGGGGGAACAGCTCTTCCTTGGCTTCGATCAGAACGAGCGGGAGCCTTGGTACATGACCTTTAGCCTGGCGGGTGCAGATGCGGCCATCTCGCGCATGCAAGCGTTGTGCAGTGCGGCCGCCGAGACGGCCCGCACGCCTTAAGTCACGCGCTCTTCGGCGAGTTCTACGCGGTTACGGCCGCTACGCTTGGCTCGATACATGGCAGCGTCGGCCCGGGCCATCAACGTTTTACAGCTATCGCCGGGCTGCCAAATGGCGACACCGATGCTCACCGTGATGGGCTGATCCAGGCCGCTGACGTGCAGTGTCGCCACCAGGCTACGCAGCCGCTCAGCCAAACCGACCGCGGCGTCCATGTCCGAGTGCGTGGCGAGCACCACGAACTCTTCGCCGCCCCAGCGGCCCAGGTGGTCACAGCCGCGTAGCGAGGTTTCCACCAGGCGCGCCAGCGACACCAGCACGTCGTCGCCCACGCTGTGTCCGTGGGTATCGTTGATCTGCTTGAAGTGATCCACATCGAATAGCAGCAGCGCAAAGGCAGCACCGTACCGTTTGGCCGCGACCAGTTCGGCATCGATGGCCTGTTCGATACGGTAGCGGTTCCACACCTGAGTGAGCGGATCGAAGTGGGCGAGCTGCTCCAAGCGCTGATTAGCAGCGGCAAGCGCCTTACGCTCACGCTCTAAATGCATGTTCAGCGTGCTAATCTCGTAAGCGGAGATCGCCAGCGTCAGGTCTTCTCCCAGGTCCATCACCGCCAGGCGCTCGACGCGCTGCCACGCCTCGCTTTTGCCCACTACCTCTTCGCACCAGGCCGCCGACGGCGCCACCAACACCGGGGGTAGCGGTGCCGAGGTCGGTTGCATCGCCCAGTAAAGCGTTTCTACCTGCTCGGGGCGAAAGAAGATCAGCCAGCCGCGCTGAGCCGCGCTCATGGGCAGCGGCACGGCCAGAATGCCGCATTGGTCCGGCATGTTCAGGGATTCGGTCAAGGGCTCGCTGACCACGCCACGGGTACACCAAGGCCCGCTGTGTCGATGCGCTTGGTCGAGCCGTTTGACGAACTGAGCGACGACTGCGGCGTCAGGCGTATGACCGTCCGCGTAAACGCTGCCTTTCAGCCACAGTGCAACACCGTGGGCGCGAAACAGCGAGCACCATGTCTCCGCTTGGGCTGACAACAACTCGACGGGGCTTTGCGGCTCAATACGGGCATTCGTCGAGAGCACCAAACTATCTTGTACGCGCTGAAGATAGCGAGCCTCTTGTCGAGCCCTGAGTAGCAAAAGCCGCTGGGTCGCCATCTGGACGAGGGTGCGAACGGCATCGCGGACTGGCGGCGACACTGGATGAGGCGCTACCGAGTGGCAGAACAGCAAGCCCCACAGCCCGGTGTCGCCCTGCATGGCCAGGCTCATCGCACCGCGTACGCCCAACCGTTGCAAGTAGCGCTGACGCTCCGGCGCGGGGGCACGTAAAAAGCAGTGGCGCAAATCGACGCTCTCGCCCTCTGGCGTACACGGCAGCGGCGGTTCTGCATGGGCGCTGGCGTCATGAATCAAACGGATCGGATGGCGCTCGTAGGTGCGGCGCAGCGTGATCGGAAAGTCACTGGCAGGAAAGCGTTGGCCCAGCAGCGCAGGCAGGTGCCCGCCTTGCGCTTCGGCGACGATCAGCCCGTGCCAATCGCTGTCGAAATGACAGACCGAGACGCGATCATGACCGGTGAGCTGTTGCACGGCGGTCACTAAATAATCCAGCAGTTCTTCTTGATGGGTCGCTTCGGCTAGACGCATCAAGCGCTCGTTGACGGTCCCCAGCAGGCGTCGTTTGCCCAGCGGGCTGAGGGGCTCGATTTCGACCACCACGTGGCGATGCGTGCGATAAGCGTGAACCTGCAGGCGCGTGGTGTCATGTAGCCGACGGAAGGCCAGCGGGCTCGCTAACCGCTGGCGTCCATGCAGCTCTTGGCGCAATCGCTGGCTCAACCGCTTGCCCAGCACGGTGGCGGGGGAAATCGCACGGAGCTCGGTGTCTGCCAATCCCAGCAGTTTGGTTAGGTTGCGACTGACCGCCTGAATGCGCCGACTCTCACCGTCGAGCACCATGACGGCGCCAAACGATTGTAGTAGCGAGTGATGCTTCGACACGCAGATAGCCTCGAGATAGTGCTTTACCCCTCGACCTGCTGCCTCAGCAGCAGTTCAACGCGCCGGTTGGCTGCTCGCCCTTCCGAGGTAGCGTTACTTTCCATGGGTTGGGTGTCGGCATAACCGACCGCCCGCATACGTGAAATGGCAATGCCTTGCCGCTCTAATTGGCGCACGACCGCAATGGCACGGCCTACTGAGAGCTCCCAGTTCGATGGAAACCTCGGCGTCGAGATAGGCACGTTATCGGTATGACCTTCAACGGAGATTTGCCCATCGAAAGTCGCCAGCACGGAAGAGAGTCGTTCTAACACATCTTGCCCTTGGGGCGTTAGCACATCGTTGCCGCTGGGAAACAAAAGGCTGTCGTCGATGCGCAGCGTCACGCCCTCTTGACCTTGCGAGACGCTTACACCGGGAATGTCGAGTCCCGCCATATGAGGTTGCAACCCTTCATGGCGTGGCTGAATACCCGTGGCCAAGCTAGCGAGCGGCAGTGAGGTCACGGCGCTGGCGACGCTCAGGGCCTCGTGGCTCTGCCCTTCGCCGCCGCTCGGCGGCGCCAAGGCTAGCAGCAGAACGAACAGCGTGATGAGCAGTGTGAGTACGTCCAAGTAGCTGGTTAGCCAGCTCTCGTCACTCTCACCCACTGCAGCGGGCAGCTCCAGGGCATGCCGTGAGTCGCGATCAAGCATGGCGCTACCCTTTCAATGCGGAGCCAACGTCGGGGCGGGGTTTGACGTTGGCGTCCCGGATCTCATCATGGTAGTTCGCTACGAAGGAGTTGAGCGTCTCTTCAATGAACGATGGCAAGCGGCGCTTGGTGATCAATGAAATCCCTTCGAGCACCATGTTCATGGTAATCAACCGCTCCTCGGTGCGCCGCTCCAGCTTGACGGCGATGGGCTTGAACACGAGGTTGGCCAGCAAGATACCGTAGAAGGTGGTCAGCAGTGCTACCGCCATGCGGGGGCCGATGACCTGAAGGTCTCCGGCATCCATGACTTCGAGCATGTTGACCAGCCCCACTAACGTGCCGATCATGCCGAAAGCGGGCGCGTAGGTCGCCATGGTGCGAAAAATTTGCGCTTCGGCGTGTTCGCGGGCTTTCAAGCGGGCGATACGCCAGCGCAGCATGTCGAAAATCTCATCCTCTTTGGTATTGGCGATCACAAGTTGAATACCGGTTCGTAGAAACGGGTTGCGGGTGTGCTCGAGCTCCCGTTCGACGGCCCGCACGTCACCTTTGAACCAGAGCCGCGACATGGACACCAGCTCGTTGATGTCGTCCCGCACATAGGTATTCTCACGGCGGAACACCAAGCCCACCAAACGCACCACTCGCAGCACTTCTTTCAACGGATAGCTGATGAAGGTCGCCGCCAGCGTACCGGTGATGACGATGGCCAGTCCCGGCACATTGATAAAACTTTCGGGCGACTCTGCAGTAAAGAACAGCACGCTTACCAGCAGCAACATGCTGGCAAAGATACCGATCAACGTAGATGGGTTCATCAACGGCTCCTCGCCGAGTAGGGTGAGTGGGTATTAGGATTCATCGTGATCGCGTAAACGCGCGCGCAGACGGCTCACCGCCTGACTGTGTAGCTGGGAGACCCGCGATTCGGTGACGCCCAGCACCGCGCCGACCTCTTTAAGGTTCATCTCTTCTTGGTAATAGAGCGCCATCAGCAGCTTTTCACGCTCGGGCAATGCCTCGATGGCCTCGATCAAGGTGTGTCGCTGCTGCTCATCAAGCAATTGGTCAAACGGCCGATGCTGGGCATCGTCACCCGCCGGCTCACCGCCATCGGCGACCAGCTCTTCGAACGGCAGCAGTTGACCACTGTTGGTGTCATTCAACAGCTGCTGGTACTCGCTCAGGGGCATCTCCAGCTCGCGGGCAATTTCACCCTCTTCAGGGGGGCGGCCCAACTGCTGCTCCAAGCGGCGTACAGCATCGTCCACTGCCCGCGCCGAACGACGTACGCTGCGCGGCAGCCAGTCGCGAGTGCGCAGCTCGTCCATCATGGCACCGCGAATCCGCTGGCTGGCGAACGTCGCGAACGTGGCACCCTGGGCAGCATCGAAGCGTCCCAGCGCCTCTAATAGCCCCACCATGCCTGCCTGGATCAGATCATCTAGCTCAATACTTGCGGGCAATCTTACCTGCAGCGTTAAGGCCTGACGTCGCACCAGTGGCATGTATTGGGTCAACAGCTCACTTTGTTTGATCCTGCCTTGTGCTGTATACATCCTCGTGCCTCGCGGCTGAACGGCCTTTACCGATAATTCACTATTACCTGTAGCCCCTGCACCCTCACTGGCCGCTGGCCCGGCGACAGTGCAAACCGAAAGTGCAGCGGCGCATTTGCCAACATGCCTTCCAGCGCAGTGGTACTGCCACGCATGCCCGACAGTGCCACGCAGCGCTCAGGGTGACACAACCAAGCGTTGACGGGGTGACTCGGTGGGGTGTCGAACCGCCACTGCACGCGCGTTAGCGTCGCTCCTCCCAGCGGGATGCCTGCTGGTGGCGAAATGGCCTGGCTCTGACTGGTGCGGTCGCTCATGGCGACCAACACGCCAGGCACGTCTCGGCTCCAGCTACCCGTTGCCGCCTCGGCGCTAACGACCCACATGATGGTTGCCAGCATCGCTGCGCAGGGTCTCACCCTTTTCACTGTTAACAACTTTACGGCTTTTATCAACGTCTGTCGGGCAAATAGCCTCATACGCGGGCCCTCTATTCGGCGTAGGTCGCTAACGACAGCAAGCCGATCATCTGTCTCAACGTGCAAGCAACAAAAGCTCGATATCCAAATAGTAAGCGGCGGCGTCACGCAAGTTCTCCAGCAGCCCCTGACGCGGCAGGTGCGGTTCATGGAGTGCCAGCAGGCGTCGCGGACCGCCATGCTCTCGCACTTTTCGAAGCACACGGTACATGCTGGCAAAGCCATCGGCATCGCTAGTGACCCATAGCGCCCATCGTGCATGCTCCTTCGCCAGCATGGCCAGCGACGGCGTATCGGCCATGACGACCTGAATCTGCCAATCCTGTGGGTCGCCCGCCCACTGACGCCCCAACGCCGACCACTGCCCCAAACGTCCACGCACTTTATCGACTTGTGCGGCGCCGGTATGCGGTAACCCTATCACCACCAGCGGCTTCTGAGGGCGCGGTGGCGTCACCGTCGCCGGTTCAGTGGCGGCAGCGACAGTGGGCGCCAGAGCGTCTTGGGTATGCACCGCCGCCTCTTCAGTACTGACCGGCGAGGCAGGAGCGGCGGACGCATGGGTATCTTGTGGTTCGTCCTGTGCGGCTCGCTGCTGACGCTGTAGATCGGCCCATTTGCGCAGGCCCGCCGCTTGATCCTGGCCGCTCATATCAGGTCCTCGCGACTGACGCTACCGAGCTGGCGAATGGCATCGCGTGCCATCAACACGTGCACCAAGGCGTCGAGTAGCGCCGTATCGCGGCGTTTACGCTGACTGCCCAGCAGGCGCAACAGGTCGGCTCGCAACGCTTGCACCGCGTCGTCATCGGCCAAATCCAAGTGACTGGCTACAGCGGCGGCGCCGCTGGCCATGAGCAGGCGTAGCTCGCTGCTCACCTCGCCGCCATCCGCCTCTTTTAGCTGCTGCCAGGCACGCTTGGTCAACGCGGATAGCCCATCACTCTGTAACTGAATGACCAGCAGCGATACAACGTCGCTGCCTAGACGCGCGGGAGTTAGCCAGTAGCGGCGCACGACACGCTTGCTGCTTTCTGGATCGCACACGTCGCCCACCCAGGCCAGCACCGCGTTGCCGGTGGCATCGTGGGCCTCCACGTAGGCTGTCGACAGCTGCATGCGTTGACCACGAAAACGAATGGCAACACGATGGGTGAGCGTACTCTCTTGAAACAGCGTACGCAGGGTATGACGCTCGCCCTGGCAGTGTACACGCTGACTGGCGTTGACGGCGCTGACCCAGGTCAAGCGCTGGTCGTTAAGCCATGCCAGCGCGTCGGACTCCGGCAGGGTAGGCAGCAGATGAACGGCGATGTCTGCCGCGCAGCCCGCCAATCGTGGTTGCCACCCAGCAGGTTGGCGATGCTGCAAACGCGTCAGTGCCAACCATGCCCCTTGATCGTCGAGCGCCACGTCCGGCATCGACCAGTCACAGTTGCGCTCGTTGCGCCTGGGCGACCATACGACGCCCATGGCATCGTGGGTCGCTTCCGCGCCAGCCAGCAGCGTGTCTAAACGCTGATCCTGCACCACGCTGGGCAGCGCAGCGATGTCCCAGGCGGCCTCCAAACGGTGAAAATCGGCGACCCGTTGACGCAGCCGAGTCAGTACCGATGTCAGCCGGCGCCCCTGGCCTAGCACATCCCGCGACCAGCGCGGCAGGCTCGGCGCGCTGGCCGGGCCGCCTTGATCCATCGAAGCGCTCGAACTGGCCGAGAGCGCTTGGTCGATCAGGCCAGAGGGCGTGGCCACGGCCATGTCTTCCGGCACCTGCTGGCCGTGTGATCCAAACAGGACGCGCATGCCGTGGCGCATTACGATATCCAGAACGGGCGCCAGTCGCCCGGCCTCGTCCTGCTTGGTGATGATGCAGTCGTCGAGCTCGGCCCCTGCGGCCCGCGCTGCCTGACGGTAGCGCAACACCACCTCTTCCAGGGTCTCTGGCTGGCTGGCCGCATTGAGCAATAGCACCAGTCGTACTGTCGACTGTCCGCCCTGCAAGTGCGCAATCTGCTCGATCACGCGCTGATCTCGTTGGCTCATCCCAACGGTATCGATGATGACCCATTGCTTGCCTTGCAGTCGGCCGACCAGCTCGTCGATAGGCTGTTCTGCGTCGAGCGCGTACATCGGCGTATCCAACAGTCGGGCGTAGATGCGTAGCTGCTCGTGGGCACCGATGCGGAAGCTATCAGTGGTCACGAGCGCCACCGGACGAGTGCCATGGCGCATGACGAAACGCGCCGCCAGTTTGGCCGTGGTCGTGGTTTTACCGACCCCAGTAGGCCCTACCAGCGCCACGATGCCGGTTTGATCGAAAAAGCGATCTTCGTGCGCCAGCACCTTCAGCCGCGCTATGAGCTGTTCGCGCAGCCAAGCGCTGGCAGCGTCATGGCCGCCTTCCTGGGTCAATAACTCCTCGGGCAGCGCTTCGAGCACCTCATGGCTGAGTTCGGCGCTAAAGCCCACCCGCACCAGCATGGCTAGCAGATATTCATACGTCGTTTGAGTGCCGCGCGGCGACTCCACCATCGGCTGACGGCGAGAGAGCAGCTCGCGCATGTCCTGCATTTCTCGGAGCAGGCGCTCGCTCATTGCCTCCAGCGGATCTGGCTGTGTCGGCAGTGAGAAAGCCGCGGCGGGCGCCGGGGCGTCTCGCGATACTTCTGAAGGCTCTGCGGGTGACGGATCGAACTGGTCGACCGCGTCGTCGGCCATGGCCAGAATTTCAACGCCGCCTTCGGTGCGGCGATTAGCAACGATCAAGGCATCGTCACCCAGTATTTCGCGCACTTGGCGCATGACATCGCGACTATTGGCTCCGACAAAACGTCTCACGCTCATGGTTCACCTGTTACCAATTTAGCGGCCACCGACCAGGGTGGTCACGCGCAGGGTGCGGTCGTCGGGAATTTCTGCCTGGGACATCACCACCAAGTGGCGCATCCGGCGGCGTAGGAAGCGCGATAGCACCGCGCGCAACGAGTGTTGAACGACCAGCACGGGCGCTTCACCACTGCCTTCGTGCTTCTCGAGCGCCTGCTGTGCCTGATGCATCAACGTATCCGCCAGCCCCGGCTCCATGGCCCCGTTACCGTTCATGGCCTGCATCAATACTTGTTCGAGCTGCGCGTCCAGTCCCATGACGTGCAGGGTCTCCTGGCCAGCAAACCACTGTTGTGTAATCGCGCGACCCAGCGCGATACGCACCAGAGCGGTCAGCTCATTGGGGTCTTTCTGTTGTCCCGCATACTCGGCCAAGGTGTCCAACACCGTGCGCATATCGCGAATCGAGACGTCTTCATCCAGCAGGTTCTGCAAAATTCGCTGCAACACGGTCAGAGAGATCGCTTTGGGCACCACCTCTTCGACCAGCGATTTTTGGTCTTCGCCCAGTTTGTCCAGCAGCTTTTGCACTTCTTGCCGCCCCAGCATCTCGGGAGAGTGACGGTGCAGCAGATGGTTCAGATGGGTGGCGATCACCGTGCTGGCATCCACGACCGTATAGCCGTAGACCTGAGCGTGCTCACGCTGGTTGCCATCGATCCATACCGCAGGCAGTCCAAAGGCTGGGTCTTGCGTTGGCGTGCCTTGTAGCTCACCGGACACTTGGCCGGGGTCGATGGCCAGCCATTTGCCGGGCTGCGCGTCGGCACGGCCGATTTCGGCGCCTTTCATGGAAAGCACGTAGGTATTGGGCGGCAGTTCTAAGTTATCGCGAATGTGTACCACCGGGGGCAAAAAGCCCACCTCCTGGGCGAATTTCTTACGGACGCTTTTAATGCGCCCCAGCAACTCCCCTTTTTGCCGCGAATCTACCAGCGGAATCAAACGGTGGCCCACTTCCAGACCCAGCGTGTCCACCAGCTGTACGTCTTCCCAACTGGCTTCTGGCGTCTCTTGAAGAGGCGGTGGCGCCGTGGCGATCTCCTCTTTGACCAAGGTCTGCTCTTTGCGACGCATCAGATACCACGCCAAGCCGCCCAGCAGCGCGGTGAAGACCAAGAATACGAAATTGGGCATGCCGGGCACCAGGCCGAGCAACCCCATGACCATCGCCGCTAGAATCATGACCTGAGGATTGACGAACAGCTGGCTGATCATCTGCTGACCAACGTCCTGCTCGGTATTTACCCGAGACACGGTGACGCCTGCAGCCGTCGAGATGACCAGAGCCGGGATCTGAGCCACCAAGCCATCGCCAATCGTCAGCAGCGTATAGGTACGCGCGGCATCGGCAAAGCCCAGATCGTGCTGCATCATGCCAATCAGCAGGCCACCAATAATGTTGACCACCATGATGACCAGACCCGCCACCGCGTCACCACGAACGAATTTACTGGCACCGTCCATGGAGCCGTAGAAGTCGGCTTCCTGGGCTACCTCGGCGCGACGCTTTTTCGCTTCATCTTCGCCAATTAACCCAGCATTCAAGTCGGCGTCGATGGCCATCTGCTTGCCAGGCATGGCGTCGAGCACGAAGCGAGCGCCCACTTCGGCGATACGCCCCGCACCTTTGGTGATGACCATGAAGTTGATGATGACCAAGATGAGGAAGACGACTAGCCCCACTGCAAAATTACCGCCGACGAGGAAGGTGCCGAACGCCTCAATGACCTTGCCCGCCGCATCACCGCCTTCGTGGCCTTCCATCAATACCACGCGGGTGGAGGCCACATTGAGCGAGAGGCGAAGCAGCGTCGTGAACAGCAGGACGGCCGGAAAAGCGGCGAAGTCCAGCGGCTTTTCGGCAAACATGCTGACCAGCAACACCATGATGGACAACGCAATGTTGAACGTGAACAGCAGATCCAGCGCGAACGGCGGGAGGGGCAGAATCATCATGCCCAGAATCATTAAAATCAGCAGCGGGCCCGCAAGCAGCTTCATGCTCACGTCGTTCATCCAGGGTCGCTGATTGATCAACTGGCTTAAGCCTTTCATGTTTGCGCCTCATTGCCACCGGCACGACGGCCGGGACTGTCCATTTCCGGGGGAACCGGTAAATTATCGGGAGTGGGGGGCACCTCGCCTCCTTGCTGTGCAACGTGCTTCAGGCGATAGGCCCAGGCCATGACCTCGGCCACGGCGGTATACAGTTCGGCAGGCACTTCGGCCTCTAAGTCGACATGATGATACAGGGCACGCGCCAATGGCGCTGCTTCCAATCTCGGAACGCCAGACTCTTCACCTATTTCACGGATACGTGCGGCCACGGCGTCCGCGCCTTTGGCCACCAGCCGAGGGGCCCCCATACGCCCCTCCTGGTATACCAGTGCCACCGCGTAATGCGTTGGGTTGGTGATGATGACATCGGCGTCGGGGACTTTACTCATCATGCGACCTCGCGCCATGGCTTGCTGCTGCTGGCGAATACGCCCTTTGACATGGGGGTCGCCTTCGGAGTCTTTGTGCTCCTGTTTGACCTCTTCTTTGGTCATACGCAGTTGCTTGGCGTTGTTCCA
Organism: Halomonas sp. BL6; assembly: GCF_006228115.1. NCBI lineage: Bacteria > Pseudomonadati > Pseudomonadota > Gammaproteobacteria > Oceanospirillales > Halomonadaceae > Halomonas > Halomonas sp. BL6. The sequence continues at coordinate 44,802 of NZ_VDGL01000006.1, read as the reverse complement.
TAGCTGGAACGGCACATCGATCAAAATCACTACGATCAGCGACAACACGATGAGACCAGCCGCCAGAGCGGCCATGTTCAGTGCGCTCACCAGCGCCTGCTGAATGGGCTGATCCATCAGTCCCAAAAACCGCCCCATATTAAAATATAAAAAGCTGAACGCCACACTTCCCACCAGTACCGACTTGGCGATAGCCTTTGCCAATTCGGCCAGTGCTTGGGTGGAAAAGAGTCGTTTGATCCCTTTGATCGGGTTCAGCTTCGAGAACTTGGGCTGGAGAGATTTGGAGGAAATGAGCCAGCCGCCCAACAGTGCGGGCGCTACCAGCGCAATGACCGTGAGCAGCAGAAAGAGCGGTAGCATCGCGATGAGCGTTCGCTGCCCCAAGTCCAGCGCGTTGACCAGCATCGAGGTCGTTTCCATGGCTTGGCGACGTTCGAACAAGAACGCCTGCTCCATCACCATGCCAAGCTGGTCATAGAGCATCTGCCCCATGCTCCATAGACCTATCACGCCCCCGAGCAGCATCAGGAAGGTCGTCAGCTCTCGGGACCGAGGCACCTGGCCCTCTTCCCGCGCTTTGTCCAAGCGTCGAGGCGTGGCCTCTTCGGTTTTTTCCTGATCGCTGTCGTTATCTGCCATGCTGTCATCCGGCTGACGAGTGGTCGGTCGACCAAAGTAAGGCACACCATAAGCTCAGCCGCCCTTGAGGACGGCTGAGCTGGGGTCTTATTTTGCCAGAGGCAGAGGCTTACAATATGCTAATAACCCGGCATTAAAAGCCTAATTCGTCCAATAAGTCGTCTACCTGATCCTGTCCGGTGACGATATCAGGGGCGTTCGCTTTCACCTGCGGCCCATTGAGAAGGTCTTCATTGCGACGCGCGTTCTCGTTTTTCCACTGATCTTCCGCCTTGCGCTGCATCGTTTCGCGCGCTTCTGCGCCCGGCACGTTGTCGATCAGTACCTGAACCAGCTGGTGCTCGATCTCACGAATCACATCCATCATCTTTTTGATGACTTGGCCCGTGAGATCCTGGAAATCCTGAGCCATCATGATGTCCAGCAGCTCTTTATTGGTCGCTGCGGTGATCTGCGGCACATCGCTCAGGTAGGTCCGCGTTTCTTTGACTAGCGCCTTGGCGTCATCCAGTTCCTTGGGCGCTTCGAACCACTCACCCCAGCGTTTATCCAAGGCTTCGGCACGCTCAGAGAGCTGGTCTTGCAGCGGCTGTGCCCGATCGATGGCGTTGAGCGCCTTGTCCGCCGCCTGCTCGGTCATCGTTGCCACATAGTGCAGTCGGTCACGGGCATCGGGAATCGCTTCGGCGGCCTTCTCGATCTCCTTGTCCAAGCCAAGCTCGCGCATGTTGTCACGCAGCATGCGGGTGAGCTTACCAATACGAAAGATCAGGTCTTCAGCGGCTTCTTCGGACAGTTGGGCAGAACCACCCTGCTCATTCTGACTCATTGTGTTGTCTCCTCGTTAACCGAGCACCTTGGCTCCGCCGCGTCATTTACCCATTTTCTCGAAGATTTTATTCAGCTTCTCTTCTAGGGTGGCGGCTGTGAACGGCTTGACGACGTAACCATTGGCGCCCGCTTGTGCGGCGGCAATGATGTTCTCTTTTTTGGCCTCTGCCGTCACCATTAGAACCGGCAGATCTTTCAACGCATCGTCCTGACGAATTTCTTTGAGCATCTCCAAACCATCGAGATTCGGCATGTTCCAATCCGACACGACGAATTCGAAGTTGCCAGCGCGCAGCTTGTTCAACGCATCCTGACCGTCTTCGGCTTCATCTACATTGGTAAACCCGAGCTCTTTCAACAGGCTGCGGACGATCCGGCGCATGGTGGGAAAGTCGTCTACTACCAAGAAGCTCATGTTCTTATCGGCCATGGGTCATCCTCTCACTAACATCATGTATTGGGTGACTGTGAATTCAGTCAGGGTTAAAACTCTTCCCACTCATCGTGGGCCTGGGTCGTCGTTTGATGCCGCGGCGGTGCAACAGGAGCCGCAGCCGCCGATGTGTTCTGAGCCAGCTTGTGCGGTGCACGTTGGGTAGCGGCATGCTGTGCCGGCAGGGCGCTACGCGCGGACGAGTCGCTCAGCACCTGAAAGATGGCCACCGCTTCTTCCAAGCGATTCGCCTGCTCTTCCAGCGACGCCGCAGCGGCAGACGCTTGTTGCACTAGCGCCGCGTTTTGCTGTGTCACTTGATCCATCTGCCCAACGGCCTGACTCACCTGCTCGATCCCGTCACTCTGCTCCTGAGAGGCGGCGGAGATCTCATCCATGATATCGGTCACACGACGCACCGCCGTGACGACATCGGTCATCGTTTGTCCTGCCTTTTCTACCAGAGAAGAGCCCTGGTTGATTTGACTAACAGACGCCTCGATCAGCGTTTTAATCTCTTTTGCCGCATCGGCACTGCGGCTAGCGAGGTTGCGCACTTCGCCTGCCACGACGGCAAAGCCGCGCCCCTGCTCACCGGCACGCGCTGCCTCGACCGACGCATTGAGCGCTAAGATATTGGTCTGGAAAGCAATCGAATCGATCACACTGGTAATATCGGCCACCTTTTGTGAGCTGGACGAGATGCCCTGCATGGTATCGACCACTTGCTGCACCACTTCGCCCCCCTGCTCTGCCGTGGTCGAGGCGTCCGCTGCGAGCGTGCTGGCCTGACGAGCATTGTCGGCATTCTGTTTCACCGTGGCCGTCATCTGCTCCATGCTGGCGGCCGTTTGCTCGATCGAGGCGGCCTGCTGCTCGGTGCGAGACGACAGATCGGCGTTGCCGCTGGCGATTTCTCGCGTACCATGGTGAATCTCTCGGCTGCCCTCACGTACCCGCGTCACGGTCGTGCTGAGATTCTGCTGCATGGTCGCCATGGCCGCAAAAAGGCGCCCAATTTCGTTCTTGCCTGCTTCAGGCAACGGCTGAGTCAAATCTGCCTGAGCAATACGGTCCAGCCGCTGAACGGCATCGTTCAGCGGTGCAATGACCGTACGGCGCAAGCCCATATAGATCGTCAGGGCGACTAACAGCGCCAGCCCCACGGCGAGCGCATTGATCAACGTGAAAGTATCCCCCTGGGCCTCCGCGTCGGCACGGGTCGTCGCCACACGCTCGAAGCCATACTGAACGAACGCCGTAATACTCACTGCCAGTGCTTCCAACGGCTGGGCTAACTCCCCCCGCAACTGATTGAAGGTATTGATATCCATGAACGCGAAGCTTTCGTGCTGCTGCTTGACGAGCGCGAGCACCGTGTGGAAATTGTCCTCCACGGCCTCCCCTAGCACTTGTCCCTGGGGGTCACGGGGTGCCGCCGCAAAATTATTGAAGCGCGTTTCTGCCCGCTCGATCCGATTGGCTGCCACCTCTACCTGCTCATTGGACTGCTGCGTACGACCCACCATCAATAGATTGGACGCCGTTTCCATCGCCAGCATGGCCTGATTGAGCAGCGAGTCGGCGCGGTTCAACTCGTTGAGCTGCTCGTTGCCGATCTGATTGAGCGTGGCAAGATTACTCTGCGCACTGCGATCGGCCATGATGCTCAGCCCGGCCACCACGAGAATAAGGGTGACCAAACAGGCAAGTGCCGTGACGACGGCGGTATGGATACGGAGATTGCGCAGCAAGCGGTTCATTGTTGTCGTTTCCCTTGTCAATAGCTATCCAGGTGATGTTCGATATCGTGGTGTCAAACCCGCTGCGCGCGACCGGAAGCGGCGATTAGCGCCATCAGTCGAGACGGGATGTCGTCGAGCGCCACCACTTCGACCGCTCCACCAACGGCAATCGCCTCACGCGGCATGCCGAAGACCACGCAAGACTCTTCGTTCTGAGCGATGGTGGGCGCGCCAGCCTGGCGCATCTCCAATAAACCGGCCGCGCCGTCCTTGCCCATCCCAGTAAGAATCACACCAATGGCGTTTTTACCGGCGTGCTTCGACGCCGAGTGAAACAGCACATCGACGGAGGGGCGATGACGGTTGACCGGTGGCCCATCGTTGAGCCGTGCGACGTAGTTAGCGCCGCTGCGGGCCAGCTCCAGATGTTGGTCGCCGGGCGCAATATAGGCGTGCCCTGGCAGCACGCGCTCACCGTCCGTGGCCTCTTTCACGGTAATACGGCACAAACGATCCAGACGCTCGGCAAAAGAGCGTGTAAAGCCGCCTGGCATGTGCTGAGTGATCAGAATCGCTGGCGCATTGGCAGGCAGCGGCTCCAGCACCGCACGAATGGCTTCGGTGCCGCCGGTGGAAGCACCAATGATGATCAGCTTTTCACTGGTCATCATCGGGGCTTTGAGCTGACTCGGAGGGGGCGTGTTTTTGTGACGCGCTTGGCGCGGTCGAGAGCGTGCGGCAGCGCGGAGTTTATCGGCAATCTCGTTGGCGTACTCCATCATGCCGCTGCGAATACCCAGGCTCGGCTTGGCGACAAAATCCAACGCGCCCAGCTCCAGTGCTCGTAACGTGATTTCAGAGCCACTTTGCGTCAACGATGACACCATCAGAACCGGCATGGGACGCAAACGCATCAGCCGTTCGAGAAAGTCGAGACCGTCCATGCGCGGCATCTCGACATCCAACGTCAGCACGTCAGGGTTATGCTGCTTGATCAGATCCCGGGCAGCGATGGGGTCAGGCGCAACGGCGACGACTTCCATGTCGGGCTGAGAGTTGATGATTTCTGTCAGCAAATCACGGATCAACGCCGAGTCATCGACGCACAACACTTTAATCTTGGCTGCGCTCAAAGCACGCCTCCTCTTACGATAGCCATTGCCGCGTTGCTCGTCCGAGCCCTATCCCAAGGTCGAGCACAACGCGCATTTTTTATTCGCTTATTTCGCGAGGGTGTAGACTGTTTGCCCGCGCAACTTAAACGCATCGCTGATATACGAGAAGTTTTCGGAGTGACCGGCAAAGAGCAGGCCATCAGGCTTCATCAGCGGCGCGAACCGCTTCAATATCTTAGCCTGCGTATCTTTATCGAAATAAATCATAATATTACGACAAAAGACCGCATCGAATGGCCCCTTTACTGGCCACTGTGGCGCCAGTAGGTTGAGCGGCATGAACTCGACCAGCGCCGAGACCTCCGGCCGCACCCTGGCGAGCCCCACATGGTTGCCTGTGCCCTTTTGAAAGAACCGCTTGACGCGCGACTCATCGAGTTTGCGCACCTGCTCCTGGGGATAAATGCCCTTACGTGCTTTGGCCAGCGCTTCTGTGTCGATGTCCGTGGCGATGACCTTGGCTTGCGACGCCTTGGGCCCCAACGTTTCCAACAGCGTCATGGCGATGGAGTAAGGCTCTTCTCCCGTCGATGCCGCTGAACACCAGATGGTGACGGGATCAGGCTTGTGCTTGATATGCTCGGCCAGCAGTGGAAAGTGGTGGGCTTCACGAAAAAATGCCGTGAGATTGGTCGTCAGTGCATTGGTGAACGCCTCCCACTCTTTCGCGTCGGGCTGACGCTCCAGCCGCGACAGGTAGTCGGTAAAGCGCGTCATGCCGTGATGACGCAGCCGCTTGGCCAAGCGGCTGTAGACCATTTCACGCTTATGCTCGGCCAAAACGATGCCTGCGCGCTGATAGATCAGCTCTCGAATACGCGCAAAATCCGCATCGGTCAGCACCAGATCGCGTTCGATCTGTCCACTGGACGCCCATTGGCCTGCGTCGCTACCCCGTTCGCGTTGGTCTGTCAAAACTCTTCCCACTCCTCTACAGTGGCCATCTGCCGCTTCTTGTGACCCGGCACCGGCGCTGTGGCACTGCTGATCTGCGCTGTTGCAGGTGATGCCTTGACGTTCGGTAAAACGGCGGCGCCCGTGGAAACGGCTGGCGGCGTCAATGGTCCCTGACTGGTTAGCCGGAATGCTTCTACCGATAGCGCCAGCAGACTTGCCTGCTGCTCTAATGCCATGGCCGCTTGTGCCGTTTCTTGCACGCGCAGGGCGTTTTGCTGTGTGGCTTGATCCATTTCTGCGACGGCCTGATTGACCTCCGCAATACCGCTGCTCTGCTCCTCCGAGGCGGACGAGATATCGTGCATGATATGGGTCACGCTACGCGCCGCTTCGGCAACTTCGCTAATCGCCGCCTCGGCTTTCTCGACGAGCCCTGCTCCCGCACTGACCTGCTGACTGGAGGTATCGATCAACGCACGAATCTCTTGCGATGCGCCAGCACTGCGCCCGGCCAACTTGCGCACCTCTTCGGCCACCACGGCGAACCCACGGCCATGCTCACCTGCCCGAGCAGCCTCGACCGACGCATTCAGCGCCAAGATATTGGTCTGAAATGCGATCGAGTCGATGACGTTGATGATCTCGGTCATTTTTTGGGAGCTTTGGGTAATCCGCTGCATATTGGCGACCAGTTGCGTCATCAATTCACCGGTTTGTGTCACTCTTGTTGCATTATTATCGGCCAGACGACGCGCTTCTTGAGCATTATCACTGTTTTGACGCACCGTCGTGGTCATCTCCTCCATGCTCGAGGCGGTTTGCTGTAGCGACGCGGCCTGCTGTTCGGTGCGCGATGAGAGCGCCTCGTTGCCACTGGCGATATTCTTGGCGGCAGGCGTCACCACGTCGATGCCATCTTTCACATCGCGGATGATGCTGCTCAAGCTTTTGCGCATGGTGTTCAGCGAGTCCATTAATTGACCTATCTCATCACGCCGCTTGGGCGGTACGCGAGCCGCTAGGTTGCCACCGGCAATTTGCAGCGTGAAACGCGAGGCACGCTTTAGCGGCGTAATAATCGAGCGCAGCGTTACGACGCTGATGAGCACCAGCAGCAACAGCCCAACACCCAGCATCGCTGCCTGAGCCGTCAACATGGTCGCTTGGCCACGCTCGGCATCTGCCGCCATGGCTTCGGCGGCTGCCTGCTTCTGTGCAATCAGCTCATTGACCATGCCCGACAAGGCCCGCCCATCCTCGTTCATCACACTGATCACGGCATCCAAGCCGGTAAAGGCTTGATAGGTCTCTTCAGCCTGAAGCACGCTCGCCGCTTGATTCATCCCATTCGTCAGGAAGGCCTGAAGCTGTTCGTTGAACGACTCGGCCAGAGGAGTTGCGTTCACCTCTCGACCATAGAACGCCTCCCACACGCTGGCCACTTCAGCCGCGTTATCGGCAACGGCCTCGCCCATCTCAAAACGTTGATTGATCAGTTCCATCCGCTCGGGTTCGATCATCGACTGACGCGTCTGGGCAATGGTTTGGTCGATCTGCTGCAAACGAATGACGTCCCTGAGTCCGTCGTCGTTTAGCTCGCCTAGCCGCTCACCCGCTACGTTCAAACCATAAAGGCCTAAGCCGCCGCTAGCCATGAGCAGCGCCCCTGCGACGACGACCATGCCGATCAGCTTGGCGCGAATGGTGTCGAGCCGGATGCGTTTGAGACGCTGCCAACCCCCTTTTTGACGTAAGCGACCTTTATCGAGGTAGAGACGTTTATTGCGCCCTTCGCGCATTTCCGCGTAGCGCTGCTCGGCTTGCGCAATGGCGTCTCGGGTTGCTTGCACGCGTACCGAGGTGTAACCAATCACTTGGTCATTTTCTACGATCGGGGTCACGCTAGCGTCGACCCAATAGTGGTCGCCGTTTTTACAGCGGTTTTTCACGAGCCCCCGCCAGGTGTCTCCCGCCTGGACGGTGTGCCAAAGATTATGAAACGCGGGTGGCGGCATGTCCGGATGGCGAATCAGGTTATGCGGCGCGCCAATTAGCTCGTCGTGTCGATAGCCACTGATCTCGATGAACGCCGGGTTGGCGTAGGTAATGCGCCCTTTCAAATCCGTACGCGAGACCAAAAAATCGTCTTGTTTGAGTTCAACTTCCCGTTGAGTCACTGGCTGGTTATTACGCATCTTGCTGCCTTGTTATTGATGTTGTAGCGCGTGTGGAGCCTTGCGATTAGCGAAAATGCCGTCGCGTCAAAAGGCTTCCCACTCGTCTTGGCTGGTGGTAAGAGGTTTCGCCACCGGCTGGGCAGAGCGGGTCGGCACCGAGGCGATGGTCGCCGTGGTGGTCATTCGCGTTGGTGCCTGGGCTGGGCTCTCGCCCGCCACTTGGAAACGCTCGACGGCCTCACGCAGGCGCGCCGCCTCGCTCTCGAGTTCGTTGGCGCTCCGCGCGGCTTGCTGCACCAACTGCGCATTTTGCTGAACGACTTGGTCCATTTGCGCAACGGCCTGATTCACTTGGCCGATACCGTTACTCTGCTCTTCCGATGCAGAGGCAATCTCATCCATGATGTCGCTGACGCGTTGGACGGCGGCCACCAAATCCTGCATGGTCTGGCCTGCCTGATTGACACGCTGAGTGCCCACATCCACTTTACCCAGCGATGCATCGATCAAGGTGCGAATCTCTTTGGCGGCACTGGCACTGCGGCTGGCCAGGCTACGAACCTCCTGAGCCACGACGGCAAACCCTTTGCCGTGCTCGCCGGCACGGGCCGCCTCGACCGACGCGTTCAGCGCCAAAATATTGGTTTGAAAAGCGATGTTATCGATCAACGTGATGATATCAGCGACCTGATGGGAGCTGGCGCTGATCTCTTGCATGGTGTCGACGATATGGCTCACTTCTTCGCCGCTGCGCCGTGCCGTCAGCGTCGCGTCGCCTGCCAACTGGCTTGCCTGCCGAGCATTGTCGGCATTGTGGCTAACGGTCGACGCGAGTTGCTCCATGCTCGATGCCGTCTCTTCAAGGGACGAAGCCTGCTGCTCGGTGCGCGAAGAGAGGTCGTTGTTCCCACTGGCAATGTGCTGGGAGCGCTCGAAGATGGTCGTCCCACTGCGCCTGACGACGCCAACGGTCTCAGAGAGGGAACCCTGCATATGGGCCATGGCGGTATAGAGCTTGCCAATCTCGTTGTTGCCGGGAGAGCGGATCTGCTGGCTGAGATCGCCTTGCGCCATCCGCTCGAAATAGCCTACCAACCGGTCCAAGGGGCGCAGCACGTTGGCACTCACGCCCCATATCACCACCGCGACCGTGAGTAACGTCATCACGACCACACCAATCAATACCCAGCGAATCTGGGAGGCAAAGGCTTGGAACGCCAACTGCTGAGCTTGTGGATCACTGGCACTTTGGACGATGTTCGCGCCATGATGTAACGCATAAAGCCCAATACCGCAGGCGATGAGTACCCATACTGAGAAGGTGGCCAACACGAGCCCCCAGCTTAGACGAACGGTCATGTTGCTCATCAGTTGACGTACTAGCTGTGTCACACGCTTTTCTCCAAACACAACCATACTGGCCAGCGCTATCCATGGCGCCAGAGTGGGTATTCATTGACTTAAGGCGGGCACACTCCCTGTGCCCTGCGGTAGGTCTTTAGTGGTGGCTGGTGCTGTCGACCAGCGCCATTTCCTCGCTGGTGAGCAGCTTGTCGATATCGACCAGGACGAGCATCCGATCGTCTAGGCTGCCGAGACCGCTCAGGAAATCGGAGGAGAGCGTAACGCCAAATTCGGGCGCGGGTTTGATTTGATCCGGCGTCAGGGTCATGACGTCGGATACGCCGTCGACCACGATGCCGACGATACGATCCGCGACGTTGACGACGATGACGACCGTCTGGCCACCGTACTCGACGTTATCCAGATGAAACTTGATACGTAGGTCCACGATCGGCACGATGACGCCGCGCAGATTCGTCACCCCTTTAATAAAGTCGGGCGCATTGGCGATACGGGTCACGTTTTCGTAACCGCGGATCTCCTGCACCTTCAAAATATCGATGGCGTACTCTTCATCACCCAGCGAGAATACGAGAAACTCACGGTTTTCCGCTTCGGCGGCGGCTAGCACCGCCTCATTAGATGCTTGACTCATGACGGCTCAGCCTCCTTGTAATAAGAGAGATGGGGTTGGTTAGCGACTTTCCCTGCTTCTTTTTTGGCACGGCTTAAACGGTGTAAGCCAGTGATATCGAGAATTAGCGCAACGCTGCCATCTCCCAAGATGGTAGCGGCCGATACGCCGGGCACTTTGCGATAATTGTCTTCGAGGTTCTTCACCACGACCTGCTGCTGGCCGATGAGCTCATCCACCAACATGGCGTAGCGACGCCCTTCCCCCTGAACGATGACAGCAATACTCTTGGTCGGGTCGGTAATGGCGTTTTCGACATCCAGCACTTCGTGAATGGCAATGACTGGGAGGTACTCATCGCGCACTTTGAGCACCACATCGTCCCCTGCCATGGCGTACATGTCTCCCTTGGCAGGCTGTAGCGACTCCAGCACGGTAGACAGGGGCAGAATAAAGGTTTCGTTGCCGACTTTGATCGACATACCGTCCAGAATGGCCAGCGTTAGCGGCAGTACGATCCGCGTATTGGTGCCTTCGCCTTTTTTGGACTGAATTTCAACGCGCCCACCCATGCCTTGGATGTTTCGCTTGACCACGTCCATCCCCACGCCACGACCGGAGACATCGGTCACCTCTTTCGCCGTGGAGAAACCAGGCGCAAAGATCAGTTGATAGACGTCCTCGTCCGACATGGTATCCGAGACGTTGAGGCCGTTTTCACGAGCTTTGGCCAGCAGGCGATCCCGGTCCATACCAGCCCCGTCGTCGCGAACTTCGATCAGAATATTGCCACCCTGGTGACGGGCGGAAAGCACCAGTTTGCCGGTACGCGGCTTACCCAACGCCTCGCGCTCGTCGGGCATCTCGATACCATGATCCAAGCTGTTACGCACCAAGTGCGTCAGCGGGTCGGTGATGCGCTCGACCAAGCTCTTATCCAACTCGGTGGATTTGCCTTCCGTCACCAGCTCGATCTCTTTACCGAGCTTGCCTGCAGTGTCACGCACGACTCGTGGGAAGCGGCTGAACACGAACTCCATGGGGATCATACGAATCGACATGACCGCTTCTTGAAGGTCGCGGGCGTTACGCTGCAACAAGCTCATGCCATTTTGCAGGGAACTATTGCCCACCGACTGGTCGCCAAGGTCACTGACCGTTTGATCGAGCATCGACTGTGTAATGATCAGCTCGCCTACCAAGTTGATGATCTGATCGACCTTATCCACCGACACACGAATCGAGGATGACTCTGCGGCCGCTTTTTTGGGCGCTGCCTTCGCCGATTTACTGGTGGTTGCTTTGGCAGGCTCTTTCAGCGCAGGTGCAGCCGGCTTCGCTTCAACGGCCGGTGCTTCTGCGGCAGGCGTGACGTCTTTCGCTTTCGCGTCGGGCGCCGCAGCAGGGGCTGCTGCGCCCAACGCCGTGATTTCAATTTGGTCAGGCTCGATAATGAAGCACATGACGGCTTCGATATCATCGGCACTGACACCACCGCTCAGGGTGACTTCGTAGCGTTTTTCATCGCCCGACTGAGATTGAATGTCGCCTAACTGCTCTAGCTCTTCGACGAGTAGCCCACGGTCTTTGTCGCCAACGTTGAGAAGCGCCACTTTGAGTAACTGCTCACTGCCAGCCGACGCCTCTTTCTCATCTTGAGGTGCCTCTTTCTTGGGGGCCGGAGCCGGAGCCGCAGCGGGCGCATCGAGCGTCTTGCCAATCTCTTCAAGGGCAATTTGCTGTAACGTCTGGCAGATACGCTCGTACGCTTCTTGGTTAGGCTCTTCCTCGTTGCGGTAGGCATCGAGCTGCTCGTGCATGATGTCTTTGGCCTCTAAAAAGGTATCCACGTGCTCGGCACGCAGGGTCAATTCGCCTTTGCGAGCATGATCCAGCAGGTTTTCGAAAATATGCGTGGTTTTCTGGAGCACGCTAAAACCGAAGGTCCCTGCGCCACCTTTGATCGAGTGGGCGGCTCGGAAGATAGCGTTTAGCTGCTCGCTATCCGGATCATCGACATCCAGTTCCAGTAAGTGCTGCTCCATATCGGCCAGCAGCTCTTCCGCTTCTTCAAAAAAGGTGTCAAAAAAATCCGCTATATCCATGCACCGCTCCACGTGAACGTCATATTTTTTTGTGACAAGCCGAGATTACTGTGCATCGTCGACCTGCGGCATATTGGGTGGCACTTGTTCTGCTGGCACTGGCTCATCGAGCGCCGTGTCGCCGGGCAACGCTTGGTCGGGGAGCAGTGCCTCAGGCACATTGCCCTCCGGCAGCGTGTCATCTGCCGACAGAATGCCTGGATTACGAATGGCTTCAGCGATCTCAGGCAGCAGGACGACGAGCTCGATACGACGATTGATCGGATCCGTGGGCGAAGTGTCAGACAACAGTACGCGGTCCGCAAAGCCCGATACGCGCAAAAGTTGATCTGGGTCAAGCCCACCGGCCACTAATTCGCGACGCGACGCATTGGCTCGGTCATTGGACAGCTCCCAGTTGCTGTAACCCCGGTAACCACCCGCATAGGGAACACTGTCAGTGTGCCCACTGATGCTTAGGTCGTTCGGCAATTCGTTCAACAGCGGTGCCATGGTGCGCAATAGGCTGCGCATATACGGCGCCACTTGATCGCTACCCAGCTCGAACATCGGGCGCTGCTCGGTGTCCAGCAATTGAATGCGCAGTCCTTCCCGGGTCAAATCGAAGCGCATTTGGTTGCGCAGCTCACGCAGCTCCGGGTCACGCTCGATGGCGCGCTCGATACGCTCTTGCAGATCATCGAAGAAACGCCTTTCCTGAGCGCTTGGGCGTGTTTGCTGTAGTACGTCGATGCGCGCACGCTCACCGTCGCTGTGCGTGGGGTCAGGCCCTCCACCAGGAATCACGCGTGTACTGCCCGACCTATCTCCTCCGGTAATGGCGGTCACGAGCGGGGTGCTGAAGTACTCCGCAACGCCCCTCCGGGTTTCGTCACTGGAGACACTCAAAATCCACATCACCAAGAAGAGGGCCATTAGTGCGGTCATGAAATCCGCCAGCGCGATTTTCCACGCTCCCCCATGGTGGGCGTGCACCACTTTCTTACGCCTGATGACAATCGGGCGCTTATCGCCACCTTTACTCATGCATTACCGCCCTTTTTGGCGTCGCGCACGTACTCTTCCAGTTCGGTAAAGCTGGGTCGTTCAGCGGTATGCAGGGCTTTACGACCAAATTCGACGGCGAGCTGAGGGGCGTAGCCGTGCAAGCTCGCCAGCAGTGTTACGCGAATGCACTGCAGCATTTTTTCTGCTTCTTTCGCCTGGCGATCGGCATAGCTGGCGATCGGGCTGATAAAGCCGTAGCCCATCAAAATACCGAGGAAGGTCCCCACGAGCGCATGGGCAATCATTTCGCCCATCTGCTCGGGACTGGCGTCAGCGTAGGTAAGTGCTTTAATGACACCCATTACGGCGGCCACGATACCAAAGGCTGGCATCGCATCGCCGACCTTCGCAATGGCATCGATGGGCACATGGGCTTCCTGCTCAAACACTTCGATTTCATGCAGCATCAGCTCATCGATTTCCATGGGCTCCATGCCGCCACTGACCATTAGTCGTAAGTAGTCGGTCAGGAAGTTCATGATATGCGGGTCTGCCAGCACCGAAGGATGCTCTTGAAAAAGAGGGCTCTCTTGGGGATTGTCGATATCGCGCTCGATGCCCAGCATCCCCTCACGGCGTACTTTGGAGAGGATTTTGTACTGCAACGCCATGAGCTCCATATAGAGCGCTTTATTGTACTTTTTGGTGCGCTTTAAACGGGGCAAAATTTTGAACGACGCCTTGATGGCTTTGCCGTTGTTGGCGGCGATAAAGGCACCTACGCCAGCCCCCCCAATGATCAAAAGTTCCAATGGTTGGTAAAGAGGACCTAAGCTGCCCCCTGCCAGTACATAGCCGCCGAACACACACCCTATTACGACCACATAACCTAAAAGAATCAGCACAAGCAGAGTCCTTGCGATATCGGTTTTTTTATCAAACAGAGCAGGGTCCCAGGCTTGTCCACGCAGGCACCGCTCTATCCCAACTGCTACTTAGCAACATCATACTAAGACGAATGCGCTGTTTAATGAAAAAGTACCACCGCCTTTTACCGCTATCTAAGCGTTAGAGAGGTAGTTTATTGACTCACCGCCACGCCGCTAGAGGTGTGACAATTTTATACGTTCAGCGCGATGCTTTACGGGTCTTGCCAGCCCGGGAAGGGGGCTGGCAAATACCGCAGACATAGTCGTGCGTTGGGCTGTGGGCATGAGCGACGAAGTGGCCTTCACAACGTGTACAGGTGGTCAGCTGCAAAAGATCACTTTCGAAAAAGCGCACCAGTGTCCAAGCACGTGTCAGCCCAAGCACAGGCTCCACACCTTCCAAAGAAATCTGCTCTTCGTACAGTCGATAAGCCTTAACGAAGGCGTCGATGCGCTCACAGCCCGCGCCTTTCAGCAGCCCGACATAAATGTTGTAGAAGAACGAGGAGTGCACGTTGGGCAGCCAAGTGACGAACCAATCCGCAGAGAATGGCAGCATCCCCTTAGGCGGCGACATTCCGCGCACTTCTTTGTAAAGTTTGATCAAGCGGGTACGGCTCAGCTCCGTCTCCGTCTCCAACACCTGCAAACGTGCACCTAATTCGATCAGCTCAATGGCCAGCTGTACTTGGTGCATTTCATCAACCAAGCTTTTCTGGCTCACTTCGACTCTCCTGACGTCAGCGATCTCATCGGCTCACAGGCAGATAGCAGTGACGCATGCAGCCCCGACAGCCCTTGATCCCTAGGGTTCTCAAGAATGTCGCGCAGCCGCTGTCCACTCGAGTGGCTGAACCGGCAGACCAACTGGTTGCTCCGCGCCAGCTTGGTCAATTGCCACGCATTGAGCGATATCAAAAGGTCGGCGAGCTCACCATCGATTTTTAGGCGAAACATCGCTGCCTCACGATCTTCGCTCAACAGCCGCTGCGCAAGTAATAGATACGCTAAGTTGATCTCTTGAATTTCATCGAGAAAGCTTGTTTGACTCATAGTGTCCCATCGAACGACACAGGCGCTACATTGTGACCGTTATACTGGCGCCATTGATGACTTTTGTTCCCAGTATCATGGTTGCATACAACGCTTGCATTGGCTACTTGAGCCTTTCACGCTGAGTCAGCCCACTGTCCGATAGCTCAAAGACCCAGACGAGCAGCTCAGCGACGACCTGATACAAGCTGGCAGGTATCTCTGCATCTAAGTCTAACTGCATTAATAGCGCTACCAATTCTGGGGCATCGTGTACGTAGATACCCTGGCGCTGCGCTTCCGCCATAATCCGCTCTGCAAGCTCCCCGTATCCTTTTGCCACGACACGTGGAGCCCGCTCTCCCTCTTGATAGGCCAGCGCGACGGCTTGGCGGCGTCGATCATCCGCGATCGCCATCATCGCTCTCCAATGTTACATGTCTCACCATGACACGAACTTTACGGAAATCGAAGGCACTTAACCGCTGCTCCAACGCGCCAACGCCCTCTTCTAGGCGCTGTTGAGTCGTCACATTATCGGCCGTCAAATCGATCGTTAGAGTTCCCTGATAAAGTGACAGCGCAATGCTAAAGCGTCCGAGATTAGGGACATCGAGCTGCATTTCCGACCGCCACCCCTCGTCTGCCTCACCCTCGCCCCCCCCCGCGCCTTTTTGCCCGTCGCGACCGGGCAGATGGATCACGAGCGCCATAAAAATCCCCGCCCAGACATCACCTTCCCAGCGCAGCGTCGGCGTTACCATCATCTCCAATTGCTGACGCACGAGCCCTTGCAAGCTCTCGTGAACGATCTCCTTGGGCCCTCCTCGACTCGACACGTCCCATTCGCTGCTCACTGGCAAGGCCACGGGCACCTGAGGCAGCTCTCGACTGACCGTCAAGGGAGGTGGCGTAGCGCTGGGGCTGGGCGGCAACAGGGCGGGACGCTCTAGCAGTAGCTGACCGCCCGCTGCCGGGGTCAGCGATGTATTAGGCAAAATGGCTAACGGCGCCGAGCTCGCCAATAGCGCCGACGCAGGAGCCGTGGAGGTGGTATTCAGCACTGCCGATGTAGCGTTAGGCACGAAGATGGCGGCAGGGCGAGGACCAGGCTGCATTTGTGGTTCACGCATCAGCTGTTGACGGGGAGCCTCCCCTTGAAACCAGCGCTTAAGGTGGGATTCGTAAAAGAGACCGCTGTCTCGAATACTCGCCTCTAATCGGTTAGCCAATACCGTTGCCGAGGGCGTCTCCTGCGTTGTCATTAGCGGCGCTTGTGGACGTAGCACGGTGGGAGGAGCAGGAAAACGCAGCAACACATCGGCGATAGTGCGCGCCGCCGGACTGAAATGCGTTTGCGTGGAGCTAGGAGCCCCCGTGGGCAGCGCGCCCGGTGGCGCTTGTCGAAACCCATCGGGCGAGCCTGGCAAGCGCTTTAGATCACCCAATAGCGGTGCGAGTGGGCGGCCATCCAGCCCAGCATCACCCTGTAACGCTCTTGGTCCGTCACCGGCATATACCGGTTGAACGGGCGCATTCAAAGCACGCTGTGTGGACACCTCGGCTTGGCGGCCAAGCACCTGATGCAACAGGGTGTCGATAAGCGGCGTAATGCCACTCACGACGCCCCCTTATCGCGAGAGGGATCGCTCTCGTAAGCGTCGTAGGCCCCCTGCTGGGGCGCATAAGCGCGGTGCAAATCCCGCTGACGCTGGGTGACACCGATCAACTTGCCAAGCTCATCACGCCGGGCAACCAAGCGGCGACGAATCTCAACGTCATGCTCCAGAATTTGCTCTAGCAGTTCAGACTTGCGCTGCTTACCCTGCGCATCGAGCACGACCGTGACATCTAATTCACGCAGCTCTTCAACCAGCACCACGTAATTACTGCGCTGTTCGATCAGTTCTGCCCACTGCTCTGCGTTCGCCAGCTCATGCATATGGTGAACGCGCACCAGCAGCTTTGAATAAGCATCCAAGAGTGCCTGTTGCGAATGACGATGGGCTGTTTCGGAAGCTGCCATGCTTGCCTCATGCACTCTGCTGTTGACCGATTTCACGCCATGCGGAAGCGATATCTTCAAGTAAACGCTCGGCTTGATTGAGGCTTTCTTCGTCGTTGCGTAAGTTAGCCGCCAACAGCAAGCGAGCGATATAGTCGTATAGTGACGCAAGCCGCTCGGCAATAACGCCACCTTTCTCTTGATCAAGGGCCGCCGCCAGGCCGTTATTGATAATGTCGAGAGCCTTGGAAATCGAGCGCCCTTTTTCGGCCCGATTACCAGCTTGCATATGAATACGTGCTGCACGGATGGCTGCCTGAGCACCGTCAAAAAGCATCACGATCAGTTGATGCGGGTCAGCAGACATCACACCACTTTCAACGCCGACACGGGCATACGCACTTGCACCACGTCCATTAGCGGCGCCACCGCGAGTGTAAGTCATTGGCGGGCACTCCTGTATGAGGTAAAACGACAGCCGTTACTTCGCAGCGAACGGCTGTTTCAACTGAGTGGTTGAGCATGCTTGCTCAGCTATTCAATATATCGGCGCGGGCGTCGCGGACTTTAAGCATAATGGCGTTTTAATTTTGCCACCCTGCGCGGGACACCTATGTCGAGACGGCTACTTCACGGATGGGTTTACCCAGTCGCTCCAAGACGTCGCCTCGAATGACCGCACCCAAATTGTCACGCATGGGTGGCTCTGGCTGCTGCGTCAACACGACCTCTAGCGGCGAACCACTGTCATCGAGACGTAGTACCCAGGCCAACTGTTCGCTCGAAAAGAGCGCCAAAGAACCCACCGGTAGCGTTTTGAAATGCTCGATGTAACGCTTGATCCAGCGCGGGTCGAACTGATGCGGATGCGCAAGGAGGTGTCGGTAGATCTGCTGAGCGGTGCGCCCTGGGCGATCCGCACGGTCGCGCCGCATGGCTTCTACCACATCGACGACCGCACTCGCTTTTGCCAACTCGTTGATGTCCTCACCGGTCAACCCTTCTGGATAACCGCTACCATCCAGCCGCTCATTGATACCACCAATGACGGCTTGCGCCACGGTGGCAGAGAGCCACTGGCAGGTATGTAGACGCGCCAATAGTAGCGACACGTGCTCACTGAGCGCGCGACGATGGGTCGCCTCAAAGCTAGGCGCCTTGAACACTACCTGCGGTATCAACGCTTTACCCAGGTCGTGAACCAATCCACTTGCCACGATGGCCTTACGCACTTCCCGGGGCATGTTATTGCCTACCAAGTCCAGTAGATGCACCGCCACGGCGATACCGTGGCGCACCAGCAGCGGCTCCAATGAAAGACAGCGAGAAGCAAACAATAGCCCTTCACGATCCTCTTCGTGCAGCATCAACAAACGGTCGGCATTGCGTGAAAGCTGGCGTGAATCGATGTCGCTCCCCTGCTGAAGCAGCAGCAACTGGGCATCCAAAAACGCCGCCACTTTGACCAAGCGCCGCGCCATTGGTGTCGCGTAGCGACGAATATCTCGTCTTCCCACGTGCTCGGTATCCGGCGCACGACGACTAGGCTGCTCGAAAAGGGGCGACGGCTGACGCTCTTCTTGGGCTTCTTTTTTATAACGCGACGCTTCGCGCTCGATCTCGCAGACGAAGTACCAAATCTGGCGCTCTTGTTCGGACGTGCAGCCTGTAAAACGGAAGCCAACGCGCAATAAGTGACGCTCAGGGTCGGTTTTTTGGTGCCGCGCAACCGCGTGAACCTCGAAGTAAGTGCCATTAGGGAAAGTCAACGCAATCTTCAGCGGCGCATCGGTCTCTGCCAGCACGCCACTAGCGGCCAACGGCAACTCAAGCTGGCAACCATCTTGCGACAGGTCGCGCAGCTCGCCCAGCACACTTTCATCCCCATCCCCAAAGACAGTCGCCGCCACCACCATACCCATGCGCAGTTCGGCACGATAGGACTCACGACGCTGCAAAACGTCGACTGAGGCAGGATAATCACTGCAACATAAAAAACGACCGCCAGAACGGCGGGTTTCGGTCAACGAGAGAAGCGGCGTTCTCACTACTTTACCCTGGGATTGACCACGCAAGAAAAACTGCTCTCCTTGCTGCAAGCGGCCCAGCAAGTAGTCGACGGAGGAGAGATCCATGACGAGCGTGTCGCCCTCATGCTGCTCCATCAACACAATAGGCTCTGGACTCGCATCAGGGGCTGCCAAGCAAAGAGACACGCCGCCACTCTCGATCATGGTGTTTAATAGAGAGCTTATGGCCGACGCGCTAGTGACGCTCTCGTACTCATCTTGCTGGACTTCCATGCGTGCCTCACTTTCCCCAACGCGTTATGTATTAACACCCATCACAAAGTAACAAAGCATAACAGAAGCTTTCATTGAGCCGTATGCCCGCCATAGGGCTAATAACACTTTCTTTTCGTCTATAGTAAAAACTATAAAGTTGATGGCAAACATGCCGATAGACTTGTGAAGAGGCTCATCACCGAACGGTAAACGGCCTCACGCCTTTACTCGGTTACGCTACCTAGCCATGACTGGCTTCGCTTAGGGAGGAACGTTGTATATGGGCCCATTCATCGTTGATTCAATCGCCTCATCACTCGTCGCCGCACTGCCGCAGGAGCGCTCACGCAATGATTCCAGCCTCATTGCGATCACGCCTACCCCCCTCCAGCCAGCACCCTCAGACACTCAACCCGCGACCAGAGAAGAGCTGGTGGAACCTATCCAGCGCATCAACGATGTCATGCGCCCACGTGGGCTTGAATTCGACATCAGTGAGGATTCATCGCGCATCATCACCCGAGTGATCGATCGAGAAACGGGCGATGTGATACGCCAAATCCCCGCAGAAGAGATATTACAAATGGCCGAACGCCTGGAAGAACTGCAAGGCAAGCTTATCTCTTCACAAGCGTAACGGTAGCAGCGCACGGCCAAGAGCGTCGGCATCGTGTCAGCCGACCACCCTCTCGGCTTAAGCTAAACGCCTTACACCTGCATATTCATAACGTCGCGGTATGCGGTCACTAAACGATTGCGTACTTGCATACCCATTTGAAAGGCCACGCTCGCTTTCTGCATATCGACCATGACATCATTCAGTTCGACGTTCGGCTCACCGGCCTGAAACGCCATCGCTTTCGCGTTGGCCGACTGCTGTAAACGATTGATACGCTGAATAGAAGCCTGCAGCTCACTACCAAAGCCCGACTGCCCAACCGACGTCGTTAGCTGCTCGCCCTTGATCGGCTGAGCCGCCTGGGCGGCGAGCCCTTGCATCTGCTGCAGCGCAGACTGTATGGAAGGTGAACTCATACACTTGCCTCAATTTGCGGGTGGCCATTTAATGCCGCAAGCCTACCATCGGTACGAAAAGCCTCATACGTACAAATGCGTGTGAAAAGCCAAGCTTTTCGTTCATTTATGGTTGACGCCCCCCAGGATAATGGCGTCCATCACAATTCCGCTTCATTCTTTCAGCGGATAACCGCGATTGACGGATATAGCCTATGCCTTCTTTGGTGATGCGCCTTGGTCGACCCCCGTTTTGCCTTCCCATCTGGAGGGACGCATGAGCGAAACGGGTGCGACGGCAGGCCGTCAAAACAGCACGACACAAAGCCCTCCGCGTAGTGGGGCTGCAGAGAACGACACCAACAGCCCATCGGTTTTTGAGCGCACTATGAAGCAGTTGCGCGGCAATCCGCTTGTGGTCGTTTTGGTGGCCGCTGCTGCGTCTATCGCAATTGTGGCCGCCCTCTTCATGTGGGCCAGCAGTCCCGACTACCGGGTGCTTTATAGCAACCTCAGCGAAGCTGACGGCGGCCGAATCATTACAGAGCTAGATACCCGTGGCGTTCCCTATCAGTTCAGCCAGGGTGGCCAAGCCCTGCTGGTACCCAGCGACCAAGTGCACACCCTGCGCCTTCAACTGGCCGAACAGGGTCTACCGCAAGGGGGTAACCTGGGTCTAGAGCTCATGGAAACGCAGGCGTTCGGTATTAGCCAGTTTGCTGAGCAGGTCAACTTCCAACGTGGACTGGAAGGTGAGCTTGCCCGGTCCATCGAGTCGCTGGGGCCCGTCGAACGCGTCCGAGTGCATCTTTCCATGGCGAAGCCGTCGGTCTTCATCCGCGACCGGGAGCCTGCCAAGGCATCCGTCGTGCTCACTCTGTTACCTGGGCGGGTACTGGGTGAGGGTCAGGTGAGCGCCATCGTCCACATGGTGTCCAGCAGCGTGCCCGAACTCGCCATTGAGGACGTCACCGTCGTCGATCAAAACGGGCGTCTACTGACAGCCAACAGCGCCCAAGGCAACGATCTAGACGGCACTCAGCTGGCCTATATCACGGAAGTCGAACGCTCTTACCAGCAGCGGATCGAAAACATCCTGTCGCCTATCATGGGCAGCGACAATGTACGCGCCCAGGTAGCGGCTCAAATCGATTTTTCGCGTCGTGAGCAAACCTCCGAGCGCTATAGCCCCAACCAAGCACCTAACGAGTCCGCCGTACGCAGTCGCCAGCTGAGCCTGTCGTACGATGGCGAAGACCCTCTAGCGACCGGCATTCCTGGCGCGCTCAGCAATACTCCGCCAGGTGTCGCTCCCTCCCCCATCAATCAGCCAGATGCAGAAGAGGGCGATGGGAACGACGATGCCGAGCCCGGTGCGCTGCGCAACCTGCGTCAGGAAGACGTGGTGAATTACGAAGTCGACCGCAGCATCGAGCACGTTCAGCATCGCCTGGGCCAAGTTCAAAGGCTCTCTGCAGCGGTCGTTGTCAATTTCCGACGCGTGACCAATGAAGAGGGCGAGGTAGAACAGGTGGCTCTCAGCGCCGAAGAGATCGCCCAGATCGAACGCCTTGTTCAGCAGGCCATGGGATTCTCTGAGCTACGAGGCGACCAAGTCGAAGTCGTGAATACGCCCTTTGCCGCCGATGACGAGACTCGCATCGAAACGGAGTGGTGGCAGCACCCCGACAACATCGCCATGGCGACGACGCTGGGCCGCTACCTTCTTGTCGCTATTGCCGCCTTGCTACTCTATTGGCTGATTTTGCGCCCGCTGATCAAGCGCTACACGCAACCTCCGGTGATGGCGGCTGCCATGCCTGGAGGAACGCTGAGTACGCGCATAGGAGATGAAGAGGACGAGCAGGAGAGTGAGAGTGATGGCGACGAGGAAGACACCTACAGCAGCAAGCCCAAGCGCCGTCGCAAAACGTCGCTCTACGAACACAACCTTAACGATCTGCGAGAGATGGCTCAGGAAGACCCCCGTATGGTCGCGATGATCATTCGCAGTTGGATGAACGCCAATGACTAGCATTGCCGAAATGAGCGGCGCTCGTAAAAGCGCCATTCTCCTGCTGGCGCTGGATGAAGACAGCGCCGCAGAGGTGTTCAAATTCCTCAGCGCCAGCGAAGTGCAAGAGATCAGTACCGAAATGGCGCGGCTTCACCAAGTCTCCCATGAAGACATGAAAGCCGTGCTAGAAGCCTTCCATCGCGAGACCGAAGAGTTCGTGGCCCTGAACCTCAACTCAAGCGAACACATTCGGTCGGTGCTGACCAAGGCGCTGGGCAGTGAGCGAGCCACCAGCCTCATCGAGGACATTCTCGAATCTACGGGCGAAAACTCCGGTATCGATGCCCTGAACCTGATGGAAGCATCCATGGTATCGGAGCTTATCCGCGACGAGCACCCGCAGATCATTGCGACCATCCTGGTACACCTGGATCGTCATCAGGCGGCCGATATTCTCGAGCTGTTCGAAGAGAAGTTGCGTAACGATGTCGTCCTGCGGATTGCCACGTTCAGCGGCGTTCAGCCTGCCGCTCTGCAGGAGCTCACCGAGGTGCTCAGCAGTATGCTCGATGGCCAGAACCTCAAGCGTAGCAAAATGGGCGGCGTAAGAACGGCGGCCGAGATCCTCAACCTGATGAATTCGTCTCAGGAAGAAGTGGCCATCGAGACCGTTCGTTCGCACAGCGAAGATCTTGCCCAGAAAATCATCGACGAGATGTTCCTGTTCGAGAACTTGCTGGACCTGGACAACCGTGCCATTCAGATGGTGCTACAAGAAGTCGAGACGAACTCCTTGGTGGTGGCACTCAAGGGAGCCCAAGACGCGCTGGTGGACAAATTCCTGCGCAACATGTCCCAGCGTGCTGCCGACTTGGTTCGCGAAGACATGGAAGCCCGTGGCCCCATTCGCGTTTCCCAGGTAGAAACCGAGCAGAAAGCGATTCTACAAATCGTTCGCCGCCTGGCTGATTCAGGTGAAATCGTCCTAGCAGGTGGAGACGACGAGTATGTCTAATACGCATGCTCCCGAGTTTGACCGTCACGGAGATTGGCGACGTTGGCAAATGGACGAGCTGACCTCGTCCCGCCGCTCACAATTCGACAGCCATGGCACTGTGCCTAACGAACACCAGCGAAAAGTCGAGGCGGCACGGCGCGCAGCAGAGGAAGCGCGGGTACGTGAAGAGCAAGAGCGTAAAGACATTTACGAACGACTGCGCAAAGCCGCCGAAGAAGAGGGGTACCAGGCAGGGCTGGCGCGCGGACATGAAGAGGGGTATACCCAAGGCCTTAACGAAGGCCGCGAGCATGCCGCGCAAGAGCTCAACGAACAAATCCGCCAGAGCGTGACACCTCTGGCGGCGTTAGCTAAACAGTTCTCCGATGCTCTTGAGCGCCTTGACGACACCATTGCTCACGACCTGGTAGAGCTTGCTTTGACCACCGGCAAGCAGTTGGCAGGCGAGGCATTGGCAGACCATCCCGACCATATTCTCGCCATCGTGCGAGAGCTGCTGCACACCGAGCCTCCGCTCGTTGGCAGCCAACGGCTATGGCTCAACCCCGCTGACCATGAACTCGTCGCTGAGCACTTAGGCAGCGAGCTAGAAGCGGCCAGTTGGACGCTGCAGCCGGATGACCAGCTGGCACGTGGTGGCTGTCGCTTGACCAGCGCCCAGGGCGAATTGGATGCCACGTTCGAAAGCCGTTGGCAGAGCGTCCAAGCTCAGCTCCGTAAGCGCCACAGCGCGCCATCATCGGGAGCGTAATGCCATGAACCATTTACGTTGCCCGCATCAGCACCGATGGCAAAAAGCTCTCCAACGCACGACTCAGCGCGTGGGAAGGCTACCGTATTACCGCACCAGCGGTCGCGTGGTGCGCGCAACGGGCATGGTGATCGAAGTAGTCGGGTTACGTGTGGCGGTTGGGAGCGCCTGCCAAATCGAACTTCCGGGCGCCGATGGCCGCCTGAACGACAGTGATAAGCATGCCGAAGCCGAAGTCGTTGGCTTCTCGGGCGATAAGCTTTACCTGATGCCGCTGGAAGAAATTTCTGGCTTGATGCCAGGCGCACGGGTGACGCCCTTGGTCGATGGCAACGGGCATAGTGCTCGTCGCTTCCCAGTCGGCGACGAACTGCTGGGGCGCGTACTCGATGGTAACGGTAACCCGCTCGACGACCGTGAAAGCGTCGAAGAGGCACCCCGCACGACTCTGCAGTCTCGACCGCTCAACCCGCTGTCTCGAGCGCCCATCGAGTCACAGATCGATGTCGGCATCCGCGCCATCAACGCACTGCTTAGCGTAGGCCGAGGCCAACGCATGGGGCTATTCGCTGGCTCTGGGGTCGGTAAATCGGTACTGCTGGGTATGATGGCACGCTATACCCAAGCCGATGTGATCGTGGTTGGCTTGATCGGCGAGCGCGGCCGCGAAGTGCAGGATTTCATCGACAATATTTTGGGTCCAGAGGGCCGTCGACGCGCCGTGGTCGTCGCCGCCCCTGCCGACACGTCGCCCCTCCAACGATTGCAGGGGGCCGCTTACGCCACGCGCATTGCCGAAGGGTTCCGCGACGCTGGGCGCAACGTGTTGCTGATCATGGACTCGCTAACGCGCTATGCCATGGCTCAGCGGGAAATCGCGCTCGCCATCGGCGAACCGCCCGCCACGAAAGGGTATCCGCCATCGGTGTTCGCCAAATTGCCTGGCTTGGTCGAGCGGGCGGGAAATGCGGAGCGAGGCGGCGGCTCGATTACGGCGTTCTATACCGTACTCACCGAGGGAGATGACCAGCAGGACCCTATCGCCGATTCGGCCAGGGCGATCTTGGATGGCCATATCGTGTTATCACGCACACTGGCCGAAGCAGGCCACTACCCTGCCATCGACATAGAAGCGTCTATCAGTCGTGCGATGACTGCCATCGTGACGCAAGAACAGCAGCAGAAAGCGCGAACGTTCAAACAACTCTTTTCACGCTATCAACGCAACCGCGATTTGATCAGCGTGGGAGCCTACAGCCCTGGGCATGACCCTCGGCTAGATGAAGCCGTCAATCGCTTTCCTGATCTAGAGCGATTTCTTCAACAAAATATCGAGGAGTGTGCGCCGCTTGAGGAGTCCCGCCAAGCCCTGCACACGGTAGTGGGAGGCTAAATGAGTCATCAACAGCTCGATATGCTGACAGACCTTGCCCGCGATGCACGCGACCAAGCCGGCAAACTGCTGGCGCAAGAGCGCCAAACTCAGCAGCAAACCGAAGCGCAGCTTCAGTCGCTCAATCGCTATCGGGCGGAGTACGCCGAGCGTTTACAGCAAGCCATGCGTGACGGTATCGACCCCGCTACCATGTACAATTATCAACAGTTCTTGGCGTCACTGGATGCTGCTCTTAGCCGTGCCCGACAGGCGCTAGCGGCGCAGCAAAAGCGCGTGCAACAAAGCCAACAGCACTGGCAACAGGAGCAGCGCAAACTCTCCTCTTACGATACACTGGCCTCGCGCCGGTTATTAGAAGAGCACCGCCGACAAGCGCGTCACGAGCAGAAAGCGAGCGACGACATGGTCACTAATCGTCTGGCTCGCCAACAGTCTGACAAACCCCTTTAGCGTCGCGTCAGGAAGCCTATTCATGAATATTCAACTGTTACTTTCTGCGAGTCCTAGCCAAGGCAATGGCATGTCGGCTTCACAGGCAACCGGGGCTCAAAGCCTCTCCAGCAACGGTCTTTTCCGCCAAGCCATGCTTCAGGCGAATGAAGGACAGCCACGCCTGCCGCAAGAACTCGCTACCGGTGCGACATCCGCCTCACAGGCATCGGCTGCTCTGAAGGAGTTCGCCTCGCTATTGGAGTCACTAGGCATTGAGCTCGACCAAGAAGAGCTCGCGACGCTTCTCGCGCAGCTACACAACGCAGAGCAACCCAGCGCCGACCAGCTAGCCGCTCTGCCCGGCATGCTCAGCAGCACCGGAGAGACCTCACCATCAGTGCTTGACGAAATTTCCAGTCGTCTTGCGCTGGTCGCAGCCTTCAGTGATGCAACGACTCAATCCCGCGACGTCACGGCTGAGACCGTGTCGATTGCTGATATTGCCGAACAGTTAGCGATCAGCCAACAAGATGCTGCCGCGTTAGTCGCTGCTTATCAGCAACTCGCTGCCGGCACAGGCTCGGCCGGTGACTCTACACTTGAGTCCCGCAACCAGCACATCGTCTCACTGCTCGCCGCCAACTCTACGGCTCATGCATCCTCGAGCAGTCAGCCTGCCACATACAGCACGCTGACGGCATCGGCTGCGCAAATGAATGCATCTCAACTTCGCGTCAGTAGTGAGGCAATGACGAGTGCCTTGGCGGTCAGCAATGGCGCTAATGACACAGCTGCGCGGCTGGGTAGCGCCAGCGAACTAGCACTCAACGTGCCTAATGTTCATGGCACTCCTGCCCCTGCTGCCGTTCCATCGAGCACCTCGCTCCCCTCCTCGATCGGTACTCCCGTATCGCATCCGGCGTGGCCATCCCAGCTCGGTCAGCAACTCGTTCAATTTGCTCAGCGAGGGGGGGAGCAACACATTCAGATGAAACTGCACCCCGCCGAACTTGGCCCGCTCTCCATTTCATTGAAAATGACCGAACACGGTGCCCAGGCGCACTTCTTATCGGCTCATGCGCAGGTTCGTCAGGTATTGGAGCAGGCGATTCCGCAACTACGCGACGCGCTGGCCGAACAAGGCATTTCACTGGGTGAAACGTCAGTGGGTGAGCAAAACGCTTCCAATGAACAAGCCTTTGCCCAGCAGGGTAATGGCGGCGGCGGGCTGATTGACGGCAACGACGTCGAAAGTAATGGGCCAACAGCCACGTTGGACAGCACGCCGGTAACCCTGGATGGACGCGTCGATCTCTATGCTTAAGTCGCCTCGGCGTTTGGCATGACCTATGTCGTCATGATCGGGTTAATTAACTAAACCAAAAGATAGGCTCCCCAAGGAAGCCTGTTCGTTTCTTCACCATCACCCGCGTTAGGCATAATGCTTGGCTAGCGTCATGCGTGAACATCATGGGAACAACAATGGCAGAATCAAGCGGCGGATCAAAAAAACTGCTTTGGGTAATGATCATTCTTGTCTTGCTCTCGTCAGCAGGTGCAGCGGCGGCGATCTACCTCGTGCTCGACCAGCGTGACGGCAGCACCGATGGAGAAACCCAACAGCAAACGGTCGCACACACGCCTCCGGTGTTTACGCAGATCGAACCCTTTACCGTCAATCTTGCGGATGACCGCTTTGGATCGCGCCTACTTTACGCGGGTATTACCCTGCGTGTGGGTAACGAACAAAGTAAAGCACTCATCGAAGAGCACATGCCGCAAGTTCGCAGCCGTCTGCTCATTCTGCTCTCAGGCAAGCAAGCCAACCAGCTGACCTCGACAGAAGGCAAAGAGACGCTCGCCCAAGAAATCATTAACCGCTTGAGCGTTCCACTGACGGAAAACCAGCCCCCGCTAGACCTTCGGGAAGTGCTGTTTACCGAATTCATTGTGCAATAACCTAGGGAACGGAGCCGTTCATGTCGCAGGACGATCTACTGTCCCAGGAAGAGATCGATGCCTTACTCAAAGGCGTCAGCGGAGATGACGAGCCCTCGGTAGCGTCTTCTCAAACGCAGGATGAGTCGCGTATACGTCCTTATGACCCGTCGACACAGCACCGGGTCATTCGTGAACGTCTTCACGCGCTCGATTTTATCAACGAGCGTTTTGCGCGTTATTTCCGCAACGGCTTGTTCAACCTGATTCGGCGCAGCTCAGACATCACGGTAGAGTCTGTTAGCTATCAGAGCTTCAGCAACTTTTCACGCAACGTACCGGTACCCACCAACCTCAATATCGTATCGATGAAACCGCTGCGAGGCTCTGGACTGGTGGTTTTCCCACCGAATTTGGTTTTCATGGTGGTGGACAACCTATTTGGGGGCGACGGACGTTTCGTCACCAAGTCGGATGGGCGTGAGTTCACCAACACCGAGCAGCGCATCATTCAGCGATTATTGAATCTGGCGATCGATGCGTATCAAGAAGCCTGGAAAGTGGTATACCCCATCGATGTCCACTTTTTACGCTCAGAAGTGCAGTCGAAGTTTGCCAACATCACTAACTCTCCCAACGAGATCGTGGTGAATACCAAATTCAACATCGAAGTTGGCAACCTCTCGAGCAGTTTTCAAATCTGTATGCCCTACGCCATGATCGAGCCGCTGCGTGACCTGTTGGTGAACCCGATCAACGATAGTAATCATGACAGTGACGGCTCCTGGTCACGTCGTATGGCAAGCGAACTCCGCCAATCGGAAGTAGAGCTGGTGGCCGAGTTTGCACAAATTCCCAGCCGTATTGCGCAGGTCATGGGACTGAAAAAAGGGGATGTCTTGCCGGTGGATATCCCTAACACGATTACCGCACGTGTCGATGGGGTTCCCGTCATGGAGTGCGAGTACGGTAGCCAGCGCCAGCAACGCGCGTTACGGGTACTGCGCATGATCGACCATGCTGCTATGAATAACGTATCGTCCAAGGACTTTATTAAAGGTTCAACGCGACAGAAAGCCAAGGAATCCAAAGCATGACTGATCCTAATAAACCCGATCAAAAAGTCTCTGATGACGATTGGGCGGAAGCCATGTCTGAGCAAGAAGAGCCGTCGTCTGACGCGGATGCCGCCAGCGAAGACGAGGACCCCTGGGCAGCTGCCATGGCTGAGCAGGAAGCAGCCGAGCAGTCTCATGCAGAGGATGAGCCCGCCCCAGAGGCGCCTCAAGCCAAGTCTGCAAGCGAAGAGGTGTTTCGCCCACTGAGCGGTGAGCAAGGAAATGCCCCCTCCCGTGATCTAGAGATGATCATGGACATTCCGGTCAAGCTGACCGTAGAACTCGGCCGCACGAAGCTCACGATCAAACAGCTCCTGGAGCTGGCGCAAGGCTCCGTTATCGAGCTAGAGGGCCTTGCTGGGGAGCCCATGGATATCCTGATCAACGGCTATTTGATTGCCCAGGGCGAAGTGGTCGTCATCGAAGATAAGTACGGTATCCGTATTACGGAAATTATCACGCCGTCCGAACGGATTCATAAACTCAACCGATGAGCGTGGCGACTTCCAGCGCTCAGCCCTCGGTCGATGCGCTAAGCGGCGGTGACGCCCTGGTGGGCATGGCCGCGTTGGGTAAAACGGCCGCGGCGCTCGCACTCGTCATAGCGATCATTTTGGTCTGTACGTCGCTGCTCAAGCGCTGGCAACAACACCGGTTCGACCAGGGGGCGCGGCTTCGGATCGTCGGAACCACTGCCGTTGGCAATCGTGAGCGCGTGGTGGTCGTCGAAGTGGAAGATACGTGGCTAGTTTTGGGGGTCAGTAGTGGCCGTATCAGCAAACTGCATGAGCGGCCCGCTCCACTAGACCGCCCCCCGACGCCTGAATCGCCGCCCTCTCGTTTCTCGCAGCGCCTAGCCAATGCGCTGGCCAAGAATCGTGGTAAAAGCGCCTCACCCTCTTCAGACTCTCAGCACTCATCATGACTCACGTTTCGCCCGTTGCTTGGCCCTTTCTACGTCGCTGGTGGCTGTTGGCGCTGTTTCTGGTTGGCAGCCTGATAGCCTTACCCGCCGCCGCTCAGCAGCTACCCGGCCTTGTATCACAGCCAATGGAAGATGGCGGCCAGCAGTGGTCGCTCTCGCTACAAACGCTGCTATTTTTAAGCTCGCTGGCCTTTTTACCTGCGATGCTGTTGATGATGACCAGCTTCACACGCATCATCATCGTATTGAGCTTGCTGCGCACCGCCATGGGAACGCAGGCAACGCCGCCCAATCAGGTACTACTGGGCATTGCGCTGTTTCTGACGTTTTTCATTATGTCGCCCGTCTTGAGTCAGGTCTACGATACCGCCTGGGTGCCTTTGACGGACGAAGTGATCAATTTCGAAGAGTTCTTACTGCGTGCTCAACTCCCCTTTCGTGAGTTCATGTTGGCACAGACGCGGGAACCCGACCTCGCTCTCTTCGTTCGTCTGGCCGATGTCGGTCCGCTGCAAGGCCCCGAGGAGCTCCCCATGCGGGTGCTGCTTCCCGCTTTTGTCACCAGCGAACTCAAGACAGCCTTTCAAATCGGCTTCACCATCTTCATTCCATTCTTGATCATTGATTTAGTGGTGGCGAGCACCTTGATGGCACTAGGGATGATGATGGTGCCTCCTGTGACCATCTCACTGCCTTTCAAGCTCATGCTCTTCGTACTAGTCGATGGCTGGCAGCTCATCATTGGCTCGCTGGCTGAAAGTTTTTATATGATTTAACGTCGCATGCGCGGCAAGGAGCCTCTATCCATGACACCTGAAATGGTGATGAGCGTTGCTTATCAAGGCATGCGCGTAACGCTTTTTTTGGCGGGACCCATGCTGTTGGCGGCCCTCTTTACAGGTCTGATTATCAGCCTGTTTCAGGCGGCCACTCAGATCAATGAAATGACGCTTACCTTCATTCCAAAGATTCTGGCCGTTTTTGCCGTTCTAGTACTAGCAGGCCCTTGGCTCATCGGTTTGATTACCGACTTTACAACGCGCCTATTCACCAATATTCCCGCCATGGTGATGTAACCATGGTCGACGTCACCTTTGCGCAGCTACAGGGGTGGCTAGTCGCTTTCTTTTGGCCTTTCGTACGCATTACGGCGTTTATGACGGCGACGCCTCTCTGGGGCCACTCTAGCATCCCAACGCCAGCGAAAGTGTCTCTGGCAGCGGTCATTGCCGTCGTCATTACTCCTGTTTTGCCTCCCATGCCAGACGTCCCGCTCATGTCTTGGGCGGGGCTTGGCATCATCGTCGAACAAATGCTGATCGGTATCGCGATTGGACTCGTGATGCATATCGTCTTCGCGGTCGTTCAGGCCGCCGGTGAGTTCATCGGCTTACAGATGGGCTTGGCCTTTGCGAGCTTTTTCGACATGTCGAGCGGCACGAACATCATGGTGCTCTCACGCATTCTCTACATGGTCACGCTACTGATGTTTCTCGCGTTTAACGGCCATTTGATGGTGTTGGAGGCGTTGGTGATGAGCTTTCAAACGCTGCCTATCGGGATCGGTACCTTGAACCCGAATGCCTTCGAATTACTGGCGCGGTATGCAGGAACGATTTTTGCCTCCGGCATGCTGCTGGCTCTTCCTCTGGTGGCATCGCTGCTGATCATTAGCCTATCGCTAGGCATCCTCAACCGCTCAGCGCCACAGCTGACCGTCTTCAATATCGGCTTTCCCACGTCGTTGACCGTTGGCATTGTGCTGCTCATGGTGTTGATGAGCGATATCGGCCGCTTTCTCCAACAGCTGTTTAGCCAAGGGGTCAATTTTACCCAGAGCCTCATCGAGACCATGGCCCCCTTGAACTAAAAAGCCTCAGCATCCTGGCTGAGGCTTTCAGTAGACGTTAGGCGCTGAGACGCTACATGAAGTCGAACAACGACATGCCTTTGATATCCACGAACGCTTTTTGAGCCGCCTGCAGGCCTACTTGACGCAGGCTATACTCCGAAATCGCATCGGCATAGTCGAGATCGACCAGATCCGATAGCGTCTGCTCATAGTTGAGCATACGGTTATTGCCTACCGCATCGATGACATCCAGCTCATTGAGCCTTGCGCCAGCAGAAGCGCGTACCGTCAACACATTGTCTAGTGAATTATCTAATTCACGCATGGACGTATTCAGCGTATTGCGAAGGGCAGCCTTTTGCGTATCGTTCTCTGCTGGGGTCTCTAGCACACGAATCGCTGCTTCCATGGTGCGGAACAGGTCAGCGGGAAGCTGGTCGCTGCCAGGCCGCGCTACCAAGATCTCATCACCGACCTGAGGAGCTCCTTTCAAGGTCAAACTGACGCCACCAAAACTTATTTGCTCGCCGGCAGGGTCATAAGCTTGGTCTTCAAGGCCCGCTACTGGCTGCCAAGCAGCACCATCAAACTGCTCAACGGTATAAGTGGGGTTACCAGCCCCATCATCGTCGAAAAGGACGCGAAAGCTTTCACCATAATTCGGGTCGTTGACGCTGGTCACTTGAGGTCCACTAAACGTCACGCTTCCCTGATTGGCTACGTCAGCGTTTGCGATGTAGCCTGCTCCGCTAGGCACACCTTGGAAAATCGTTGCTCCATTTTCTGTGACAGGCATGAGGCGAGACGAGTCGACACGCTGAGAACGCGCGTTAACATCACC
The DNA here is from genome assembly GCF_006228115.1 of Halomonas sp. BL6. NCBI lineage: Bacteria > Pseudomonadati > Pseudomonadota > Gammaproteobacteria > Oceanospirillales > Halomonadaceae > Halomonas > Halomonas sp. BL6. The sequence continues at coordinate 12,279 of NZ_VDGL01000006.1, read as the reverse complement.
ATTGTATTCAATACTGCCTGTCGCAGATTTAACGAAAGGCGGCGCGTTATCTTTATAACCACCAAAAATATAGCGGCCGTTACCATCGGTGGCATTCGCCTGCCCAATCATCGTCTCGTAAACGCCTTTCAACTCACTGGCGATGGACTCCCGATCGACATCACTCAAGGTATCACTGGATGCTTGGATCAATAGTGTTTTGGCACTGGTCACCGCATCACTAATACTATTCAGAATACTTTCTGTCTGTGCCAGTGAATTACGTGCCGATACCCGAGCATCTTCATACTGCTGTGTGATGGCTTTCGACTGGTCTACCCCTACCGCACGTGATGCCGCTTGCGGATCATCGGACGGGTTGACGACCCGGCGGCCGCTGGCAATTTGCTGACCAATCTTTAGAAAGTCATTTTGCTGACGGTTAATGGAAGCCGTACTCTGCTCATACATAGTGACCGTACTGACACGCATCGCCTAAGCTCCTATTAGTTCCGCAGGTTCAAAATGGTATCCATGATCGTACCTGCCGTATCGATCACGCGGGCATTCGCTTGATAAAATTGCTGGTATCGAATCAGGTTAGCCGCTTCTTCATCCAAGTTAACGCCCGACTCGGACTGCTGTACGGCCCGGAGCTGATCCGTTAGCCCCTGACGCGCATCCAGGTTGACTTGGGTAATGTTGGTGCGATTACCCACGTCACTAACGAGCGCACCATAGGCACCGCTGACCGAGGCACTCCCCCCTACGATGTTTTTACTTTGAAGATCTTGGAGCAGCAAGGCGTTGCTATTATCGCCTGCGCCTGCAGCGATCCAATCGGCCGGATCATCGTTGGGATTGATGGGCAAACCCGCCGCAATTTTATCGGCATCGATGAGATTGACTTCCATCCCATTGGCCGCTCGACGCACGGGTTGAACCTCGAACTGGTCCCCATTGGCCGGTGTATTGCTGAACGTCATGGAGATGCCGCCAAACGACAACGTATTGTTGGCAGCGTCCCACCCTGTCCCGATATCGACGTTTGCACCGCTATCGTTACGCGTCACGGTAGGAGTGCCGCCAGCAAAACTGACGGTGTAATCTGTTGCACGAAGTTGAGCGATGTTGTCTGTGTCAAACGCGATTGCATCGATCGTGACGGCACTATTGCCCTCATAACTGTAGGCCTGGGGTGTCCTGACATTAAAGAAGTCATCGCCCTGAACGCCGTCCAAATCAACGCCCTGTTTATGCTGTTCGTTAAACGCCACGGATAACGACACGGCGAGCTGTCCGACTTGGTTCTGAGTTTTATCGAGCGTCTCAGAACGGAAGTTCATCAAGCCACCTAACGCGCCTCCTTTGACCGTGGACTCGTCCAACTGAATCAGGTTACCGCCTCCATCACGATATCCCACGATCGTCCGCTGTGGATCGTAGTCGGCCTGCACGGGTTCTAATTTGAACGAGCTAGTTCCCGTGACGAGCGGCTGACCGTTGGGCAAGCTAATGTTGTACGTCTTGCCATCCTGCACGTTGAGCCGCAAATCCATGCGCTCGTTGAGCTGAGAAACCAAAAAATCTCGCTGATTCAGCAAGCTGTTCGGAGCTTCACCAGTTCGTGCGCGTGCCAGCGAAATCTCTTTGTTAAGGCCCGCAATCTGCTCCACAGTATTGTTGACTTGAGTGATTTCGTCTTTGATCTGGTTATTGATATTGCTCTGCATGTCCTGCAAATAACCATCGAACGAACGAAACTGTGCGCTCAGCGTGTTTGCCGTTCCCAGCACCCCTTGGCGTGCTGCTGGGTCAGAGGGCGAGCTTGCCAAGTCTTCCAAAGACGAGAAAAACGTCTGCATGAGCGGGGAAAGACCTGCGTCTCGATCGGCCAACAAGTTATCAATTTGTGAGACTTGGTTGTAATACGTTTCTAAAGCGCTGGACTGCGTCTTAGCATTATTGAGCTGATTGGCCACGTAAGTATTGAACTGGCGCTCGATATCATCGACACGTACGCCGCCCCCTACACGTCCCTCACCGAGCTGGGTAAGCTCGCGATTATAACTGGGCGTATAGACGTTACTAATGTTGTTGCTTGTCGTATTGAGGGCATTCTGCGCCGCATTGAGGCCGCTTAAGCCGATCGAAAACATGCTCATGGTTCAATTCCTTAGGCCGGTATCTATTTATCGGCAATGCGCAGGCAAACTTGAGGCATCGCTAGCGAGAATCCGCCAGCAAACTCTCCGCTGTATTTAAGGGCCCCATCGTGTTCATGACCGAGACCAGCTTGTCGGCGTAACGCGGGTCGGTCGCATAGCCGCCGCGCTGCAACTCACGGGCAGCCTGCTCCGCATTGGCCGCTTGTAGAACACCGGCATAGCGAGGGTTGTTGCCAATCAAATTGGCATAATCGGTAAAGGCATGCTCGAACGAGTCATAGACACGAAACGTATCGACGACCTGCGTACGGCGACCGTTCACGTACTCATGGGTCACGATGTCGGTGGTCTTGCCCTGCCAATGGCTACCGGCTTTGATACCAAATACGTTGTAGCTGTTATGCCCCTGCCGAGTGGCTATTTCGTGACGCCCCCAGCCCGTCTCCAGGGCTGCCTGCGCTAAAATGAGTTCAGCAGGTACCCCCGTGGCAGCACTCGCCGCCTGGGCAGGCGTGGCCAGCGTGTTTAAGAAACGCTCGACATGGTCATGGGAAGACGTCACCGGACGCCGGGGCTCCGCCAACATGGCGGGTGCGCTGCTGGATTCCAATTGCTGGACGGCGTCCAGCTCGTCATAAAAGCGGCCGCTACCCGTCGTATTGGCAGGCGCCTGAGCACTGTTCGGCTGTAGTGGATTGTCTAGCACGCGCGGCGTCCCACGAGGAATACCTGCAATCAGTGCCTGAAGTTCTTGATCAGGGTTGCTAACTTGACCAACCGCCCCTTGACGCTGTAACTGTTCCACCAATGCATCGGCCAAGCCAATGCCTCGGGAAGCCATGACCTGTGACCACTGCTGGTCGAGCATGGATTGATAGAAGGTCGTGTCGCGGCTCTCTAGCAACCCTGAGGTTGGCGTGGCATCCCGCATGCTTTTGACCATCATTTGGATAAAAAGGGCTTCAAACTGTTGCGCTGCGCCTTGCACCCCAGCCTCCGGGTCGAGGCGGGCATTGTGCTGTAGCCGCTGAAAACCGCTCATATCCAGCGCGAACTGACTGGTCATATCCCCCATACTCATTAAATGATCTCCAGCTCAGCACGCAAAGAGCCCGAAGCTCTCAATGCTTCCAGAATTGACATTAAATCTTGAGGGGTGGCGCCTAACGCATTGAGCGCGTTCACCACTTCCGCCAAGTCAGCCCCTTCGACGATCTGTAGGTACGCCTCTTGCTGTTCGATATTGATATCTGCATCCGGCACGACCACGGTGTCGCCTTGCCCCAAGGGGTTGGGTTGGCTCACGCCAAACTGGGTGTCGATCATGATCGAAAGATTGCCATGCGCGACGGCCGCACGACGTAGCGTCACCGCACTATTCATCACCACGGAACCGGTTCGTGCGTTCAGCACGACTTTAGCGGGCGCTTCGGTGGGCGTCACCTGCACGTTCTCGACTCGCGCCATGAAATTGACGCGGTCATTGGCATCCATAGGACCATCGAGGGCGATGACCCGTCCATTTCGCGCGTAGGCAACGGACTGCCCGAATTCACTGTTGATGGCAGAGACCATGCGCTGCACGGTACCAAAATCGGCGTCATTGAGCTGCAGCTCCAACACCCCGCCGTTGCCCCCCAAGTTGAGCGGCACTTCCCGCTCGACCAGGGCGCCGTTAGGAATCCTGCCTGACGCCTGCTGATTGATCTGCACACTACTGCCGCCTGCTTGTGCTCCCGCACCACCTACCAGCATGTTGCCTTGGGCAATCGCGTACGTATCACCATCGGCGCCTTTGAGCGGCGTCATGAGTAGCGTACCGCCCCGCAAACTGCTGGCGTTGGCAATCGAAGAAACGACGATGTCCAAACGCTGCCCGGGACGAGAGAACGGAGGAAGGTCTGCCGTCACCATGACGGCGGCCACATTACGCAGTTGTAGGTTGGTGCCTGGCGGCACCGTCACGCCTAACTGCGACAGCATGTTGGTCAAGCTCTGGCTAGTAAATGGCGCTTGGGTGGTCTGATCACCGCTACCGTCTAACCCCACCACCAAGCCATAGCCAACTAACTGGTTATCTCGCACGCCTGCAAAGCTCGCCAGTTCGCGCACGCGTTCAGCGTGGGCTGGCAGCATTACCAAACAAAGCGCCAACAGCGTCACGATACGCAAGGTTGCTGTTAGATATCGATACGCTTTCCACTGCATAGCCATTTCACCAGGTCTCTGTTGTCGAGCTTGTTGACACGCCTAGAACGGCGACACATTCAGGAAAAAGCGCTGCAGCCACCCCATATGCTGCGCTTCGTTGATATAGCCATCGCCCACGTACTCGATACGCGCATCGGCGACTTGAGTCGACGGCACGGTGTTTTGCGCGGTAATCGTGCGAGGATTCACGACACCCGAGAAACGAATGAACTCGGTGCCCTGATTGATCGCAATCTGCTTTTCACCGCGCACGCGCAGGTTCCCGTTATTCATGACTTCCAACACGGACACGGTAATCGTACCGGTAAACGTATTGTTGGCTTGTGAGCCGCCACCGCCTGCAAAGTCACTGGCGCCTTCGATATCGAAACCGTACTCCGCCAGCGTATCCAACACGTCGGGTAGCTGGGCCAGGTTAAGGCTTGCACTGCCCGAGCGGTTGGCATTGGATTGGGCATTCTTACTCGCGCTCACCTCTTCATCGAGCACGATGGTCAGAATATCGCCGATGGTACGGGGACGGCGGTCCTCGAACAGCGGCTGATAGCCACGACGTGCCTGGTAGATGGAGCCATTGGGTATCGGTGGCGGCCGATCGACAATGGTGATTTGCTCTTGCTCACCGACGACCGATGCCCGAGGTATCTGCGCGCACCCTGCCGTCAATAACACCAGTAGTGCCAAGCTCGCCATCACGATGCGGCGTAACTTAAAGTTTGATTTCAGCATAGCGCGACCTGTTAAGAAGCCCTGACGAACTTTGACATTAGAGCTGGCTTAGACGCGCTAGCATTTCATCGCTGGTAGAGATAGCACGACTATTGATCTCATAGGCACGCTGCGTTTGGATCATATTGACCATTTCTTCGACGACGTTCACGTTCGATGTCTCCACATATCCTTGGAACAGTCGTCCGGCACCGTTGTTACCCGGCGCATTTTGGTTTGGGGCGCCCGAGGCACCGGTTTCCAGGTAAAGATTGCCACCGATGCTTTCCAAGCCTGCTGGATTGATAAAGGAGGCAACGTTGATCTGCCCAATATCGGCATCTTGAGCGATACCAGGCTGCCGAACACTTACGGTTCCATCTTCCCCAATGGTGACCGATAACGCATTGGCGGGAATGAAGATCGCTGGCTCAATCGGGTAGCCATTGGCGGTGACCATCTGACCATTTTCGTTTAGCTGAAAACTGCCGTCACGGGTGTAGCCAATTGTGCCGTCAGGTAACAACACCTGGAAAAAGCCTTCCCCATTGATCGCAAGATCTCGGGAATTGCCCGTTTCTTCCAAGCCCCCTTGAGTGTGCAGACGCTCCGTGGCCACGGCACGCACCCCGGTGCCAATCTGCATACCAGAAGGCAGGCGGTCCTGAATGTTGTTCTGGGCACCCGGCTGACGCATGTTTTGATAAAGCAGGTCTTCAAAAACAGGCCGAGAACGCTTGAAACCATTGGTACTCACGTTCGCAAGGTTATTCGAAATGACATCGAGTTTGGTTTGCTGGGACTCGAGCCCGGTTTTAGCAGTCCACAAAGACTTGATCATACGTAGGTTCCCTTGGCTGAGTGGCTGCAATTAGCCTTGAATAGAGAGAATACTGTTGGCTCGCTGAGCATTTTCATCCGCCGAGCTGAGCATTTTCATTTGCATGTCGTAACGGCGCGCTACGTCGATCATCGACACCATGGCATCGACGGCACTCACGTTACTGCCCTCCAGCGCACCGCTAACCAACCGTGCATCTTCGTCAGCTTGAAGCACACCAGGCGCCCCATCTGCACCAGGGGGCGCTCTGAACAAACCATCATCCCCGCGCTCCAGACCCAGCTCATCTGGCGTCACGAGCTTGATACGACCAACATCCACCATTGCCGCGGGACCTTCTCCCTGAGGAATCGCACTAATCGTGCCGTCGGCACCTAGAGAGATTTGCGCCCCCTGTGGCACCGCAATGGGGCCAGCGTCACCCATGACGGGACGGCCGACACTCAACAGCACACCATCGCTGTCGAGCTGCAAGTCACCACGTCGGGTATAGGTTTCGGTCCCATCGTCTGCTAACACCGCCATCCAAGCATTCCCCTGCATGGCCACGTCCAACGTACGCCCAGTACGCTCGATGGGGCCTTGCGAGAAATCGGTTCCCGGCGTCGTGGCAACGGCAGATACCCGGGTAGGCAATGCACCATCGCCTTGCACGGGCACAGAGCGCACGGCCTGAAGCTGAGCGCGGAACCCAGCGGTCGACACATTCGATAGGTTATTACTCACTACCGACTGCTGATCCATCGTGTGTTTTGCGCCACTCATGGCGGTATAAAGCATGCGATCCAAGACGTTTACTCCTTACCCGTTCGCCCAGTCATTAAATGTTAATGATGGTTTGCAGCAGCTCGTCCTGGGTGCTAATGGTCTGGGAGTTTGCTTGGTACGCACGCTGAGCCACGATCATATCGACCAATTCACGCGCCATATCAACGTTGGATGTTTCGATCGCATTTGGTTGGATCAAACCACGCAAACCAGCCCCTGGGGCACCTAGAAGTTCCTGGCCTGAGGTGCCGGTAGCGGCCCATAGGTTATCCCCTTCAGGACGCAGGCCCTCAGGATTACGGAACGTCACCAGTGTCACTTGCCCCGCGGCACGCGACTCCTCATTGGAGTAGTTACGCATGATGGTGCCATCTTCCTCAATGGTGATACCCACGAGAGCACCTGCGGTATAGCCGTCTTGAATAGTGTCATTGACCGTGGACTCACTGGCAAACTGTGTCGTTCCCTCGAAACTCAGCTCAATATCCAAAGCCGCTAACGGATTGCCTGCCCCGAACTCATTATTATTGAACGTGGCATTATTGGTGTTCTCCGCCTGCAGAGTACCGTTTTGGGTAAAGGTGAGATTACCTAACGCGACGTCGTAGGTGCCGCCATCAGCAGGCCCACCCGAGAGGCGACCATTCACGTTCCACTGGTTAGCCGCTGTCTTTGTAAAGTAGAGGGTTAAGTTACGTGCGTTACCTTGCGAATCAAAGACAGTCGCGTTAGTGGAGTAATTGTAGGTATTCGCATTATCGGCGTTAAACGCAGCAGCAATGACTGGCTGTCCAGAGTTCAAGTTCAACGAGACACCTAACTCTGTCGTAGCGTTTGCAGGTAAGTCACCCGGCGGAATTTCCATCGGGACGACATTACCCCCTTCTTGTACGTTACCTTCGGCATCGGCAGGGTAACCCATAATCTGCGCGCCTTGAGCATTCACAAGACGGCCATCAGCGGTCATGGTTAACTGGCCGTTACGAGAATACCCGATCTCGCCATTCGGCTGCTGATAGCGAAAGAAGCCTTCACCTGCAATGGCTAAGTCCATGTTACGGCTGGTGGATTCGATGTTACCCTGGCTGAAATTCTGCAATACAGCAGATGTTCGCACCCCCAAACCAACGCGCGAGTTTGCAAATACATCCGCAAACTGAATATTGGAGCTTTTAAAGCCAACAGTCTGCGAGTTAGCGATGTTGTTACCCACCACGCCTAGTTTTTGCTGCTGAGCGTTCAAACCACTGAGTGCTTGCGTAAAACTCATGATATTCCCCTGGAAAAAGTGTCGGCTAGCGAATCATCAAAGAATTTGTTTGATTTGATCGAGTGTCACTTGGCCATAGATCGCGCCAAGGTCAAGGCGTACATCACTGCCCCCCGCTCCAGGCGAAACGCCTTGAACAAGGGCATAATTCAAGGCACGTGACTCTAGCAACTCGCCCTCGGCATTGGTTGCTTTAAAATTGACCCGGTAAGCGCCTTCAGGAACCGCTTCGCCGCCATTGGTCATCCCACCCCAACTAAACGATTCTACGCCTGCAGCCACGCGGCCTAAGTTATTGGTGTAAACCACTTCCCCTGATTGGCTCGTCACGGTGACTTCAACTTTCTCGGCAGGGGTATCCAACTCGATGCCGAACGGCGTAGCGTAGGAACCATTCTCAGGATCCACGCTCACCATTACGTTATTACCAGGAACCAGCACGGCCTTATCGATCAGGCCTGCGGCCTGCAGCGTTTGTGCCGCATCCATCTGTTGGGTAATGCCATTCAAAGTAGCGTTCAGCTCTTCAATACCGCTGACGGTATTGATCTGAGCAAGCTGAGACGTCATTTCCGAATTATCCATCGGATTGAGCGGATCTTGATTCTGGAGCTGTGTAATTAGCAGGGTCATGAAGCTATCGCGCAGCTCAGCGGACTGCCGCGTGGAGAGGCCAGCGGTCGAACCACTGCTGTTGATACTATTAACGACACTCGTGTCAATATTCATTATTAGCCCTCACCGAGCGACAGCGTTTGAACCATCATTTGCTTGGTTGTGTTGAAGACTTCCACGTTGGCTTGATAAGAGCGTGACGCAGAAATCATGTTGACCATCTCATGCACCGGATCCACGTTAGGCTTAGCCACATAGCCTTCTTCATCGGCGGCGGGGTGATTCGGCATGTACTCCATACGTAGCGGAGAGTCGTCTTCCACGACTTCAGTAACCCGCACCCCACCCACGCCAAAACGATTATTCTGGGACTGGGTCTCAAACATGACCTGTTTGGAGCGATACGTCTCACCATCTGGGCCCGCAATGCTATCGGCATTCGCCATGTTGCTGGCGGTGACGTTCATTCGCTGGGCTTGGGCGCTCATGGCGGAACCGGCGATCTCAAACGCTGAAAACATCGACATAGCTTATTCTTCTCCTATTACTAGGTTATTCAGGCTGCATCGCATTTTTCAGGCCTTGAATACGACGGTTCATAATGGTGAGCGCGGCCTGATAGCGCACCGCATTGTCGGCAAACTGTGTTCGCTCGCGATCCATATCGACAGTGTTACCATCCAAACTGGGCTGGTCTGGAATCCGATACAGTAAATCTGCACTTCCTGCGCCTCGCCAAGCTGGCCCTTCACCTGCCAGATGCCGGTCTGACGTACGCGCCAACGCCAAGCCACCGCGCTGCTGCTGAGCTTGGCCACCATCGACGGCTTTCTTCAACTCGCTGGCAAAATCGATGTCTCGCGCTTTGTAGTTGGGGGTATCGGCATTGGCAATATTGGCGGCAAGTACTTGGTGTCGTTGCTGCCGCAACCCTAGCGCCTGCTGGTGAAAGTTAAAGGCAGATTCAAGCTGATCGATCATGCCGACCCTCGCTCGCTGAGAGGCAAAAAATAAATCGGAAATTGTTGATGATGAATAATAGGCGTGCGGCTTTCACCTTAAAGCATGGAACAGCTACCGTTTACACCAGCATTTCCCATGATGCGTGGGGTACTTTTGCATTACACTGCCGGGCTGATGCTTGCCATCTGTCTTTCTAAACTGAGCGATCTTCTCATGCGCTACTTGCTGCATTTTGCTGCACGCTGCTCAATAGTTCTTAACGTTTTGTTATTACTTCTTTATGTCGGCGCTCCTCAGCCCGTCTTGGCGCAAGCTACGGATCAAACGCTGCTCGACACAGTGCAGCAGTTTCTGTACCAAGAAACTCAAACACTGGGGCAGGAGGTCGTCATCGATATCGCACCACCATCGCCGCACCTGCCACCCTGCCTTCAACCCTCCCCCTTTCTCCCTAATGCAAACCAAGCGCCAATCGGTCGTGTGTCGGTGGGCGTTCGCTGCGGAGAAGACGGACGCCAAACTCGCTATCTGCAAGCCCAAGTAGATGTGATAGGTCGCTACATCGTGGCTGGCCAAGACATTGCCCGCGGCACACTCATCACATCGTCCATGCTGGCTCAGCGTGAAGGCAATCTGAGTGATCTGTCATCTCAATCGCTAACCAGTGAGGAGGATGTCGTTGGCAAAGTTGCTCAGCGTCCCATTCGCAGCGGTAGCACCTTCCAAGCACATTTCTTACAAGCTCCCAGCCTCGTTGAACGCGGCCAGCGCGTCACGGTCATAGCAGAAGGTTCTGGCTTTCGCGTCTCAAGGGAAGGAGAAGCGCTAACGGATGGCGCAGAGGGCGAGACCATTCGTGTGCGTTTTGGCCCTCGAGACATCATGAATGCGCGAGTGATTGGCCAAGGGACTTTGATGGTGGATTTTTAGCCGATCATCTAAAGTTTCTTTTTAGGAAGCCGATAAAGGATCATATAGCGCACGGCGCCCCAACGTTGACGATGAGGCCAACAACGTGAAAATTGATAACCTTAATCCGCTGCTTCGTAATACACCAGCGCAGCAGCGTGACGATGCTCAAAAAATCAGTGGCACCAAGCCATCGGAAACGGGTAACACGACCCGTGAAGCCACTCAGCTTAGCCAGTCTAGGATCGATGATAGTCAAGATATCGACATGACTAAAGTCCAAGAAATTCGCGATGCCATTCGCGAAGGTCGGCTTGAAGTACGTGCCGACCGAATCGCTGATGGCCTGCTTGCCAACTTGAAAGACCTATGAGCCTATCACGCCTTCTTTCCAGTCAGTTGCAGCGTCTTGAAGCACTTATCGAGCTACTTACCGATGAGCAAGAGCAGCTGACCAAAGGCAGTATCGATGGTGAAGTGTTAACAGACATCGCTGCCAAGAAACAGGCACTGCTTGCAGAGCTTGAGCGTATGGAAGTTTTACGCCGCGGCGTTCAAACCAAGCTTGGCTATCCAGAAGGCGCTCCTGGCGCCAAACAAGCTGCCACCGATGCCGATTGCTTAGCCACTTGGGAAAGCCTGCTCGAAAAGAGTGAACGCGTATCACGCATGAACGCGCTGACCGGCCAAATGCTGTCCGTGCGCATGAAGCACAATCAAGAAATGCTCGACTATATCCGGCAAATTGCCGAGAAAACCCTGTATAAACCGAATGGTCGTAACAGCGCTCAGCCAGGACGTATCAATGCGTCGGCTTGAACGACAAGCATAGACAAACCCTATACAAAACGCTTCAATGAGAACAACACTGTTCACTATTGGAGCGTGTCATGTTTCCCTATCTCCCCGAAGATTTTACCGCCGTTATTGCAGGTGCCAATGGCGGCATTGGTCGTGCCATGTTGCACACCCTTTTGGCTGCACCTCAAACAGGGCGCGTCATTGCGGCTAGCCGTTCAACGATAGCGATGCAGCATCCAAAACTCGAGGCGCTTTCCGCGGACATCACCACGTCGACAGGTCGCGATGCGCTGTGTAACGCATTGGATGGGCAGCCCGTTCACTTACTCTTCAATGCCGTGGGCGTTCTTCACGATACGTCTAAGCACATACAACCCGAAAAACGACTAGAGCAGTTGGATGAGGCAGCCTTTGCCCACGTCATGCACGTCAATGCGGCAACGCCTGCGCTACTCATTGGTGCCCTCAAGCCCTCACTGCAAGGCCAGCACCCCACGATCATCGCCAGCCTCTCTGCTCGAGTCGGCTCCATTACCGACAATGGGTACGGCGGCTGGTATAGCTACCGTGCCAGTAAAGCTGCGCACAACATGTTGATGAAGACAGCGGCCATCGAGCTGAGCAGGCTTAATAAACAGTCGATCGTTCTTTGTCTTCACCCAGGCACGACGGACAGCTCTCTGTCGAAGCCGTTTCAAGCACGCGTCCCTGCCGAAAAGTTGTTCAGCCCAGAGTTCGTGTCAACACGGCTAATCGAGGTCATAAACAAGAGATCCCCCGAGGAAACCGGCAGCTTTTGGGACTGGGCGGGTGAGTCGATCGAGTGGTAACGACCTTGGTATTTTCGCTTAATTATTAGAAGTTCTTACAGCAAAAAGCCCCGCACACGGTGTGTACGGGGCTTATCGAGCGCACAACAAAAAACCCAGCCGGTTGGCTGGGTTCTTTGCGGTATAAGTGCCTGACGATGACCTACTCTCGCATGGGGAGACCCCACACTACCATCGGCGCTAAGCGGTTTCACTTCTGAGTTCGGCATGGGATCA
>NZ_VDGL01000005.1:0-364686 GCF_006228115.1 Halomonas sp. BL6 | reverse complement strand
CGCCCATGTCGTCGCAGCGGCCCAAGCCATCGGCGGCGACATCGACGTGCTGGTGGCCGGTGAAGGCGTCCAGGCCGCCGCCGACGCGGCCGCCCAGCTCGACGGCGTCAACAAAGTACGCGTGGCGGACAACGCCGTGTACGCCCACCAGCTGGCCGAGCCCATGGGCGCGCTGCTGGTGGAGCTGGCGGGCGACTATACCCATGTACTGGCCAGCGCCTCCACCACGGGTAAGAACGTCCTGCCGCGCCTAGCGGCGCTGAAAGACGTCAGCCAGCTATCGGACGTGATTGGTGTCGACAGCGCCGATACTTTCCTGCGTCCGATCTACGCCGGTAACGCCATCGCCACGGTGAAAAGCGACGACGCGCTGAAAGTCATCACCGTGCGCACGACAGCGTTCGATGCGGTGGGCAGCGGCGGAAGCGCCACGGTAGAAGCGGTGGACGTGGTCGTCGACAACACCCAATCGCGCTTCGTCAAGCAAGAGCTGGCGCAGAGCGACCGCCCCGAACTCGGCGGTGCCAAGGTGGTGATCTCCGGCGGTCGCGGCATGGGCAACGGCGAGAACTTCAAACTGCTCGACGGCATTGCCGACAAGCTGGGCGCGGCCATCGGTGCGTCACGCGCGGCGGTGGATGCTGGCTTCGTACCCAACGACATGCAGGTGGGCCAGACCGGCAAGATCGTCGCGCCTGAGCTTTATATTGCGGTGGGTATATCCGGTGCGATTCAGCACCTGGCGGGCATGAAAGACTCCAAGGTGATCGTCGCGATCAACAAAGACGACGAAGCGCCGATCTTCCAAGTGGCCGATTACGGTCTGGTAGGAGATCTGTTCGAGATCCTGCCGGAGCTGGAAAGCAAGCTGTAAGTTTAGGAGGCTGTCCGGAATAGCCCTAGGCGGGGGCGCTGTAAACCCGTCCATGGGCGCTACTTTCGCCATCTGACCGCCATGGATGGTGGGAATGCCGGAAAAGTTGGGAACATTTTTTCGGCCATGGCGAAAGACCCCCGCTACGGGCTGTTCCGGCCAAGCCAACTATTTTGGCCATGCTTTAAAACCCCTTTTTTGGGGTTTTCACGCTGATGGGCTTACAAACAATGATAATGAGCCACGTATGCTAACCCAACTGACTGCCTCCATGACGCTGCCGGTGATCGGCTCTCCCATGTTTATCGTTTCTGGCCCTGAGCTGGTGATTGCCCAGTGTCAGTCGGGCATTATTGGCGCGTTTCCTGCGCTGAACGCCAGGCCTGCGGAAGTGCTTCGGGAGTGGCTGCAGCAGATCACCGAGACGCTGGACGACTATAACGCTCAGCACCCGCAACAACCCGCCGCACCGTTTGCGGTGAACCAGATCGTGCACCCGACCAATGACCGCCTCGAGCACGATATAGCGCTATGCGCTGAGTTCAAGGTGCCTCTGATCATTACCAGCCTGCATGCGCCCAACCGGGTGGTCGAGCAAGTGCACGCTTATGGCGGCCTGGTGTTTCATGACGTGACCACGATCAGGCACGCCAAAAAAGCCATCGATGCCGGGGTAGATGGGCTGATTTTGGTCTGCCATGGGGCAGGCGGCCATGCGGGGCGGCTCAACCCCTTCGCCTTTGTGGCGGAGGTTAGGCAGTTTTACGATGGCCCGCTGGTGCTTGCCGGAGCGATTACCAAAGGCGAGCAGATCGTCGCCGCTCAGGCCCTGGGCGCGGACATGGTGTATATGGGCACACGTTTCATTGCCACCCAGGAAGCCAATGCCCAGCCGGCTTACAAGCAGATGGTATTGGAAGCCGCCGCGGGGGATATCGTCTACACCAATCTATTTACCGGCGTGCACGGTAACTACCTACGCCAAAGCATCGAGCTGGCCGGGCTGGACCCAGAGGCACTGCCTGAGGGTGACAAAAACGCCATGCGCTATGGATCAGGCGGCAGCAGCAAAGCCAAAGCGTGGCGGGATATTTGGGGCGCCGGGCAGGGAGTAGGGGGCATTACCACACTGAATAGCGTGGCCGATGAAGTGGCCACGCTGCGCGCTGATTATCAGCAGGCACTCAATCATTTACGGCGGCGTTGACGAAAAGCGGCCAAGCGGGTGTGAAAATCATCGGTGGCCTTACATGCATCCTGCAGCTCGCCTTCAAGCGTGATGGTTTCGTCGAGCGATAGGTTCCCCGCTTGCCGCATGGCCCGTTTCGTTGCCCCCAGCGCTTGGGGGGATTGCGCCACCAGCGCCTGTGCCAGCGTGCGGGCTTCGGCTAGCACCTGATCATCTTCCACTGCTCGGTTAGCCAGGCCCAGCGCCACGCAGCGCTCGGCATCTATTGGGGTAGCTAGCACCGCCATCTCAAACGCTTGGGCGTGGCCCAGCTTGCGCACCAAATGCCAGCACGCACCGCCATCGGGAATCAAACCGATATTGATAAAGGCCAGCTTTAAGTAAGCCGAGCGGCCCATGACTACCATGTCACTGGCCAACACGTAGGAAACACCAATCCCCGCAGCGGCACCGCTGACCGCCGCAATCACGGGTTTTTCCATCGTCATCATGCTGCGCAGTGCTGGAAGAAAAAGGGTGGCTAACCGTTCGCTGGCGGGCGCAGTAGTGGCCTTCTCGAATTCCGCTACATCGGCACCGGCACAAAAGGCGCTGCCTTCACCGCTGAGAATCACACAGCGCACTTGCGGGTCAGCCGCCACGTTGGCTAATGCCTCATTCAGCGCCAGGGCCGTGGGCTCGTTGAGAGCATTGCGCACCGCTGGGCGCGCAATGGTCACTTCCGCGATACCCTCCTCGGTCGTATCAACGCGTACGAGTGATGCTGCTTCACTTTGCATGCGCTGCTCCTTAAGCGGCGTCGAGCCGTTCGCTCACCGTCTCAAGGTGATAGTCGCTGTCGCCCAGGTAGTGATCGAACATCACCAGATGTTTGGCGTAGTGGGCTACATAGCACTCGTCGGTCATGCCCATCCCGCCATGCAGCTGGATGGCCTGTTCGGCGATAAAGCGCGCGGACTCGCCGCAGTACGCCTTGGCCGCGGCGATTTTATAGTCCCGCTCGTCAGAAGGCAGCGTGAGGCTGGTGGCGGCGAGAATCGCCATGGAGCGCGACTGCTCTAGGTGCAGGTGCATATCCACCATGCGGTGCTGCAGTGACTGGAACGTGGCCAGCGGCAGGCCAAACTGCTTGCGTTCTTTCAAGTAAGCCAACGTTTGGTCGCAGGCGGTTTCCATGGCACCGATGGCCTGGGCACACAGCGCGGCGCGGCCTAGCGCCAGCACCGCTGCCAGCGCGTCACCTGCGTCTTCGCTTAAGCAGTTCTCTAGCGGCAGCGTCACGTTATTCAGCGTCAGGTCACCGGCGTGCTGATCATCCATAGTGCGATAGGTGCGTACCGTGGTGCCTTGGGTATTGGCAGGCACGATGAACAGCCCGATCTTGCCGCTGGGCAGTTGGGCGTTGACCAGCGTGGCGGTGGCATTGTCTAGGTTGATGACCACATCTTTACACCCGTTAAGCTGCCACTGGCCCTCTTGCTGGCTCGCCTGGGTCGATATATCGAAGGCATCATAGCGGGCGTTTTGCTCTTGCCAAGCAAAAGCGAGCTGGTGGTCGCCTTCCAACAGCGGAGCCAGCCAGCGCTCCTGCTGCGTGGGGTTGGCACATAGGGCGAGTAACTGACCGGGCATAACGAGGCCAAACAGGTAGGCTTCGGGCACCAAGCCGCGCCCTAGCGCCTGCATGATGATCATCAGGTCGGTGCCGTCGCCGCCTAGTCCGCCCACATCTTCGCTAAACGGCATGTGCAGCAGGCCCAGCTCGGCAAAGGTGCGCCACAGCTGGCTGGCACCTTCGACGGGTGTTTCCAGCATGGCACGGCGCTGCTCGGGGGTGACCTGGTCGGCCACCAAGCGTGTCAGTGTCTCTTCGAGCATGCGCTGCTCGTCGGTGAGTGCAAAATCCATGGTGACTCCCTACATTCCTAAAATGGTTTTAGCGACGATGCTTTTCTGAATTTCGTTAGCACCGCCATAAATCGATAGCTTGCGACGGTTAAAGTACTGAGCGCTGGCGGCAGCACTTTGGGCGTCGTTGTCATCTAGCGACTCGTCGCCATGGAGAAACTCAGGGAAGAACGGCAGGGCGGCAGGGCCAAGTGCGCGGCGAGTAAGTTCGCTGATCTCCTGGCGCAGTTCCGAGCCGCGCACTTTCAACAGCGAGCTTTCCGCCCCAGGAACGCCGCCATCCCGTGCGGCGGCAATCACGCGCAGGTTAGTCACTTCCAGCGCCATCAGCTCAAGCTCGGCTTTCACCACCCGCTGGCGAAAGCTGGGTAGCGATAGAAGCGGTTTACCGCGATGCTGCACACGGGTGGCGAGCGACTTCAAATGACGCAGCGCCTGCTTGGCGTGACCAAGCCCGGCAATTCCGGTGCGCTCGTGGGTGAGCAAGAACTTGGCGCAGGTCCAGCCCTGGCCCTCTTCACCGACGCGGTTTTCTAATGGCACGCGGACATTGTCGAGAAACACCTCGTTGACTTCGTGGGCGCCGTCGAGGGTGATAATGGGGCGCACGGTGATGCCGGGGCTCTGCATATCGATCAGCAAAAAGCTGATGCCCGCCTGTTTTTTGGCGTGGGGGTCGGTGCGTACCAGGCAGAACATCATGTTGGCGTGCTGGCCCAGGGTGGTCCAGGTTTTCTGGCCATTGACGATGTAGTGGTCGCCATCACGCACGGCGCGGGTGGATAAACCGGCCAGATCCGAGCCGGCGCCGGGTTCGGAGTAGCCCTGGCACCACCAATCCTGGTTATTAAGAATTCGCGGCAGGTAGTGCCGTTGCTGCTCGACGCTGCCGAATTTCATGATCACCGGCGCGACCATATTGACGCCAAAGGGCACCACGGTAGGGGCGTGGGCGGCTGCGCACTCTTCGTCGAAGATATGCCGCTGCACCGGCCCCCAGCCAGGGCCGCCGTGCTCAACAGGCCAGTTGGCCGCAAGCCATCCTTGATCGCTGAGAATATTCTGCCAGCGGATGTGGTCATCGGCGCGGAGATGCTGCCCTAGGCGAACGCGCTCACGGATGTCGCTCGGCAGAGACTCGGCTAAAAATCGGCGAACTTCCTCGCGGAATGCCTGCTCTTCGGGGCTAAACATCAGGTTCATGAGTGTGGATCCTCGGAAGGCGTCTTTTTGTGAGTCGGTGAAGGGGATGGCAGGGTGGCTTGGCGGTGCGGCCCACCCAAATGGCGTGGGTAGCCCAACGCTTCCACCGCCAGCAGATCGATATCGCTCTCGCGGTAGCAGGCCCCCAGCTGCGCCAGCGTCAGGCTCGCCTGTTCCATGGCTGACTGAGCATCGTTGGCAAAGGCTTGCTCGGTGGCGTGATAGAGCGTGCTCAGCACGCTGTGACACTGAGTCACCACCACGTTGGCCCGCAGGGCTTTGAGCGTTAAGGCCACCCGCTGCTGATCGGCTGCGTTGGCAACGTGATTGACCAACTCATGGAAAGGGCCGCGGTCGGCAAGCACTAAGCTGAGAGGCGATGTTGAGGCATTTGTGGTAAGTAGCTGCAGCGCTACGGTGACCGCTTGAGAAGGGCAGGCGTTTGCGTCTTCGCCAGGGGCGAGCAGGCATAGTTCGGTGCTGGCGTCTGGCGTGTGAGTCAGCGTGAGCTCAGAGCGCTGGGCCGCTTTCAGGAGCGTGTCGAACAGCGGATGCTCACCGATGAGGGCGATACGCGTAAAGGGCTCAGCGTTGTCGACGCCGGGCACCACATGGGGATTCCTGGCGGCAAAAAACAGGTGAATCAGCCCTGCGCGCTGCGGAGAATCCATGCAAGCCAGAAATAGCTCACGCTCGCGACGCAAACCCTCTTCCAGCGACGCGGCTTTGGTGCAGGCGTTAACGGCTTCTACAATGCGAAACGGAGAGAACAGTGCCGGCACGCTGGTTTCAAGCTGCTCTCGCATGGTAGCAATGGCCTGGGGGTTGGCTTCTGGGGAGGGTAACTGCCCGGTAATGCGCGCCTGCCGTTGTCCTGTGAGGATCGCTTGGGCCGCTGCCAAACCTGCCTCCAGCGGCGTTTGGGCATCGCTGATGGCATCGATGATGCCGAGATCCCGGGCTTCAGCGGCTTCCACAAACCGCCCGCTGGTGATGATCTCCAAGGCGTTTTCTACACCTACCAAACGGGGCAGCCGCTGGGTACCGCCCGCGCCAGGCAGCAAGCCCAGCTTCACTTCCGGTAAACCCACGCGGGTGCCAGCCAGCGCAACACGGTAGTGGCAGCCCAGTGCCACTTCCAAGCCGCCACCCAGCGCGGTGCCGTGTAACGATGCGATGAGTGGTTTGGGGCAGGCTTCTAATTGCGTAATGACATCCGGTAACAGCGGTGCTTGGGGTGGCTTGCCAAACTCGCGTATATCGGCCCCGGCGATAAAGGTACGCCCCTCTGCCATCACCACCAGTGCTTTGGCCTGTTGGTCTGCGATGCCCTCTTTCAATGCGCTAAGCAATCCGCTTCGCACTGCTTGGCCCAAAGCGTTGACCGGCGGGTTCGCGATACTGATGACGCCGACCTCGCCGTGTCGCTGATAGTGAACACTCATAGTGGCTCCCATGTTTCGCTATGTGAAATTTAAGGTTGTTATTTGGAATCCAGTGATCATGGCGAAAGAGGCCGTTGGAGTCAATAATGCAAAACATGATTTTGCATTGCGAAATAAAAAGCGAAAGAAAAGGCCGCCCAGAGGCGGCCGAACGTGTAGAACTGCTGGCGGATAGCGATGCTGCATGGTTAGAAAACGGGATTTAATCCGGCGTCTTCAAGGGCGGTGCGGCGTGCTTCCATCCAGCCGTCGATGAACGCCGTTTCCTCTTCTGGCGCATTGGCTTGGTAGGTATCCCAGGTATCCATCAGAAGCTGCTGACGCGCCACCAGGGCGTTTTGGTGGGCGTCCATGTCATCGGTCCATACGCCGCTTTCTCGGTAATACTCGACCACGGCGTCGTGGAAAGGCACTACCCAGGTCATATTTTGGTTCTCCAGCGCATAGCCGCTGGCCCCCGGGGCGTTATCCTTGTAGTCGTCGAACGACTCCACCAGCGTGGTAATCAGGCCGGTGACGGTTTCTGGCGCTAAATCAGCGTTGCCCACCATGATCGGATAGGGATAGCTGGCGCTGGCAAGCGGCTGGTCAGCGTTAATACCTGCGCCTGAAGTGACGTCGTGGGGTTGGAAGTAGGGCGCCACCTCCAGCATCTGAGCCCAACCTGCTTCGTCTTCTGTGGGTAGCTCCGGCCACTGCAATCCACGCGGACTTGCCGCTAAGCGTTGGGCGGCAGGCGTCACCGTCGTAGTAATAGCGGCATCGGCACGACCGCTGATAATACCGTCGAAGGCGGCGTTGTAGCCGGGGAAATCGACACGTTCAACGTCATCCCAGGTCAGTCCGGCAAACGCCAGATAGGCCTCGGCGGCTTTGTTTAGCGCGTCGTCGCCACGAAGATAAGCTAATCGTTTACCTTCAAGATCGTCGATGGATGACATCGCTACGTCGCCTGCTACCGCCATGCCTAACCCAAAGCTGGCCATGGAGGTTGAAATCACGCGGATCGGCTGCGGGCCCCAGTCCGGCCCCGCGAACATCATCACGCCTTCGGAGCCGTAGTAGCTGGCAATGCCGCAGGCGCACAGATCCACACGACCGGTTTTCAGTGGGGTCATGCGCATGGTGTCGTTTTCACCGGGAATGACCCGGGACTGGGTGCCATGCTCCTCCTGAAGCAGCTGGCTAATCGCCATGATCTGCGCATGGCCGCTGGTGCCGGTGCCGTAAGCTGTCCAGTTCAAGGTGCTAGGCATGGCGCTGACGCTCCCTGCCGCCAGCAACCCCGCCGTTAAACTACCGAGTACAAGAGTGAGGGTTGTTTTTGTGCTCATAAGACTCCTCGGGGTGATATTAAGCATTAGCAGTGAGCGAACGCTGGTGATGGCGTTGGCTTAGGCGCGCAAGCGCAACGCCCGGTAGCAGCGCCGCTGCGGCCAAGCCGATTAATTCCCACTGGCTGAGGGGCACCATGCCACCACCGGGTAGTGCCAGTAGCAGGCCTGCTATGAGCACGAGCGCGCGGATGACCATTTCTTGTAGGGCGCCGTAGCCCAGCCGACCCACGCCCATCAGGTAACCTTGCATGGCAGAGGCAAACAGGACGATGCCGATCACCGCTTGGATGAACACGGCAACGATCATCAGTGGTTCGCCCTGCATGATCAGCGCAGGGTTGAGTACGAATAGGAAAGGAATAAAGTAAATCACGCTGCCTAGACGCATGGCCTGCAGCCCGGTTTCCATCGGGCGGGCGCCTGCCACGGTGGCTGCTGCAAAGGCACCCAGCGCGACGGGAGGGGTAATAAAGCTGAGCATGCCCCAGTAGAGAATGAACATGTGAACCGCCATGGGATCCAGGCCGCCGCCCTGAATCAGTGCAGGAGCCAGCGCCACCGCTAGGAAGATGTAAGCCGCGGTGACGGTCATGCCAATGCCCAGCACGAAGCTGGTGACCGCGCCCATGATCAACAGCAGTGGCACGCTACCACCAGCGATATTGATGAAGTCGTTGGCAATGGTGCCCGACAAGCCGGTCATGGAGAGCGCACCGACCAACATGCCAACGCCCGCTAGAATGGCGATCAGTTCGGCAAACAGTTTGGCCGCGGATGACAATGTCTCCGTGACATCCTTCCAGCCCCAGCGGTTGTGCTTGGAGAGCTGATTGAGCACCAACAGCAGGGCGGTGGCGTAGAAGGGGGCCACGGCCTCGCGCTGCATGACCAGCAGCATCCATACCAGCAGGCCGAAAACGAAAATAAAGTACCAGCCCTCTTTTAGCGTTTGTTTGATCGAGGGTAGCTCAATGGCGGGTAGGCCTTTGATGTCGTTGCGCGCGGCATAGGCATCGATTTGAATGAACAGACCTAGAAAATAGAGAATGGACGGGATCACCGCCGCCAGGGCGACGGCGGCGTAAGGAATGTCCAGAAACATTGCCATCACGAACGCGGTGGCCCCCATGACAGGCGGCATCAACACGCCACCCGTCGAGGCGCAGGCTTCCACGCCGCCGGCAAACGAGCGGCTCATGCCAATCCGGCGCATGGCGGGAATTGAGAGCACCCCGGTGGTCAACACGTTACTGATCACACTGCCGCTCATGGAGCCCATCAAACCGCTGGAGAAAATCGATACCTTGGCCGGGCCACCTCGCACATGGCCAAGCAGTGCAAATGCCAGATTAATGAAAAACTTGCCGCCGCCGCTTTTTTGCAGCACCACGCCAAAGACCAGAAAGCCGATCACCAAGCCTGCGAAGGCCTGTAGCGGTACCCCCATGATGCTTTCGGTGCTCATGGTGTGGTACATCGCCGTTTCAGAGAGGCTGGAAGGGAACGCTTGGATAGGTCCAGGGACGATATCGGCGACCAACGGGTAAAGAGAAAACAGTCCAGCAATGATCGCAATGGGCAGGCCGCCCGCCCGTCGAGCGGCTTCGATGATCAGTAACCAGTAGGCGTAGCTGAAATAAATGGCGATATCAGGAGCGGCAAACGCCCAGCCGCGCTCGAGAATAGGGACGGCGTTGTAAACAAAGTAGCCGCCTACGATCAGCGTTGCGGCGCTCAGCAGGTAGTCATACAAGGGAATGGGTTGCTCCTGCTGGCTGCTGCGCATGGGCCATAGCAGAAACACCAGCGGCAGAAGCAGTGCCACCACTGCGTAGTAAAACTGCGTTTCTAGCCCGGTGACGAACGTGAGCCAGCCCCAGTTAAACAGGTAGTCCAACGTCATCATCATGAGGAGCACGGTGACGGTGGCCGGTACCCAACGAAGCGCCAGTGGCAGCTCGCGAATTTGGCTGATTTTTTCTTTGACCTGCGCCGTGTTGGCAGGTGGTGTTTCAGTGCTCATAGGGCGTTCCATCCATCGGCAGGGGCGGCGAGCGCCGCCCCATGGCGAGTTACTCGAAGATCGGCTCGAATCCAGCCTCGGCGAGGGCTGAAGCGCGAGCGGCCATCCAATCGGTGGTAAACGTGTCGGCATCGCTGGGGGCATCTTGCATAAACTGCTCCCAGGCCTGCATCAATACGTTTTGCCGCTCGACGAGCTGGTCTTGGTGGGCCTGCATCTCATCGGTCCACACGTCGATCTCTTTGTAGTACTCCACTACGGCGTCGTGGAAAGGAATCACCCACTGTAAATCCTGGTACTCGAGTGCGTAGCCCACCGCCCCCGGCGCGTTATCTTTATAGTCGTCGTAGTTCTCTTGCATCGCTTTGATCAAGCCGTAAGCGACGCTGTCATCGAGATCCTGGTTGGCGACCACAATCGGATACGGGTAGCTGGCGCTAGGCACCGGATTATCGGCGCTGATACCACCAGCCCCAGCGGTGACTTCATGGGGGCGGAAATAGGGCGCGACGGCAGCCATGCGCTCCCAGCCTGCCTCATCGTTAGGATCCAGTACTGGCCAGCTGACGCCGCGTGGGCTACTGGCAAGCTGCTGAGCGGGCGGTGTCACGGTGGTGGTAAAAGAGGCGTCTACATCACCCGCAATAATGCCATCAAAGGAACGAGCGTAGCCCGGATAGTCTACGCGTTCGACGTCATCCCAGGTCAAGCCTCCAAAGGCGAGATACGCCTCAGTGCCTTTGTTGAGCGCGTCGTCACCACGAATGTAGGCAATGCGCTTGCCCGCTAGGTCGGCTGGGGTCTCGACACCGAGATCTCCTGCGACCGCCAACGATAGTCCAAACGATGCAGTGGAGGTCGTGATCACGCGCAGCGGCTGCGGGCCCCAGTCGCGGTCGGCAAACATCATGACCCCTTCCGCGCCATAGTAGCTGGCAATGCCGCAGGCACACAGATCAACACGACCCTGCTTGAGGGGCGTCATACGGGAGACATCGTTATCGCCGGGCAGAATGCGTACCGATGAGTCGTACTTATTCTGCAGCATGTTGCCGATGGCGACAGCTTGAGCGTAGCCGCTGGAGTTGGTGCCGTAAGCGGTCCAGGCCATGGTGCTGGGGAGGTCTACTTCGCTAGCGTGGCTGACCGCCACCCCTAACAGTGAGAGCGGAAGGGCGGCGATTAACAGGCGGTGAGCAAACGGATGCATTGAAATGCTCCTTTATTGTGGTTGTTACTGTTAGAGGTGTTACGTTCGATTACATTTTGTTTTGCTATGCGGTATTTGGTTTTGCTTAGTGGTCGAGTGATAGTAGGTAAGGCCGGAGAGGCTGTCAACGCTGTTCTCATAGGCGACTACAAATAGTCTTTAGTGCAATGTAAAAAGCCAGGCGGTTGCCTGGCTTTTCAGAAAGTTATGAGGCTAAAAGCTAAGAAAATTCCCGCCATGCGGCGTAGGTGCTTAAGAACACTCGCCCGGTTAACGCTTCCAGAAAGTCGCTTTTTTTCAACTGGTCCATCACGGGCCCTTTTACCTCGGACAGGTGTAGTTTGACGTCGGAGTCCTTCAAGCGGGCATTGATGGCATCCAGGCTCTCTAAGGCAGAGGCATCGATCAAGTTGACCGCTGAACAGATCAGCACGACATGCTCGAGCTCTGGGCGGCTAGCCACCAAGTTGTAGACGGTATCTTCCAAATAGCGAGCATTGGCAAAGTAGAGGCTTTCATCGATGCGCAGTAGGGCTGCGTTGCTGACGGTTTCCACATCGTGCCGCTCCACGTTACGAAAATGCTCGGTATCGGGCACTCGGCCCACAAGCGCGCTATGAGGGCGGCTGGTGCGGTATAAAAAAAGTGCAATAGAGAGCGTCACCCCGCCAATGATCCCCGCTTCGATCCCTTCCACCAGCGTCAACAGAATAGTGACCGCCATGGCGGCAAAATCGCTGCGGGAGTAGCGCCAGGTTTGGCGCAGCATGGGCAAATCCACCAGCGTCAAAATAGAGACCGTGATAGTGGCTGCCAGAGTGGCGATGGGCAGATAGTAGAGCCAGCCAGTAAAAGCCATGGTCACTAGTGCAATACCGAGCGCGGCAAAGGCTCCGGCAGCCGGCGTTTGTGCCCCTGCATCGTAGTTGATGACAGTGCGCGATAGCCCGCCCGTGACGGGCATGCCGCTGGTGAATCCAGCCGCTAAGTTGGCGGCTCCCAATCCAATCAACTCTTGATTGGGAGAAATACGCTGGCGCCGCTTAGCGGCCAGCATTTGACCCATCGAGACCGATTCCACGAAGCCCACTAAACTGATCAACATGGCGGGGATGATGAGGGTCCGCCAGAGTGACACATCGCCCCAGGGAAAACTCAAGGCGGGCAGGCCACTGGGTATGGTGCCGACGACCGCCACGTCTTCGCGGTAAGCGAGCTGCCAATACCACGTGACCAGCGTGGTGACGATCACGGCGAATACCGGGCCAGCTTTGGTGATCAAATCGGCGAGCGTGACGGGCACGCCCAATGACATCAGACTTCGTTTGCCGTAACGGCGCATCAGTACCAGAAACAGCAGCGTCCCTCCGCCAATGGCCATGGTAAAGGGGTTATAGGTGGAGAGGTTGGGAAGCAGCGTCATCAGGCGTTCTACCAAGGTAAAGCCGCTGCTGGAGATGCCCAGTAGGCTGCCTAGCTGGCTAACGGCAATCAATATGCCTGAAGCGGTCAAGAAGCCAGATATGACCGGGTGGCTCAAAAAGTTGCTAAAAAAGCCCATTTTCAGCGCACCCATGGCCATCAGCATAGCGCCTGATAGCAGTGATAGTACCAGGGCTGCTTGAACGTACTCCGCTGACCCTGGTGCCGCCACAGATGAGAGGGCAGCGCCTGTCATGAGCGCTATGATCGCCACAGGCCCCACCGCCAGCGTGCGGCTAGTGCCCAAGAGGGTATAAAGCAACTGGGGCAGAATGCTCGCATATAGCCCCACGACCGCTGGCAGACCTGCCAGCAGTGCATACGCCAACGACTGAGGAATGACCATGACGGTCACGATCAAGCCTGCCAGAAGGTCTGCCCCGAGCAAACGCTGATGGTAATGAGGTAGCCAGTTGAAGATGGGCAAATAGCGTTTGAACATAAGCTCCTGAGCATCTGCTGAATAGGTATCGACAAAGTAACGTTAAAAGGACTGATAGTTTAGCGCGTTACGCGCTGAATGACGGCATTGGCCACGCTATCTCATCGTTATGTTGGCCTTCCCCCAAAGTGCTACTTATTTCATTAGCATAACCCGTTAAGCTCACTGAGAGAGCAGCCTCTCCCTATCGCATCGTTCAAAACTCAACAACGTCAATTAAAAAAGAGTGACTCATATGCGACTATTTCGTTGGCTTGTACCATTGCTACTGATCATTGCGGCGACGTTGCTAGTGTCGCTTTCCGGGCCATGGGCCTATGCGGCACTGGTATGCGCAACGCTAGCCGGCGTGACGGCGGTGGCCAGCGCCCTTTATGCGATTTATAACGCGGGTCACCAACCTTCGAGTCAGCGCGAACTACTGAAGCCGCTGCGTGATTACGGTTCCTTGCGGGCCATGTCGTACCGATTGATGAAACGGGCTAGCAGTACCGCCATCGCCTCGGCAGAAGTGTCTCACTATGCCGACCTAATGGCTCAGCGCTTGGGCAAACAGGAGGGTATGGCAAGCGAGGCATCCTCGAGCATGAGCGCGATCAACACCGCTATCGTGCAGGTGAGCGCCAGTGCGTCTCATGTGGCCGCATTGGCTGAGAGCGCACGGCAGGCGAGCCATCACAATCACGATGAGCTGACGGCGATCATTCACGACATGACCGAGGTGGCCGAACGCTCTAGCCAAGCGCTTGAGATGTTAACGGCGCTCAACGATAAAATCGAACGCGTTCGAAATGTGACCTCCATGATCGAAGATATCGCAGAGCAAACGCATCTTCTCTCACTGAATGCGTCTATTGAGGCGGCTCGCGCTGGTGAGCATGGGCGGGGGTTTGCCGTCGTCGCAGGAGAGGTGCGTAATCTGGCGATGAAAACGTCTACCGCTACGCAGAGCGTCGACGAGTTGGTTAAAGATATGCACCAAAGTGGCCATAGCGTGGTGGTTACGATGGGCGATTTGATGACCCGGGTACGCGAGCGTTCTCAAGGTATGCAGCGGGTGGGTAGCAGTTTAGCGACGATGACCGAAGAGTTCGATCAAGTTCAGCAAGAGATCACCAGCGTTGCAGAGGCAATGAGCAGCACCAGAGCGCACAGCCAAACCGTCGCCGACAGCCTGCGTCAATTGGAGAAGGATGTCGACGAAGGCAATCGCAACATGCATGAACTCGCCTTACAAGCGCGAGCGCTGATGGACGCTGCCGAAGGGGTCGACGGCGAGCTAGCGCAACAGCGGCTGCTAGGGCGGCATCAAACGGTCTTTCTAGCCGCTCGGCGCACTGCCGATCATATCGGAAAGCTGTTCGAGGCGGCTATTGCCCGAGGAGAGCTGTCCGAAGCCATGCTATTCCAGCCCGACTATGCACCCATAGACGGTACACGGCCACCGCTCTACCACACGGGATATGACCACTTCACTGATCAGCAACTGCCTACGCTCCAAGAGCCGCTACTCGGTGAATATAGCCTAAGCTATGCCATTGCCTGTGATCGAAATGGTTACGTACCCACCCATAACGCGGCGGTGAGTCGTGAGCCGACTGGCGACTATGAGCACGATCTCAAATACTGCCGCAGCAAGCGTATTTTTGACGACCCAACCGGGAGTCGCTGTGGTACCCACGAAAAGCCACTGTTACTGCAGACCTACAAACGCGATACGGGAGAGATCATGCATGACCTCTCCGTGCCTATTTATATCAACGGCAAACATTGGGGCGGTTTCCGGGTAGGGTATCAGCCCGAAAAAGAAACCGCCGAAGGTTTGAGCGATCAACAGGCAGTGCTGGCGAACTCAAGCCATCGCCTGGCGCGGGCGTGACTGCCAGGATGACCAAGAGTAGAGCGCCAAGCCCGTCCAGATCATCATGAACGTGGCGAGTTGAATCAGGCCTAGCGGCTCGCCGAATACCGTCAGCGCAATCAAAAACTGGATGCTGGGGTTGATGTACATCAGAAATCCCAGCGTTGCTAATCGTAGGCGGCGGGCCGCACCAGCAAACGCCATAAGAGGGAGGGCAGTCAAAACGCCACTTACGACGAGAAGCGCAGACATAGGGGCATCATGCAAAAAGTGCGACGCTCCCTGCCAGCTCATCCACGTGAGCGCGAGCAACGCTAAAGGAAACAGCAGCAGTGTTTCTACGAAAAGTCCCGATAATCCATCCAGCGGCACCTGCTTACGAAACAATCCATAGCTACCAAAGCTCAATGCTAGCAGTAAGCTAATCCACGGTAACTCGCCTAGCATGACGAACTGAATGGTAATCGCCAGGCTGGCAAGGCCCAAGGCCACTAGCTGTAATTTGGCCATCACTTCACGCAGCACTAGCATACCCAGTGCCACGTTCACCAAAGGGGTGAGAAAGTAGCCTAAACTGGCCTGAAGCACTTGTTGGGTTTCGACGGCATAAATGTAAATGCCCCAGTTAAAGGCAATGAGCAGCGCACAGGCCAGTACACGCCCTAGACGTCTGGGCTCGATCAGCGCAGCCATTACCGGCGGCCAGCGCCGCAGTATGCTGATCAATCCCACCAGAAATAGGCACGACCATAAAATTCGATGTATCAAAATCTCGAGAGCCGGGACCCCATCGAATAGAGCAAAAAAGAGCGGGAAGCACCCCCACATAGTGTAGGCCGTCAAGCCGAACATAACGCCCTTTACCGCCTCGGGGTCTCGCGTAGCGGATGGAAGCATAGCAGCCTCATTAAGTAAAAATGCTAATCTAGCACACTATCAACGAACACACCGACGCAAAGGAGACGTGGCATGAGCCAATTGAAAACTAGCTTGGTGCAGTGCGATTTACGTTGGGAAGACCCGCAAGCCAATCATGAACATTTAGAGGCGCTGCTCGGTGATTTGGATGGTCGCGATACGGATCTGATCGTGTTACCCGAGATGTTCGCCACAGGCTTTACCATGAACTCTCGTGAGATGGCGCAGCCCATGGCCGAGAGTCAGAGCGTGGCGTGGCTACAGAGCCAGGCGCAGGCGAGAAACTGTGTTCTGACGGGGAGTGTGGCCATTGTAGATGATGGCCAATACTACAATCGCATGGTTTGGGCGACGCCTGACGGTGAATTGCACTACTACGATAAGCGTCACCTGTTCCGCATGGCTGGCGAGCACGAGCGCTACGGGATGGGGTCAACGCGCCATATCGTCGAACTCAAGGGGTTCAAGCTTCAATTGAGCGTATGCTACGACCTACGCTTTCCCGTTTGGATGCGCCAACAGCCAGCAGAGGATGAACATTTCGAGTATGATGCCATCCTGTGCGTCGCCAATTGGCCCGCTCCCCGTCGACATCCCTGGCGTACGCTGTTACAAGCACGCGCGGTAGAGAACCTCGCCTATGTGGTAGGGGTAAATCGTGTGGGTGAAGATGCCAAGGGGCTGGCCTATAGCGGCGACTCCATGCTGGTCGATTTTAAAGGCGAACCGCTGATCGACCAGCCCGCCCATACTCCGTTCATTGAAACGGGGGTGTTAGATAAAACGGAACTCGATGCTTTTCGTGACAAATTTCCTGCTTGGCAAGATGCCGATCGCTTTACGTTACTGCCAGGAGTCGGGCAATAATGCGGCTTGATCGTTTTTTAAGTGAAACCACACCGCTGACTCGCAGTTTGGCAAAACGTGCGCTTAAAAACGGAGAAGTGACCCTCAATGGCGAGCACATCAAACAGGCGGCCACCCAGATTGATACCGGCAACGATGAGGTACTGCTCAACGGCGAACGGCTTACCTTGGTGGGCCTTCGTTACCTGATGATGCATAAACCCGCAGACGTGGAGTGCACGGCGCGCCGGGGGCTCTATCCGCGGGTGATTGACATTATCGACGTGCCCAAGGTCGAACGATTACAGCCAGTCGGGCGTTTAGACGTGGACACCACCGGCCTGTTACTGCTGACTGATGATGGCCAATGGTCTCATCGGGTGACTTCGCCACGCCATCGCTGTGCTAAAGTCTACGTGGCCGAGCTTGCCGACCCTATGGAAGACGAGACCGCCGAATGGGCAGTAGAGCAAGTCGCTCAGGGGATTCTTCTTGAGGGTGAAGAAACACCGACGCACCCGGCCATCCTTCGATTCGTGACTCCCAAGAAAGCGGAGCTAACCATTACGGAAGGGCGTTACCACCAGGTAAAACGCATGTTCGCCGCGTTAGGCAATCATGTTACTGCGTTGCACCGCCACTCGGTAGGTGACGTAGTGCTGCCTGATGACCTTGCCCCAGGCGAGTGGCGTGAGCTTACACCTGGAGAGATCGCTAGTTTCTAGCCAGTATTTCGCTGTTGAACGCTGCCCGCAGCATACTGCTGCAGGCAGCGTTTTAGTGCGTTCTTTTTATACCGTTATCTTAATTGTTGACGCTTCTCAAAGCCAACGTCACCTTTTAAAGATGACAGACTAAACGGTTAACCAACGACAAAAGGCACGTATTAGTTGAGGTGTGCCGCTTCGATAAGGGCCTTGGTATAGGGGTGGCGGGGGGCAGCCAGTACCTCAAGGCAGTTCCCTTGTTCGATCACTTCGCCATCTTTTAGCACCATGATTCGGTGAGCCATGGCGCGCACCACGGCGAGATCATGGCTGATGAACAAATAGCTGAGCTGGCGGCGTGCTTGCAGGTCGCGTAGTAGCACCACGAGCTGCTTTTGCACGGTACGGTCGAGCGCAGAAGTGGGTTCGTCCAGCACAAGAAGCTCCGGCTCTAAAATGATCGCTCGAGCGACGGCAATGCGTTGACGTTGGCCACCGGAAAACTCATGAGGGTAGCGGTCAGCGCAGCTCTTTGGCAAGCCGACCTCACTTAGAGTGCGGTGAACTCGCTCGGTCACTTCCATCTCACTCAGCGTTGGGAAGTGAAAGCGTAACCCTTCACTGATGATATCGAACACGGGCATACGGGGAGATAGGGCGCCATATGGGTCCTGAAACACCATTTGAAAACGGTGGCGCTGACGGCGTAACGCTTCCCCAGTGAACTGGCTCAGCGTCGTGTCGCCCAGCTTGACGTCGCCTTGGCTCGCTACCAAGCGCATGATGGCGGAGGCAAGGGTCGTCTTTCCAGATCCCGACTCACCGACGATGCCTAGTGTTTCACCTGGTGTAAGGGTGAGATCAGTGGCTTTTAGCGCTTCGAATGCGGGCGGTTGACGCTGGAATAGGCGTGTTTTAGGGCGCGCGAAACTGACCCGGAGTTGTCGAGTGGTCAGCAAAGAGTGAGTGTTCGAAGGTTCGGCTGGGCGGCCCTCAGGCTCAGCGGCAATCAACGTTTTAGTGTAATCGCTTTGCGGTCGGCGAAACACGTCCTCTACTCGACCGCTTTCCTGCAACTTGCCTTGGTACATGACGCAAACGCGATCGGCATGACGACGGACCAGATTAAGATCGTGGCTAATCAGCAATACGCCCATGTCGTGACGGTCACGTAGCTCTTTGAGTAGCGCTAGGATGTCCTGTTGCACGGTCACATCCAGCGCGGTCGTCGGTTCGTCGGCAATCAATAGCGCAGGGTCGTTAGCAATCGCCATAGCGATCATCACCCGCTGGCGCTGGCCACCGGAGAGCTGGTGGGGCCAAGCGTCCAGAAGTTCTTCTGGCCGAGGCAGCTTGACCTGCTCGAGAAGCGCTTTGGCTCTCTGCCGGGCCGCTTGGCCATTTAGGCCTTGGTGTAGTCGGAGGGTTTCGCCAATTTGCTTGCCGATGCGATGCAGAGGGTTGAGTGACGTCATCGGCTCCTGAAAAATGAACCCCACGCGGTTGCCGCGAATGCCGTTCCAGTCACGTTTGCTTAGCTGTGTTAGATCGGTGCCTTCTAGCCAACGTTGACCGCGCACTTCTGCATTGCTGGGCAATAGGTCAATGGCACCCAGCGCAGAGACCGACTTTCCTGACCCAGACTCGCCAACGATCGCGAGCGTTTCACCCGGGCTTACCGACAGTGAAAGGTCATCTACAACGACCTTGCCATCAAAGGCCACCGTGAGTCCATCGAGTGTCAGCAGCGGTTGTGGGGTTGGCTCAGACATGAGTCGTTTCCTGGGCAGTAGAGGGACGCTGCTTAACGTGGCGCGGGTCGAACGCATCGCGCAAACCTTCCCCGATAAACACCAACAGAGACAGCATGATGGCTAGGGTCATGAAGGCGGTAATGCCAAGCCACGGCGCGTGCAGATTGTTCTTGCCCTGTGCGGCGAGTTCCCCGAGCGACGGGGCCCCGGGTGGCAATCCAAAACCTAGAAAATCCAGTGCCGTTAGGGTCCCAATGGCGCCGGTAAAAATGAACGGAATGAACGTTAGGGTAGCGACCATTGCATTGGGCAGCACGTGGCGCCACATGATCAGGCGAGAGGGCAACCCCATGGCTTTTGCGGCGCGGACGTACTCCAGGTTGCGGGCGCGCAGAAATTCGGCGCGCACGATGTCGACCAGCCCCAGCCAGGAAAAGAGCAGCATGATACTTAGCAGCCACCAAAAGCCTGGCTGTACGAAGCTTGCCAGTATGATCAGTAAAAACAGCACCGGCAGTCCCGACCAGATTTCGGTGATTCGTTGACCGATCAAGTCGACTTTGCCACCAAAAAAGCCCTGCACGCCGCCTGCGATAACACCGATCACCAGCGAGCCCGCCGTCAATACCAGCGCGAACGCCACAGAGAGCCTGAAGCCGTAAATGACGCGGGCCAAGACATCGCGGCCTTGGTCATCGGTGCCTAGCCAGTGGCGGCGGTCTGGCGGTGCAGGGGACGGGCGCGTCATCTGCATATCGAGCGTTTGGTATGAGAACGGAATGAGGGGCCAGAGCGCCCAGCCGTGGTTGCTAATCTGTTGCTGAATGAAGGGGTCTAGATAATCCGTGCGGGTCGGTAAAAAGCCACCAAACTCGGTTTCTGGATAATCGACCAATAGCGGCACGTACCACTGACCGTCGTACTGCATGACGATGGGTTTATCGTTGGCGATGAGCTCGGCGAATAAGCTGATGAGAAACAGAACGGCGAACAGCCACAGCGAAACCCGCGCGCGGCGATTATCGCGAAACGCGGCGAGTCGCCGAAGCGTGATGGGCGAGAGGCGAGAGGTGATTGCGTACATATCAAGACTCCCTCGACGCGAAATCGATGCGCGGGTCGACCCACACGTAGGTAAGATCCGATACCAGTTTGAGCAGCAGGCCAATCACGGTATAGAGAAAGAGCGTGCCAAAAATGACCGGATAGTCGCGCTGCATGACGGCCTCGAAACCAAGCAGGCCAAGGCCATCCAGTGAGAAAATCACTTCGATGAGCAGCGCACCGGTAAAGAAAATACCAATCATGGCTGATGGCAGCCCAGCGATGATGATCAGCATGGCGTTACGAAACACGTGCCCGTAGAGCACGCGTTGCTCATCGGCACCTTTGGCGCGTGCGGTGAGCACGTACTGCTTATGTATTTCATCCAAAAAGCTGTTTTTGGTCAGCATGGTCAGGGTGGCAAAACTGCCGATTGAGGCCGCGATAACGGGCAGCGTGATATGCCAGAAGTAGTCTTTTATCTTGCCCCATGCCGACAGATCGTCAAAGTCTGGCGAGGTTAGCCCGCGTAGCGGAAACCAATCTAGATAGGTTCCCCCAGCAAACAGAACGATGAGTAGAATGGCGAATAGGAAGCCGGGAATGGCGTAGCCAACGATCACCAGCCCCGATGTCCAAACGTCGAAACGCGAGCCATGGCGTAGCGCTTTGCGAATGCCCAGAGGAATGGAAATCAGGTAGACCAGCAAGGTGGTCCATAGGCCGAGTGACACCGACACGGGGAGCCGCTCTATCATTAAATCGATCACCGGACGATCACGAAAGAAACTGGTGCCAAAATCAAAGGTTAGGTAGTCCGTCATCATGCTGATGAAGCGTTCATGGGCAGGTTTGTCGAAACCAAACTGCTGTTCGAGCTGCTCGATGAAGCGCGGGTCGATGCCCCGTGCGCCACGGGAATCATCATTGATCTGAACATCCGCACCGCCCATGTCCAAGCGTGTACTGGCCATGGCATTGGCACCTTCGAAGCGAGCCAGCATTTGATCGATCGGCCCGCCTGGCGCGGCTTGTACGATCATGAAGTTGAGCAGCATGATACCGAACAGCGTCGGAATCATTAGTAGCAGTCGGCGTAAGGTATAGCGAGCCACAGTGCACTCCATGAATGGACGACAACAAGGAGGGTTGTCGGCAAGCGTTATCGGCGCTGGTTATCAGCGATGGTTGGCAGCATTCGTTCAAACTCACCCCGGGGCAGGCTTGCCTATCGGCGGCGATTGCGTCGCTGAAGCGCCGCTTCACGTTCGGTATCTACCCACCAAGCATCGAGATCCATGGCGTAATCAGGAAAAGGTTCTGGGTAGCCAAACTTATCCCACACGGCGATGCGTGTCTCGCCAGAGTGGTAATGCGGAATCACATAAAAGCCCCAACGTAGCACACGGTCAAGGGCGCGGGTGGCCGTATCCAGTGATTCCCGGTCATCGGCTCGAATGATCTCTTCCACCAATGCGTCGACGGCTGGATGGGCCAGCGCCATACGGTTGCGGCTCTGTGGCGCTTCGGCGGCAGCGCTGGTCCAGTAATCGCGCTGTTCGTTACCAGGGTTATTGGATTGAGGAAAGTGGCTAATGACCATGTCGTAGTCGTAATCCCGCACCCGGTTAAGGTACTGGTTGATATCGACAATGCGCATGGACGTCTGGATGCCTAGGCGTGCCATGTTGCGTAACATCGGTTGTACCACGCGCTCCAGCCCTGAATCATATAGGAGCACTTCGAGGGAGAGGGGGCGCTCCTGATCATCTACCAGTACCCCCTCCTCAACGCGGTAGCCTGCCTCACGAAGCAGGCTTAACGCCAACCGCAGCCGCTCGCGTAGTTCAACCGGGTGATCGATGGGTAAGGGCGCCGTAAACAGCCTGTCTGATCGATGTGACGCCAAAAGCTCATCACGGTATGGCTGTAGTAGCGCCAGTTCCTCATCGGAAGGCATGCCGACCGCTTCCATTTCGGAGTTTTGAAAGAAGCTCTCGGTTCGGGCGTAAGTGTTGTAAAAAATATTGGTATTGAGCCAGGGGAAGTCGAACGTCAGGCTCAAGGCTTCTCGTACACGTGGGTCCTGAAACTTCTCTTTACGCAGATTGAAAACGAACGCCTGCATCATCGATGGGTTAACGTCTGGTACGGTAATCCTCTCGATTAGCCCGTCACGGTAAGCAGGAAAATCGTAGCCGATGGCCCAGGTGGCGGCACGCGCATCGATACGAAAATCGGTGAGGCCCGCTTTGAACGCTTCCCAGGCAATGTCCCGATCCCGGTAGTACTCGTAGATGACCCGACCGATGTTATAGCGCCCGATATTGACGGGCAGGTCTTTACCCCAATAGTTTTCGTCGCGCTGATAAACGATGCGACGCCCAGGGTCTACCTCACTAATACGGTATGGTCCTGAGCCAGGGTGAGCGGCAAGCGTCGGAGCGCTAAAATCACGAGGCTCCCAATAATGTCGGGGTAGGATGGGAAGCTGCGCCACGATCAGGGGCAACTCTCGAGAGTCGGTGTCATTGAATTCAAAGCGCACCTGATGCTCGTTCAACGCGATGGCTTGCTCGACGCCTGCGTAATAACTGGCATAGAAAGGGTTGCCCTGGTCGCGAAGAAGGTCGAACGAGAAAACGACGTCGTAGGCGGTTAGGGGCTCTCCATCCTGAAAGCGGGCTTGTTCGCGCAGGTCAAACTCGATCCAGCGACGCTCCGGATCCAAACGCACGCCTTCTGCTAACAGGCCGTAAAGGCTAAAAGGCTCGTTAGGGTTACTCGCCATCAACGTGTCATAGATTTGCGAGATACCGGTGGCTGGCGTACCGCGAATGATGAAGGGATTGGTCGAGTCGAAGCTGCCGCCGACCGCAGTGTGAGTGATGGAGCCACCCTTGGGCGCTTGAGGGTTGACGTGGGGGAAGTAGGCGAAATCTTCGGGTAGCGCCGGGCTATCGTAAAGCGATAGCCCATGTACCGTCTCGACCGGGACGGTACTGGGCGCGCTGCCAAGCATCTCTTCCGAGGCCCATAGCGAACAGCTCAGCAGCAGTGTGCTGATCAATAATCCCGTCTTTTTGAGCATGACGCTGCGTGCCATCGGTAAACTTCCTGTTGTAACCTTGCCTCAACGTTATAATGCCCGTGTATGACTGTGCTATCGGCTCTGCTACTGATCCGAGAGTGACAGTAGCTGCCCAGGCTGAAGGGCTTCGGGGCGCTCGATAGCATTCCAGCGGATTAAGTCTTGCTGATCAACGTTATATCGGGCAGCAATCGTTGACAGATTATCCCCTCGCTCGACGCGATGCACCTCTGGGGTAGCGGTCGAGGCCAGCGTCGTGTCGTTGGCTTGCGAAAGCTGAGCTAATACCTGCGTATCTACCTCTTCTGGCACCAGGAGCGTCTGCGCGCTACGTGGGTCGAGGCTGCCATTGAGCAGACCAGGGTTTAGCTCGGCTAGCGCTGATTGGCTGACATCCAATAGTTGGGATGCTTGTGCCAAGCTGACGGGCTGCTCCAGCTGCACTTTGGCAAAGGCAGGATCTGGATGGATGTCCGGCAGTTTGACGCCATACTTGTCAGGTTCGTTGATGATGGTGGCAATGGCTTTTAACTTGGGTACGTACTGCATGGTTTCATGGGGCAGTGATAGGTCCCAATATTTGCCAGCTAGCCCTTGACTCTGTGCTTGGCGCTGGGCACGGTTAACAGTGCCTGCGCCCGCATTATAAGCGGCTAGCGAGAGCATCAGATCTCCCTCGTACCACTCATCGGCCTGCATTTCCAGATAATCTAGCGCTGCTTCCGTCGAAGTGACCACATCCAATCGGCCGTCATAGTTGCCATTGCGTACTAGCCCCAATGCGTCACCCGTACCGGGCATGAACTGCCATAAGCCGGCTGCACCGAGATGGCTGCGTGCGCTAGGGTCAAAGGAGCTCTCGACAAATGGAATCAGAGCGATTTCACCGGGTAAGCCGCGGTCGCTCACTTGTTGAGCAATCCAAGCGAGCCACGGTGTGGCACGTTCGGTAATGGCCGCGATGTTTTCCGGGCTAGAGCGATAGTACTCGATCCATTCATCGACTCTGGATTGAGCATCGGCGGGAAGGTTCTTATCCTGCCACTGGAAGCTCGAGCGTAGCGAGCTCCACGCATCCTGGGGCTCCAGTACCAGCGACTCCCAGAAGTGGTGATGCAGCGCAGTGGGCTGGAAGCGTGCGGTGCGTTCGTTCCCATTATTCGCCACGGCATCATTGACGGTGGTATAGGTCAGATTTGGATCGGTGGCAGACGCTTGTGAGCTGGCTGCAGCGGCCAAAAAAAGGCCCATTACTACGGTACTCCCAGCGCTTAACAATAAGCGCTGGCGAATCGTTCGATAGGTCATAGTCGGGTTCGTTTCTAGTCGATAGCGTTCTTAAAAACGGTTCTTCCACTCCCGAAGAGTGGTGAACGTAGCGAGATTGTCATCGTTAGACCCCTGGCATCCCGCCGCTTGGCGCACGCTGTCGGTGCCCACGCGCAGGTAGGGGTTGATCGTCAGCTCGCGTCCTATCGTGCTGGGTAACGTCGGCCGGTCCAATGCCCGTGCCTTCTCACACTCCTGCAGTGCGTATGTCACAGCGTCATTGTCAGGGTCGGCAGCACGTGCAAACGTCAGGTTCGCTTGCGTATATTCATGCGCTGCAAAGACCAGTGTATCCTCGGGGAGTTCCGCTAAACGATTCAATGAGCTGAACATTTGCTCGGGTGTGCCTTCGAACAGGCGCCCGCAGCCTGCGCAAAACAGCGTATCGCCGCAGAAAAGCAAGGCGGGAATGCCGGGAGCGAAATAACTAATGTGGTCAAGAGTGTGTCCCGGTGTCGCCATGACATCGAACAGGCGACCCATGATGCGCACCTGATCACCGTCCCTCACGCGAACGTCGATTCCTTGGATGTCAGGGTTGTCGGGGCCAATGACGCGAGGAGAGTAGCGTTTGATGAGCGCATCCAAACCGCCAACGTGATCCTGGTGATGGTGAGTGATCAGTATGGTGTCTAGGGTGAGCGCCTCACGTTCGAGGATGTCAATGACAGGCGCTGCTTCACCGGGGTCCACCACGCAAACGCTTTGACTGGTATCTTGTCTTATGAGCCAAATATAGTTGTCGCTTAGGGCGGGTATCGGTGTCACGCTCATCATGGGCGAGATCCTTTGAATGCTAAAAATGCGTAAAGTCCAACCATGCGCTGTCGCGCGCAAAACTGATACAAATAGACGTTAAAAAGCCGTTACTGTGGAGGGAAGCGCCGTTTATGTCAAATTCGCCAAAAGCCGACAGCTTGGCGCAGCGCTTGACCTGCGCGCAGGCTTACTGGCAATCCGATGCAGGCCGAGCGCTTTGGGAAACCCAACGTGCCTGCCTGGGCCCTGTGGTAGAAGGCCGCAAAGGCGGCCACAGTCTCGAAATGGGCATGGGGCCAGCAATGATGGGTATGTCATTGATTACACACCCGATTCGCTGGGCTCCCAGCCGCGCCTTGGCAGAGAGCGATGCCTCGTTGGTGTGCCCGCCGGATCAATGGGCACTGCCTGACCGTTGCCTGGATACGGTGGTCATTCACCACTGGCTGGAACACCTTCATGAGGCTCACCATACCCTTCGGGAGGCGGCTCGCGTAACGGCGGATAATGGCGTTCTGGTTCTGTTTGGATTCAACCCGCTCGGTTTGAATGGCTTAACACAGCGCTGGCGCAAGCAACAAACGGCCTTCCCCTGGAACGGCCACTGGCGTTCGGCGAACCGTTTAAAGGATTGGTTGGCGTTTGTCGACTTTGAGGTTGAGCGCGTAGACTACTGCTGTTTTCGTGGCCCACTCAGTACAGCTTGCGGTGTGCGCTGGGAGGCTTGGGGGAGGCGGCATAATTTGCCGCTGGGCGAAAGTTATATGATCCAAGCCCAACGACGCCAGCGTCATGCCCCCGTTCAGCGCGTCAAATTTGGTCTAAGTGCTCCGATCGCGCCCTCTTCGTTGGGCGCTACACGGACGGGCGCTCCCTGGAGCCACTCGAAGAGCCAGCGTCGTTTAAAAAAGGATAGTGAACGTGATTAAGCAAGCAGCCGAGGGGCTGCCCCAGGTAACGGTGTATACCGATGGGGCCTGTCGAGGAAACCCGGGCCCAGGCGGCTGGGGTGTCGTGTTGGAAAGCGGACCCCATCAAAAGACATTGAAAGGCTATGAGGCCGAGACCACCAACAACCGCATGGAGTTGACGGCAGCGATCATGGCACTGCGTGCTTTGAACAAGCCTTGCAGCGTTGCGTTATGGACAGACTCGCAATACGTCCGCCAGGGCATTACCCAGTGGATCCATAACTGGGTCAAACGCGGCTGGAAAACGGCGGCCAAGCAGCCTGTCAAAAATGCCGAATTGTGGAAAACGCTTCATGAAGAGACGCATCGCCATCGCGTAGAGTGGCACTGGGTGAAAGGGCATAGCGGCCATCCAGGCAACGAGCGTGCCGATGAGCTGGCCAACGAAGCCATCGATGAACATCAAAGGAGAGCGGCATGCGTCAAGTCATCCTAGATACGGAAACGACGGGTATCGATCCCAAAGATGGGCACCGTTTAGTGGAGATTGGTGCCGTCGAGATGGTCAATCGTCGTTTTACCGGACGTACTTACCATCAGTACATCAATCCCGAGCGCCATATCGACGCCGAGGTGGTCGCGGTCCACGGCATCGATGATGCCAAAGTAGCGAACGAGCCTGTATTTGCTGAGATCGCCGATGCGTTTTGGGCGTTCATCGAAGGGGCCGAATTGGTCATTCACAATGCCCCCTTCGATGTTGGGTTCATCGATCACGAGCTTGGCATGCTCAACAAACGCCGTCGGGCACCCGCGCTCGGACCGGTGCGAGACCATTGCCGAATCCTCGATACGTTGGTCATGGCGCGTGAAATGCACCCGGGGCAACGTAATAATCTTGACGCATTGTGCAAACGTTATGATATCGACAATGGACACCGCGTACTTCACGGCGCTTTGCTAGACGCCGAAATACTGGCCGATGTGTATCTGGCTATGACCGGCGGCCAAACGGCGCTGACCTTGGATGCCGATAGCGGCAGTGACAAGCGTCAGCAGAATGAAGCGAACGAAGGTCTTTCGGTGCGTCGCTTATCACTGTCGCCTGGGCAACTGCGTGTCATTCGCCCCACCCAAGAGGAGCGGGCAGCTCATCAGGCCAAATGTGAGGCGCATCAGTTGCGCTGGCTAGACGGATCCGCTGCCGATGCTTAAGCGCCAAATCCCCCATCATGTCAAAGAGGGGCGTGTGATACGTGTCTCTCGCAGTTACATTGCGCCTGCGCCTATCAAGAGTGAGCTATCGCCGCTGCAGCCTCTCCAACCATGGACTGAGCAGATGCAGCCACTGTGCTATTGGTACGATGAACCGGTGGCACTGCTGGTGGAAACCCAACCCGGCGACGACTGGATAGAGGGGCGACAGTGGCTGGGACAGTTGCCCGAATCTTGGTTTAGCTTGCTGTCGACGGCACTACAAGTGGGTGCTTGGCTGGAGAATCACCGTTATTGCGGACGTTGCGGAGAAAGAGCCACCAAGCTCGAAGCCGAGTTTGCTATGCACTGTCACGCCTGTGGGCACCGTAACTATCCGCGCATTTCGCCCTGTATCATTACGCTGGTCACCAGCGGTGAGGCGATGCTGCTAGCGCGCAGTCCGCGCTTTCCTCCCGGGCGCTACTCCACGTTGGCCGGTTTTATCGAACCGGGAGAGTCTGCGGAGGAGGCCGTGCATCGAGAAATTTTCGAAGAGGTAGGGGTGCACGTGGATCGGTTACGATATCACCATAGTCAGGCGTGGCCCTTTCCGCACTCGCTCATGCTGGGTTTTTTTGCCGAGGCCACGACAAAGCGCATTCGGATCGATGGTGTAGAGATTAGCGATGCTGCATGGTTCTCGCCGCGGCAGCTTCCGTCGCTGCCGCCGCCTTACTCCATTTCTCGCGACTTGATTGAAACGCATTTAGCAAGGTGGCGCGAGTAGGACGTGTTTATTGGCTGGGGAACAGGCTGGTCAGCTTGGTGGCGAGCATGACGTTACCGGTGGCCTTCAATTTACCGGTCATGAACGCCGTCATGCCATTGATCTCACCGTTCATGATGCCCTTCAGCGTGTCCGTACTCATGCTCAGGCTGACCGACGGATCGTCGTGCTCGCCCTCATGCACGCCGAGCGTACCATCCTGGATATCCAAGTAGTGACTGCCCGCATCGGCGAAGTGAAACTGAAAGACTTCGTGCATCCCTTTGGCCGCCTCGGGGTTAAAGCGAGATTGCAACTTATCAAGTGTGGTGGATGACATAGGATCGTTCCTAAGTGTGAGTGGTGTCATTAACGTACCATGTTTGGATGAGATTATTTCAAACAATTGTTTTAATCAAGCCTGCGGTAACTAACGCCAAAAGCAGGCTTGATTGATAACAAAAAAGCAAACGTTTCAAACACAGCAGAGGAGAGTGATGATGGCTGAGTGGGTCGTGGAAATGGGCACATTCTTACTGCAAACCACGCTGATCATGGGGGCCGTCGCGCTATTGCTGATCATCGTTATGCGCAGCAAAGAGACTGGCGAACATGGCCTGAAGCTGCATGTCGAGTCGCTCAATGATCAGCGTCGGGCACGCCAGCGCCGTCTGCGTGTGACGACGACCGTCCAAGGGGCGCGTAAAAAGCTCATCAAAGCGTTTCGTCAGGAGGAGAAGGCCATGCAAAAAGCAGCCAAACAAGGTCATAGTGGCAGTTCATCGCAACAAAACGTTTGGGTCTTGGACTTTCATGGCGATATCAAAGCGTCTCAGGCGGAACGGTTTGCCCAGGAAGTGTCTGCGGTGATCGACGTAGCCAGTGGCGATGATGAAGTCATCGTCAGGCTCGAATCAGCGGGCGGTCTGGTACATGCCTATGGCCTAGCAGCCGCCCAGCTCGATCGGCTCAGAGAAGCGGGTCTGACGACGACGGTGTGCATTGACAAAGTGGCTGCTAGTGGAGGCTATATGATGGCCTGCACGGCCAGTCACATCAAAGCCGCACCATTTGCAGTGATCGGCTCGATTGGCGTAGTGGCGCAAGTGCCGAATATCCACCGCTTGCTCAAACGTAACGATATCGATGTCGAGCTGCTGACTGCCGGTAAATACAAGCGTACGTTGACGGTTCTGGGAGAGAACACCGAAGAGGGGCGCGAGAAGTTCATCGATGATTTGGAAAACACGCACCGTTTGTTCAAAGAGTATGTCTCCCGACATCGTCCAGAGATGGATATCGACACGCTCGCGACAGGCGAAATTTGGTATGGCAGTGAAGCGTTGGAGCAAAAACTGGTGGATAGTATCGGTACCAGTGAGGCTTACCTAGTGGAGCGGATCGCCAACGCACAGGTGTACCGCGTCAAGCTAGAGCCGCCGAAAACACTTAGCCGTAAGGTGGGGTTGGCGGTGTCGGCGGGGGTAGAGCATGCCATTGTGAAGGCGCTAGGCGTGGTCGATGCCGCAGGGTGGCAGCGCCGCTAACATCGGTGGCTGGCGGCGATGGTGCGCTACGCCGCATAGTGTTGCGCCAGGGTGGCGATGATCGCCTTGGCGCTTTCACTGCTCAGAGAGTAGTAAATGGTTTGTGACTCCCTGCGGGTATTGACCAACTGGTCACGACGTAAGATGGCTAGATGCTGTGACAAGGCCGATTGGCTCAACGAGAGCTGCTGATTGATTTGTGTCACTGACAATTCTTTCTCAGCCAGTAGGCACAGAATCTGCAAGCGTTTTTCGTTGGCTAGTGCTTTAAGCAATTGCGTGCCCGCCTCGATGGCGTGACCATTATGTTCCAGAAGTCGTGTAGCGGCGCTCGTAGAAGCAGACATGAAAATCTCCTTGCCTACACTGTTATGACAGCGTTGTTATAGGTTATGTAGCCATCGTCGCGTCGCGAGGATTGGGTTATTTAATGATCAGTAATTTAGGGGTTTTTGTCCAAATATGGGTTTAACGCTCTATCAATGATAATAGGTCGTGCGTTGTCGACAATACTGGCGTTTGGATGCGTCTTTGGTCGCGTTTACACCCATAGTATGAGGGTGGGTTGGTGAATTACTTTATAAAGTGTCGACAATCCATCTTTGCTTTAAAGATGCTCTTTCATTGACACAATAATCACAAGGTCACCATGAGCCTCTACCAGCGTACCTACCAACACGCCATCGAACATCCAGACATGTTTTGGGCCGAGCAAGCCAAGCGAGTGCCCTGGTACACACCACCTAGCACCATTCTCCATTACGATGAGCAGCAGCATGCGCGCTGGTTTCACGATGGAGAGCTGAATATCTGCTACGCCGCCATCGACTACCATGTCGAGCAAGGTCGCGGCGATCAGCCTGCGCTTTACTGGGACTCCCCGGTCACCAACTCAAAACAAACGCTGAGTTACCAAGCGCTGCGCGATCGAGTGGCGCATGTTGCGGGCGGGCTCGCCAAGCTGGGCGTGAACAAAGGTGATCGCGTGATCATCTATATGCCCATGGTGCCCGAAGCGATGATTGCCATGTATGCCTGCGCCCGCTTGGGCGCGGTTCATTCGGTGGTATTTGG
Source organism: Halomonas sp. BL6 (assembly GCF_006228115.1). Taxonomy (NCBI): domain Bacteria; kingdom Pseudomonadati; phylum Pseudomonadota; class Gammaproteobacteria; order Oceanospirillales; family Halomonadaceae; genus Halomonas; species Halomonas sp. BL6. The sequence continues at coordinate 333,769 of NZ_VDGL01000005.1, read as the reverse complement.
TGGTTTTGCCCCCCATGAGCTGGCGGTTCGTATCGAAGATGCCGAACCCAAAGTGGTCATCGCTGCCTCCTGCGGTGTCGAAGTCGATAAAGTGCTGCCCTACAAGCCGATCGTCGACAAAGCTATCTCTCTAAGCAGCTTCAAGCCCGATGCTTGTGTGATCTACCAGCGCGATGTGCACCGCGTCGAGCTGCAGCCTGGCGATGTGGATTGGCAGACGCTGGAGGCAGAGGCGCTTTATGTTGAGTGTGTCCCCGTCAAAGCCACCGACCCGCTTTATATACTGTATACCTCTGGCACCACTGGGAAGCCGAAAGGGGTGGTGCGTGACACCGGCGGTTACGCCGTCGCCTTGGCCTACTCCATGGAAGCCATCTATGGGTTGAATCCCGGCGACGTCATGTTCACCGCCTCCGATGTGGGGTGGGTGGTGGGGCACTCCTATATCGTCTATGCACCGCTACTGCGCGGCTGCACGACCATCGTCTACGAAGGCAAGCCCGTTAAGACCCCGGATTCAGGGGCGTTCTGGCGCTTGATTGATGAGTACAAAGTGAAAAGCTTCTTCACGGCGCCCACGGCGTTTCGAGCTATCAAAAAAGAAGACCCCGAAGCCAAGCAGTTAGAGCAGTACGATATCAGTAGCTTGCAGCACTTATACGTGGCAGGCGAGCGTCTAGACCCGCCTACGTTCCACTGGTTAGACGACCTGCTCGATGTGCCGGTGATCGACCACTGGTGGCAAACCGAGACCGGCTGGCCGATTGCTGCCAACCTGCCAGGCATCGAAGCGGCGCCCACCAAAGCGGGTTCTGCGACATACCCCGTGCCTGGGTTCGACGTGCAAATAGTAGATCGCGATGGCGAACAGGCACCCGCCATGCAGCAGGGCAGTGTCGTCATCAAGCAGCCGCTCCCCCCGGGGTGTCTGGTAGGCATTTGGCGAGACCCACAGCGCTTTCATAGCGCTTATATGGCGGCTTACCCAGGTTTTTATTTGACCGGTGACGGCGGCTACTTCGATGAAGAGGGCTATCTTTTTATCATGGGGCGTACGGATGACGTGATCAATGTCGCCGGACATCGTCTCTCTACCGGTGAAATGGAAGAAGTGGTGGGGGCGCATCCTGCCGTGGCTGAGTGCGCCGTAATCGGTATTCACGATGAGTTGAAAGGTCAGGTGCCGGTCGGGTTGGTGATCCCCAAAGATGGCTTTAATGGCGATGAGGCAACGCTTGAAGCCGAGCTCATCGAGCGGGTTCGCGATCACATAGGCCCCATTGCGTGTTTCAAGCAAGTGCTGGTGGTCAACCGGTTACCCAAAACTCGCTCTGGTAAGATATTGCGCAAACTGCTGCGTAATATCGCCGATGGTAAATCCTTCGGGATACCCTCTACCATCGATGATCCGACCAGCCTGGACGATGTGCATACCGCGATGCGCGAACGCAATGTGGGTGCCGCTGATCAGGCTACTCCCACCGATCACTAATGCTGTGCTGCACGCGCCACCGCCCTGTAAGAGCCTAGCTGCCGGGGCGGTGGGGCGGCTAGATACGTTCCACTGCCTTTCATTACTGCTGGTAACGCGTATAATGCGCGCCCCAGTAGCGCTTATGGCGCTTTTTTGAGGGTTCCCTAACCCCTCTCCATTAAAAAAAGGTCAATTCGCATGTTCGCTTTAACCGACGCTCAGCATCGCCGTTGCCTCATGGTGATGGTCGCTTTCCATATCACCATCATCGCCGCCAGTAACTACCTTGTGCAGCTACCCTTCACGCTATTTGGTTTTCACACCACCTGGGGCGCCTTTAGTTTCCCATTTATCTTTCTGGCGACTGATTTGACGGTTCGCCTGTTCGGTAAAGGACCTGCGCGTAGTATTATTTTGCGCGTGATGTTTCCCGCGCTGCTGGTCTCCTACGTCGTATCCGTGATTTTTCCGAGAGGCAGCTTCGCTGGCATCGAAGCGCTTGGCGAGTGGAATCTTTTCGTGGCCCGCATTGCAGTGGCAAGTTTTCTGGCATACGTGCTCGGCCAGCTGCTGGATGTGCAGGTGTTCGATCGCTTGCGCCAGTGGGCTTGGTGGGTCGCGCCCGTTTGTTCGACGATCCTGGGCAACCTAGCGGATACGTTTGCCTTCTTCGCCACCGCCTTCTATAACAGTCCTGATCCTTTCATGGCGCAGCACTGGGTAGAAATTGCTGCCGTCGATTACGCTATTAAGCTGAGCATTAGCCTACTGTTCTTCCTGCCGCTTTATGGGCTGCTGCTGGCGTGGCTCACGCGTCGCTTGGTGGTATGGACGGGACAACACGACGCCTCACCGCGAACCGCTTAACCGATAAGGACGTAGCATGACCGACCGTGCCCCCGTGGATCTTTACGTGATGGACCTGCCCGCCGAGGCCGATGAGACAAGCCAGCCGCTAGTAGTGATTCATGGCTTGCTCGGTAGCGCCGACAATTGGCGTTCACACTTGAAAGTGTGGCAGCGAAAGCGTCGGGTGGTCGCGGTGGACCTGCGTAACCACGGACGTTCTCCCCACGCCGAAGGCATGAGCTATCGGGCCATGAGCCAGGACGTGTTAGCCGCGCTGGATAAGTTGGGCATCGAGCAAGCCCACGTGTTAGGGCACTCCATGGGCGGCAAGGTGGCCATCACGCTGGCCCGCCAAGCCCCACAGCGCTGTCTCTCACTGATGGTGGCCGACATCGCCCCAGTGGCCTATCAGCACGGCCATGACGACGTCTTCGCCGCGCTTGAGCAGGTGCGCGAAGGTCAGCCTACCAATCGGCGTGAAGCGGATGCCTTGCTGGCGGAGCATGTCGATTCACGGCCCACACGACTCTTTCTCGCTACCAACCTGGTGCGAGACGAGCAGGGCGTGATGGGCGTGCGGGTGGGGTTGGACGAGATCAAGCGCGGCTACGAGGATATCATCGGCAAGCCCGATGGGAATGTCCCGTTCGAGGGGGCAACGTTAGTTCTGCGCGGCGCCGACTCTCACTACGTTAGTGACGACATGCTGCCCGCGCTGCGTGAGGTGCTGCCGCGAGCCCGGCTCGTCACCCTCAAAAACGCCGGGCACTGGCTACACGCCGACCAGCCCGAGGCGTTTCAGCAAGCCATCGATGCTTTCATAGCGGCGCAATCGTAAGGTTATGTTGCTCTGGGTCGTTCAAAAAGCGGTTGAGAATGCGATAGGTATCCATGTCGAATTGTGGCGCGTCCCCCGTCAGCGCTTGAGCGCAGCGGTGGGTCGTGGCGCTCCCAAAGTAGCACCAATGGTCGACCACATGATACGCAATGGGGCCGCCTCGGCGGCTCTGCTCACGGATGACGATACGGCCTGGCCACGGCCATGCGCTCACCTGCAGTTTGGCCAGTGCTCGCTGCGCGCGCAGGCTATGCGCTTCCAACGGTTCCTGCTGACAGCACGCGCCACGGCATTTGCCTAGCTGTTGTGCAAAGCAACGCCCTTTGCCTTTCTCCAGGCCCAATACGCGAGGGCAAAGGCCGTGCTCTTCGGCCACGCTGCGTAGCGCTTCTTCGGCCTCTTTGGCACTCCTAAATAGACCGAACAGCTTGCCCGGCTGAGGCTGGCTGATGGCCTTGCCGCTCACCAGTGTGGGGCAAAGGGCATCGCTCGGCCAGTACCACGTTTTCAGACTCCCTTGGCGGCGTAGCTGGCGGTTCATGATGGGCATCAACGTCTTGACGAGCTGCGCTTCGCGTAGCTGAGCGCTCATATCCCCCGCGGTTTCTTCCCACTCGATATGCTGGATCTGTTGAGCAAGACGCATTTCTTTATCGTCTTGATGGTCGCGCTGAAAATGACCCAGCACTCGACTGCGCAGATTGACACTTTTACCCACGTAGAGCGGCAAACGGTTATGCCCGTAAAAAAGATACACGCCGGGGGCGCTAGGCAAATCGGCGATCTGATCGCTGGAGAGCTGCGCTGGCAGACTGCGATGGCGCTGTTCGTCGGTAAGGGCCGCCTGAAAACGCTCCGTTTCACATTCGCGTCGCCAGGTTAGCCATAGCTCCCATAGCGCGTTGGCATCGTCTTCGGCGCGGTGCTGACGTGCCCTAGGAATATCGAAATGGGCCAGCAGAGCGGTCAAGTTATGCGTGGGCAGCGTCGGGTGTAAGCGTCTTGCAAGGCGCAGCGTGCATATCACCGAAGGTTGGTAGCGATGGCCAGCGCGTTTGAACTCGTTGCGTAAGAAACTAGCGTCGAATCGCGCGTTATGCGCGACCAGGCAGGCACTGCCGAGCCATGCCAGCAGCTTCTCGGCGATGTCAGAAAACGTAGGGGCGTTGGCCAGCATGTCATCATAGATGCCGGTGAGCTGACTGATATGGGCGGGCACACTGGTCTGAGGATGAGTCAAGCAGACAAACCGGTCGACGACGTCACCGTCCACTACCTTCAGTGCCGCGATTTCGGTGATCCGGTCACGGGTGGCCCGAGTGCCGGTGGTTTCGATATCGATAAACACTAGTGGGGTATCGTGCATAGAGCTCCAGCGCGTTATGGATGTGGCAGGTAGCTAAAGCGTGGGTCAACGCGTCATGAGAAGGTGTGGATTCACCGCGAGGCGCGCTACAGGAAGCTCGTCAGAGATCGCACCAGCGTTTTGTAAATAGCGCTCGAACGCAGCATAGCGCCGCTCATCCAGCGCCGCCGGGCTTAGCGCGACGCGGCGAAGCAGATCATCCCATGTGGTTTGATGAATGGGATTATCCAGCACGGGGTGAGTCGTAACCAATAGCGACCACGCCTCGTCCGGGTGCTCGATCATCCAGTTGCTGGCTTCTTCCACCGCCAACAGTACCCGCGACCACGTTGTGGCTCGACGAGCCACGGAATCGCTGTTAGCTACGAGAATGAGTCCGTCGTGGCGGGGGATATCTAGCTCGCTGTAGCGAACGGTGTGGGTGACGATGCCATCGGCCGCCAGTTGCGCGGGCAAGCTGTGGTAAAAACCATCCGCCACGGCATCGACTCTGCTCGAACGGAGGGCATCAGCGGCATCGAAATGCACGCTTTCGGGCGCAACGAAGTCATCCACTTGGCGCACCGAGCGTGGCAGTAGTCGCTCTACCAGCACGTCACGCCCTTCGCGGGTAGAAAAGCCGTAGTGCAGGTCGGCCAGGGTGTCCTCGACGTTGGCAGGTGCGGGCGCTTCGCCCGCCACGATCACGGCGTTGAGCGGTGTCTCGATCAACGTGGCGATACGGACGATGGGCGCCCCTTCATGGGCATGTAGATGCAGAAGCGGCTGGCGAGTCAGGGCTAAATCGACCTCGCCGGCTGACAAAAGCTTGATGGCAATGGATGGGTCAGCTGGGGTCGATAGGGCGATATCCAAGCCTTGGGCGGCGAACAGTCCGCGCTCTTTTGCCACGATAAGCGCCGCATGCTGTGGGCTCAAATACCAATCTAGCATCAGCGTAAGTTGTTTGAGCGGTGGCGGATCAAGGGGCGGGGGCGGTACCACTGCCATGCTGGGAGCTTCTTCGAGTGCCTCTATTGCCCGGTCGTCATCGGCAGGCCACAGCCCCTCGGGTAGTCTTACGGTGCTATCCAAAGAGAGCGGCGGCTCAGTGATCTCTGCTTCACGCTCTTCGTTTGCGTAAGTCACTGAAAATGAAAATAATAAAATAAGGACCCATGACAGAGCTATTAATGAACGTTCACGCCAAAAAGCGTTCAACATAACCTCAACTCCCGATGGTAGGACGGCGGAGTTTAGCTGTCAGGCAAAGCATCTGGCTAGTCCCTTGCATAAACCTAGCGAACACGCTCAGTAAATTCAGCAACGACATGCAATAATAGAACGGCATTAATGTAGAGATGGAGAGACATGGACGCAATTTATACGTTCTTCCTGGTGGGTGGTTCCCTAATGGCGCTCAGCATCCTCGCGAGTCGTCTCTCTTCCATGGTGGGCGTACCGATACTGCTGATTTTCTTGGGCCTAGGGATGTTGGCCGGAGAGGAAGGACTGCTAGGCGTCGAGTTCGATGACTATTCCATGGCCTTTACGATCGGCCATCTAGCGCTCGCCATGATTCTGCTCGACGGTGGGTTGCGCACGCGTCTTAAAACGTTCCGAGTCGGGTTTCGTCCTGCGCTCTCTCTGGCGACGTTCGGTGTCTTCATTACCAGCGCCATCGTTGGCGTCATCGCCATGTGGGTATTTGATCTCTCCTTGGTGCAAGGGCTGCTGGTAGGTGCCATCGTCGGATCTACCGATGCTGCGGCGGTCTTCTCCATGTTGAGCGGGCGGGGAGTGAACCTTAACGAACGGGTAGGGGCGACGCTGGAAATCGAATCGGGTACCAACGACCCGATGGCGATCTTTCTAACACTGATGCTGGTAGAGCTGCTGGTCGGTGACATCGGCGGTGTCGGCGAAACGTTGCTGTTCTTCATTTCTCAGTTTGGTATTGGGTTGGCAGTCGGCATTGGGGGCGGATGGCTTAGCGCCAAACTGCTCCGCTGGCTGGACTTGGCACCTGGTCTTTATGCCATGCTGGCGTTGGCACTTGGCTTTAGCGTGTTCGGGTTGACCAGCGTGCTGGGAGGCAGCGGCTTTTTAGCGATTTATCTAGCGGGCCTGATGATTGGTAATCAGCCAGGCCGCCACCTCAATTTCATCCTGCCCGTACACGATGGTTTGGCCTGGTTGAGCCAAATCGGCTTGTTCTTGGTGCTGGGATTGCTGGTGACGCCCAGCCAGCTTTGGGACGTGGCCCTGCCCGCTGGCTTCGTTGCGTTGGCGTTGATCTTCGTCGCTCGCCCGCTGGCCGTCTTGATTAGCATTAAACCCTTTTTCAAATTCCGTTGGCGCGAAACCCTCTTCATTGCCTGGGTCGGCCTGCGCGGAGCCGTTCCGATCGTGCTCGCCATTTTTCCAGTGATTGGCGGAGTCGAAAACGCGTCGCTCTACTTTAATGTCGCCTTTGCGGTGGTGCTGATGTCGCTGCTGATTCAAGGCGGCTCTCTCACCCTCATGGCCCGCTGGCTGAAAGTAGAAGTACCCGCGGGTACCACGCCCAACCGTCGCGGTCCACTGGGCATCCTCCCGGATAACGACTTTGAGATGTTCGTTTATGTCGTCGAAAACGAAGACCTTGAAGACGTTCCAATCCGATTGCTGCGCTTCCCCTCGGGTGCGCTGATTTCGGCGCTGTTCCGCAATCACGTCATGCTGCATCCCAAGGGCAGCACCCGGTTGAAACTTGGCGATGTAATCTGTGTGATTGGTCGTACGGAAGACCTGGTCGCGCTCAACCGACTGTTCAATGGCGATGCCAAGCTCAAACAAGAACGCGCCTTCTTTGGCACCTTTACCTTGGACGGCAACGCCCAAATGCAGGATATCGCCCAAGCCTATGGCTTGACACTGAGCCCCGGCGAGCAGGAGATGACGCTCGCAGAGTTCGTCTCTCTCAGAGTCGGCGGTCACCCTGTGGTCGGTGACGACGTAGATTGGCACGGTATCCACTGGGTCGTCAGCGAAATGGAGGGTGGCATGATTACCCGCGTCGGTTTAAGGCTCTACTAATTTATTCAAAAGGCGTTGACTTACAAGGAGAAGATGTTAGTATACGCACCCATAAGCCGGAGGGATGGCAGAGCGGTTGAATGCACCGGTCTTGAAAACCGGCATAGGTTAATAGCCTATCCAGGGTTCGAATCCCTGTCCCTCCGCCACTTATCTCGAAAAGCCCCTGATTCGTCAGGGGCTTTTTTCGTTTCTAGGCCCCGCGCTTCCTTCCTACCTACAAGCCCTTTATAAAAGGCACCGGTCTTTCAGTGTGTCATCTGGTACGATTTTGCTCTAATCCATGTAGCAACTAACAATCCTCTGTTGAGATGATGGGAATTCAACAGGAGAATGCGATGTCTCTAACGGATAATGAGCACAAGCTTTAGGTTAATGATGTTTTGCGGACACCTGTAGGTGCGGGCGGAACATAAAAGCTAACACATGAAATTACGCATCAAACCACATCGCAAGGCTCGTGCGTCTGGCTCCGTTATGGAGATTTGACCAACGGGTGACTACATTGAGTTCATGCCAAAAGGTACACCTCAGCAACGTGTGGGGCAGTATTATTGGCAGAATGTAGGATTACAGCTCAGTAAATCCATCAAGACCATCAAGACTTATGAGTAGCTTGGCCATGAAAGTTGAGAATGTCCAAACGCGGCCATTTGGCTTATGTTGATACCTCAACCAATAGGACGGTGAGTTTATGAAACGGGTATTAGCTCTAGCGATAGCGTTGGCCATGTCAGGCATTGCCCATGCAGAACCGACCATTGACGGCTCAAACCCGCGCTATTTCGACAGGTCACTTCAAGAAATTCGCGCCTCGTTAGATGAAGCAGAGGCAGAGCGCTTTAACGAAGCCGTCGAAGCTCTGTTGATGCGTCGATCTCAGCAAGGGATGACGATTGTCGAGATCAGCGAGCTAAGTGATGATGAACTTGAAGACATGGCCACAGAGGCTCGTCGCAGTCTGCACGGCCTTAGCGGCCCTGAGGTGCTCGAACTCGCGGGAGAGCTCCCCGAGAAAAGCAAAGAGGCTGACGATCTTGACATTCCCATTGCGCAAGAAATGCTGGACCGCTTCGTTATCGAAAGCGCCGAGTACCAGTTGATTGAAGATGACTCGTTGAATGCTGCTCCCGTGATAACGTTGCGCGTGACCAACAACACTGGCGAGCCAGTCGCGAGGGCGCACTTCCGAGGTGTATTGCAAAGCCCAGGTCGTTCGGTGCCTTGGGTCGACGAGACGTTCTACTACACCATTTCTGGCGGTATCGAGCCGGGCGAAACGTTGGAATGGAATTTAGCGCCCGATAGCACTGGCCCATGGGGCAACCCATCGATTGGTGATGACGCCAGTCTAAGTATTGAGGTGCTTCGCCTGGACGATCCCTCAGGGAGCATGCTTTGGGAAAGACCTTGACGTAAATGGTGCCTAAAAACCCGCTTCGGCGGGTTTTTTTGATGCCAATTAAGCTGTCCACGATTCCTAGCCAAACTTAGCGAATTGCGTTACGTTCACTTCTGGCTCAATCCAGCAGCGATTCCCCCGTGCGTGTTAACAGCGCTTTCAAGCTAGGCGACTCGAACCGGCGCTGGATGGTAATGGCGTAGAACTCTTCCCAGACGCCGGGGAGCGCGCCGTAATCTTTGAGCGTTCCGTTATTGAGCTCGTCACGCACGACGACCGGTGGCATGACGGCGATGTGCTGGGTATCCCGCGCCAGCAGACGCATCATGGCCATGTCGTCCACCTCGGCGGCGATTTTGGGCGTGAGACGATGATGGCCGCAAAGCTGATCGAACGCGTGGCGCGTAGCGTTTTCCACGCCGGGTAAGATGAAAGCATGCCCGTTTAGCGCGCTAGGAAATATGGGCGGGGGGGAAAGATGAGGCGTGGCGATCAGGCTCACAGGCTGGCGCGCCAGTCGCTGAGAGTGCCAGGGGTGTTCGCTATCGCCGCGAACGGGCTGGTTCGAGAGCACCACGTCGAGCTTATGGGCAGAAAGCCGTCTGAGCAGGTCGTCGAGCCCACCGCTTTGCAAAATCAAATCCAAATCGTCTCGACCTAGAAGCGGCCTTACGAACCCCTCCTGAAAGTTACGCGACAGCGTGGCGACCGCCCCCACGCGAACGACCTCGCGGTGGGCGTGGCCACCCTCGGCGAACAGCGCGCTGAGCTCTTCTCCCTGGGTAAAAATGGCCTCGGCGTAATCGAAGGCGAGCCTGCCGGCTTCGGAAAGATGCAGCTGGCGCCCCTCTCGAATGAACAGCGCTTGGCCCAAGCGCTCCTCTAACTGACGAATCTGCTGCGAGAGGGACGACTGAGAGACATGCAGCGCCTCGGCCGTGCGGGTGAGATGGCCTAATTTTGCCACTTGCCAAAAGTAGTAAAGATGGTGGTAGTTGAGCTTCATGGCAGGAGATCTCAGCAAGGTGGGTCTTTTCGTTCTTTTTTAGCGAACGTTTTATCAGATATAAACTATTTTTTATATGGTGACGAGGGCGGCATAGTCTTTGGGATACGACCAAGGGAGAACGGCTATGCCTCAATTCATCGACTTCGCGGTGCTGGCACTGCTCGCGTTATGGCTACTGATTCCGGTATCGCTACTGGTAGTGGCAGGCGCGAGCGCCCGAGCTGGCACCTCCAAATCGCTAGGCCGTGCATGGAAAGCGGGCCGTCTACTGACCCTAAGTGCGCTGGTAGCGAGCCTTGCCGTGGGCGCGCTGCTTTTGATGGATGCCTGGGGGTTACCGACCGGCCTGCCCGAAACCGCCCAGCCTTTAGGATTGTACCCCGACGGTTTGGCGGTGTGGATGGCGCTGCTCATCAGCCTGCTGGGTACCGTATTACTGCGCTTTGCCGAGGGCTACTTGAAAGGTGACCGGGGAGAGCGTCGCTTTTTGCCGTGGTGTCTGGTCGTCCTCGCCAGCGTGATGCTGTTGGTGTTTACCCATCACTTGGTCGTGATGTTGATTGCCTGGGTCGGCGTCAGTGTTGCCTTGCACCATCTCTTGACACTCTATCCCGAGCGTGTGGAGGCGCAGCGGGCGGCCTGGCAGAAATTCGTCGTCAGCCGTATCGGCGATATTGCGCTGATCGCAGCGGTAGCGCTGCTCTATGCGCGTTTTGGCACGTTCGAACTGCCCGAACTGTTTGCCGCGGCTGCCGCTGGCTCAGGTGGCTGGCAGGTAGAGGCGGCCTCCGTTGCCCTGGCGGTGGCGGCACTGTGTAAGTGTGCCCAGGTGCCCATGCACGGCTGGCTAATCAAAGTCATGGAAGCACCCACGCCCGTGTCGGCGCTGCTGCATGCAGGGGTGATCAACTTGGGGGGCTTCGTGTGGCTACGTCTATTTCCAGTCTTCGATGGCTTGACGCTGGGGCACTATCTGCTCATCGCCGTGGGTGGTTTCACGGCTCTGGTGGCCGTCATGACGATGCTGACCCAAACGTCTGTCAAGCACGCGCTGGCCTGGTCGACCTGTGCGCAGATGGGCTTCATGCTGTTCGAAATCGGCGTCGGTGCCTACACCCTGGCGTTGGCGCATCTGCTGGCGCACTCGCTCTACAAAGCTCACTCGTTCTTGGCGTCTGGCCGTACCGCCCGTGCGGCTCGCTGTGAGCGCTTGCCGCTGGCCCCGATCCGTCAGCGACTGGCCCTTGCGCTGCCTGCGGCTGCGCTTGCCGCAGTGGTATTGGCCGTGTTCCCCACGCTGGTAAGCCACAACCCGCTACTCGGGGCACTGCTGAGCTTGGCCGTGGGTAGCACGCTATTGGGCATGCCCGTGGGCACGGCAAAGCGCAAGCGTTTAGCGCTATTCGTCATGGCGCTGGGGCTGGTGCCACTGTATGCCTTGCTTCACAGCATGCTCGCGCCTGCGCTACCCAGTGCGTATGCCCCCTTGACGCTGATGGCGGGCTTGCTGGGCACGCTGATGCTGGCGAGTTTGGTGCTGGCCGCCGGAGCGGTCACGCTCTTTCCGCAGGCGGCTTGTGTGGCGCGCTGGCGGGTTCACTTTAGCCAAGGCCTCTACTTGGCGCTGCCGTTCCAGCGCGCCGTCGATGCCATTGCTCCCATTCATGATTGGTCACGTCCTGCACCGCTGGCCCACGGTTTGAAAGGAGAGTGGTCATGACGTCGTCGTACCTCGATGCTTTGAAGCGTGCCACCGACGCCATTGCCCCGGTATGGCCTCTGGATCAGTGGATTGCGGTCAACCCTTGGTGGGGGCTCAAACATCAGCCCATCGAGCAGGTGAGCCAAGCGTTGAGCCGCCGTGCTGGGCAGCCAATGACCATGCCCGCCGAGTTTTATCGCCATGCATGGGAGGCGGGGCGCATCACATCTCAGGATGTGCAGCAAGCGCTGCGTCAGGGCGGCTATGCTTACAGTGAACAGAGCCTAGTCGGCTACTTGGCATCTCCGCCGAAAGCAGCCACGCCGCTGCGCAGCGCCTGGGAGGTGCTGAAAGGGCACGATGGGTTCAATGCGCTTGCAGAAAGCTGCGCCAGCTACTTCGACCAGCATCAGCAGCGCTGGTCAAATCCTACTGGGGAGTCGCTGTATCCCTTCTGGAAACATACGGTACAGCACGATTTACGCTGGCCTAAAACGCTTCGCCAGTCGCTACGGACGCTGCCCGATGAGCCCATGGCCGCGGTCGAGCAGGTCGCAGCGGATTGGGCGCTGACGCCAGAGGCCTTCGAGGCGTTGACCCATACGCTGCTATTGAGAGTCAACGGCTGGGCTTCCTGGTGTCAGGGGATTGGGTGGCACTCGGCTGATCAACAGCCGAGTGCTGGAATACACCAGCTGGCGGCCATGGCGCTGGTTTGGGAGTGGCTCGGAGTCGATCAGCTCACCACCGTTCAGCGAAGAGAATGGTTTTCCCAGTGGCAAACCGGGCAGAGCACGCTTGACCTACACGAGGCGCTGTGGTGCTGGCAGCACGCCTATGAGCTGGGGTATCAGCGCGCGCTTGCATCGGTGCTGGCGGCACCGAGTGAGCCGCTGCCCCACGTACCCAAGGTGCAAGCTGCGTTTTGTATCGACGTACGTTCGGAGCGCTTTCGTCGCCACTTGGAGAACGCCGACGCCTCGGTGGGCACGCTTGGGGTAGCCGGGTTTTTCGGCATGCCGGTCGCCGATGCGGACACCGGCCCCGAGCGGGCTCAACCCCGCGTGCCGGGGCTGCTGAAGCCCGCCTACCGCATCGGCACGCCTGATCCTCATGCACAAGGCATTCAGCGCTATCAGCAAGAGAGCCAGCGTCAAAGCGTACGCCATGCCAAATACGCGCCGCTCTCGACGTTCACGCTCGTCGAGACCACCGGGATTGCCTGGGGCTGGAAGCTGATCAAAGACAGTCTGCGCAAGCAGGCACCGGTGCCGCAGTGCGAGGCGCCCGAAGGGTTGTTTCATACCTACGACGGCGAACCGATTGCAGGCCATGACAAGGTGGCTCTGGCGAAAAACCTGCTCACGCTCTTGGGGCACCCAAGCGCTTCGCTGTTGGTACTGGTGGGGCACGATTCACAAAGTGACAACAACCCCCACCACGCCGGGCTGACCTGCGGTGCCTGTGGCGGCCAGGGTGGCGGCATGAATGCCCGGGTCGCCGCTGCGCTACTGAATGACACGGAGGTTCAGCAGGCGTTGCCACAGATGGGTATCGTGCTGCCTTCGCCATTTTTCGCGCTAGCGGCGACGCACTGTACGCTGACCGACCGGGTGCACGTCTATCACGACGAGCAGATGCCCGAGACGTTGGAAAGCGCACTGAGGGCTTTCGAAACTGCTGCCCAGCGCGCCGGTGCGGCCACCCGCTTGGAGCGTGCTCCCGCTCTGGGCGTCGAGAAACAGGGTGCCACCGAGCGCTTGGAGAGTATGGCCATGCGCGGCGCCGACTGGTCGCAGCCGCGCCCGGAGTGGGGTCTGGTCAATAACGCCGCGTTGATTCTCGCGCCCAGGGCGCGCACCCAAGGTAAAGCGTTGGATGGCCGCGCTTTTCTGCACGAGTACTACCCCGAGCAAGACCCGGAAGGCAGCGTACTGGAAGGATTGATGATGGCGCCAATGCTGGTCGCTAGTTGGATCAATCTGCAGTACTACGCGTCGACCGTGGTACCCGACCTGTACGGTGGGGGCAACAAGCTATTGCATTCGGTGGTGGGCGGTCACGTGGGCGTGATCGAAGGGAACTCCCCCCAGCTACGTATCGGTTTGCCAGAGCAGTCGCTGCGCGATGGCGATACGCTGCACCACGAACCGCTGCGTCTTACGGTGGTCGTGGATGCGCCCAAGGCGCGTATCGAGGCCATCATCGAGCGCCAGCCGGTCGTTGCCGAGTTGATTCACCACCGCTGGCTGTGGCTAACGCGATTGGGCGAAAATGGCCTGGAGCGCTACTCACCCCAAGGCTGGCAGCCCATCGCGGGCGAGCGCGAGTGAATACGGCTCATTTGCTCGTTGCGTAGCCGGTCATTTCTAGATAGCCGACTCCTAGCGCCTCTTGCGTGATGGTGTCTCGCACCGTCACATCCCCTTCCCAATAGGGCACGGTGGTCGGCATCCAGCGATTGGGATGGCGGGCCTCGATCGTGAGATCCAACCCGGCGTTGGGCATTTCCAATTGCCAGGTCGTCGGTATATCGCGCTGCGCGACGCGCTCGGTCGTAAGCGGGGCCAGGGTAATCTCCTGGGAGCCTATCTGCTCGGTGTGGCCATTCGCGTCGAACAGATGGGCAAACGAGTAGTCGCCGCCGTTCTCTCCGCCGCCCCGTAGCCGATAGGCCATTAGCTTGCGCCCATCGTTCAAGTGCAGGGAAAACCAATCCCAACCGGTCTGCTCCGCGGTGAGTAGTTGGCTACTCCACTCGCGGTCCAGCCAGCCCCTGCCGGTCACGCTCGTTTGTTCGCCATTGAGTGTGACGCTTCCTTCGATCTGTAGATAGGGCTGGCTGTAGTAATGCGACCCCTGGCCTTGCACGGTTTTGGCATTGAATCCGTTGTCGCCGTGCCACACCAGCGGGCCTTTTGCCGACAGCGTTAGCGCGTAGCCAAAGCGCTCATTGCCCTCACCGCTGTAGGCGCTAAGGGTGAAGTGCTCGAAGTTCGCGGAGGCGGGACTTTGAAAGCGCCAATCGTCTATCCAAGCTTGAAACGGCGACGCCGTGACGCCCGCCTGACCCTGGGACTGTTCACTGTGGCTGCGAGCAAAGCGTTCCGCCGCCAAATGCGTGCCCCCTTTAGATAATCCCATGTGAGCCATCCAGACTTGGTCACTGGCCCACTCAATAGGCGCTGGACGCTCATCGGGGGGCATCAGTGCTTGGCGAAAGAGCGTCCATTGAAGGCCTAGCGGCTGGCCGACGCTATCCTCCAAATTGGCAGTAAGATACCACCACTCGATACGGTAGTCGGGATGGGGACCGTGGTCGTCGGGGAAAACGAGCGGCGTCTCGGCGCTAGCCTGGGCGTAACCTTCTGCCTCCGCTCCCAGTCCGGCAAAGCCGGCTTGGGGGGACGACATGTCACTTGGCTCACTGCAGCCCACCAGCAGGGTGGCCATGCCGATCATCCACGCGGTCAGCAACGCTCGCTGGGTGCGTTTGTTCATGTGACTCCTTCGTTGAGCAACGTGCTAGGCGCGCTGCGCCAGAGTTTCCAGCAGGGAAGGATGGCCGCAAGCAGTGCCACTCCGACCGCCGTCAACAACATCGTCATGATGTCGCTGGGAAACAGTTGGAGCGGTAATCGCCAGCCAAACGCCGCGACGTTGATGACGGCCACCAACAGCCAAGTGATCGCAATGCCCAGCGGTAGGGCTAATAGCCCGGTGAGAAGCGAGAGTCCGCCTAACTGCATCAACGGTAGCACCACCAACGTCCTGCGTGGCACTCCCAGCGCCCATAGCGCGGCGAGATGACGCTGGCGCTGATGCGCCTGGGCCAGCAGTGTGGCCAGCAGTGCCAAGGCGGCCACGCCGAGGGTAAGTGCATTGAGCGCGCGGGTAATAGTAAAGGTGCGCTCGAAAATTTGCCTCGCCGTTCGCTTGATCTCCTGCTGGTCCACCAGCGCCTCACCTGACAGGCCGAACGTATCCATGAGGTCGCGACGAAACCGCGCTTCGTCTGCGTCGGTTCGCAGAGCCACCCCCACGGTAGCCAGCTCACCCGCAAAGCGTTGGGTTAGCGCGTCGACGGTCATGACGATCTGCGACTGCGGGTTGCCATAATCAGGGTAGATCGCAGCGATGGTCGCTTCCTGGCTGCCCTGTCGAGTGGCGAGTGTCAGAGTGTCCCCGGGGACAAAGCCATAGGTAAACGCCATTTGCTCGTTGATGAATACGTCGTCTTCGCGCAGTGCTTGCCAAGCTACAGAGATGCCTCGCTCGGTGGCTAGCAGGGGCCAGTAGTCGGTCAGTCTGGGTATGGGATGGATCCCGAAGAGCGAAACAGCGCCTGCTGGAGGGGCTTGATGCGCGGACGCCGTGCTCACGTCGAGTACCTCCGCCGTGCCTCTGGCGGTGGGAAGAGTGTCCAACACGCTCGCTTGTTCGTGAAGCCACATGTTGAGGGGCGCTAGGGTCGAGGGAGCGGCGTTAATGTATAGGGGAGCCGTGAGACGCTGGTCCAGCCACTCTAAAAAGGTCAGCCGAAAGCCGCCGACCATACTGCTCACCCCTAAATTCGTAGCCAGGGCGATGAGAAGTGCCATCATGGCCAGCGATAGTCGAGGAAGCTGCCGCTGCATATCGGCCACGGACCATTGCAGCAGGGCGGCGCGGCGAAAGATGCGCTGCAAGCAGCGTAGTAAGATGTCAAGAAGCGGCGGTAAGCAGAGCGCACAGGTCAGTAGCAGAGCCGCGACGAGTCCAAAACTCAGCAGTAAGCCGCTGCCGCTAGGAAGTCTGCTCAACCAGAGTGCCACCCCCAGTGTCGTGAGTGCTGCAGCGCCCCCCGCAATGGTGAGGCGGCGTAGCTGGCGCTGATAGCTGCTTCGCCAAGCGTGGTCATGGCCCAAGGCAAGCACATTGAGCGTGGCGGCACGCCATAGCGTACCGCTACCGGCAAGCAACAAGCCACCCAGTGTGATGGCGAGGCTTCCAAGCCAGTAATGCCAAGGCAGGCTCAAGGCGCTCTGCACCTCGGTGCTATAGAGTGTGTTTAGCGTACTAGCGACATCAGGCAGGAGTTTACCTGCCAGCCACAGCCCGCTGACCAATCCGGCGGCGGCACCAATGCCACCTAACACTAAAAGTTCCAACAATATGGCGGCAGTAAGTGTAGCGGCCGGTACTCCCAGTGCCCGTAGCGTGCGCATCGTCGCCAGCCGCTGCTCCATGGCCAAGCCAAGCGTGGCTTGGACGATAAATAGTCCAACGATCAGGGAAAGAAAAGCCAGTGCCGTCAGGTTGAGATGGAAGCTATCGGTCAACTGGCCCGGTGAGGCCACGCTGGCCGCCCGGGTCATTCGGTAGCCGCTAGGGGGTTGCCTAATGGCGTCTGGTTCGGCGACCAAGCTAAGCGTTGCCCGCTCGCCAAGCAGCGCAGATAGCGCGCCAATGTCCATGACCAGTGTGCCGGGAGGGAGATCATTACGCAGCGTTAAGGGCGGTAAGTGGTATCCGCCAAGGAGGGGGGTTGCGCCTGGCGCGTCCGCGCGGTTCAGCCCAATGGAGGGTAGGGAGTCCGCTGCGAGCTGTGTCTGCCAAGGAGGTGTCATGAACGCTGTGAGCGAGCTAGTGCCGTCACCGGAGGGGAGCGTGAAGGGGTCGATACCCAGTAGCGTTAGGGTGGTGCCCTGGTGGAGGATCGTGGCTTCGAGCAGCGGTGAAACAGGCAGTCCCGCCCGGCGTAGCGCTAGGTAGTCGTCCATACTCAGCGGTGCGCCGTCCAAGCGGTCGAGCTGATCGCTGCTTGCAGTGAACAGTGCGCTAGCGCGGGCATAGCTCTCTTTTGCAGTGGTGTTAATCGCCTGCACGCTGCTCCATAGCGCGCTGGCGACCCATAAACCTATTAGTAGCATCGCCAACTGCGTCGGGTGGCGCTTATAGTGGCTGAGCAGTGTCCTCAGTACGTGTCCCATCATGCGACAGCGTCCTGAAGTTGGCCCCGATGTAAACGCAGGGAGCGGTCCAGTGGCGCAGCAACGCGGCCGCTGTGCGTCACCATCAACATCGCGCAGCGGGTCTCCTTGACCAGTTCAAGCAGCAGCTCCAGCACGCGCCCTGCCGTTTGCTCGTCTAAATTGCCGGTGGGCTCATCGGCCAGCAGTAGCGACGGGCGCACGGCGAGCGCTCGCCCAATGGCAAGCCGCTGCTGCTGGCCCCCGGAAAGCTGTTCGGGGTAGTGCGCTTCACGCCCGGCAAGCCCTAACCGCTCTATTAAATGACGGCTCCATCCAGGATCTTCTTTGTTTGCTAGCCTTGCCTGCAAGCTTAGGTTGTCGGCTACGTTCAGGCTCGGCACGAGGTGAAATTGCTGAAACACCAGCCCTAACTGCTGACGGCGGAGAAGGGCACACTGGGTTTCATTGAGCTCGGAGAGTGACTGGCCATCGATAACGACTTGACCGCTATCGGGTGTATCCAGGCCAGCGGCAAGATGGAGCAGGGTGGACTTGCCACTACCGGACTCGCCCATCAGCGCGAGGCTTTCGCCGCGGGCTAGATGGAGGTCGACCCCACCCAGTACCTGGAGTTTGCCCTGAGGCGTGCTGAAGGTTTTACGAAGCCGTTGCAGAGCAAGCATAGGTGTCTCCTAGGAGAGAGGAAGCCTGACTATAGCAAAGCACAGGGAATCCTCTCGGGCGTTACGGGTCTATCGTTGCGTGCATGACCCTATCGAAAAGTTTCAAAGTCACAAGGAGCGCATATGGAAAGGATTTACGCGTGGGATCATCGACATGAGCAGGTGGTGTATCGCATTCCTGGCCATACCCATAAAGACGGTCGTGAAGATAGTGATCTATCACCGGTTTGGCTGCCTGCATCACCAGAGGAGTTGCCAAGCGGGGTGGCCGTCGATGATTTACGTAAAGTCGATGTCGACGATTAGAACTGAGAAGAGCGCTCAACCGCCGTTTTTTATCGAAAATTTGCTAAGCTGATCGACGATTTTCTCGGCGGGTACTCATGGCATGCGCTCTTCCCCTTTCACTTTTCGTCCAACGCGTTGGCTACCCGGCGGGCATCTGCAAACGCTGTATAGCCCTCTTTTTCGAGCCACGCCTCGGCTCCAGCGTCATCGAGAGCGTATCACACTGGAGGACGGCGATTTCATCGATCTGGACTGGTACGGGCCACGAGGGGAAGCGACGCGCTGCGCTATTCTACTCCATGGCCTCACCGGGAGCTCGTCATCGCTGTACATTCTAGGCCAGCAGCAGGCGCTGGCCCAGCAGGGTTGGCAAAGTGTGGCGGTCAATTGGCGCGGCTGCTCCGGCGAACCCAATCATCGAGCCCGTGGTTATCATTCCGGTGCCAGCGAAGACCTTGCCGATATCGTCACGCAGTTAGCCGCACGCTATCCGAATAAGCCGCTCGTGGCCGTGGGCTACTCCCTAGGCGGCAACGTGCTGTTGAAATATCTCGGTGAGACAGGCAGCCAAAGCATGCTCCGAGCCGCCGTGGCGGTATCGGTACCGTTTCGGCTGGACCACTGTGCCGAACGAATTCGCCATGGCTTCTCGAGGGTTTACCAGGCGCGATTTCTACGCGGTTTGCGTCATTATGTGGAATCCAAACAGAGAGCTTTCCGTACGCAGGGCCGAGAGCAAGAGCTTGAGCGTTTGACGTCTCTGGAAACGTTGGACGGAATGGAAACGTTTTGGGATTTCGACGGTCGCGTCACGGCCCCTTTGCACGGCTTTGCCAGCGCTGAGGAGTATTACCGACGCTGCAGTAGCGCCTTCTTCGTATCAGCCATTCAAGTGCCGACGCTGATCGTGCACGCCCAAGACGATCCCTTCATTTACCCGCACAGCGTACCCGAGGCCGATATGATACCAGAGTGTGTGACGCTGGAACTCTGGGCCAGTGGCGGCCATGTTGGTTTCATCGAGGGCGCCCCTTGGCGGCCGCGATATTATCTCGAACACCGCTTGCCGGATTGGCTGGGGACACAGGTGCCTGTTTGTGCAATCTTGCAGTCCAGGCAGACGATAGCGTCGTGATCTTTCTATTGATGGTCTGCCTATTGAGTGAGGAGTGGTATGTCAGCGTTTTATGATCGTTTGAAAGAAGTGGCCTCGCCGCGTATTGGGCTTGGCTGTATGAATTTATCCCATGGCTATGGGCAACACGTGCCCGAGCAAGCGGGCATACGAGCACTTAACGAGGCCTTCGAAATGGGATATCGCCATTTTGATACGGCCACGCTATATGGTGCGACGGCTAACGAGCGCTTGCTGGGTAAGGCGCTCGCGTCCAAACGGCAAGGATTCTTCTTGGCTAGCAAGTGCGGCATGGCCATGAACCCAGAGAGCGGCAAAAGAGTGATCGACGGGCGGCCCGAGACGCTGCGCCGCCAATGTGAAGAGAGCCTGGCGCGCTTGCAAACCGATCATCTGGATCTTTATTACCTTCATCGTATGGATCGCCAAGTGCCCATCGAGGAGAGTGTGGGCGCACTGGGGCGGCTGGTCGAGGAGGGTAAAATCAGGGCCGTCGGTCTTTCAGAAATTTCGGCCGACACGCTGCGTAAGGCGCACGCCGAGTATCCCATTGCGGCGGTGCAGTCCGAATACTCGCTATGGACGCGTAATCCCGAGATCGCCTTGAGCCAGACGTGCCAAATCCTAGGGACGGCGCTGGTGGCGTTTAGCCCTTTGGGTCGAGGGTTTCTCTCCGGCGCCATCGATGCCGATACCGTCTTTGCCGAAGGCGACATGCGCGCCGGAATGCCGCGTTTCAATGGCGATAATCGTCACCATAACCTCACGCTGCTGGCGCAGTTCACGGCCGTGGCAATCCGCTTGGAGATCACTCCCGCCCAGTTGGCGTTGGCGTGGGTAAAAGCGCAGGGAAGGCATGTCGTGCCGATTCCCGGAACACGCTCTGTCACCCATATGCGGGAAAATCTACGAGCTGAACAGCTGGTGTTGAGCGAGCCAGACCTTGCGCTGCTCAACGAAATGATGCGTCCCAACGACGTCGCTGGCGCGCGCTACAACGAAGCACAGCAGGCGGATATCGACACCGAAGAATTCGCCTAGTAGACGCGCCATTTATTTTGAGCGCCGCGTTGCTTTCTATTGGCCCTGCGCTACTATTCTCATCATTCAGACGAGCGTTTCGTCTGGCAAAGGGCCACGACCATGTTAAAAGGCTTAATCGTTTGTTTTGCGGTGTTGTTAGCACAGTTAAGCGTGCTGAGTATTATCGATGCGCGTCTTTATAACGCTCAAGATGCTCGCCAAGTCACGTCGACGGTCGTCACACCGCAAAAAGAAGAAGATGGCGACGATCACGAGCCGCCGCTGCTGTAAGCATTTCATGGCATACAAGCCGAGCCTTCGGGCATCGAACAAGGGTAGCATCAGCTACCCTTTTTTATTCGGTGACCTTCTACCGTGTGTCTACAGCATCTCCTCTAGCCACTGATTGAACGTTGCCCAGGACTGCTCATCGGCACGTGGGTGGTAACGATCGCTGCCGAAGACACTGAACGCGTGCGGTGCACCCGAATAGATGCCGACTTCATACGTCACTCCCGCGGCTTCCAGTTCCTCCGCTAGAGTTGCCACATCGTCTAGGCTCACTGCCTCATCAGCACCGCCATGAGCAATGAAAATCGGCGGCGTGTCACTTGAATAGGCTTGCCCATCGGGTGTGTCTAGTCCGCCATGGAAACTCGTGTAAGCAGCAATATCGTTGGCTTCGCCCGAGCGAGCGATCTCTAGGGCGACTGCACCACCAAAGCAATACCCCATGATGACCGCCTGTGTGGCGGCGCCTGATGCTCGTGCTTGATCGAGCCCTGCTAGTGTCAGCGTTCGCATGCGTTCGCGGTCTTGATAAAGGGCTTGTGTGGCTGCCTGCTTGTCTTCAGTGGCCTGGGGACGATTGCCTGCCCCAAATAGGTCGACGGCAAACGCATCGTATCCTTGCTCTGCAAGCATATCGGCGCGCTGTCGTTCGTAATCATCTATACCGTCCCAATCGTGGACGATGATGACGCTCCCCTTGGCGTTGTCGCCCCCTGAGATGAAATAGCCTTCGAAACGTTCGCCGTTTACATCGTAGCTAACGTCCTCTCCACTGGGCGTATACGCATTAGCCGTCGTGGCGAACGACAGCGACGCGAGTGTCAAAAGGCCGAAGCAAGTAAATGAAGTAGGAATTTTATGGCGCATGGATCTGTCCAAGTGGGTGTAGGAGTTAAAGCATAGTCAACCCAATCGAAAGGAGAGACACAAACGCGGATGTTTAGCGTGGAAGACTAAGACTTGCGTCTGGAACTAGCTAACGGCATCCTTGTCCGTTGATAGTATGACCACTAGGGAGCATAGATACATGGCTTTTAACGATTCGAACACGGCGAGAACGCAACCCCAGAGTGTGGTGAGCGGCGCTAGTGCCAACAAGGTGTTACGCAACACTTACGCTCTTTTGGCGATGACACTGCTGTTTTCGGCTGTCACGGCGGGCGCTTCTGTGGCCATGGGTATCCAGCAGATGAACATTTTCGTGTTCTTCATTGGGGCTTATGGCTTGATGTTCTTGGTCCACAAGACCGCCAACTCCGCGGCAGGTCTGCTGGCAACCTTTGCGTTTACGGGCTTCATGGGGTTTACCCTAGGGCCGATTATTTCTGCCTATTTGACGCTGCCTAACGGTGGCGCGTTGATCATGAACGCTCTGGCCATGACCGGCCTGACGTTCATTGGCCTGTCTGCTGTGGCGCTGACGACCAAAAAAGACTTCAGCTTCTTGAGTAATTTCCTGATGGCGGGTGCCATCGTGCTGATCCTCGCCATGGTGGCGGGTATCTTCTTCAACATCCCCGCGCTGTCGCTAATGGTGTCTGCAGGTTTCGTGCTATTTGCGTCTGCCGCGATCCTCTATCAAACGAGTGAAATCGTGCACCGCGCTGGTGAAACGAACTACATCCTCGCCACGGTGACGCTCTACGTCTCTATCTACAATCTGTTCGTCAGCCTGCTCTCTATTCTGGGTATCATGAGCAACGACTGATCGTTAGCATGCAGGCTGTCACTTGACGCGGCATCCCCAACAGACAACAGACCCTACTAGGTAGGGTCTGTTTTTTTCACGGGTTCAGTAAGAGACGATACAATGGAGTACGGCTTATTGGTCATGGGCGCGCCTTACGCCAGTGCAGCACCGCACTCGGCACTTCGCTTTGCCAAGGCGCTCATTGATACAGGTCACCGAGTGGCGGGAATTTTCTTCTATCAAGAGGGAGTTCATAACGCTTCACAGTTAATGACTCCGCCACAAGACGAACTCAACATGCGTGATGCGTGGATTGCGTTGCACCACGAGCATGGCGTTGCACTGGAAGTATGCATTGCTGCCGCGCTGCGCCGGGGGATAATGAGCGAGACCGAGGCCAAGCGCCATGGCCAAACGCACTTCAACCTACAAGCGCCGTTCGAATTGACCGGCCTGGGGCAATTGCTCGCCCTTCAACAGCGTTGCGATCGTGTGATCACTTTTGCGTAGGGAGCAGTACGATGAGTCATGAACAAGAGCGGCTGGTGATCATTCGTCATGCGCCGTATAGCTCCAATGCCCTGCGAGAGGGGCTGGACGTGGCTTTGGTAGCGGCCGCGTTTGGCCAAACGGTCAGTCTACTGTTTCTTGGGCAGGGTGTACTGGCCCTGCTAAAAGAGCAAAAAACGGGTGCGCCAGGGCAGAAGGCGACGCTACCGACCATCGATATGCTGGAGATGTACGACATCGATCAACTGTTAGTGGCACAAAGCGCGCTGGATGCGCTGCACTTGCAAGTCGACCAGCTAGTAGAGGGGGCGACTGTAGT
Organism: Halomonas sp. BL6; assembly: GCF_006228115.1. NCBI lineage: Bacteria > Pseudomonadati > Pseudomonadota > Gammaproteobacteria > Oceanospirillales > Halomonadaceae > Halomonas > Halomonas sp. BL6. Next base: position 310,179 of record NZ_VDGL01000005.1, on the reverse strand, counting down.
GGCCGACGAGGGGTTGCCCGAGTTGTTACATCGCCACTCTCAAGTGATGAATTTTTGAAAGGGCAGCGCCATGTTACATATTTTGAACAAGCCCACGCATAGCGAGCCCGCAGAACAGATGCTCCTCACCGTTGCCGACGGCGATAGTATTTTGCTCATCGAAGATGCCGTTCAAGCGTTACTGCACGTTAATTGGCGGGGCTGGCACCTGGAAAATGATATCCACGTGTTCATATTGGAGGAAGACGCAATATCTCGGGGTGTATATCCAGCTTCCCCCGTTCCTCAAGATCGATGGCTGGATATGAGAGGGTTTGTTGCGTTGACCGAGCAGCATACGAAGATTTTATCGTGGTACTGACTAATGAACGATACAAGTTTATACCGTTATCTCGATGCAACCCAAAAAGTTAAAATAGACCCTGAGGGCTATTTAGTTAAGCAAAGCGACTGGGACCATAGCGTTGCCGCGTTATTAGCTGCGGATGAAGGGCTAGCACTGACGGAGGAGCATTGGGAGCTCATTCGTGTGGTTCGGGATTTTTATACGCGCTACGAAATGGCGCCGGCGATGCGCCCATTGGTCAAAGCCACCAAGCAAGCCCTAGGCGAGGAAAAAGGGCGCTCGGTCTATTTGATGCGTTTATTCCCCGGCAGCCCGCCAAAACGTTTGGCTCGTATTGCTGGGTTACCTAAGCCAACGAACTGTCTATAGCCGACTGAACAGGGTTATACCAGATCGCCGCGGGTGCATACTGATAGCACGACCGCATCTTCTTGGCTGGTAGAGACTAGGGCGTGGCCCATGTCACTGTCAAAGTAGATACTGTCTCCTTCCGCTAGCACTAACGGAGCATAGAATTCCGTATAAAGCATGATGTCGCCGTGCAGTACCATCAAAAACTCTTCGCCATCGTGCCGTACCCACTGATGATATTCGTCAAAGCTGCGTGCTCGAACGATCGTTTTAAATGGGATCATGCGCTTTTGCGCGAGCTGATGGCCCAGCAGTTCATGTTCGTAAGTTGGGGTAGGGTGCAGTTGGCCTTTTCCTTTACGCGTCAGATCGCGACGTCCCATGGTGTAGCGCTCGCGCTTGGGAGGCGTAAAAAGCTGCGGTAGATCGATATCGAGACCGCTCATTAGCTTCTGTACTACGCTGAACGTTGGCGAGACTTGGTCGTTCTCGATTTTAGAAAGCGTAGAACGAGCAATACCGGTGCGCTGGCTCACGTCCTCCAGCGTCCATTGATTAGCTAGTCGAATCTGTTTGAGCCGTTCGCCCAACCGTAGTGGTTCGACGAACGGCTTTCGCCCTGACGCGATGCGCAGCGCTGCGTGCTCTTCAGAAGTGGCGGTCATAACGGTCACGTGAGGTAGAGGGCAACATGAACGCCGCATGGTACCACAGCTCTTGCGCTCAGGGCGCCACTAGGGAGCATCGGTGAAGGGGAGTCCCAAAAGCGCTTTGATATGCGCCTCGGCGCTGCTGGCAAGGGAGGTTGGGTTGTAACCTCCCTCTAGTACGGACACGACGCGATTGTCGGCATAAAGCGCCGCAATTTCCATGGCCAGGTGCGTTACCCAATAGAAGTCTTCATCTTCTAAGCAAATATCGCCCATTGGGTCCTCTTTATGAGCATCGAACCCTGCCGATAACATTACCAGGTCGGGTTTGAAGGCATGCAGTGCGGGGAGCCAATGACGTTCGATGACCCGTCGATACTCTTCACTGCCGGTACCGACTTCCAGCGGGGTATTCACCACGTTTTGCCATTCGCTGCGCAAGTAACGCCAAGGATAAAACGGGTATTGAAAGCTGGTGCAAATGAGCACGTCTGGATCGTTCTTAAAAATGTCGATGGTGCCGTTGCACTGGTGAACATCGAAATCGAGAATGGCGATCCGTCGAGCACCATAGGTTGCTTTTGCATGAGCGGCCCCCACGGCAATGTTGTTGTAAAAGCAGAAGCCCATGGCATCGGCTGCTTCGGCATGGTGGCCGGGGGGGCGCACGGCGCAAAAGACGTTATCCGCTTGCCGTTTGAACACCTGATCCACGCCCCGAATGACGGCACCTGCGGCTACACGCGCTGCTTTCAAGCTATCCGGGTTCATCATGGTGTCGCTATCCAGCGTCACGATTCCTTCGCTAGGCAGGCATTTCTCCAAGGCATGAAGGTGGCGCAAAGGATGAACTCTGGCTAACGCCTCGTCACTCGCCTCTTTGGCATCACCCTGCATGGTTTGCTGTAACAGTCCAGAAAGTGACAGGCGCGCCCGAATCGCCTCTAGCCGCAAGGGACTTTCAGGGTGCTCTGGCCCCATATGATGCAATACGCAGTCGGGGTGGGTAAGGTAGGCAGTGATCATTCGAGCGCTCCGGTAACGTTAGCATCACCTTAATCGCCTCGAGGGCTTGCGCGACAGTGTCAATAAGTCGTACACATTAGTCATTCATGTCAGAGGGAGACGCATCGTGAGCACACGCTTTCTGCATCATTTTTTCGAACCTCGCTCGGTGGCGGTGTTCGGTGCCTCTGAAAAGCCAGAATCTTTGGGTGGTTTGGTGTTGGGCAACCTGCAAGATGGCCAATTCAGAGGCAAGCTCTGGGCCGTTAACCTGAAAGGTTATGAAAAGGTGTTTGGCGTAGATTGCGTACGTACAGTGGAGGAACTGCCCGACATTCCTGATCTCGCCGTCGTGTGTTCGCCCATTGAGGGCGTTCCCAGACTGATTAAAAAGTTGGGTAAGTACGGTGTGAAGGCGGCTTTGGTGCTTTCCGGGGGTGCGTACCTAGACCGTGAGGAGGGCAGCAAGGGGTCGATACGCCAGCGCATGCTGCAGGCTGCCCGTGAATCCGGCATCCGCGTTCTAGGCCCGGAGTGTATGGGGCTAATCGTACCGGGAAAAAAACTCAATGCTTCGTATGCCAGCCAGCCGATCAAGGCGGGGCGCGTGGCATATCTAGGCCAATCAGGAATGCTGGCCAATGCGATGATCGACTGGGCAGCGGGCCGAGATGTGGGCTTCTCTCACCTCATTACCGTTGGCGATAGTGTCGATGTGTTATTGCCGGATCTCATCGACTACGTCAATCAGTATTCGCCTGCGCAAGCGATTCTTCTACATCTCGAGCGGGTGACGGATGCCCAGCACTTTATGACGTCTGTCCGGGATGCCTCACGCAACCGACTCGTGGTGGCGATCAAAAGTGGTCGCACCGCTCAGTCGGACATATCTGGTATGCCGCCCACGCCGGGCATTGCCAATCGCGATGTCGTGTTCGATGCCGCCTTTGCACGTGCCGGCGTGGTGCGTGTCAACGATTCGGATGAAATGCTCGATGCCCTAGAAACGCTGTCACGTATGAAACCGCTACGCGGTGATCGCTTGGCAATCGTCTCCAATGGACTTGGGCCTGCCATGCTGGCCATCGATAAGTTAATTAGCGCGGGTGGCAAGCTGGCTGAATTCAGCCCCGAAACCCAAGCGGCGTTACATAAAAGTCAAGTCGATATGAGCAAGCCCGGCGAAAACCCGGTGGACTTGGGCGGAAACGCGACTCCGGAGCGGTTTGTTGAGGCGCTGCAAATCGTCACCGCTGACCCGAACGTCGATGCCGTCCTAGTCGTTCATGCACCTACACGTTTAGCGCCTTCCCAGGTCACGGCCCAAGCGCTCATCGATCACCGTCGCTCTTTCAAACGTAATTTACTCACGAGTTGGATGGGTTTGAAAGAGGCGCTCAATGCGCGACATGTCTGCAACCTCGCGGGTATTCCTACCTATACGTCACCTGAAAAAGCGGTGAAGGCCTTTATGCATATGGTGGATTATCAGCGCGTTCAGGCGTTGCTGCATGAAATACCGCCCAGCCTGCCGTTTTCCACGAGCCCAGAGATTCGCGCCGAGTGTCGTGCGCTGATCAAGCAAGCAAAAGAACAGGGCCGCCAAACTCTCGCTCACTCTGAAACCGCCCAAGTATTGGAAGCTTATGGTATACCCACTGCCCCCAGCGCCTACGTGAACTCACCAGAAGAAGCCTTGGTGGTCGCCGAACGCTTTCCAGGACCAAAGGCGCTGAAAGTGGTTCACGAAGGAAACTGTCGGCCGTATCGCTACCGCAAGCATCCGCATAAGATTTCCGCTGGGTTACTGCAAGATTTAGAGACGCCCGAACAAGTCGCCGACGGGGTGAGGCAATTAGGCGATAAAGTGCAGGAGAAATTTCCCGAGCATGCCATTCGCGAATACTGTTTGCAGCCGATGCAGCGGGGCAAACATTCGATGCAGATTTGTGCAGGCATCACCCGGGACCCGGTATTTGGGCCGCTGATCGTGTTTGGTATCGGGGGCTATAAGGTCAACGTGTTGGCTGACCGGCAGGTGGCGTTGCCCCCGCTCAATATGAGCCTCGCCTCCGACGTCGTGGGGCGCACCCATGCGGCCTCTTTGATCCGCGAGCACTCCGCCGACCCCGAGCGGGATATCCAGCATCTATGTCAGTTGCTAGTCAAACTTTCCCAAATGGCGTCGGATTTGACCGATTTACGTGGCCTGGAGCTCAATCCATTGCTGTTGAACCGCGACGGTATGTTGGCAGTGGATTTTGCCATGGATCTGGGGCACCCCGCGCGTTTTGCGATCATGCCGTACCCGGAAGAGCTTCGTCAGTGGGTGACGTTGAAAAATGGCTGGCAGGTAGAAGTGCGACCCATCCGCGCAGAGGATGCACCACTGATCACCACCTTTCACCGGCAGCTCTCAGAGGAGAGCATCCGTTTCCGCTACTTCCATAACAAGTCGAACCTTACCCAGCGCGACTTGTCGATTTTGTCGCATATCAACTATGACCGTCAGATGGCATTCATCGCCGAGCATCAGCACGATGATGGCAGTAAGGAGATGTTGGGGGTGGTTCGGGTATGGAACGACCCTGACAATATCCGCACCGAGTTCTCCGTGATCATTCGGGATGATCTTCAGGGACTGGGCATTGGCAGTCTACTGATGAAGAAAATGATCGACTACTGCACCAGTATAGGCACGCTCGAAATGATCGGTAAGATCATGGTGGATAATCACCCCATGCGAGCGTTGATGAAACATCTTGGTTTTCGTTGCCGTTACAATATGGAAGAGCAGGTGATCGATGCCGTACTGCGACTGAATGAACCCGACAGCGAGTGGCAGCGCCATCGTTTGGAGAGTCAACCGGATTGACCCTTCCAATGAACGGTCTGTGGCTTGTCACCCGCAGACCGTTTGAGTGTTACGTCTTGCGCCTGGGCATCAGGGCGCTAAACGGAAGCGGCTCCACTCACCGCCGTCGCGCCGTTCGTAGCGCAGTCGGTCGTGCAAGCGGCTGGGCTGCCCCTGCCAAAACTCGATCATTTCCGGGTTTACCCGATAGCCTCCCCAGTGAATAGGGCGGGGAATATCCTGGCCTTCATAAGCTTGTTCGAAGCGCTTTTGACGCTCTTCGATCCAGTTCCTGTCAGGAATCACCACGCTTTGGGTGGCAATCCAAGCACCGAGCTGACTACCGCGTGGGCGACTGGCAAAGTATTCATCCGACTCTTCGGCGGAAACTTGCTCCACCGGGCCCTCTATCCGCACTTGACGTGATAGAGACGGCCACCAAAAGGTGAGAGCGGCATAGGGCACATTGCTCAGCTCGCTACCTTTATGGCTATGATAGTTGGTGAAAAACACCATGCCTCGCTCGTCGAACCCTTTCAGCAGCACAACGCGTGCATGGGGACGACCCTGACTGTCGACCGTAGAGAGCGTCATGGCATTGCCATCTTTACCTTCGCTGTCAAGGGCCAGACTGAACCACTCATCGAACGTCACGAATGGGTCGTCGGAGGTGTGCGTTTCGTCCAAACGCCCGCCCTCGTAGTCACGCCTGACGTCGGCAATGTTACGTGTCATCGGTGAAGCTCCCCTGAGGTGATAAATTACATTGAGGTCATGTTCGCTGGTCTAACGCTAAAGCTCAAGTGTTGTTCGTTCAGGATGGCCCAGTGACACAGCGTTGGAGCGCTCGCGGAATCCTTCTATGAGAATATTGCCATAAATGCGAAAATATACCCGTACGAAGATTGAGGATAGCGCGATGCAGAGCCGCACGACACGCATAGCCGTATGGGATGCGTTCATTCGCTTGTTTCATTGGTCCCTGCTGGCAGCGGTGATTATTTCTTTCTACACCACTAAAACAATGGGTCAGCCCTTTCTATTTCCGCTGGAAGTACATGCTCAGGCGGGCTATTTGATCATTGGGTTACTCGTTTTTCGCTTGATCTGGGGCTGGATGGGCACCCCTTATGCTCGCTTTAGTACGTTCGTATATGGCCCTAGGACTACCGCACGCTATAGCAAAGCGCTAATGGCACGGCGCGCATCTCCCTACGCCAGCCATAATCCGCTCGGCGGGTGGATGGTCGTGCTGTTGCTAGTGTCGCTTGGATTTCAAGCGTTAAGTGGGCTGTTCTTGAGCGATGATATTTTCTTTCAGGCACCGCTTTACGGAGTGTTAGGCGCTAACATGGGCGATCTGCTCGCTCAGTTACACTCACTCAATAGCGATCTACTGTTAGTGTTGATTGGTTTGCATGTCGCAGGGCTACTTTGGCACACGCTACAAGGCGAGCGGCTCATTCCCGCCATGTTGACGGGAGTGAAAAGATTTCATAGCCCGCCCGTCGACGCAAAACCCGTCTCGTCGCGCAGGCAAACTTGCTACGCCGTTGGGGCGCTGCTGATCGCAGCAGGCGTCAGTGGCTGGCTATGGTTTTATTGATATCGTTTAACCGTTAAGACGGAGTTGTCGGCTTCGAAAGCGCGCGTAGCCCATGCAGCCCGTAAAGAGCGCCAGCGATACAAGCGCTTCTAATACGCCTCTCATTCCCTGTTCTGGCAAGGTCGCCAACATCACACCCTGGGTGAAGTAGAGCAAGCTGACGAAGGCAAGCCAAGCGTGCCCACGGGCACGTTGACCAATGATCGATGGCAAGAACAGCACCAAAGGCAAAATGAACGCCACCACGGGTCGCCAATTGAACGTTTCGCCCTGTACGAAGAAGCCACGATAAATCACCAGCAGAAGCAGCACGCCAAAACTGACGAGCACTAACAGTCGTGCTTGTCGCGTCAACGTGTCGAGTCCGTGTTTATCTTCCAGCGTCTCTAACCACTGTCTCATGATGACGACGTCTCCTGGCGCATTTTATGTAAGGCTAACGCGAGTTTGGCGAGCCGTCTTCCTTGTGCTTGGCACAACGCTCGTTCGTGCTCGTCAACCGGTCGGTCACTGCGTGTGCCAGCCACATGGCTGGCCCCGTAAGGCGTGCCGCCATGCTGAGTGCTCAGTAATTCCGTCTCGCTGTAGGGGATGCCCGCATAGACCATACCGTGATGCAAAAGTGGCACCAGCATGGTCAGCAACGTGCTTTCTTGGCCGCCATGCAAGCTAGACGTCGAGGTAAACGCACAGGCGGGCTTGTCGATTAGCGCGCCGTTCATCCAAAGACTGCTAGTGGTGTCGAGAAAAAACTTGAGTGGCGCGGCCATATTGCCAAAGCGCGTAGGGCTACCCAACGCTAGTGCGCTGCAGTGGCGTAAATCGTTCAGGTCGGCGTAGACTGCCCCTTCAGCGGGAATCTCTGGGTCGACGGCTTCACAGGTGGGGGAAACCGAAGGTACCGTGCGCAGTCGCGCTTCTATACCGGGAATGCTCTCGACGCCCGCTGCTAGTTGGCGGGCCATGTCTGCCGTAGCTCCTGAACGGGAGTAATACAGAATCAAGACAAAGGGCTTGGCTTCACTCATGACGTATCCTAATTGGTGGGCAGAGCGACCAGGCGTTGAGCGGTCACTGGCAACGCCTCATATGGTAACAGAGCTATCCCATTGGCAGGAGCGCTATCCATCAGGCTGACTTCCGGAAGCCGAACATAAACCCATGCTGTGGTGCCATCGGCCAGTGTCTGCTCTATGCGCTCATAGCGAATGCCGAGCCGTTCATAACGATCGAGGCGCTCGAGCGCGCGTGGTGACACGGTCAACAATAGACCATCGACATGGCTATGATCACTCGGCGAGAGATCCAATCCATGACGCTCGAACCCTTCCAGGCGTGCCGGCTCTGGCGAGCCTGAGTCTCCCATGACAATCCAACGAACCGGCCAATAACGTAGCGTGCCGTAAACGAATACTTGGTGGGTGCGCTGTTCGATCGTGGGCAGCTCATCAGGCCGTTCATAGAACCATGGGCTGAGCATGGTCAGCCAGAGCCAAGCGGTCACGCCTACCGCGCCAGCCAGCAACCCGACGCTTAATCGCTTTCCCCAGCTCATATCTCTTTCCTTGGTGATAGGTAGATGTATAGGGTGCAGAACGGCCTGTGATAAGACAAGTCTTAAGCAGTGTCGGTGATTTTGCTAAGATACATTACGCTGTCTAGGCCTAGACCCTATCGGAGGAGCCTGTTATGAGCCAGTCACTTCGTGATGAAATGGACTTCCGCGCGTTAGTGGGTGATGTGAAGCCACTGCCAAAGCGCAATCGTGCAGATACAGGTCCCCAACGTCAGCGGCCATCGGAAGCACAGTTGGCCAGACGCGAAAGCGCCGAAGAGCGTTTGGATGAGCGTAACTTTCTCTCGGACGATTTCGTCGATTTACTGCCACCTTTCGATCCTATCGAGTTTCGCCGTGAAGGTATTCAACAAGGGGTGGTCGACAAATTGAAGCATGGCGGATATAGCGTGCAAGCACAGCTTCATCTGCTTCGCCGACCGCTAGCAGAGTGTCGACGCATGCTCTTTCCCTTTATTCAGGAGGCCTATGCCCACGACCTTCGCTCGGTAATGGTCGTTCATGGGCGAGGACGGGAGGTGGACAGCCCGGCCAACGTGTTGCGCTCCTATATCGCCAAGTGGCTCGCTCAGTTCGATGAGGTGCAGGCTTACGTGTCTGCCCAGCCCTCTGAAGGCGGGCTCGGCGCTACCTGGATCATGCTACGCAAAAGCGACCGTGCTAAAGCCAATAATCGCGAGCGCCAGCAGAAACGGCGCGGCTAAACAAAAAACGCCGACAAAGGCATGCCCTTGTCGGCGTTAGCGATGCAGCTTGTCTTTAGTGGGTAGTGGCTAAACGCTTTTCGAAGAGCGCCTGGCGTACTTCTACGTCGGTCTGGTACCGGACGCTAAACGCATTGAGGGCGCGCAGAGCATCTTCTGGGTGCTGATCATCTCGTAATGCCATGGTCGAAAAACCGCAGCGACGCATGTAATCCAACTGATCGACCAGAACGTCACCTACCGCACGTATCTCTCCCGTAAACCCGTAACGTTCTCTGAGTAGGCGGGCAATGGTGTACCCACGCCCGTCGGTGAAAGCGGGGAAGTCGACGGCGACGGCGGGTGCTGCCTTTAGTTCACTAGCCAGCTCAGCGTTGAGCTCTGTGTCGCTCGCTAGCAGCGGTGCCAGTTCTGTATCAGCCTGGTTGTTCTGCCATAGCGCAAGGGGGACGAAGGCAGGGCGCTGCTCGGGCAGTGTTTGCGCATCGTAGGAGACGCACCAAGCATTTTCCGCGGCCAGTTCGCCGTTGTCGATCAAGTGATCGACGTGGACCGGGGTCTGTTCCATTGCCTCGACTTGGGTATCATTGCTGGGCATAAACACGCTCCTTGAAGGGTTTTAGGCCAATACGGCGATACGTATCCAGAAAGCGCTCATCTTCGTGACGTTCGGCTACGTAAACTTCGAGCACCTTCTCGACCACGCCCGGCACGTCCTCACGGAAGAAAGAGGGGCCCAGAATTTTACCCAGTGAGGCGTCATCCGTTGAATTACCGCCAATCGAGACTTGGTAATACTCTTCGCCTTTTTTATCCACGCCAAGAATGCCGATATGGCCAACGTGGTGGTGTCCGCAGGCATTCATGCAGCCTGAGATGTTGAGATCCAGGGGCCCCAGGTCGTACAGGAAATCCAAATCTTCGAAGCGCTCTTGTAACGCCTGAGCAATGGGAATGGAGACCGCATTGGCAAGACTGCAGTAGTCGCCACCAGGGCAGCAGATGATGTCGTTCAGCGTGCCTACAGTGGGGTTGGCCATTCCCAGGGCATCCAGTTCTTTCCAAAGCGCTTCGAGCTCGTCGACTGGCACGTCGGATAGCACCAAATTCTGTTCGTGAGTCACCCGCACTTCGCCAAAGCTGTAGCGGTCGGCGAGGTCGGCCACGGCGTCCATCTGGTCGGCAGTCACGTCACCTGGAGCATGCTCGCGGCGCTTCAGCGACAGTGTGACCGCTTTATACCCCGGCACTTTGTGGTCGGTCACATTATTGGTGACGAAACGCGCAAAGCTGCGATTGTCACGACGCAGTTGGTCGAACGCTTCCACCGAGCTGTCGGCCACCGGGCGGCGCTCAGGCTCGGGGAAGTGCGCTTTGGCCGCGTCGACGGCGGCTTGATTCAGTGTCTGGGGGCCATCTTTCAAATGCGCCCACTCTTCGTCGACACGTCGGCGGAACTCTTCGATACCGAGTGCCTTCACCAATATTTTGATACGCGCCTTGAACTTGTTGTCACGGCGACCGAACTGGTTATAAACCCGCACGCACGCTTCGAGATAGGTCAGCAGGTGCTGCCAGGGCAGGTCCTCACGCACCACGTCGCCAATCATCGGCGTGCGGCCTAAACCGCCACCCGCCAATACTTTGACGCGAAGCTCGCCGTCAGCGTTGCGCCACAAGCGCAGGCCAATGTCATGAACCTGAATCGCTGCCCGATCTTGGGCGGCGCCGCTGACGGCAATTTTGAATTTGCGCGGCAGGTAAGCAAACTCGGGGTGCAGCGTCGACCACTGGCGGATCAGCTCGCACCAGGGGCGGGGGTCTTCGACTTCATCGTTGGCAATCCCCGCAAACTGATCGCTGGTGGTATTGCGAATACAGTTACCGCTGGTTTGGATGGCGTGCATCTGCACTTTGGCCAGCTCGGCCAAGATATCCGGCACGTCTTCCAGTGCAGGCCAGTTGAGCTGCAGGTTTTGTCGCGTGGTGAAGTGGCCGTAGCCGCGGTCGTAGCGGCGAGTGATCTCGGCCAAAGCACGCAGCTGATGACCCGCCAGCATGCCGTAGGGAATGGCAATACGCAGCATCGGCGCATGCCTTTGAATGTACAGGCCGTTTTGCAGCCGCAGCGGGCGAAACTCTTCTTCTCCCAAACGACCGGCTTGGTAGCGCTCCATCTGATCGCGGAATTGCGCTACGCGCTCGTCAACCAGCGTTTGGTCGTGAATATCATAACGGTACATGTGGCACGATCCTGCTAAAAGCGAAATGGTCACGTCAAGACGGACGGTAATGTACCGTCACTCTAACGCGGGCGTCATATTCTACAAAAGAATATATAATTATCTTTTTATCGTTAAATGCTATTTAAACTGTGAGTGAGTGTCATGGACTAACCAGCGGCGGCGCTGCCACACCCATAAAAAGCCAGTGGAGTTGAGCAGCCGGTAAAAGAGCTGTGTCAACCAGACCCCGACTAACCCGTAACCGAGCCAAATACCGACCCACCACGCCAGAGGTAAAAAGAGTAGCCACTGCATCCCTAGCGTGAGCAGCATGACGGTACGCTGAGCACCAGCGCCCATCAACGCCTGCGCCAGTACTAGCGCGGCGGCGTCGAACACGATCATCAGGCCAGTAATTTGCAGGGGCAGTCTCCCTAACTGAACCAACGCTTCATTGGTAAAGAAAATGCCTAGAATCGTGTCGGGTATCACCAGCATTGGTAACGCTAAAACAGTCAGCAGCATACCGGCAACGCTCAAGGCGTCAATGCCCCAGCGGTGTGCCGCCTGCCGATCGTCACGGCCCAGCGCCTCGCCGACAAGACTCATGGCCGCCACTCCAACGCCCACGCCTGGTAAAATCAGCAGTAGAGATAGATTCACTAAGACATGACCGACCGCAACGCTCGGCGTGCCGAGTTTACCCAGTAGCCAAAAGAGCACGACATAACCAGCGGCAAACCAAAGCTGCTGTAGCGAATGGGGAAACGCTAGCGTCAGCGTCGACAAAATGCTCTGCCAGGAGGGTATCGAAAGCGCGTTCGGCTGACGCTGTCGCCACGTGATGCCCCCCCAGATCCCCAGTCCCAAGAGCAGTGACAAGGTCGTACCGATGGCGGCTCCGTTCACCCCTAAGCCTGGCAGTCCAGCGACCCCATAAATGAGAGCCGCGCTCAGTGCAACGTTAGTTGTGTGGACGACGACGATGATACGAAGGTAGAGGTGCGTTTGCTGTCGCCCGTTCCAGTAGCCGCGCAGGCATAGCGTCAGCGCGATGGCGGTCAGTGCGACGATCCGCAAGCGAAAGTAGTCGACGGCAATGTGCGTGACCGCTTGCGAGGGAGCAATCCATCGGATTAGCTCCGGCGCCTGCCACCAAGCGATGCAAGAGATGGGTAAACCGACAGCCACACCAATGACTAACCCGGACCCTAGGGGACGTGTAAGACAACTTTGATTGGCACCTACTGCCTGGGCGGTTTGCGACTGGACGCTGGAAGAGAGACCGAACACCAGCGCTGTCATCATGAACATGGCATAGCCGCCGAGTCCGACCCCTGCCAACGCCTCTTGTCCCAGATGACTCACTAGGGCAGCATCGATCAAGTTGAGCACGCTCTGAGAAAGCATGCCCAACATGATCGGAAGGGCCAGACGCATGACCTTACCTTGACGGCGCACTACCGGCGTCATGAATGAGTCGATCAACTAGGGTCGTAAGAGAGCACCGGCGAGAGCCAACGCTCCATTTCGGTCAGCGGCATCTGCTTGCGCTCGGCCAGCACCTCGACCTGATCTCGGGTGATTTTGCCGGTGGAGAAGTACTTCGACTGGGGGTGCGCAAAGTACCAGCCCGACACGGCGGCCGCTGGCCACATAGCAAAGTTTTCCGTGAGCGTTAGGCCAGTATTCTCCGTGGCGTTTAACAGGCGGAACAACGTCGCTTTTTCAGTATGGTCAGGGCACGCAGGATAGCCGGGGGCAGGGCGAATACCCTGATATTTCTCGGCAATCAGCGCATCGTTATCCAGCGCCTCTTCGGGCACGTAGCCCCAAAACTCTTTACGCACCCGCTCGTGCATGCGTTCGGCAAAGGCTTCGGCTAGCCGATCGGTCAGCGCCTGTACCATGATGGCGTTGTAATCGTCACCGGCGGCCTCGTAGGCTTTGGAGAGTTCATCCACGCCATGTCCGGTGGTCACCGCAAAGCCCCCAATCCAGTCGGGTTTGCCGCTCTCTTTCGGGGCGATGAAATCAGCCAGGCTGTAGCAGATACCGTCACGGCCCTTAGTGGTTTGCTGACGGATGTGGTACAAACGCTCGATAACCTTGGTGCGACTCTCATCGGCGTAGACCTCGATCACGTCGTCATCCACGCTGTTGGCGGGCCATAAACCAATGACCCCGCGGGCATGCACGCGCTGTTCATCGATCAATTTGCGTAGCATCACTTGCGCATCGGCAAACAGGCTCTGGGCGGCTTCGCCCACCACTTCGTCATTGAGGATTTTTGGGTACTTCCCGGCAAGTTGCCAACTCATGAAGAAGGGCGTCCAGTCGATACGTTCGACCAGCTCTTCCAGGTCGTAATCGTCGAAGGTCATCAGACCCAGGGTATTCGGCTTGGCGGGCGTGTGATTTACCCAATCGGTGCGAAAGCGTCGTTTACGCGCCTGGGTATAGTCCAGGTCTGCCGCTTTGGGGCGGCGTTTGGCGTTGCGCTCGCGGACTTTCTCGTACTCTTCACGGATCTCGGCCACGTAGGCCGACTTCAAATTGGGGGCTAGCAGTCTGCCTGCCACGCCCACGGCGCGAGATGCGTCGGTGACATAAATCACGGGGTGCTCATACTGCGGTTCGATTTTCACCGCCGTGTGTGCTTTTGAGGTGGTGGCGCCGCCAATCAGCAGCGGCAGGTTCATACCGCGGCGCTGCATCTCTTTGGCAACGTGTACCATCTCGTCCAGCGACGGGGTAATCAAACCAGAGAGGCCGATGATGTCGGCATCGTTGTCGATGGCGGCCTGGAGAATTTTCTCGGTCGGTACCATGACGCCCAGGTCGATGACTTCGTAGTTGTTACACTGCAGTACCACGCCGACGATGTTCTTGCCGATGTCGTGGACGTCACCCTTGACCGTGGCCATCACGATTTTGCCCTTGGCCTGAGTGTCCTCACTTTTTTCCGCTTCGATGAAGGGAATCAGATACGCCACCGCCTGCTTCATGACACGGGCGGACTTGACCACCTGGGGCAAAAACATCTTACCCGCCCCAAACAGGTCGCCGACCACGTTCATGCCATCCATCAACGGACCTTCGATCACCTCGATAGGACGGGCCGCCTGGGCTCGGGCTTCTTCGGTATCCTCTTCGATGTATGCGGTGACCCCTTTCACCAGCGCATGCTCGATACGCTTGTTGACCGGCCAACTGCGCCACTCGAGATCCTCTTTCTTGGCGGCGCCGCTGCCGTCGCCCTTGTACTGATCGGCGATCTCCAGCAATCGCTCGGTACCGTCGCTGCGGCGATTGAGCACGACGTCTTCGACGGCTTCACGCAGCTCGGTGGGCAGGTCGTCATAGACTGCGAGCTGACCCGCGTTGACGATGCCCATGGTGAGGCCCGCACGAATGGCGTGGTAGAGAAAGACCGAGTGAATCGCCTCCCGCACGGGGTTGTTGCCTCGAAACGAGAAAGACACGTTGGACACGCCCCCAGAGACCATGGCGTGGGGTAGGTGTTCACGAATCCATTGGGTGGCTTCGATGAAATCGACGGCGTAGTTGTTGTGCTCTTCAATACCCGTGGCGATGGCGAAGATGTTGGGGTCGAAAATGATGTCTTCCGGCGGGAAGCCAATCTCGTCGACGAGCAGCCGGTAGGCGCGCTCGCAGATCTCGGTCTTGCGCGCAAACGTATCGGCCTGGCCCTCTTCGTCGAACGCCATGACGACAATGGCGGCGCCAAAACGACGGCACTTGGTGGCCTGTTCGCGGAAGGCGGCTTCCCCCTCCTTGAGCGAGATCGAGTTGACCACTGCCTTGCCCTGAACGCACTTCAGGCCCGCTTCGATGATGTCCCACTTTGAGGAGTCGATCATGATGGGCACGCGGGCGATGTCCGGCTCGCCTGCGATCAGGTTCAAAAAGCGCACCATGGCTTCTTGCGACTCCAACATCCCCTCATCCATGTTGATGTCGATGATCTGCGCGCCGTTTTCGACCTGCTCTAAAGCCACTTCCAGAGCCGTGGTGAAATCTTCCTCTACGATCAAGCGCTTGAAGCGAGCAGAGCCGGTGACGTTGGTGCGCTCGCCTACGTTGACGAACAGCGAGTCGGCTTCGATGTTAAACGGCTCGAGACCCGACAGCCGGCACGCTTTGCTGCGCTCAGGCACTTGACGGGGCGCCATAGAATGCACGGCTTCGGCAATGGCGCGGATATGGTCAGGCGTCGAGCCGCAGCAGCCGCCAATGATGTTGACCAAGCCGCTCTGGGCAAACTCACCAACGATCGCCGCCATCTCTTTTGGAGTTTGGTCGTACTCGCCAAACTCATTCGGCAAACCCGCGTTAGGGTGGGCAGAGACGAACGTATCGGCTTTGGTGGCGAGTTCTTCCAGATAGGGGCGCAGCTCCTCGGCCCCCAGGGCGCAGTTCAAGCCCACCGACAGCGGGTTAGCATGACGCACGGAGTTCCAAAAGGCCTCTGTCGTTTGGCCGGACAGCGTGCGGCCTGAGGCATCGGTGATCGTGCCGGAGATCATCACCGGCAAACGACTACCGAGATCATCGAATAACTCCTCGAGGGCGTAAATGGCTGCTTTGGCGTTGAGCGTGTCGAAAATCGTTTCGATCATGATCAAATCGGCACCGCCTTCGATCAGAGCACTGGCCGCTTCGTAATAGTTGTCACGCAACTCGTCGAAGGTGACGTTACGTTTGGCGGGGTCGTTGACGTCGGGCGAAAGCGACGCCGTGCGCGACGTTGGCCCCAGCACCCCGGCCACATAACGCGGGACATCGGTCTCCGCCGCCACGGCGTCGCACACCTCGCGCGCCAGGCGAGCCGACTCGCGGTTGAGTTCCGGCACCAGGTCTTCCATGCCGTAATCGGCTTGAGAGAGCCGAGTACTGTTGAACGTGTTCGTTTCCAGGATGTCTGCGCCCGCTTCGAGATAGTCGCGGTGGATACGGGCGACCACATCGGGGCAGGTCAACGCAAGTAGATCGTTATTACCTTTCAGATCCGATGGCCAAGCGCGGAAGCGTTCTCCGCGGAAATCCTCCTCGCTGAGTTGGGCATTCTGCAGCATGGTGCCCATACCGCCATCCAGAATGAGAATGCGTTGGGAAAGGCGATGGGTGAGGGAAGCAGTCAAATCACTAGCAGCCATGGCAGGGGACATTCTCCAGCGTCGCAGTCGGAAAGGATGTTTTTTATAGTCGTCGATAGGTGAGCGGGGCTTATCATACCAAAGGGCACCCTGTAGGGCAGCAAACGTGGGCGTGAAGTTATTGCAGTCTCTCTATTAAGCTTTCTCATGCACACCGCAATAGCCGACTAAAATACTCGGGATTGTGTCGGCAGGCGGTTTTGCTTACCATAGTGGCAAATGACATGTGATGTGGCGTTGCCACTACCACGGGAGGACAGTGTCCCATATGACCACGACTATCGAAGCGCCTGGTATCGACATTACCGACAGCGCACAAACATATCTCGCCGAACTGCTCGAAAAACAGAACGTCGAGGGAATAGCCGTCCGCATTTTCATCACTCAACCCGGCACTCCCTACGCAGAAACTTGCTTGGCGTACTGCCGTCCTGGTGAAGAAGAGCCCACTGACGTCAAACTCGAACTCGAGAAAATCAACGTTTTTCTCGACAAAAACAGCCTTGCCTTTTTGGAAGAAGCGGTGGTCGATTTCAACGCCGACCGCATGGGTGGTCAACTGACCATCAAGGCCCCGAATGCCAAAATGCCCAAGGTCAATGCCGACAGTCCGCTCGAAGATCGCATCAATTACACGCTCTACAGCGAAATCAATCCTGGACTGGCGGCTCATGGCGGTGAAATCAAACTCGTCGAACTGACCGACGACAAAGTGGCCATCCTGGCCTTTGGCGGGGGGTGCCAGGGGTGTGCCGCAGTGGATCTCACGCTCAAGGACGGTGTCGAGAAGACCCTGATGGAGCGTATTCCCGAGCTGGCAGGTATCCGTGACGTGACCGATCACACCGATACCACGAACGCCTACTACCGCTGAGCGTAACCGGCAGATGCCAAAAAGAGCGTGGTCGCATGAGCTAGGTTTACTAACCTGCCAGCGCTAAACGTCGCTCTTGATAGCGAATAGCCATCCCACTATTGGGGTGGCTTTTTTGGTTGGGCCGGGTCATTGGCAGGCGGCGTGAGTGCTTCTGGTAGTGCCGTCAACTGAGCTTGCAAGGACGCCATACGCTGCCATAGCTGTTCTTGCCACTGATCGCTATCGCGTGCTTGCTGTTGCTGTGCCTCTAATGCCTGATTCGCCCTGTCCAGCGCTACCTGCAGTTCTCTGCGCTGCGTTTGTAGCTCGGCATTGTAGCGCTCGAGCTCTGCCAAGCGCTGCTGCTGAGAGGCGCTTTCCTGCTGATAGCGATGTAGTTCATCGGTCACCTGCCGAACCTCTTTGGATAGCGCTTCTGCTCGCTCTTCCCGCTGCTGTAGACGCTTTTGCAGCACTTTCTCTTCTTGTGCCCGCTCTTGACGCAGCGTGTCCAATAACGCCATCAATTTGCCTTCTGACGCCTCATTGCGCTGTTCCTCTTGGGCCAAGCGCTGCTCCCAGGCAGTTTGCTGCGCGGCCTGTTGCTCACTAAAACGCTGCTGATCCGCTTTGAGAGTTTGCTGGGCTTGCTCGAATTGCCCTCGATAGTGGCTAACTTCTTCAGCGGCTTTCTCTGCCTGCTGCTGCCAGTGACGTTCATGGGTCTGGCTTTCGCCCAGGTCACGCTGAAGCACCTCCAGGCGTAGTTCTATGTGGCGAAGGTGCTCGGCCAGGGCGCTCTCACGCTGTTCGGCATTGGCAGCCTGTTGACGTGCTTCGGCCGCTTCTTGCTGCGCGCCCTCCACCTGACGATTGGCCTCTTCTCGGTAGTGCACTAGGGCTTGGTAGGCCGACTCTTGCGCTTCCCGCCATAGCTCACTGGCTACATTGACGACGACTTCTGGTACCCCTTTGGGAGGCGGTACATCGCGATTTTGCTCACGCTCGGTGCGCCATTGCCGGAAGTGTTCGCTGATGGTGGTAAAACTGCCAGTGCCAAGCACTTCGCGGATACGCTGCACGCTGGGGGAGTCCCCTTGAGCAAGCAGCGTGTCGATTGCTTGCTGAACGTCACTGTACTGAACTCCGTTGCGCGCCATGGCGTCCTCCTCATGCGTTGAGTGGCGTTACTTGAGGGGCATTGTCCTGTCTTTGTGAGAAAAAAACAATTATTACGTAAAACATAAAACGTAATATTATTTATTTAATAATAATAAAATTCAAGATTACGCTCATTATCTTGAATTTATAACGCTGTAACGCCACACTGCTCACAGCGATATAGACCACGGCTAGCAAGGAGCCAGCATGCCCCCTTCAATGACTCGATTTGGCCCGGACGAGCACGCACCCATTGGTGCGGAGACTGGCATCAGCGATAAGCGGGAGGGGAGTCACTGGCCAGCGAGCCAACGAGCGCTGTCTCCTCATCTGCGTTCACGAATCGAAGCGGACAACGACCACCAGGCCGTGCTGCTGTGGTTAACGGAGTATCGAGACAGCCCACAAACACTCAAAAGCTACCGGCGAGAAGCCGAACGATTGCTGCTTTGGCTAGCCAGCCAGGATAAACGGCTGCCCGATATGAACCGTGAATTACTGCGCCAGTTCGAAGCTTTTCTAGAGAACCCGCAGCCCCGGGCAGTATGGGTGGGGCCTTCAAAACCCCGAGAGCATCCTGAGTGGCGGCCGTTTAGAAACGGTCTTTCTCCCACGAGTCGTCGGCAGAGCCTGATCATTCTGCAGGGCTTGTTTAGCTGGCTGGTGGAGGCCGGCTGGGTAGGGCACAACCCCTTTGCGCTGATGCGCGACAAAGCGCGGCGAATGAACAATCAGGGGCAGCGCATAGAGCGCTATCTGGAGCAGCCGCTATGGGCTTGGTTGTGGCAGTGGCTAAACCAGCCGAGCCATAGCAATGACGCACGGCTCGTTTATGAGGGTGCCCGAAGACGGTTTATCTTTAGCTTTGCCTACCTACTAGCGCCACGAGTTAGCGAGATGGCCAATGCTCAAATGAGTGACTTTCACGAAGTCGAAGGTCGCTGGTGGTGGAGCGTGATAGGGAAGGGCAGTAAGCAAGCCCGCATACCCGTGCCCGTGGACATGCTCGAAAGCCTGCAAACCTGGCGAGAAGCGCTGGGTCTCGTATCATTGCCAGGCTATCACGAGCCAACCCCGGTGATTCGCGCGCTGGATAAGCGCAGAGGTATAAGCGACAACCAGCTTTACCGATTGATCAAAGAGACGTTGGCCAACGCTGCTGACGCACTCGAAGAGAAGGGCGGCAAGCCTGCTTATGTCGAGGCGCTTCGGCGAGCAACGCCTCACTGGCTGAGGCATACGGCGATTACCCACCAAGCGCAATCAGGCGTTAGCTTACGCTACTTGGCGGAAAGCGCCCGCCACGCCAAGCTGGATACCACCCGTCGCTATTTACACACCGAAGCCGACGAGTGGCATCACGAGCAGCAGCGACACCGCTTGAAAACGCCCCCAAAAAAACGGGCTGAACCGTTATAATAGCGGCTATAAAGACTCATCAACCCAAAGGATACGCCATGGCGACTTCAGGCGCAGAGCTAGCCCAGCAGGAGCTGGTGGAAGAGTTCGAGATGTTCGATAACTGGATGGACCGCTATCAATACATCATCGATATGGGCAAGCAGCTTCCTGACTTTCCCGAAGAGCGGCGAACCGACGAGTTCAAAATTCAGGGCTGCCAATCCAATGTATGGATGTGCCATGAACAGGCGGGTGACAAGCTCGTGTTTAAAGCGACCTCGGATGCGGCCATTGTCTCTGGACTGATCGCCGTGCTGCTACGCATCTATAGCGAGCGTACGCCAGAAGAGATCAGTCAGACCGAGCCGCATTTCTTGAAAGACTTGGGGCTTGATAAACATCTTTCGCCAACGCGCAGTAATGGCTTACACGCGATGCTAGAGCGTATTTATCAAGTAGCCAAGCAGTGATAAACGAGGAGCACGCGATTAGTGATGGCCGCAGGTCGAGCAGCAGCGCTTTGACGTTTGCTCCTGATCATCACGGCATAACGCTTCGCTGCGCCCACCGGGTACCGGATCCATGCCCCCTGGATGGCCAGGGTGGCATTTTACGATGCGCTTGGCGGCCATCCAGCCTCCTTTGATCGGACCATGCACCTGGAGCGCTTCGATGGCGTAGGCAGAGCAGCTTGGCCAAAAGCGGCACCGCGGGCCCAATAATGGGCTGAGAGTGTATTGGTAGATGCGTATGCAGCCCACCAATATGGCGGTCAGTAATCTATGACAGCCTCGCTGCAGGAGCCGCCATACGTTTTTCACGGTGTTTTTTTACCGTAAAGCGTTGCCGGATCGATCATCGGCTCGCTGGTGATCTTTGCGCCGTCTGCCCCTAACGAGACATAGAAACAGCTGCGACGTCCAGTGTGACAGGCAGGCCCCGTTTGATCGACCTGTACGAGCAGCGTATCGCCGTCACAGTCCAGCGCCGCGTTAATGAGGCGCTGTTGTTGGCCCGAGGTTTCGCCTTTGCGCCAAAGCTTCTGGCGCGAGCGCGAGTAGTAGCATACTCGCTGCGTGGTCAACGTCTCCTCAAGGGCTTCGCGGTTCATCCATGCCATCATCAGCACCTCTTTGGTATCGTGCTGCTGGGCGATGGCGGGGATTAGGCCATCTTCGTTGAATTGGACAGCATCTAACAGTGTGGCCAATGAGGGCAAGCTATCGGTGGGTGAGGCGGACTCTAGCGCCTTGAAAAATTGCTTGGGAGTCATTGAGTCAAGTTGAGACATTAGGCATTACTCGCTGTTCGGCACGCTTGGCACAAACCCTGAAGCTCGATGGTTTGACGCTCGACGTTGAAGCCTTGGCGCTTTGCCAGGGCCGCAAGCTGATCGCTGATTTCATCCAAGTGCAGCTCTTCGACGTAACCACATTGACGGCAGATGAGCAGCTGGAAGCCGTGGGTATGCTCAGGGCAGGCGCAGGCGACATACGCATTCTGCGATTCGATACGGTGCACCAACCCCTGCTCGATAAGAAATTCCAGCGCGCGGTAGACGGTGGGCGGGCGAGCGGCAGCGTGCTCCGTAGAAAGCTGGTCCAGCAGGTCATACGCTTTCAGCCCTCCGCCATGCTCTGCGATGAGCTCAAGCACCCTGCGGCGTATCGGGGTGAACCGAACACCGCGGGTGTGGCACTGAGATTCTGCTTGCTGCAATAGCGTATTGGCTTCTGTCATTGGATCACTCGTTGGGCATTAGACAAGCAGTCTACGCCGTTGCCGAAGGTGTGTCAGGGGTATCGACCAGCTCGCTCTTGCGCGCAAAGTGGTGCTGGGCAAACGCGACACGCTTGGCCACCGGGACGTTGTCGGGTTGACGCTCGATGAGATCCAAGCGACGGCGCAAGCCTTCGCCGTTGGTCATCTGAATCGCCAAGCCGGGTCGGGCATTGAGCTCCAGCAGCATTGGTCCGTGTTGACGATCCAACACCATATCGGTCCCCAGGTAGCCAAGGCCGGTCATCTCGTAGCAGCCCGCCGCTAGGTGCAGCAGTGTTTCCCACTGGGGTACGACCAGACTGGCCAAGTCGTGCCCCGTATCGGGATGGCTGTAACAAGGACGGTCGAACTGCACGCCACGCAGCGCTGCCCCGGTGGCAATGTTCAACCCCACGCCGACGGCGCCTTGGTGAAGATTCGCTTTACCATCGGAGGCGGCGGTGGAGAGGCGCATCATCGCCATGACTGGGTAACCCTTGAAGACGATGACGCGAATATCGGGAACGCCTTCGTAGGTATACTCCAATAAGCTCTCTTCGAAATTGATCAGCGTTTCGATCACGGCCACGTCGGGTGAACCACCAAGCGAATACAACCCCGAGAGGAGGTTGGAGACGTGACGTTCGATATCGCTGATCGTTAGGCTCGCACCGCTGGGTTTGTAGAACAAACCATTCTCTACTTTCTCGATGACCAAAATACCTTTGCCACCGCTCCCTTTGGCAGGCTTGATCACGAATCCCGCATGGCCATCTAGCATTTCGCTAATGTGTTGAACACCAAACTGTGTCGTGACCGTGCCAATCAGCTCAGGGGTGGTAATGCCGTACTGCTGAGCCAGCAGTTTCGTCTTTAACTTATCATCCACCAGCGGATAGAGCCGACGTGCGTTATACCGCCCTATGTAACGAATGTTACGCCGGTTCATACCCACGATGCCTTTATCCCGAAGACGGGTAGGCCACGTCCAGTTTTTCAGCCAACTCATGACGGCTTCTCGTCTTCGGTGATGGGTTTGAAACGGCGCAACTCCAGCAGGCGATAGCCGGTGTAATTACCCAGCAGCAAAATGAATGCCATCAAGATGAGCTGCACGCCCAGGAAGTTGAACGTGATATGGCGCACCCACGGGTTGTTCATGGCCAGGAAAGCCAACACGGCGGTCAGCAGGCTACCACCGCCCTGGATTAGTACCTGCTTGGGGCCTTCCTCCTCCCAAAGGATCGACATCCGCTCGATGGTCCACGCTAGGATGATCATCGGGAAGAACGTGACCGTCAATCCGGCACTCAAACCCATACGGTAGGCCAGCACAGTGAAGATCGAGATGATCGCGATGACCGTAATGATGACCGCCGACACCCTCGCCACCAACAGCAAATTCAAGTAAGAAAGGTAGTTACGGATGATCAAGCCAACGGCGACGATCAGCAAGAACCCAATCAAACCGGTCAGTAGCGTCGTTTGAATGAAGGCCAGCGCAATCAGTACCGGCATGAACGTGCCCGATGTCTTTACGCCCACCAGCACACGTAGGAACACCACGACCAGCGCGCCAATCGGTATCAAAAGGATCGTTTGGAACAGCGCTTGCTCTTCTAATGGTAGGCTGTGAATCGAGAAATTCAGCAGCGTATCGTCCGAGTAGTGGTTACGGACCGCCGCGGATGCTGGCTGATAATGGGTCAACATCGAGAACGATACGCGAGAGTTAGTGCCACCTTGCACTTCGAGTACGGCACGACCACCGGTTTCCCACAGCAGCAGGTTATCAGGCTGTCCCTGCTCGCCAGTGGCAGGGTTGAACAGTGCCCACTCTTCGGCGGTTTGGTCGAATACTTGAATCCAACTACTCAGCGTTTGGCGGCGGCGACCGTCCTCGAGGAGCAAACCGCTGACTTCTCTTGCCTGCACGCCTGCCTGATTCAAAAGGCGAACGATCAGCGCGGAAGGCTGCATCTGAGTTAGCAGCAAGCGGGCGTTTTCACCTTGTCGCTCGCCATTGATATCCAAGATAAGTTCACGAGCGAACGTGGCGTTATTGGCGCTACGCCCCCAGGCGCGCTCGATTAGCTGGTTGGCCGCCGTGTCGTAGGGGCTTTCCCAGGGAGTGACGGCTGGAATGCCGGGCGGCGTTTGTACGGGCGCACGCGAATCAGGGGATACCAGCATCTGCACGGAGTAATAAAGTTGCTGGCTGCCTGCTGCCTCACGGATGGTCCACTGGGCTTGCCGACCGAGCTCATCCGCCTGATAGGCAAGCCCATAACCGGATGAGGCGGTGTTTTCAGTCAGTACGCGAAACCCGGCCTGGTGAGATGGCAACGCCAAATCGACCTGCACTGGACCATTTTGTGCGTTGAAGTTGATGACTGCTTCAATTTCCCATACTTGGCGCTGTTCGCCTGGAAACCAGGGAATCTCGAACTGTAAATGGCGATGCACGCTGGCGACGATCCCGACCAGCAGTAGTAACCCAACGATAAAATAAAACGGCAACCGGGACATGGTGATTCCTTTCAGCGTAAAGCGGCAGGGGAGTGGTATTACTCTTCGGTATCGTCTTGATCGGCCGCTTCATCGTCAGCCGCTTCTTCAGAGGGCTCACCACCTGGAAATTCCGGGCGGTCATGCAGATACGTTTCGGCCACATCGATCGTGGCAATATCCATCATGAAGCGACGACCCAGTAGCACCGGGTAATCCAAATGCGTACGGTCGTTCAAGGTGAATTCGACATTTTCGCGGATGGGGCCCAATGTCATGAGTAGAGAAATGACAGGACGGGACTCTTCGCCAGAAGCCTGCACGATTTTGACGCGTCGCTCGATAGGCGCCTCGATCCACTCATCGCGCACTTGATCGACGACGACGTCGTCATCATTGAGCGCTAACTTGAAACGCACCCAGTCTTCACCGTCACGCTCAAAACGCGTGATGTCAGCGGCAGACAGGGAAGAGGTGTTGGCCCCTGAGTCCACCCGAGCCTTCAGATAAGTACCAATGCTGGGTAATCCCACCCATTCGCTGCGTCCCAGCAGCGTTTTGTTGTCTGCAGGCTCTGTGACACTGCACTCTTCACGTATGATGACGGGCTCTTCACCGCGTGCTTCCAAGCTCGCAATATCTTGGCGCATTAGCCGCAACAAGCTGCCTACCTCGCGAACGTCGGCCGTTAGCACCTGCTGCTGACTACTCTGCTGTTCATGCAATTGCGTCGTCGCTTCACAACGTTGTGAAAGGGACGCTTCAAGTTCAAGGATGCGGTTATTGAACGAGGCCTCGCTCAACGGCGGCGGTTCATTCGACTCTGGCTGTGTCACTGCGCAGCCTGCAAACGACATTGACAAACCGGCCATTAGCCATAAAACACCTGAGCGCATAACGAGGGATATCCTTGGACAGTAAGAGCACGAATGATAAGGAGAAGGCAGTCCGCTTGTCCAACATGGTAGCGGTTTTTCATCAGACCATTTCACTTGATTTAACATAATATATATTATGCGAACTGAGGATAACGTCTAGCATGGCAACGCGCTAACGGCATCTATTGAACCGCCATATTTTCTCCTACAATAACTATACACTTCGACATTGATATCAAGGATTTCCTCAATGAAACTCTCACGAAAGCGCCTGCGTGCCTTCTTGCTCGTATCTAGTGTTGTGCTGCTTACTGGCTGTACCAGCGTCAACATCGAGGAGTATGCTGATACCGCCCCCCGCTTAGACATTGCGGAGTACTTTACGGGCCAAACTCGCGCTTGGGGAATGGTGCAAGACTACTCAGGTGAAGTACAGCGGCGTTTTACAGTCGATATCACGGGTACTTTCGAGGGCGACACGCTAACGCTAGATGAAGCCTTCGTATTTTCCGATGGTGAAACCGACCAGCGCGTTTGGGAATTCGAGCGTGTCGACGAGCACCGCTGGATTGGTACCGCCAATGACGTCGAGGGCCAAGTCGATGCCCGGCAATATGGCCACGCGTTTCACATGCGCTACCCACTCGACATCGACGTGGGAGGACGTACGCTCA
The DNA here is from genome assembly GCF_006228115.1 of Halomonas sp. BL6. NCBI lineage: Bacteria > Pseudomonadati > Pseudomonadota > Gammaproteobacteria > Oceanospirillales > Halomonadaceae > Halomonas > Halomonas sp. BL6. The sequence continues at coordinate 284,443 of NZ_VDGL01000005.1, read as the reverse complement.
GTTTCACCATGGATGACTGGATGTACCTTCAGCCCGACGGGCGACTCATTAACCGCACCGCCATGCGCAAATTTGGCCTGACACTGGGAGAAATAACGCTCGTATTCGAACAAGTCGACCGCTAGGCAGCCATTAAAAAAGCAGCTTGGCGGCACGCCAAGCTGCTTTCACTAGCGACATCAAAGCAAGAGTTTATTCATCAGCAGGCGCGTAAGAGCCATCTTCACGATGAACTTCGTTGCCAGTGATCGGCGGCGTGAAAACACAGGCCAGATGCATCGTCTTATGGGCACGCAGCAGGTGTTCATCGTGCTGATCCAGTATATAGATATCGCCTGGTTTGATGGGCCAAATTTTGCCATCCGCCAGGGTTTCTACCTCGCCTTCCCCTTCGATGCAGTAAACGGACTCGTAATGATGCTTGTAGTGAATATGCGTCTCGGTGCCTTCGAAAATACGCGTGATGTGGAACGAGAAGTTTCCGCCATCGTTGGCCAGCACGAGACGGGTGCTATCCCAGTTGCCGTTTTCCGCGGTGACTAGGCGGTCCGTTTGACGAGCTTCTTCAATATTACGAACGATCATATAACGTGCTCCGTTGCATGGCAGCCCGTACAGGCTGCCCGTTCCTATTCAAGGACGTAATGGCGTTAGGACGGTTAGACTAACGCTCAACTACGCGCTAATGACAGTCTTAACTGACGTTTCCAGAATATCCAGTGCTTCCAACAAGTCTGCGTCGGTAATGGTGAGCGGACATAGGCACTTCACGACTTCCCCGTCTTGACCGCTGGTTTCAATGATCAGGCCATGTTCGAAGGCCTTGCTGGTAATCTTATCGGCGATATCACCCGACACGACATCGATACCGCGCATCAAACCGCGACCGCGCTCAGTTGCCGGCATGCCGTTTTCAGTCAGCAGTGCCGCTAGCTTCTGAAAACGCTCTTCAACGATACGCGCCTTACGCTGCACGTCACGCTCGAAGGTATCGTTCGACCAATATTTTTTCAGCGCTGCAGTCGCCGTCACCATGGCTAGGTTAAAGCCGCGGAAAGTTCCGTTGTACTGACCGGGCTTCCACTTATCCAGTTCAGGACGCATCAACACATGAGCAAATGGCAGTCCAAAGCCCGACAGCGATTTCGAATTGGTTACGATATCCGGCGTGATACCTGCATGCTCGAAGCTGAAGAATTTACCCGTACGGCCACACCCTGCCTGGATGTCATCGACGATCAATAGAATATCGTGGGCGTGGCAAATGCCCTCCAAGCGCTTGAGCCAATCCAGACCCGCAACGTTGATGCCGCCCTCGCCTTGCACGGTTTCGACGATGACACCTGCAGGAATGTCTAAACCGCCTGACTTGTCATTCAGCAGTTTCTCAAAATAGTCCAATGTGTCCGCGTGCTCGCCCATGTAGCCATCGAACGGCAGGAAGCTGGCACCTTGGGTGGGAATCCCCCCGGTAGCTTCACGGAACTTGCGGTTGCCGGTGGTAGCCAGTGCGCCCATGGTCACGCCGTGGAAGCCGTTGGTGAAGGTCACAATGTTATGGCGACCTTTAGCAACACGCGCCAAGCGGATGGCTGCCTCAACGGCGTTCGTGCCCGTCGGACCTGGCAGATGCACTTTGTAATCGAGCCCGCGGGGCTTGAGGATCACGTTCTCCAATGTTTCCAGATAATCGCGTTTGGCACTGGTCCACATATCCAAGCCGTGAACCACACCGTCACTGGACAGGTAGTCAATCATGGCTTCTTTTAGGTGCGGATTGTTGTGGCCGTAGTTCAGCGTGCCGGCACCGGCCAGAAAGTCGATGTACTCTCGGCCATTTTCGTCGGTCAAACGTGCATTCTGTGCCTTCGTGAAGACAACGGGAAACGAACGTGAGTAGGTACGAACGTTGGATTCCATGCGTTCGAGTGTCTGGGTCTGCATTTGCGACCTCCTTATCAGTGTTGTGAGCCAAGCGAGAAAAGCAGCTAGGTCAACACGAGCGGGAAAACGCTCGCTCAAGACGACAGATCAAATATGGTTCGTCTGAAACGGCCCGATGCGGACGAGGTTTTCCGGGTCGTGCTCTCCACCTAACTGCTCAGTGGAGAAGTATTCCCGGCTATTGAGGGGAGCCTGCCAGCGCGCTGCCAAGCGTCGAAACAGCCCCCAAGAAGCCTGGTTATCAGGTGTGATGGTGGTTTCGAGGTGGTGGACATCATCCAGTTCGGGGCGCGACATGATGGCTTCTACCAAACGGCGTGCTAACCCCGTTCCACGCGCTTTCTCACCCACCGCTACTTGCCATAAGAAATAGGTATCTGGCGCGTTGTCTTTGACATAACCCGAAACGAATCCCACGACTTCGCCCTCTTCATTGGTGGCAACGGCGCAGGTATCTCGGAACTGGGTCGCCAGCAACAGGTACGCATAGGCTGAGTTCACGTCGAGCGGTGGACACGCTTTGATCAATTCGTAAATGCCCCAACCGTCGTCGGCATTAGGCTTACGAATAAACAGTGGCATTTCTGCATGGCCTACCACGGCGTCTGCAACGGTAGGTCGAGCCAGCTCGGCAGAGGGTGTAAACGGCTTGATGGGCGTACTCATGGTTATGCTTCGCTGTAGCGAATTTGAGTTTCATTATAACAGCTGATTATGAGCAATTCAAAAGCCATATTATTCATCTCCCTACTTTCCATAAATTGTGGTTATCAAACAGGCCGACTCCCACGCCTGCTCTTGGCGAGATCACTCAATGAGTTTAGATCAGGCTGACCGCTACGCGAGACAAAAAAGGCGAGCCGATGCTCGCCTTGCATAAGCAAAAGGCCGTTCAATAACGGGAGGGAGTGCGCATGGTCACGAACTCCTCTGCTCCGGTGGGATGGATGCCAACGGTAAGGTCAAAATCTTCTTTGGTCAGCCCAGCGCGTACCGCGATGGCGATACCTTGAATCAATTCACCGGCCTCCTCGCCCACCATATGGGCACCTACGACTACGTCGCTGGCGTCATCGACGATAAGTTTCATCAGCATGCGTTCCTGACTTCCGGAAAGCGTATGCTTCATGGCTCTAAAATCGGTACGGTAGACGCGGATTTTATCGAATTTTTCCCTTGCAGCCTCTTCCGAAAGTCCCACCGTGCCAATGTTAGGATGGCAAAAAACGGCGGTGGGGATGGTGTCGTAATTCAACGGCCTTGGCGCTTTTTGGTGGAAGTGAATGTCTACTAATTGCATGGCTTCTGCCAGCGCTACCGGCGTCAATTCAGGCCCCTCGATCAGATCTCCCAAGGCGAGAATCGAAGGCACCGTGGTTTCATAACGCTCATTGACCGGCAGTTTGCCATCACCATTTAATGCGATACCCAACGACTCGACGCCCAGACCGGTCACGTTGGCTTGGCGGCCAGTGGCCGCCAAAACGGCATCTACTTCCAGCGTTTCACCCGTGGTGAGTGCCACTTGCAGCGCGCCGTTCGACTGTTCGATACGAGCAATGTTGGCAGCAAAATGTAATTTCACACCTTTCTTAGCCATCTCGTCTCGGGTGAATTCTCGTACTTCCTGATCGAAGCCTTTCAAAAAAAGATCGCCTCGATAAATCAGGTGCGTCTCACTACCTAAACCGTTAAAAATGCTCGCAAACTCAACGGCGATATAGCCGCCCCCCAGCACCAAAAAACGCTCGGGGAAGGTTTCCAGGTCGAATATCTGGTTGGAGGTCAAGGCAAGGTCGCTGCCAGGGAACTCAGGCACCCAAGGCCAGCCGCCGGTGGCCAGCAAAATCTTGTCGGCACTGATGCTGACGTCGCCCTCGGCATTGGACAAAGTAACCGTATGCGGATCGGTCACCCGGGCGCGCGCGTTGAAGAGCGTCACCCCTGCTCCCTCCAACATGCGCTGATAGATACCGTTGAGTCGTTTGATCTCGCTGGTTTTGTTGTCTCTCAGAGTCGGCCAATCAAAGGTTGCAGGGGATGGCAGCTGCCAGCCAAACCCCGCTGCGTCATCGAAACTGTCATGAAAGTGTGCCGCATATGAATAGAGCTTCTTGGGCACGCAGCCCACGTTCACACAGGTGCCTCCTAAGTAACGATCTTCTGCAATCGCCACGCGAGCTCCAGCCGCCGCCGCCATACGTGCCGCGCGAACGCCGCCGGAGCCTGCGCCAATCACGAATAAATCGAAGTCATATGCAGCCTCTGCTGACATGGTTATCTCCTGTCCTCTGCCGAACTTACCACGGTTGGGTAAGAGCTAATAAGATTGACCTTGCGGGCAAGGGAGGTTAAAAACGCCTTCCTTAGTTTGTTAACAACAGTTTGTTAACAACGCCGTTGGCCCCCGAATAAACTCAACTAACAATGCCGCCTGGAGATTGGATGCCTCATCGAATTGCAACGCTGCTAGAGAACAACCGCACATGGGCTGAGCGCATGCGCAAAGAGGATCCGGACTTTTTCAAACGGTTGGAGAACCAACAATCCCCAGACTATTTATGGATCGGCTGCTCGGATAGTCGCGTACCGGCCAACCAGATCATTGCTCTGCCGCCTGGCGAAGTGTTCGTTCACCGTAACGTCGCCAACCTGCTTCACCATACCGATATGAACGCGCTCTCGGTGGTCCAGTACGCAGTCGATGTGCTCAACGTGCGCCATATCATGATCGTGGGCCACTACGGGTGTGGCGGCATCAAAGCAGCCGTGACCGGCGGAGAATGCGGGGTGGTGGACTACTGGCTACACTCGGTCCGCGAACAGTACACACGCCATCGTGACACCCTGGAGCATCTGCCGTTAGAGGAGCAGATCGACCGCATGTGTGAGCTAAACGTCAACGCCCAGGTCAGTAGCCTATGCCGGACGAAAATCTTGCAGCGAGCTTGGCAACGCGGCCAGTCGATCTCGGTACACGGCTGGGTATACGGCTTGAGCGACGGCCGCGTCAAAGACTTGAACTGTACGGTCAGTGGCCTCGATCAAGTCGAAACGCTGTATCGCATCGACCGTGTTCAGCCTAGCGACTGATGGCGATTTTCCTCTCGGTCCCTAATGCAACAGCTCCACCATCGCCACGATCCGTTGCCGTCAGTCGTAGCGGTAAGCTCGGTGGCAGCTACGACAGCTCAGTCCAACATCGGAAAACGCGCGCGTCGCTGCTCGGTAATCTTCCCGTTCTGCCGCTTCTACCAAAACGCTCACTTTCTCTTCCAGGTCGGTGAACCCGGCAGCAAAATCTTCCCACTCTTCCCAGATGTCTGGCTTGGCGTCAGAGCCACGTCCATCGGTTCCTGCAATAAAGGCTGGCAAAAAATGGGCTTGGGTCGCTTTCTCTTGCAACTCTGCCAGTCGCGGGGCTGCTCCACGAGCATCCTGATTGTTGACCAAGTCGAAGCGAAGCTGCCGGAGCAGACGCTCCAGGTCTTTGAGTTCGTCTTGGCGCCAAATGACCGCCTCACGTTCGCTCGCAAACGGCGTATCTTCTGCCGTCTGCGGCATTGCAGGGAGAGACTGCTCAGCCTTTGCACTCATGGCAAAAAGCCCTAGTAGCGTCATGACGCATGCCCACTGGGGGGCTCTTCGCCCCCTTGAAGATCGATGCTGCATAATGATGTCCTTTACCCTATGGCGCAGGTGACGCCTGTGCCTTTCAAGCCGCAGTATCCCCCCGGATTTTTATCGAGGTACTGCTGATGATACGCCTCGGCATAATAGAAAACGTCCAGCGGTCTGATTTCTGTGGTGATAGTGCCTTTACCGGCTTGTGTAAGGGCCTGCTGAAAGGCTTCGGCACTCTGCCGAGCGACCGCCAGCTGCGCGTCCGTGGTGGTAAAGATGGCTGAACGGTACTGGCTGCCGATATCGTTACCCTGGCGATTACCTTGCGTTGGGTCGTGCTGCTCCCAGAAAATTTGCAGCAGAGTCTCTAGAGGGACCTGTTTGGGATCAAAAATGACCCGGACGACTTCGGTGTGGCCGGTCAGGCCAGTGCAGGTTTCTTTGTAGGTCGGGTTGGGCGTCGTGCCACCGGCATAGCCAGCCGCCGTGACATATACCCCCGGCTGCTGCCAAAAAAGGCGCTCAACTCCCCAAAAGCAACCCATACCGAACACGATCTCTTCATGTCCTTCCGGATAAGGAGGATGGATCGAGTGTCCGGTAATGGTATGAAGGTCGCTTGTCTCGATAGGTGTGTGGCGCCCTTCTGGTGCGCTTTTTTTCGTCAATAGCGTCATAACACCCTCTCTATTGCTGGGGATAAATATAAGGATCGCCCGAACGGGTGAATCTATAGATCAGGTCCACTGCCTGGTTAGCTCCAGACACTGCTTGAACATACAGGTTCCGCCAAAGCGTGTAGCGTAACGTAAGTTCCGCGATGGGAGAGAAAATACCTACACCGTAGCTAATGCGTAAGTCATCAGTGAGCTGACCGCTCACGGCGACCTGGCTATCATCACCGGCACCGGTGGTATCCAGCGTAAGATCGTCGATACCGAATGCTTCCCCAATCGAGCCCACGGCGCCGCCCGTCCGTCCTAATGACATTCCGATCAGCGCCGTGGTCAACGCGCTGTCGATCCCGCCACCCGACGCATCCGGTGCCCGGCCGCGCAGCAGGTACGAAAGGGAGCGCGTTTCGTCCATCGCAGGTTCGGAGAAGATCATGACGTTCGGCTGCTCTGCGTTGCCGGTGACCCGCAAGCCAGCAATCACGTCATCTTCGGTGACTTCAGGGTTTCGAATGGCTTCGAAGTCCAATACCGGAAGTCCAGGTGGCCCACTGAAAATAAGCTGACCACGACGAATCAACAGATCCTGGCCAAAGGCTTGGAAACGGCCATCGACGAGATTGACATCGCCAAATAGCTGCAGCGCGCCGCTGTCTTGGCGAACTTCGAGACTGCCGCTCAGCCCTGATTCCAGCCCGTAAGCTGAAATCTGCATATCCCGGCCAAGATTGAGCGTGATCAGAACGTCAAGCACCATGCCGGTGGATGCTAACTCGTCGGCCGCGCTGGGGTCGTTGCCTGCTTCTGCGGCCAGACGTGCTTGGCGCTCGGCCTCGCGGTCATCTCGCTCGGTGATGATGATCTCATCGGGGCTAGGTGATGTTGCTGACGCTGGTAAATCACCGACCTCCAGACGCGCCCAGGGGAGGTCCACGTTACCACGAACTTGAAGACGCTCAGGAGTGACGCGTATGCGAATGTCCGGCGCTGCCTCCAAGCGGCCAAACTGCGGGAGAACGACGAGCAAGGGTTCTTGTGTTGCATTGAGATCGACCCCGATTCGCCAGGCGTCACCGGTGGGCCAATAGGCGTTACCGCTGATGTTAAGGCGTCCGCGTTCTGCGGCAATGAATCCATCGATTTCCCCCTCTTCACCATCGAAGGCAACGGCTAGTTCACCATCCACGATCGCAATGGGAATGTCTGGCCCGCTCACTTTTAAACGACGCAGAGCAAGCTCACCCTGTAAGTCCGGCTGGCTAGTCGAGCCGCCAATGGTAACGGTGCCATTCAGGCCGCCTTCTAACTCGTCCATACCCACTACCATGGGGCGATACGGCGCTAGAGTGACGTTATTGGCGCGCAGCTGACCGTCTAGGGCACCCTGACCTAGAGGGTCGTTAACCGCCAAGTTGAGCGTCAATTCTCCCGCTTCGGAGAGGGATAACAGCACGTCTGCCTGCGCTTGCGCTTGATTGGCTTCGATTCGTGTATCGAGATCGATCACCGGTAGCTCGACGGGCTGGCCATAATCGTTAACCGCAGTGATGGCCAACTCACTCAATAATTGAAGATTGGCTTGCCACTGTGCGCCGCCCTGACGCCAACTAGCGACTAGATCGGCCGTGGTGTCCCCCTGGAAGCTCCACTCCTCTGGCAGGAACGGCTCCAACATTTCCATAGGCACCTCGCGCACGCTCAGCACGGCGCGCCCTTGGTCAGCAGAGGCCGTTATTGGCTCTTCAGAGCACACTAGCCCTCCCTGCAAGCGACGCAGACAAAACGGGCTGAGGTTGGCCTGCCCATTGGCCAGGTTGTAAGTAATGTCCAGAGGCTCTTCCAGTCGGATGTCCCCAGCCTCCGAATCGACTTCCAGAGGTGTCAGCCGGGCTTGATAACGCTGAGCTTGTTGGTTGAAACGGCCATTAAGCGCCACGTTCGCGCGGCTTAGAACATTGTTGGTGTCGCCGGTGGCATCAAGGCGTAGGGCATGCTCTGAGAGTCGGCCGGTCAGAACCAACGCGACAGAGGCCAATGATTGACCTGCTGCGTTGACGCCTTGGGCATCCAGGTCGATGCGTAGGTCAGGATCATCCAGACCTTCCACTCTTCCAGATAGCGAAAGCACCGCTAAGCGGTTCTCGGCAAAACGCAGATTGCGGCCGTTCACATTCGCTACGATGTTAGGCTGCGTAAAGCTGCCTTGTGCCTGAATGTCGCCGGTCAGCTCCCCGGCTAGATCAGGATGGAGGCTTTGCAATTGGTTGAGCGCGATATTGGCCTCTAGGGACATTGCCTCTTGGCTCATTTGACCAGACGCGGTCAGGCGATTATTGCCTTGGGTGAATAGCAGCGTTTGGATATCGACTTCTAGATCACTGTTGGCGGCGAGTTCTGCTTGAAGAGTGAGAGGATACTCCTGCAATCGCCCCTGAATATCGAGTTCAGGCACGCTGACGTCCCAGCGCGCTCCCCGCTGGCGGACACTCGCCACGATGCTGCCGCTGAGATTGCCTTCCAACTGGGGGACGAAGAGTGAAGGATCCAACGCATCCAAACGTACCTGTGCGTCCACGGCGATGGCCTCGGACCAGTTCACTTCGCCTTCACTGCTCACAACGCTCTCATCGACGGTGATCGCGAGCGGGAGCCAGCGGAAAGAGGACAAATCCCCTTCACCCTCCAATTCGATGGCGGTCGTTGGAACTTGAGGGCCTTGCGCCACCGTGGCCAAGTTCACTCGATACGACGCTAGGCTTCCACTGACAGCGAGATCGAGGTTCTCCAGTATATAGGGGGCGCTTTGGCTTTCATTGCCACTATCGGTCTCTTCGCTGCCTGCACCTTCGCTGGAAGGGTCGCTCAACGGCCACTGCAAGCGATCACTTTCGAGACGTGCCTCGAAAGGCAGCGTGGGCGCAAGCGCATCGACTTGAGCCGTCAACGTAGCTCCCACCTGACCGGATAACCTTAGATCAGCCGTCAAGTCGGCAAGGCTACCGGAGAGATCGAGGGCTACCTGCTCTCCCCTTAGCGCGGGAAAAATGTCGGGCAACCATAGCTCTGCGCGAAGCGCCGCATCCAGGGGATAATCACCGCTCAAGCTGATGTCAGCCGTTAAACTGGCATCGGCATCTGGGGTGGCAAGCTCCAATGTACTGAGCGTGATACGGCTTTCCCGTGCCTGCGCTTCTAACAACAGTCGCTCGACCTGGTACTCGAAGGCACCTGAAATATCGACATCCGTGACGAGCAAGGAGGCCAACTCGACGTCGATTGGCATGGTGAATTCGGGTAGCGACAGGCGCTCCCGATCGCTCAGCGCAAGTGACGGCGCTCCATCGTCAGCTTCGACGGGGCGAGTGGCCTGCACGGCAGCGTCAATGGCAGTTGCGCTCAATGCTGTGTTGGTGTCTTGCGTCAGCAGTACACCTGGAGATGGCGGCAAGTAGATCGACGGCGATTCGAGCGTCGTGGGTGCAATGGTGACCTGCTGCCCTTCAGCAGAGATCGAGGTGGTAAATGCTGTCCATTCGATACGAGTACCATCGCCCAAGGTAAGCCGCACGTCATTCAGTGCGATGTCGCGCAGCTCAATGGGAAACGGCAGCGTTATATTTAAAGGCCCCGGTTCTTCTTGAGGCGGCTCTTCCGCCCCTGACCCGCTGGAGAGACGAATGTCAGCCTGTTCTATCCGCAGTGACTCCAGGCAAAGCTTACCGGAGAGTAAACAGTCTTCTGCCCACGCAAGCTCGACATCATCAATCTCGATCCGAGTGCCTGCAACGGCCATCTGAAAGCCTTGAAGACGAAAACGATCGAGAAGCGCGCCCTCTTGTTGTTCATAGGTAAAGAAACCGCGCTGTTCGCCCTGCGAGAACAGCTGCTCCGTCCCCCAAGGCGACAAGGCAACGCCGAGCATAACGATGATTATGCCCAGCACCCATAGCGGGAAGACGATGAGCAGACGCAGCAAGCTCCATAGGGCTAACCAGAGGCGGCGTTTGGCCGAGAGCGGCTGACGCTGTGGGGCTGTTGGTTTATCGACCTGAGTCAAGGCGCTCTCCTAGAATTCCGGACCGATAGAGAAGTGCACGCGGAAAGCGTCGTCCACATCGAAGGGGTGGGCTATATCGAAGCGAATAGGCCCTACAGGAGAGATCCAGCGAACCCCTACCCCTGCGCCTGTTTTGAGATCATTGGGCCCCCAATTATCGAATGCATCACCGGCATCGATGAAGGTGGCGCCCCACCAGTCTCCGGTCACACGGCGCTGGTACTCAAGCGTCGACGTCAGCATTTGCTGGCCACCGCGTAAACGCCCTTCTGGGTTGCGGGGGGACAAACTCTCGTAGGAGTAGCCACGTACGCTGCGGTCACCGCCGGCAAAGAAACGTAGCGAAGGCGGTAGTTTGTCAAAGTCATCCGTCTCAATGGCCCCTATGCTCAACCGTGCAGAAAAGCGATTATCGTTACCGATCATACGAATCCACTCAGTATCCCCCGTGAGCCGGGTGAATCGCGCATCGGATCCCCAGGCGCGGTCGGAGTATTCGATCGACAGCTGCTGGCGGTCGCCCCATAACGGAAAACGTTGAGGGCGCGTGCGGGTTCTCGACCACTGAATACCGGGATAGAACAGCCAAACTTCGTCTGCCTGACCACCTTGAGTAAAATCTTCATAGGTCGTTCTGAAGTAAAGCGTTTGCACCCAGCGGTTATCGAACTCCCAGCGCCGCGCCACTTCCACCGTGCCTTCTAACGACTGGGTGTCGCTATCATCGACGTTTCGCACGCCGTATTGGAGACGGTAGCTGTCACGTAGGGGATCTTCGAGCGGAATGTTGTACACACCGGTAAACCGCTGCTCTGGAGCAGATACATAGAGATCATGGTTGAGGCTATGGCCAAACCGGTTGATCCAGGGCTGTTGCCACCCAAAGCGGAGACGGGGGCCCACGTCGGTAGCAAAGCCCACACCCACTTCGAATTGGTGTCGATCAGCGGGCTCTACATTGATGTCGATGGGAAGCCGAGTGTCATTGTGGCTGTGAATGCTCAGTGCGCTGGCCAGTGCTGCGCTGCTCAGTCGCGGACGCTGGGGTTGCGATGCCGTCGCTTCGTTCCACCAGGGAGATCCACCGCTGGGAGGAGCGATCGTCAATTCTTGCGCGGTTTCCAAGCGTGGCCTCACAGAAACAGAACTGAACCAACCTGTTTCCGCCAGCCGCTGATTATAGCGGGCTAGCGACTCGGCGAGGTAAGGGTCCCCTGTTTCGAAGGTTTGCATTTCACGTAACCGCTCGGGCTGGATATGGCTGCCCGTGATCAACGTCTCGCCAAACTGATAACGAGGGCCGCTATCGAAGGTCATGTAGAGACGCGCGCTTTCCAAATAAGGACGGACTTCCATTCTGCGGTCGGAGAAGCCCCAGTCGAAATAGCCGCGTTCGATCGCTAACCCAGCGAACTGCGAGCGCAAGTTATCCCATGGAGCATGACGTAAAGGGTCGCCTTCTTTGAGAGGAAAGTCATCTAGCGCTTCTTGGAACGGTGGATCGTCGTTGGCATCTCCATTGAGGGTGATGTCGAGCACTTCGATCGTGACTTGTGGGCCTGGTTCTATGCTTATGGAAATAGGCGTCGCGTTTAGATCCACCGTGACGTCGGGCTCATAGTAGCCATATACGCGCATGGCCTCTTGGGTACGCTGGCGAATTTCCCCCTCTAAACGCGTGTCGGTGTATTGTTCGGCGTCGATAGTTTCCAAGTAAGCACCGATGTTATCGGAGACTTGACCGCTGACACCGCTAATAGCCGCCTCTAACGCCCATGTGGAGGTGGCAACCGATAAAAGTGGCAGTGTCACTACACAGGCCATTTGTTTGGCCGAGGGCCAATGCCGTTGTCTTCCCATACCGTGATATCCCTAACCCCATGACCGGCTGTGTGGCGACTACACTTGACCGCATAAACAGGTACTTAATTTCTCAGCATCTCCATCTGCGCGCTAAAGGCAAGCTGCGCTTGGCGGACCTGCCTGACGTCGCTCTCGAGTGTACTCAAGCGTTGAGACCACTGCTCCTGAAGGGCCGATAGCTCCGCCTGAGTGGCAGATTCATCGACTGATGCAACGGCCGTCACGTCGTTTGATAGCTGAGTCAACTGCTGCTCGACCTCTGCCTGCCAGTTTTGAAACTGTGCCTCTAGTGCTTCTCGGTCGCTGGAAACTTGGCGCTCCATGGAGGTCAGACGCTGCCCCAGAACGTTCTCCAAATGCGCTACTTCTTCGACCAAATTTTGCCGCCCTGAAGTTCCTGCTTGCTCCAATGCATCCAACGAAGAGCGTATCGAGGCGAGCTGGCGGTCGCGTAACTCGGCTTGCTCTTGGACTTGTTCCAACTGTAAAGCGAGTGGCTCCAGTGCTTCATCGGAGACTAGCTCCTCATTATCCGTCAGCAGCCCATAGAGCTCTTCCCGGGTATTGGTGAGCGCAATGGAGAGCTGCTCCTGCTCTTGAAACAGCGTCGTCATTTGAGCTTGTACAAAGGTTAACGCATCCTGAGCATCCGTGTCACCTGAGTCCAGCCTGGCGTGTAGATTAGAGACTTCACCACTAACGCGATGTACTTCGCCCAGCAGCCGTTCTCTCTCGTACCACAATCCCGCCGCCGCAGCTCCCAAGAGAAGTAGAATCAACACTAACATGAGCCACAGGGGCCAAAGCTTCGGGCCTCTGCGATGACGTAAATGATGCGCCGTCAGGCTTTGATCCACATCGGGAACGATACGCTGAGATGAAGTCGCGTCAGACATGATGTTTCCTTAAAGCGTCGTTGGATCGGCGCGGCGCCCAATCCCTCGGTAATGCAGGCCACAGCTCGCCACAAAAGCCGGATCGTAAATGTTACGACCGTCCAAAATAAGCCTTGCGTTGAGGAGACTCGCTAAGCGATGCCAATCGGGGTTCCAGTAGGCCTTCCATTCGGTCACTAACATCAACGCATCCGCATCTTGGCAAGCCAAATAGGGATCTGCGTCGAAAGTCATTAGACCGTCCCGCTGGCCAACGGTAGCGTGCAGCGCATGAGTGGCGGCCGGGTCGTGGAGCTTGACCGTGACGCCCTGTGCCCACAAGGCTTCGAGCAACGTGAGCACCGGCGCGTGGTCGATGCGTGCGGTGCCGGGCTTGAAGGCCGCTCCCCATATCGCCACGGTTTTACCCGCTAGATCGCCTTCGAAGAACCCCCATAGTTTTCTGAACAGAGTCTCTTTCTTCTGCTCATTGATGTCCATGACTTGCTCGAGCAACGCCGAGTAACGTCCGCTAGCGGACTGTACGTCGGCTAGGCGCATCAAATCCCTCGAAAAATTGGGCCCGCCGAAGCCGCAGCCCGGATAGAGGTACTCAAAACCGATACGTGTATCGGCCCCCATTCCCTGGCGAACGTGTTCGACATCGACTCCCAGCGTGTCCGCCAACCCAGCAATCTCATTCATGTAGCTAATACGTGTCGCGAGCATGCCATTGATGGCCAGCTTGGTCAGTTCCGCTGCCCGACAAGGCATACACTGAAACACTTCGCTACGACGGTTGAAAGCGCGCAGTAGCTCTCGAGTCACCTGTTCGCCCTTGGCGTCATCACAACCCAGCAGCCAGCGCATGGGCCGCGTAAACGATTGCCATGCACGTCCTTCCTCTAATGTATCAGGCAGGGCAACACGACTATGCTGCTGCCCCATGAGAGAGTGCAGCCGTTCCGTCTCGCCTACCGGGAACGTCGAGTTATTGACCAATACTGCCCCACTGTAGGCGTCGAACATGCCGTGCCCGAGAAGCGTGCTGGCCGCTTGTCGCTGGCTAGGAGAGAGCCCTAGCCAAACAACATCGGGCGTCTTACACATCTCCGGGGCGTCGATGACACGTAAGTTACCAGCAGCCATGGCCTGTTCGATATGCCCCATGAGAGAAGGCTCGCGCCGCAGCCAATCTGCATTGACCAGAGTGGACCACGGAACGCTGTCGTGGAGCAGCCAATCTACACGGTGTCCGACCCAGGCCAGGGCGGCCGCCGCCGTGGCCGCGCTGAGCTCACTTCCATGCAGCAGTACCTTCATCAGCGGCTCTCCTTATCCGATAAGCGCCGGTAAAATAAAGTGTTAGGCCTCATGCTGCGTTCCTTTCCATGCGTTCCACGCCAGGAGTGGTTAGAATAACCATCATACTCAACGTAAGAGTGGATGGCACCTCGCCTAACAATGGCCAAGGGCGCATCGACTACTCACCATTCATCGCTGATAGGGGTTACACCATGCCAGAGACACTTCAGGATAGCACTACTGGGCGCCACCAAGACAACGTCGACGCCGCAGAAGTTGCGAAATTTGAAGCACTTGCCAGTCGCTGGTGGGATCCAAACAGTGAATTCAAACCGCTCCACGATATCAATCCACTGCGACTTGATTTTATCGATGCCAGAGCGGGGCTTGCCGGAAAAAAGGTCTTAGACGTTGGCTGCGGTGGCGGCATTCTGAGTGAAGCGATGGCCCATCGAGGTGCCCATGTGACGGGTATCGACCTGGGCGAAGCACCGCTTGGCGTTGCCCGCTTGCATGCTGAAGAAAGTGGGGTCGAGGTCGATTATCGCCATGTTAGCGTCGAAGGCTTAGCAGCCGAACAGCCTGGTCATTACGATGTGGTGACCTGCATGGAGATGCTGGAGCACGTCCCTGATCCTGCTTCGGTCATTCGTGCCTGTAGCGTACTGGTGCGTCCCGGTGGTTATGTGTTTTTCTCTACGTTGAACAGAACACCAAAATCCTACGCGTTTGCCATTGTAGGCGCAGAGTACGTGCTCAAATTATTGCCCCGCGGCACTCACGATTACTCGAAATTCATCCGCCCTTCTGAGATGGCCCAATGGGCACGCTCGTCAGCGCTAGAAGTACGCGAACAAACAGGGCTGACGTATAACCCCATTACGCGTCATTATCGCTTGGTGCCCCACGATGTGTCGGTTAACTATATGATGTATTGCCGTAAAGTGAGCGAATGATGACGTCAGCTACTCCCCCCATTGCGATTCTATTCGACTTGGACGGCACGCTGGTCGACACCGCACCGGATCTCGCGGCGGCGACGAATGCACTGCGTGCGCATCACGGTTTAGATCCTTTGCCGTTTCACGTCATACGCGCCCAAGTCTCGAATGGCGGCAGCGCATTGGTGACGTTGGCACTCGGACTGGAGGCGGGTAGTGCTGAGCACGATGCGGCCAGGCAGTTCTTGTTGGATGCGTACGAGCAGGCCTTGGCCGTCGATAGCAGACTGTTCGCTCCCCTAGATGAGTGGTTGATTACCTGGGAGGGGGAAGCACGTAAGTGGGGAATCGTCACCAACAAACCACGCCGCTATACCGAACCATTGATCGAGGCGCTGGCGCTTACCCCGGGGGCTTTGTTGTGTGCTGATGACTTGAGGGTCAAAAAACCAGCGCCTGAACCACTTTGGGAAGCAGCAAAGCGATTGGGCATTCCACCCGAGGCGTGTTGGTACGTCGGCGATCATGTGAGAGACATGGAAGCCGCCAAAGCGGCTGGCATGACCGCCGTGGCCGTGGGCTATGGCTATATCAGTGAAGAGGAGGACTATCAGCAGTGGCCCGCCGACCTATGGTTTGCGACCTGCGCTGAGCTGGTGGCCGCTTTGCACGGCCACCGAACGACTTAAAAAGAGAAACGGTCAGGCGCGTGGCGGCTGGGCATCGAATTTCTGGCCGCTGACGCCTTTACTATCGGGCCCCATGAGCCATAGATATGTTGGCATGATCTCTTCAGGCGTGCGCAGCGTGAAGGGATCTTCTCCAGGGTAAGCGGTACGGCGCATTTGTGTCCGCGTTGCCCCAGGGTTCAACGTATTGACCCGCACGTTGGGCTGCTTATCCAGCTCGTCAGCGAGCACTTCCACAAAGCCTTCCGTTGCAAATTTGGAGACCGAATAGGCTCCCCAGTAAGCGCGGCCCTTCCGCCCTACGCTAGACGACGTAAAAACTACCGAAGCATCATCGGATGCTTGCAGCAACGGCAGCAGCGCCTGTGTCATCCAAATGGGACCATTGATATTGACCTGCATCACCTGTTCCCACAGCTCAGGATTATACTGCTCGAAAGGAGTGATACGGCCCAGCAATCCCGCATTATGCAATAGGCCATCCAAACGCCCGAACTCTTTGTCCAGCGTTTCTGCCATGTCATGGAAGTCCTTGAGGGTCGCGCCTTCGAAGTTGAGCGGAAAAATGGCGGGCTGTGGGCCTCCCGCTGCTTCGATTTCATCATAAACGCGTTCAAGCTTGGCAATCGTGCGCCCTAACAGCACCACGGTAGCCCCATGGCGGGCATAGGCTAATGCCGCCGCGCGACCAATCCCATCTCCCGCACCGGTTACCAACACGACGCGATTTTCGAGCAGATTGGGCGCTGGTTGATAGTCGATTTTACAGCTCATGAGGTTTCCTTGAGGCGTTTCTCTTCACACTTGTTAACCTGCGGATTGGCGTAAGAAATCGTTGGCCAACCCTGCGGCACTGCTTTGCGGATAGTCGTCGCGGACCTGCTCTAACAGTTCACGACTGCGTTGAGCTTCCCCTTGACGTGCTTTGACCAAGCCAAGCTTGTAGAGCGCATCGGGCACTTTGGTACTGCCGCTGTACTGCTCGATGACACGGGTAAACGCTTGGTCTGCAGCGTCCAGCTCACCCTCCGCAGCGTAGAGCTCGCCAAGCCAGTAATGACCGTTCGCGGTCAAGCTGCTATCGGGGTGGTTGGACACAAAGGCCTCGAACGCCGCAATAGCGTCCCCAAATTGGCGGGCTTGTACATGGGCAAAGGCAGCTTGATAGTCGGCCTGGGCATCTTCGGAAACGTTTCGCGAGGAAGGTGCCTGTACGACCTGCTCTGCAGCCTCGGGCTCGACCTCAGGAGTGGCCTGCTCGATTTGACTTGGCGCGCTGCTCATCAAGCGATCTTCGATATCCAGGTATTGCTGCTGCGACTGGTTTCGCAATTGCTCCAATTGATGCCGCAGCTCTTCGATTTGGCCCCGTAGCTGCTGGATTTCCTGCTGATGTTCCTGCACTTGATTGAACAGCACCAGATTGCCACCCGATGCTTCTTGCCGCTGCGTTTGCTGATAAAAGCCGCTGGAAGAACCAGAAGAGAGATCTTGCACGAGGGGCTGTTGTGCCAACGCTGTACCGGACAAAAATGATAAGGGCAATACGGAAAGCGGGAGCGCCAGGGCTCCCGCACCGCACAGCCTCTCAACATAGCGCTTGAGACTGTGATTCATATTAGCTCCGAGCGATGCGATTGGCGTGCCTGCACACGCCAATACGATCAGTAGTTAAAGACGACGCGACGGTTCTGCGAGTAAGCACTTTCGTTTTGGCCGCTCGCTGCCGGACGCTCTTCACCGTAGCTAACTACGCTCATTTGTGACGGAGAAACGCCCTGAATGTTCAGGAAGCGCTGCACGGCGCCGGCACGACGCTCGCCTAGTGCCATGTTGTATTCACGAGTACCACGTTCGTCGGTGTGGCCGTGCAAAACCACACGGGCATTCGGGTTGGCACGCAGGTAGCGCGCATGCGCCATCACGACGGATTCATACTCGCTCTTGATCGTGTCACGATCGTAATCGAAGTAGATCGTACGCACTTCAGGAATGCGCGAATCGGCCTGCTGGCCAGCGCCTGAACCCGATGTTGAACCATACTGACCACCTGTGCCCACACCCGACGTGTTAGCACCCATACTGCTGCCATCCTGGCTTCCGTACGAGTCACCGTCCTGGGTTCCGCCGGTGCTGGAACAGCCAGCGATCACTACGATAGATAACGCGACTGCCAATGAGCGAGCCAACGGCTTAAGTTGCATAATCAGACTCCTTGCCTGAAAACAGAGATTAGTGCTGTTCATCTATTAATTTAAGAAAGGCGACCACGCAGGGTCACGTACATCACCTTGTGCTGCGGGCAACCTAAATGACGAGCGGCCATCGGCTGAAACGGCACTTAGTACTCCGCTATTACCCTGTTGGGTAGCGAAGATTACCATGGTCCCGTTCGGTGCAACACTAGGAGATTCATCTCTTGTGGATTCGCTCAACACCACCAAGCGACCGCCATCAAGATTTTGCTTGGCCACTTGGAAACCGCGGCTCGAACGGTGAATCATAAAGATCTCTTCACCGTCAGGTGAAAAGCGTGCACGGGCGTTATAGTTACCCGTGAAGGTCAATCGGTTGGTCTCTCCACTACCCAGCGAGGTTTGATAGATTTGTGGGCCGCCGCTGCGATCGGAGGTAAAAATCAAGCTGCGACCATCCGGAGACCAAGCGGGTTCGGTGTCGATACTATTGCTTTGAGTGATACGCTCCAAAGAACGACTGGCCACGTCCAGCACGTAAATTTCCGGCTGACCGTCTTTAGAAAGTGACATGGCGATACGGCGGCCATCGGGAGACCACGTCGGTGCGCCATTGATGCCGTCGAACGAGGTGGCTTGAACGCGCTGGCCTGTATTGACGTCCTGGATGTAAATAGATGGCTTGCCAGTCTCGAACGAGACGTAAGCGAGTTTGCGGCCATCCGGAGACCATGCCGGTGACATGATCGGCTGATCGGATGTCAATACTTGCTGACTGCGGCGGCCATCGGCATCGGCAACGTACAGGCCAAACTGCATGTTGTCGCCCAGCCCCTGAGCCGTCACATAGGCAATGCGCGTCGAAAATGCACCGCGAATATCCGTAATGGCTTCGAAGATTTGATCGCTGATGTAGTGCGCTGCGCCGCGAAGATCGTTACTGCTCGCCGTGACGGTTTCACTGATCATGGGGCGCTGGCCACTAATGTCGACCAAATCGAACTGTAACTCATACCCCCCACCTGTTTGCTGGGCACGCCCCACGACGAGGTAGCGAACGTCCAGCGACCTCCAGGTGCCAAACTCGACGTCCGACGCTTGGCTGGGACGGTCAAACATGGCGCTACGCTCGAGCGGTGCGAAAAAACCGCTACGCTCGAGGTCGTCTTGCACGATTTGAGCAACGTCCTCGGGTAAGCCTTCGTTGCCTGCAAAGGGAACGACGCCAATGGGCAGCGCTTGATCACTGCCGCGGGTAATTTCAATGGTTAGATTGGCACTTGCTACGCTGCTGATCAGTAGCAGTACGCAAAAGAGCCACACTTTGCTTAACGTTTGCATCAGCGAACATCCCCCGGGGTAAATCGCAGATTAAATTGACGTAAAGTACGCTGCTGCTCCGCTGGCAAGTCACGTAACTCGCTGAACGGGGCAGCATGCTCGACCGCTTGCATGGCCGAACGATCAAATGCACTGTCGCCGCTGGAGGCGGCCACAGAAGTCGCTAACAGCTCACCCGATGGGCCAAGCCGTACTTGTATCGTAGCACTCATCGAATCACTCGCAGCGGGCGGAATCAGCCACGCCTGCTCAACGGCACGGCGCACGATGTTGATGAAGCTGTTCGCTGCTTGCTGTGCTTGCTGAGCATTGGCAGCCGCCTCTGCTTCTCCAGCGAGCTGGCGCTGCATAGCGGCTTCTGCCGCCTCTGCGGCGCGACGCTCTTCGGCTTCCCGTTGGCGCTGGGCTTCTGCCTCACGCGCGCGCTGCTCCTCTGCTTCTCGTTGGCGACGAGCCTCCTCTTCGCGCTGACGCTCCGCCTCTGCCTCCCGAGCACGTTGCGCTTCGGCTTCTTCACGTGCGCGCTGCTCTTCGGCTTCGCGCTGACGTCTAGCCTCCTCTTCGCGAGCACGCTGCTCTTCCGCCTCGCGCTGACGTTGAGCTTCTTCCTCGCGTTGGCGCTGTTCCTCGGCCTCACGCTGACGCTGAGCCTCC
Source organism: Halomonas sp. BL6 (assembly GCF_006228115.1). NCBI lineage: Bacteria > Pseudomonadati > Pseudomonadota > Gammaproteobacteria > Oceanospirillales > Halomonadaceae > Halomonas > Halomonas sp. BL6. Next base: position 264,281 of record NZ_VDGL01000005.1, on the reverse strand, counting down.
GCTTCCGCTCGTGCACGCTCTGCTTCCACCTCTCGCTGACGCTGGGCTTCTGCTTCTTCGCGAGCACGCTGCGCTTCGGCTTCGCGAGCCTGAGCTTCGGCTGCCTGCTGTTCGGCCAACCGTTCAGCCTCTTCAGCACGACGCTGCGCCTCGGCTTCGGCCTCTGCTTGCGCTTGTTCGAGGGCGCGGGCTTGTTCAGCCGCTTCGGCCTCCGCTTGTCGCTGGGCTTCGGCGGCGGCCTGCTCCTCTGCAGAGGGCTCTTCGCTGGGCGGTTCTGGATCGGGCGTTTCAGGCTCAGTGGCACTGTTCATAGCCGCCTGCTGCTCGGTGACTTGCTGAGCCTGATCGGTAAACGTTTCCGTGCTCACGAACGTCGCTTGTACGATCGAAGAGGAGTCAGGCTCGGCCGTCATACTGGGTAGCTTTATCAAGCTAAACACGATGACGAGCAGGTGCACGGCAATGGCCAAAATCGTCGGCCACGTATAGCCAACGTCTTGAGGGTCACGCGGTGGTTTCACAGCCATGTGCGACTCGCCCTTAACCATCTTGCGGCGGCTCGGAAAGCAGCCCCACGTTGGCGACACCCGAGCGCTGCAGCGTGCTCATCAGAAGAACGATCTGGCCATAGGGTACATTGCGGTCACCCCTCACCATGACCGGTGTTCCCGGGCGGCGTTGCAGAATGGCCACGACCCTTTCCGACATCTCGTCGAGCGTCACGGCCGTCGAGTCCTCACCCAACGTAATGAAGTAGCCGCCCTCTCGATCGACTGAGATGATGATCGGGTCATTATCTTCCTGAGTCTCAATAGGCTCGGAGGTGACCTGTGGAAGGTCGACCTGCACACCCTGCGTCAGCATAGGAGCGGTAATCATAAAGATGACCAACAGCACGAGCATGACGTCGATGAAGGGGACGACATTGATTTCCCCCATCGGCTTGCTTTTGCCACTACGATTGAACGGACCTTGCATGGCAGACTCCCTTAACCAGCGCTAGGTTTGCCGTCACGCCCTTGCAGATTACGATGCAAAATGGCGTGAAACTCCTCAGCAAAGTCTTCGTATTTGCCCAGTAGGCGGGACGCATTGTTGGAGAGACGGTTATAAAAAATAACGGCGGGAATCGCAGCGAAGAGCCCCATGGCGGTGGCAATCAGCGCCTCTGCAATCCAGGGGGCCACCGTGGCGAGCGTGGCTTGTTGCGTCATGGAGAGCGACTGGAACGACCCCATGATGCCCCACACCGTGCCAAATAGGCCGATATAGGGACTGGCAGAGGCGACCGTTGCCAAGAACACGAGATGCTGAGTCAGACGATCCTCTTCCCGCGACCAGGCAACGCGCATGCTGCGTTGAACGCCTTCGAGTACGGTGTCAGCACTGCGAGTCTTGGGCATCAAGCGATTGAACTCACGAAAACCAGCTTGAAAAATATGCTCTGCGCCGTGCCGAGGATCGTCCGCAGGAATCTCACGGTAGAGTTCGTTCAAGTCAACGCCAGACCAAAACGACTCTTCGAACTGGTTGTACTCCTGCTTGGCTCGTCGTAGCGCGATACTGCGCTGAAAAATCACCACCCACGAGAGAATTGACCCCACCACGAGCAGCAACATGACCAGCTGTACGACCGTGCTGGCGCTCATTATCAAGTGGGGAATGGACATGGCGTTATCGTTCACAGTTGCCCTCTTCAATCAATTAGTGTCGTTATCGACGGGATACGGTGTTAAGTGATGATGGCCACGCTTTGGGGCGCAGTGTTGCTGCGTGCAAGCAGGCTATCTCGACTGTGGCAGAGCACAAGAGTTCCTTTTCACGAAAAACCTGCTGCGCGAACGTCATTCGGCAGCGTCCCTGCTCCGCGATGCTGGCCGTCACCGTGAGCGCCTCATCTAACCGGGCCGGTTTGGCATAGTGACAGGCCATGCGGTATACCACTAGCTGCGTACCTTCGTCTAGCAGCGTTTGCTGGTCGAGGCCTAAATCTCTCAACCACTCACTGCGTGCACGCTCCATAAACTTCAAGTAGTTAACGTAGTAGACAATTCCCCCCGCGTCAGTATCTTCCATATAAACCCGCACGGGGATGCTAAATGTTTCGCTCATGGTCGACGCTCTCCCTCGGCATTGATCGAATGCTCGTGGGGCACGCGGTCGAAGTGCAACCAAGCTTGGCGGGTAACCACGCGTCCCCTGGGGGTACGCATCATTAGGCCTTGCTGAATCAAATACGGCTCGATAACGTCTTCGATGGTATCGCGCTCTTCGCCAATGGCGGCAGACAGTGAGTCGACCCCGACCGGACCGCCATCGAACTTGTCGATCATGGCCAGCAGCAGGCGTCGGTCCATATGATCCAACCCGTGATGATCGACGTTTAGCATATTGAGTGCCGCATCGGCGAGCGTCACGTCCACCACGCCGTCGCCCTTGATGTCGGCGTAGTCGCGTACCCTGCGCAGCAACCGATTGGCAATACGAGGCGTCCCACGAGAGCGCCGGGCGACTTCGATGGCCCCTTCACGGCTGGTTTCCACGCCAAGCAAACGGGCGGAGCGCGCGACGATTTCGGTTAGCTCTTCGAGGTTATAAAATTCGAGGCGTTGCACGATGCCAAAGCGGTCGCGTAGCGGAGACGTGAGCAGTCCTGCTCGTGTCGTGGCACCTACCAGTGTGAACTTTGGGAGATCCAGCTTGATGGATCGCGCTGCGGGGCCTTCACCGATCATGATATCGAGTTGAAAATCCTCCATCGCCGGATACAGAACTTCCTCTACCACGGGAGAGAGGCGGTGGATTTCATCGATGAACAGCACATCGCCAGGCTCGAGATTCGTGAGCATGGCGGCAAGGTCGCCGGCGCGCTCGAGCACCGGACCAGACGTCGATTTCAACCCGACGCCCATTTCGGTGGCAATGATGTTTGCGAGCGTCGTTTTGCCCAACCCTGGCGGGCCGAAGACCAGGGTGTGGTCCAGACTCTCCTCGCGCAGCCGTGCCGCCCCAATGAAAATCTCCAACTGCTCGCGCACCCGTGGCTGGCCAATATAATCCTTGAGGTGCTTGGGACGAATCGCATGGTCGATGCGCACTTCGCCTTGCTCGGGCTCGGCGGCAATTAATCGGTCGTGTTCTAACATAGTGACTCTTCTGAAGTGCTTACCAAGGCGTACTCATGATACCCGTACAGCTCAACCAGACATTCGCTTGGTCAATGCGGCTTTGATGAGGGCTTCGGTGCTCTGGTTCGGATCAACATCGGCGAGCATTTTGGCCGCCTCGGTCAACTTATAACCCAGGCTGACGAGAGCGGCTTCTGCGTCTGCCAAATGGTCTCTAGGCGCGGCTCGTCCACTGGTAGCTTCTAAAGCGAGGGGAGCATGACTGCCCTGCTCCCAATCCGGAAAGCGGTCGCGCATTTCGATGATCAAACGCTCCGCCGTTTTTTTACCCACTCCTGGCAGCTTCGTCAGTGCTTTGCTGTCGTCGTCTCGCACGCAGCGCATAAAAGCGTCTTCATCCATACCGGATAGAATCGCCAAGGCAAGCTTGGGGCCGACGCCGTTGACTTTGATTAGCGCACGAAATAATGCCCGTTCATGCTCGCGTCCAAAGCCATAAAGCAAATGGGCATCGTCACGTATTGTCAGATGGGTATATAGCATCACCTGCTCGCCAGGGGCTGGCAGCGCCACGAAGGTGTTCATTGAGGCTTCGAGCTCGTAACCTACCCCGTGAACGTCAACCACCATCCACGGCGGCTGTTTTTCCAGCAATAAGCCCGTCAAACGTCCAATCATCCTTTGCCTCACAGCCATTCGAAGTAGCGGTCACTATAAAGCTACTCTGTACAGATGACCAGTAACCCTAAAGCCGCCAACGACCGGTAGCGCGGCGTTTACTGCGAGATGGCGTCGCCATGACGAGCGCACTCCCTGCATAGGCGTGCGTCAAGGCAATCGCCAGCGCGTCGGCAGCATCCGCTTGGGGGGTGGCCGATAGGCCAAGCAGCGTAGTGACCATGTGCTGAACTTGGCTTTTATCGGCTCCCCCTTGCCCGGTTACCGCCTGTTTGATCTGCCGCGCTGCGTACTCGGCAATGCTTAATCCATGGTTCGCTAGGCAGACCAGCGCCGCTCCACGGGCTTGACCGAGTTTCAGCGCGGAGTCTGCATTTTTGGCCATAAACACCCGCTCGACGGCGACGGCATCGGGGCGATGAAGCCCTATCACCTCGCCAATCCCTGCATAAATCTGAGCCAGGCGCTGCTCTAGCGCTCCCTCAGCCGTTCGAATGCAGCCGCTGGCTACATAGCGTGGCTTCATCCCTACTAGGTCAATCACTCCATACCCGGTGATCCTGGAACCTGGATCGATCCCCAGAATTCTAATCGTCGCAGGGGGCTGTCTTTCGTCCATGGACACTTCTCTTCGCCCTCTTCCTTTAGTACTACCTGAAACAAAAACACCGACGCTGGCGCGTCGGTGTTTGACTCGTCAATGCGATAAGGCGATCTTATTCGCCCGCAGCATCCGCCTTTACTTTTTGGCGCAAGCGAATGTTGAGCTCTTTGAGCTGGTCAGCGCTGACCTCACCCGGGGCGTCGGTCATCAAACAAGCCGCACTTTGCGTTTTCGGGAAGGCAATGACTTCACGAATGGTTTTTGCGCCCGCCATGAGCATGACCAGACGATCCAAACCAAAGGCAAGGCCGCCGTGGGGCGGTGCGCCGTACTGCAGCGCATCCAGCAAGAAGCCGAACTTCTCTTGCGCTTCTTCTTGCCCAATACCCAAAATCTCGAACACGGTGCTCTGCATGGTTTGGTCATGGATACGGATAGAGCCACCGCCAAGTTCCGTACCATTAAGCACCATGTCGTAAGCGCGGGAGAGCGCTTTGGCCGGGTCGGCCTTCAACGCTTCCGGCGAACAAGACGGTGCCGTAAACGGGTGATGAAGCGGGCTTAAGCGGCCATTGTCGTCGGCTTCGAACATGGGGAAGTCAACGACCCACAGGGGCGCCCACGCCTGGGTGTAGAGGTCAAGATCGGCCCCGAGCTTGACGCGCAGCGCACCAATGGCTTCATTGACGATACGCGCTTTGTCGGCACCGAAGAAGATGATGTCACCATCCTCGGCCCCCACACGGTCCAGCAGCTCTTCGACGACGTTCTCCATGAACTTGACGATCGGCGACTGCAAGCCATCCAGCCCTTTGGCACGTTCGTTGATCTTGATCCACGCCAGGCCTTTCGCACCATAAATACCCACGAACTTGGTGTATTCATCGATCTCTTTACGAGAAAGCTTGGCGCCACCCGGCACTTTGAGCGCCGCCACACGACCGTCGTCTGCGCTGGCCGGGCCGGAAAAGACCTTGAAATCCACCTGCTTCATGAGGTCATCGACATCCGTCAGCTCCAACGGAATACGCAGGTCGGGCTTGTCGGAACCAAAGCGGTCCATGGCTTCTTGCCAGGTCATGCGCGGGAACTCGGGAAGTTCGACACTCAACACTTCCTGGAACAACTGACGAATCATGGCTTCGGTAATGCCCATGATGTCGTTCTCTTCCACGAAAGAGGCTTCGATATCGATCTGCGTAAACTCCGGCTGACGGTCAGCACGCAGGTCCTCGTCACGGAAACACTTGGCAATTTGGTAGTAGCGATCGAAACCCGCCACCATCAACAGCTGCTTGAACAGCTGGGGGGACTGCGGCAGCGCAAAGAAGCTGCCTGCATGGGTGCGGCTAGGTACCAGATAGTCTCGCGCGCCTTCAGGTGTGGCACGGGTCAGTACCGGCGTTTCGATGTCCAAGAATCCTTGGTTTTCCAGGTAGGCACGAACGCTATGTGAAATACGCGAACGAAGACGCAGTTTCTCGATCATATCGGGCCGACGTAAATCGATATAGCGATGCTTCAAACGCACTTCTTCACCGACTTTGCCATGCTCGTCGAGCTGGAAAGGCGGCGTTGCGGCGGTATTGAGCACCTCGACGTCTTTTGCCAGCACTTCGATCATGCCGGTGGGCATGTTGGGGTTCTGAGTGCCTTCGGGGCGCAGCCGAACACGGCCAGTGATGCGCAGAACGTATTCACTGCGAGCACGATCGGCATTAGCAAACGCCTCGGCGGTATCGGGGTCGACGACGAACTGGGCGATACCGTCACGGTCGCGCATGTCGAGAAAAATAACCCCACCGTGGTCACGACGGCGGTGAACCCAACCGCAAACGGTGACCGTTTGATCCACCAATGTTTCGTTAAGCTGGCCGCAATAATGGCTGCGCATGTCACATCCTGTTCTGTTTCGTGGCAATTAAGTTGTCTTGGGCCATGGCCCTGACAGCCGCGGCTATGCCGCGGCGCCTTTGTTTGTTGACGTGCTGCTGGCATCGCTTTTCGCGCTACCGGAAGCTTGTCCTTCAGCAGCAAGATTCTTTTTGCTGCCTGTCTTGAAATCAGTTTCGTACCAACCGCCACCCGCTAAGCGGAACCCGGCTGCAGAGACCAAGCGCTCCAGATCATCTTGCTGACATGCAGGGCAGCTTTTTAACGGATCTGCGCTAATTTTCTGAAGTTTTTCCATGCGATGGCCGCAGGCCTTGCACTCGTACTCATAGATGGGCATGTTGATGGCTCCTGAAAAAGCTCAACTCCAACAGGTTTCGTCTTGTCGGTATCGCGGTTCACCCGACGTTATCAGGCTGACAATATGTGGCCTGCCAGGATAAATTCCAAGACTGCGGTCGATAGAGCGGTCATTATACCCTTTTGTGCCCCCTGCCGAGCAAGGCCAAGCGGCTTTCGGCAATGAATGGAGAACATGCAATGCCCAACGCGGTCATACTGGATGCCCAAAGCCTTGGCCCAGACATCGATTTGACGGCGATTCGTAACGCTGTCACGCACTTAGAGATCCATCAGCAGAGCACCACGACGCAAGCTCGTGAACGCTTGGTCGAAGCAGAGATCGCGATCGTCAACAAGGTCAAACTCGACGCCGACACGCTCGCTCAGCTACCTTCTTTGCGACTCATTTGTGTGCTGGCCACTGGGCTGAACAACATCGATCTGGAGGCCGCTAAAGCGCATAACATCGCCGTCAAGAACGTCTCGGCCTATGGCACAGCCAGTGTCTCGCAACATACCCTCATGCTCATGCTGTCATTGGCCAATCGCCTCCCCCGCTATCAAGCGGACATTGCCGATGGAAAATGGCAGGACAGTGACTTTTTCTGCTTGCAGGAACATCCCACACTGCAGTTGTCTGGCAAGCAACTGGTCATGGTCGGCCAAGGGGAACTGGGGTCTGAAGTGGCACGTTTAGCCGAAGCCTTTGGTATGCAAGTCACGTTTGCCGCCCGACCCGGCAATGAGCACAACGATCAGCGGCCGTCCTTGGACGAACTGCTGCCCACCGCCGACGTCATCAGCCTACACTGTCCGCTGAACGAGGCTACGAAACACCTTCTCAACAAGGAGCGTCTTGCCAAGGCCAAGCCGTCACTCTTGATCGTCAACTGTGCCCGTGGCGGCATCATCGACGAAGTGGCGGCGCTCGAGGCCCTTCGTGACGGGGACATTGGTGGGTTAGCGGTCGATGTGCTGCCTACCGAGCCGCCCAAAGACGGGCATCCGCTCCTCGATGCTCTGGCAAAAGCAGAACCGCTCAATTTGATCGTAACGCCTCACAACGCTTGGATAACGCCTGAAGCACGGCAAAACATCGTTGGCCTCACTGCCGACAATATCCGCGCTTGGCAAACCGAGGCTCACTAACTTTTTCACCCAGTGCCAGTAGCACGTATCTAGTAGGTCGAGAAGTGGTCAGGGGCGTATTGGTTCTCGAGTGTCTCCAGCGTGACATGAGTGACCTGCGCCCCTTGTGGACCTTGCCATAGCCATTGACCAAGCTCTGAGACGGCCGCAACCTGGCCACACATGAGCACTTCCACACGACCATCAGGCAAGTTTTTCGCATAGCCGGTGACGCCTCTCAAGAGTGCTTGCTCTTGAGTAGCACGGCGATACCAGACGCCCTGCACTTTTCCCGTTACGAATGCACGTACACAGCATTGAGCCATCGTCCACTCCTTAACATCAAAGCAGTTCTCGCTTGACCAGCACGGCGCTATTGCGTGGCACTAGCGGACGTCCACGGCGTAACAGCAGCGAGCGCGTAAAAGCAGCACCAAACAGCAAAATAAGCGAGCTATAGTACACCCACAAAAGAATCATGACGACGGACCCCGCCGCTCCATAGGTCGACGCCGTCGCGGTATAAGCCAAGTAGATCGCAATCACGCTGCGCCCAATGGTGAAAAGCACGGCAGTGACGACAGCGCCAATCAATACATCCTGCCAGCGTAACACGACATCCGGCAGTACTTTAAAGATAGTGGCAAAGAGTAAAGCGACCATGGCCAGTGAAATCAAAGATTCTGCGGTCGTCGTCAGTAGACTTGCGAAAGGGAGAAGATCATTAGCAGCGTGAAGCATCCCTCTGAGCATGACACCGAGCACAAGCGAGACGAGCAGAATAAAGCCAATCGAAAGTACGACGGTCAGCGAGAGCAGTCGGTTTTTGATGAAAATAAATGCACTGTTACTGGTCGGTTTAGCGGTCACTCCCCAAATGGTATTGAGCGAGAACTGCATCTGGGCAAAGACGGTCGTGGCACCGACGAGTAACGCAATAAAGCCAAGTAAGGTCGGCAGGATACCCGACTCTTCAATGCGCGATTGCGCCACGGCTTGCTCGACCGCCAAGGCCGCATCCACTCCTAAAGTGCCTTGTAATTGGGCGACAATTTGGCCCTGGGCGGCCTCTTCTCCTAACACCACACCAATCACGGTAACGGCAATGATAACCGTCGGTGCGAGCGAAAACAGCGTATAAAATGCCAATGATCCGGCATAACTGAACGCATTGCGCTCGAGCCATAACGACGTTGCATCCTGAACCACGTTCCACCAAAACGTGAGTGTCTTTTTAATCATAGTGTTTCCCTTCAACGCAGTGTATAGCGTTCTTTTGCAACGCCGGTCTGACAACGAATGAATAAGCATACCTAATCAAAGCGTTGAGCGCAGTCATGATTGCATTGCAGGGATGTAGGGTGGCGATCATAATGGCACCGCTCTATTCTTCATTTTCCGCAATCAGGAAATGCGATGAACTCAGATGCAGCCCGATCTGCCACATCTTACGACTTTGATTGCTTAGTGTTCATAGGTCGATTTCAGCCACCCCACTTGGGGCATCTGGCCATTATTCGAGAAGCGCTCAAAAAAGCGCGCCAAGTGATCGTCATGGTGGGCTCATCCTGGCAAGCACGGTCGTTACGCAATCCCTGGCATTTCAATGAGCGCCAATCGATGCTTCGCTCAGGATTTGACGATGCGGACAATCAGCGGCTTGAAATCACTCCCCTGTTGGATGCGCTTTATAACGATGATGTGTGGGTGAGAGACGTACAGCGCAAGGTGCGCGATCTGGCTACCCCCGCCAATGCACGCTTACCGCGCATTGGGCTCATTGGTGCGAGTCGCGGCCAATCAAGCTACTATCTCTCGCTTTTCCCCCAGTGGGAGTCCGTCAGTGTCCCGTTGGTCGAAGGTATTTCAGCTAGTCACATTCGTGAGCGGCTGTTTCGTTCCCCTGGCTCTACCGATGACTACTTGAGTACCGGTGCTTACCATGACTTGCCACCCGGCGTCGTAGAGAGCGTCAGAGATTTTTGCAAAGGAAATGCTTACCATCGGCTGCTGGAAGAGCAGCAGCTTCTAGACCAATATCGTCACGCCTGGTCCCAGGCACCCTATCCGCCTATTTTCGTCACGGTGAACGCTGTTGTCGTTCAGTCGGGTCATGTGCTGTTAGTCAAGCGTACGGCGGCGCCGGGCAAAGGATTGTTCGCCCTCCCCGGTGGTTTCATCAACCCCCATGAGCGTTTGCTAGATGCTTGCTTGCGTGAACTTCGCGAACGGCTCCGGCTGAAAGTACCAGAGCCCGTTTTGAAAGGCTCGCTAAAGGGTCAGCGGCTGTTCGATGAGCCACACCGCAGCTGGCGAGGTCGCACGTTGGCCGAGGCGTTTTACTTTGCTTTGCGGCCCGACCAGCAGTTGCCCCGCCTTAAACCCGTCAAGGGCGGCGATCACGCACGCTGGGTGGCGCTTGCCGACCTGGAGCCCGAAAGCCTCTTTGAAGACCATTTTTTCATTATCCAAAACTTCCTCGGCCTGCCCGCAGATTTTGGCTCTCTTTAGAGCTACACGTTTAGGCCTGCAAGAAATCACGCGGCAGTTTCATCATCTGCCGCCACAGCCGCTCTACCCCCGGCTTGTGCACTAGCGAACAGCGATAGAGACGTATTTCTAGCGGTATATCCCAACTCTCATCCCCAGCTCTCACGAGCTTGCCGGTTTTTAACTCGTCGCGTATACAAAAATCAGGTATCCAAGCAACACCAACGCCTTGTAATACCATGCCCTTCAAACCTTCGGCCATCGCCGTCTCATAAACGGTTCGAAGTTTCATTCGTAATGGGTCATTTTTCAGCAGCATGCGCACGCTGCGGCCTAGAAAGGCCCCTTGGGTATAAGCCAAATACGGAATCGAGCTATCACGCTGCAGCGAAAATAGCGGCTTACCCTGCGTATCAGGTAGCGAGACGGGCAACATCTTGACCTTACCGATGGAGAATGATGGAAAGACCTCTGCATCTAACTGCATCGTCGCGAAAGGGTCGTAGTAGGCCAGCATCAGGTCGCAGTTACCCTCGCGAAGCACATGAATGGCTTCACCGACATTCATGGCGACCAAGCGCGTCGGCAACTCCCCCAGTCCTTTTTGCAGTCTTGAGATCCAGGGGGGGTAGAAACTCAGCGCGAGCGAATGCGCCGCGACGATGTCCAGCGCTTCGTTGGCAATCGACAAGCCGCGTAAATGACTCAACGATTCATTAAGCTGTTCGACTAAATTGCGTGCAGTCACCAAAAAGAGTTGCCCTTCCGAGGTCAACCCAATGGGGGTGGTGGATCGATCCACCAGGGTGACGCCAACGGCCTGCTCCAAGGCCCTGATACGCCGACTGAACGCGGGCTGGGTGACATGGCGCTGTCGGGCAGAGGCTGAAAAACTCCGAGTGTTTGCAAGGGCGACAAAGTCTTCCAGCCATTTTGTTTCTAGGTTCACCCATGTCTCCTATTGTTTGTTCGTTGAGAGTTTCGTCCGTTGGTGACGCTGAGACTCTATTGCACGGGCGCCATTAAATAAGCAGCGCGAGAAACGACCTTTTTCCACATAGGTCGCTGGCTCACTTCATCGAGCGTTACACGGCGACACCTTGCAAAATCGGCTTCTAACATGGTGGCCACATCGGCAGCAAAATCAGCACTTGGCACGAATGCCGTAATCTCAAAATTTAGCCGAAACGAACGATTATCTAAGTTCACTGTGCCGACTGTTGCTGAAGAGTCATCGATGAGCATGATCTTTTGGTGCAAGAACCCAGGTTGATAACGGTATATTTTTACGCCTGCCCTTAACATGTCAGGCAAAAACGAAAAGGCGGAAAGAAACACCAGTAAATGATCTGGCCGTTCTGGAATCATCACACGTACATCAACACCACGCATGGCGGCTAGTCGTAGCGAGTCTTGTACGCCTTGATCGGGTACGAAATAGGGACTTGTAACCCAAAAGCGGTGATTGGCACTATGAATCAGCTGCTGTACGAGTAACCCTGCGGTATCCTGCTTGTCGGCTGGGCCAGAAGGCACGATGACTACTTGCTGATCTTGCTGTGGGTGGCACTCTGCATGCCAGTTCAAGGTAATGACGTCTCCCGTTGCCCAGTGCCAATCTTCCCAAAAGGCTTCTTGTAATCCCAACACGCAAGGGCCTTGCACGTTTAAATGGGTATCTCGCCAAGGGCCATGTTTGGCGCTCTTACCTAGATACTCGTTCCCCACATTGAAGCCGCCAATCCACCCTTGCTTACCATCTACTACAGCAATCTTGCGATGGTTTCGGAAATTGAGCTGGAAACGGTGTTTGAGTCCGCGTGACGAACGGAATGGCGATACTTCGACGCCGCTTTCTCTCAACTCGTTAAAGTAGCTGTCGTTGAGTTTACGGCTGCCAATTTCGTCATACAGAAAATAGACGCGCACTCCTCGCTTGGCCGCCGCGCTCAATTGTCGGTGGAGCTGTCGACCCAACTCGTCGTCACGGACGATGAAGAACTGGATGAGCAGGTAGTCCTGCGCTTGTTCGATACCTTGGAACAAACTCTCGAACGTTGCTTTGCCATCGATCAAAAGCTTGGTGCTATTGCCCTTCGTCAACGGCATCATGGCCAACTGCTCGACGGCCTGTATGTCGGTATTGTTAGAGTGTGCAACGTGAGGTTTTACGTTATGCCTATAACGTACGAGCACCCGGCGCAGTACCGAATCGCGAGCGCCTCTTGCGGTCACATAACCATAAAAACGTGGACGACCAAATAGCCAGTAGGCAGGGACTGCGGCGTAGGGAAACGTCAGTAATGAAATGATCCACGCGACTGCACCTTGTGACGTGCGACTCGACATCAGAGCCATCACGGCCGAGATCATACCCAGCACGTGAATCAACATAATCCCTGTCCCTAGCAACCAAGAGGTCATGGGCTATTCCTCAACATCCGTTAGGTCTCACGACGTCGCTCCATACACAGGAGCCCCGCTAAAACGGGGCTCCTGTCGTGATACAACGTCTATTGCATCAGCCTATCACGCTTTTTCAGCAATGATCTCTTTCCATTTGGCCGGACCGGTCTGGTGCACCGATGTGCCTTGGCTATCCACCGCAACGGTAACGGGCATGTCTTCCACTTCGAATTCGTAGATGGCTTCCATTCCTAGGTCCTCGAACCCTACGACCCGCGATTTCTTGATGGCCTGCGCCACTAAGTAGGCAGAGCCACCCACCGCCATGAGATAGACGGCTTGGTTATCACGAATCGCCTCGATGGCAGCTTGACCACGCTCGGCCTTACCCACCATGCCCAATAGCCCCGTCTCCTCCAACATCGTACGGGTAAATTTGTCCATTCGCGTCGCCGTCGTAGGGCCAGCCGGGCCGACCACCTCGTCACCCACCGGATCGACCGGCCCAACGTAGTAGATGAAACGACCTTTCATATCGACAGGCAGCGGCTCGCCTTTGGCGATCATATCGACCATGCGCTTGTGAGCCGCATCACGGCCCGTGAGCAGTTTACCGTTCAATAACAGCGTGTCGCCAGGCTGCCAGGTTTTCACTTCCTCGGGGGTGACGGTATCCAGATTGACACGCTTCACGTTGTCGCCCGCTTCACGGGTAATTTCCGGCCAGTCTTCGAGCTTAGGCGCCGGTAAGGCCACAGGGCCGGATCCGTCCAGCGTGAAATGGGCGTGGCGGGTAGCGGCACAGTTGGGAATGATCGCCACTGGCTTGTTCGCCGCGTGGGTGGGGTAATCTTTGACTTTGATATCCAGCACGGTGGTCAAGCCCCCCAGCCCCTGCGCGCCGATACCACTCTTGTTCACCTTGTCGAATAGCTCGAGACGCAGCTCTTCGGCACGGTTGCTGGCACCGCGAGCCTGTAGTTCTTGGATATCGATAGGGTCGAGCAGCGCTTCTTTGGCAATCTCCATCGCTTTTTCAGCGGTGCCACCAATCCCAATACCCAGCATGCCCGGTGGGCACCAGCCCGCCCCCATTTTGGGAAGCTGCTCCATTACCCAATCGACTACGCTGTCGGAAGGGTTAAGCATGGCGAATTTCGATTTTGCTTCGCTACCGCCTCCCTTCGCGGCCACATGGATGTCGACTTTATCGCCCGGCACGATTTTATGGTGGATGATGGCGGGCGTGTTGTCTTTGGTGTTTTGACGCTTGCCGTCCGGATCGGCCAGAACCGAGGCTCGCAATACGTTATCCGGCAACTGGTATGCACGACGCACGCCTTCGTTGACCATGTCGTCAAGGCTCATCTCGGCGTCCCATGTGACGTTCATGCCCACATGTACGAAGACCGTCACGATGCCGGTGTCTTGGCAAATCGGGCGGTGACCCGTAGCGCACATGCGGGAATTGATCAAAATCTGTGCGATGGCATCTTTGGCTGCCGGGTTCTCTTCCCGCTCGTAGGCCGCCGCCATGGCGTCAATGAAATCTTTGGGATGGTAGTAAGAGATGTACTGCAGAGCATCGGCAACGCTTTGGATCACGTCGTCCTGGCGAATCACGGTCATGGATTAACAGCTCCTCGGTTAACGTCTAGGCTGCAGCCTTGGCGGCCGTCTAAGTGTGCGGGAAGTATACCGTATTGAGGCCCAAGGCGGCAGCCAATCCAGTGGGCTACGCGCTTTGTTCACTTAGCTCTTTGGTAGGATTATGAATCATCAAAATTGAGATAACGGTATAAAATTTACGGCGAAGGAGGTGGCTGACACCGAGGGCACCAATAGAGTCGCCGTGACCCTATTGTCGTACGCTCAATCACATAACCACAGCGGTGGCACGATAATCCGGCACGCTCGAACACGCTGAACCGCCATTGGCGGCGAGACTCACCAGAGGCAACGGCTTGTTCGATCCACGCGTCCTGATTGGTGACACCTGCTGTTCGGTAAGCCGTGCGGGTAATATCGATGATGCGCGACGACAACACCGCTAGCTGCTCACTCGTGAGGTCACAAGGACGCTGCTTGGGATGCAACTGGGAAAAAAACAGAATCTCAGAACGTAAGTAGTTACCCAGGCCGGCGACCAGCCCCTGGTCGAGCAGTAGTGCTCCCAAACTTCTGCGCCTAAACGCCGGTAACAAAAGACGTTGCTCTACGTCGGCAGCACTGACTTGCTGGCTCAGCAAGTCAGGTCCTAAACGGGATAAAAACGGATGATGCGCCAGCCTGTCCTCTTCCCAAAGCGAAACGTCAGAAGCACTGTATAAACTGGCAGCACGCCCTTCCGCCACCAAACGAACTCGTAAGGAGCGCGACGTATTGGGTGGCTTGTCGTCAGCATGCAGTTTCCATACGCCATAAAGCTGGTTGTGCGAGTAAAGCACACGACGGTCGGCAAACCGAATCAGCATGGCTTTTCCCCACGAGTCCACTGCCGACACCCTGACACCGATCAGCGAGCTGGCTTGACTGGCAAGCTCGGGAAAGGCGAACCAGGCATCCTCGAGAATTTTTCCACCAATCTGCTTTTCAATGCGATCCGCCGCTCGGCGGATCTCGGGACCTTCGGGCATCGGTTATCCTAGCGCCAGCTGTTTTTCTTTCATTTGATGCAGCTGGTCGCGGAGCCGGGCAGCCTCTTCGAACTCCAGGTTTTGCGCTGCTTCGAACATGGCATCTTCGATCTTGCTGATGGCGGCCAGAAGCTCCTGCTGGTTCATGGACGCCACATCGTATCCGCCTGATGGCTCAGCCACTTTACGCTCGCTACCCTTACGGCGATTGCCCTTTTTACCCGGCGTTTGGGCCGCTTCGAGGATGTCCGCCACGGAGCGCGTGACCGTTGTGGGCGTAATACCATGCTTTTCATTATGCGCCATCTGTTTGGCACGGCGTCGCTCGGTCTCATCGATCGCTTTACGCATGGAATCGGTGATTCGATCACCGTACAGAATCGCCTTGCCGTTGGCATTGCGTGCGGCACGACCAATGGTTTGGATCAACGAGCGTTCAGCGCGCAGGAAGCCTTCTTTGTCGGCATCCAAAATGGCGACCAGCGATACCTCAGGAATGTCCAACCCTTCCCGAAGCAGGTTGATACCCACCAGGACATCGAACTTACCCAGCCGCAGGTCTCGGATGATCTCGACACGCTCGACCGTATCGATATCGGAGTGCAGGTAGCGCACCCGGATATCGTGCTCGTCGAGGTAATCCGTCAGGTCTTCCGCCATGCGCTTGGTCAGCGTTGTCACCAGCACGCGCTCGCCAACGGCGTTACGTAAGCCAATCTCCGACAGCAGGTCGTCCACCTGCGAACTGGCCGGGCGCACTTCGATCTGCGGATCCAACAAGCCCGTTGGTCGCACGACCTGCTCGACGATTTGACCTGCGTGCTCGGCCTCGTAAGGCCCAGGTGTCGCCGACACGAAAATCGTTTGGGGTGAGATCGACTCCCACTCCTCGAACTTCATCGGCCGGTTATCCAACGCGGACGGCAAGCGAAATCCATACTCCACCAGCGTTTCTTTACGCGAACGGTCGCCTTTGTACATCCCTCCCACTTGAGGCACGCTGACGTGTGACTCGTCGATAAACAGCAGCGCATCATCCGGCAAGTAGTCGAAAAACGTGGGAGGCGGCTCGCCAGGAGCACGGCCTGAGAGGTAGCGCGAGTAGTTTTCAATCCCGTTGCAGTAGCCCAATTCGAGCATCATCTCGATGTCGTAGAGCGTTCGCTGCTCTAGCCGCTGAGCCTCTACCAGACGCTCGTGATGACGCAGCCACTCCAAGCGCTCTTTGAGCTCGGCTTTGATGGCGTCGATAGCTTCAAGAATGGTTTCTCGGGGCGTCACGTAGTGGGACTTCGGGTAGATCGTCATGCGAGGTACTTGACCACGAACATCGCCGGTCAGCGGGTCAAACAAACGAATAGAGTCGATTTCGTCGTCGAACAGCTCGACGCGCACCGCCTCTTCGTCCGAGTCCGCTGGAAAAATATCGATGACATCGCCCCGCACGCGGTAGGTACCGCGACGGAAATCCATATCATTACGGGTGTACTGAAGCTCGGCCAAACGGCGCAAAAACGCACGCTGATCGATCAGTTCACCGCGTGTAAAATGAAGACGCATCTTCAAGTACTGATCGGGGTCCCCCAAACCATAGATCGCCGATACGGAAACGACGATCAGCGCATCCCGACGCTCTAACAGGGCTTTAGTAGCGGACAAGCGCATCTGCTCGATATGGTCATTGATCGAAGCGTCTTTCTCGATGAACGTATCTGAAGAAGGCACGTAGGCCTCTGGCTGGTAGTAGTCGTAATACGAAACGAAGTACTCGACGGCGTTATCAGGAAAGAACGACTTGAACTCCCCGTAAAGCTGGGCTGCTAGCGTTTTGTTGGGCGCCATGACGATCGTGGGTCGTTGCAACTGCTGAACCACGTTGGCCATAGTGAAGGTTTTACCCGAACCGGTGACACCAAGCAGCGTCTGATGGGCAAGCCCGGATTCCAAACCGCTAATCAACCCGCGGATGGCCGCAGGCTGATCGCCCGCAGGCTGAAATTTTGACTGCAGACGAAATTCCTTGCTCATCTTTGCTCCTATTGGTGAATGGGCCTACACGGTGTGGGTGGCTATCTCGATCGTCGCCTGGGTCATCAGGCGTTGGATCGGGCAGCGATGGCTTATCTCCTCCAGTTTAGCGCGTTGCTCTGGAACGCTGATGCCATGAAGCTCTAACGTCACGTCCAGCTTGTAGTGACCTTGGCGTTCGCCGCTGTCATCGCGCTGCACTGTGACGGTCACCCCTTCCAACGGCCACTGCTTACGTTTGGCGTACATTTGGACCGTGATCGCCTTGCAGGTTCCCAGCGCAATATCAAAATAGTCATGGGGATCTGGAGCGCTTTCATCTCCTCCTACCACCGTAGGCACGTCCGCGAAGAGGTCATCCATGCCGTTGACCTCGACGCGCTGACGAAAGGCGCTATTTCGTTCACTGATCACCACGATAGGCAGATGCATTTACGATACCTTGATGCGCAGGTTGAGTTTTTCAATGGCCTTGATGAGAGCGTCTCGTTTCGCGCGCCCCTCCACTTCTGCACCATAGCGCCCCACTTCAGCGCTATCGACGCCATCCAACATCATCAGAGCGGTGGTAATTTTGTTGACTTGTTCTGCGGTGGTAACACCCTGAAAACTCAATGATTGAACTGCCATGAAACGTCCTTTTGAGGAAAAGTGTTTGCCTAGGTTGCGTCGTGGTAACCGGCAACGACCATTACCTATGCAAACCTGATACAGAATGAAGAGTCTAGCATGCCGTCAAGGCCTTGCAATCCAACAAGTCTGCCCACATTTTGATAAAGATCGACGATGCTTACCCACAATGTTCAGGAGCGACCATGACCATGGAGAAGACGCCGCCCTCTAGTGCCGTACGTTTGGATCAATATGCTGCACTGGATATCAAAGGGGCCGATGCGGAGAAATTCTTGCAAGGTCAAACCAGCGCGCAAGTGGGATTGGCAAACGGCTCGTTTGCGCCGCTTACCTGTTTTTGTACCCCAAAGGGCCGCATGTTGGCCAACGGACAGCTGTGTAGGCTCGAGATGAATCATTATCGGCTGATTCTCGACGCCTCTCTGGCGAATGATCTGGCCAAACACCTGAACAAATTTGCCGCTTTTTACAAAGCGGAGTTATCAGTGGCACAAAACATCATTTTCGCAGGCGCCAGTGAGTCAGCCGAAAACTTGGCCTATTGTCTGGGCGTGACGTTGCCAAAGCAGCCCTACACCCACGCCACTAGCACGTCTGGCACGGTGCTACGCCTCCCAGGGTCTCCTCGTTGGCTATTCATGTTCGAAGAAGAGCCTCAAAATCTCTTGACAGACAGCGAGGCATTGCTCAACGCCTGGAAGCTGTCAGATATCCGTAGCGGACTGGCGTGGCTCACGGCCGCTCAGCAGGACCAGTTCCTACCACAAATGCTGAATTGGGAAGCGTTGGGCGGGATTAGTTTCAAGAAAGGGTGCTATACCGGCCAGGAGGTCGTTGCCCGCGCCCATTTCCGCGGCCAAGTCAAGAAGCGCCTCGTGCACGCCCGCGCGCACACTGCCTCGCTGCCCGAGCTGGGTGCCACCCTAATGGATGAGAGCGGTAAATCGTTAGGCGAAGTCGTCAGCAGTGCAACCAGCGATGATCAGCACATCGAGCTTCTGGCCGTAATGAATACCAAGGTGATGGAAGACGGCGTGACCGTCTATTGGCAGACAACACCTCTTACCTTGCAGGCGCTTCCCTATCCGATCGAGCGCTTGGACCCTGAGCAGATAGCCGCTCAGCTTGCTCAGAACTGATCGTCTAATGCAAACAGCCGGGCGGCGTTGGCACTGCTCAATGCCGCCACGGTTGCGAAGCGCTGTTTTCTCAACTCTGCCACTACCTTCGCCACCTGCGCCACGTGCGAAGGTTCGTTGCGCTGGCCTTGGTAGCCACTTAACGGCATATCGGGGCTATCGGTTTCCAGCACGAACCCATCATCAGGCAATTTTGTCACTACGCGGCGTAACTTTTGAGCACGCTCATAGGTCACCGCCCCCCCCAATCCCAGCATGTAGCCCATATCCAAAAACTTGGCGGCCTGTTCGTAGGAGCCAGAAAAGGCATGAACGAGCCCTGCCCTTGGCAACGCTTGTTGGCGCAACCGCTGACTGACTTTGTCATTGGCCTTGACGCAGTGAACCACGACCGGTAGACGGCTTCGCTTGGCGATAGAAAGCTGGGCATCGAAGTAGTGCCACTGAGCGTCCAGACTATCAATAAAACGACCATCGATACCGCACTCACCAATCGCCACCGGCCGGTCCTTAGGCGCCCCCTCGAGCTGCTGGGTGACCAGCGCCTCGAGAGCCGTCAAATCATCTGGGTGATGGTGCTCAATGAAGTAAGGATGAAGCCCGAGACAGATGCGGACATCGTCACGCTCGCCGAGCGCCAGCACATGCGGCCAACGCTGCCGCACCGTCGCAGGCACGATGAAGCGGCAGACGCCCACGGCCTTCGCAGCGGCGATGACGGCATCACGGTCCGTCTCGAACTCCGCAACGTCCAAATGACAGTGGGCGTCTATCAGCATCTATCCCCCTTGCGGATATTAATGCTCGCGGGTTGGCTGGAAACGAATGTCTGGCCAGCGCTCCTGGGTCATTTGCAGGTTGACCCGCGTCGGCGCGATGTAGGTTAGATAGCCACCACCGTCGATAGCCAAGTTGGCGCTTGCCTTACGCTTGAACTCTTCGAGCATTTTCGCGTCGTCACAATAGACCCAGCGTGCGGTTTGCACATTGACGCCCTCGTAAAGGCAGTCGACCTTGTACTCCTCTTTCAAACGGTGGGCGACCACATCGAACTGAAGCGTACCCACGGCCCCCAGAATCAGGTCGTTGTTGTCCATCGGCATGAATACCTGCGTAGCGCCCTCTTCAGAGAGCTGCTGCAGGCCTTTTTGCAGCGCTTTCATCTTGAGAGGATCCTTTAGGCGAACCCGCTTGAAAAGCTCAGGAGCGAAATGAGGGATCCCCGTAAAGCGCATATCTTCACCGACGGTGAACGTATCGCCAATCTGAATCGTGCCGTGGTTATGTAAGCCGATGATATCGCCAGGCCACGCCTCCTCTACCTGAGAGCGGTCCGAGGCCATGAACGTCAGGGCATCGGCGATCTTGACGTCTTTACCAATGCGCACATGGCGCATTTTCATGTTCTTTTCATACTTACCCGAACAGACGCGCAGAAACGCAATGCGGTCACGATGATTCGGATCCATATTGGCTTGAATTTTGAAGACGAAACCAGTGAATCGCTCGTCTTTCGCGGTCACTTCGCGGGTATCGGTCTCGCGAGGTTGTGGTGATGGCGCATGCTCAACGAAGCCATCCAACATTTCACGCACGCCAAAGTTACCCATGGCGGTACCAAAATAGACCGGCGTTAGTTCACCACGACGATAGGCTTCTAAGTCGAATTCGTGAGACGCGCCGCGCACCAAATCGACCTCCATGCGAAGCTCTTCGGCTTGCTCCTCGCCCAGGATCGCGTCTACCTCAGGGTTATCCAATCCCTCAATTCGCTTATCCTCAGGAATACGGTTGCCTTGCCCTTGCGTGTAAAGATGGATGACATCATTGTAGAGGTGATACACCCCTTTGAAATGGCGCCCCATCCCGATCGGCCACGTCATCGGCGCACACTGAATATTGAGGACCGTTTCGACCTCATCCATGACTTCGATGGGATCGCGTATATCGCGATCCATTTTATTGATGAACGTCAGAATGGGCGTCGTGCGCAAACGACATACTTCCATCAACTTGATCGTGCGATCTTCGACGCCTTTCGCGCCGTCGATGACCATCAGCGCAGAATCCACCGCTGTCAGGGTACGATAGGTATCTTCGGAGAAATCCTCGTGACCCGGCGTATCCAGCAGATTGACGATACGGCCGCCGTAAGGAAACTGCATCACGGAGGTAGTGACCGAAATACCGCGCTCCTGCTCCATCTTCATCCAGTCGGACGTTGCGTGGCGATCATTACGTTTACTTTTCACCGACCCCGCCAGCTGAATGGCATTCCCGAACAGCAGCATCTTTTCTGTGATCGTGGTTTTGCCGGCGTCAGGGTGCGAAATAATCGCAAAAGTACGGCGCAGCTCGGCTTCGCGCGCTATTTGGGCGTCAGACATGGAGTTCTCTAAGAAGGTGCAACGTGATGACTTAAAACTTGGCGCCAAATCCTCGACGCAATAGGCCTATGGTAACGCAAGTCGCCTACAACGGCATACCACCACGTGAGTAACGTCCAGTGCACAAAAAAACGCCGACAGTGTCGGCGTTTGGGTCTATTGAGGCAAGCACTCAACAAGAGCAAGCGTTAGGCGTAGGTATTCACTTGGGTGCCCACGCTACCCTCTTGAGCAAGGTTCGGCTGAGCACCGGTGTCAGCAGAGGCCAACACTTCAGTGATTTGCTCAGCTTGAACGTCCAGAGCCTCGCGGAACATTTGCATTTGCGCTTGCTCAGCGGTTTGCGCCTGATTCATGTACAGCGCTGTGCTGACGGCATTACTTGCAGCTACATCCATACTACACCTCGCTCCTATAGATGACATTCATAGCCTAGCAAACCCAAACCGACGGAGCCATGTTTCTCCCGCGTGATTATGTAAAGACGTGCGACAAGGCGTTTAAAAGCGATCCGCACGGAAGGGGCTCATATCGATGGCCGTTGGTTTATTTTCCATCATATCCGCTAGTAATTGGCCAGTCGCAGGTCCCAGAGTAAATCCTTGGTGGCCATGGCCAAACGCAAGCCAAAGGCCGGGATGGCGCGGTGCTGGGCCAATGACGGGTTTCATGTCCGGCAGGCATGGACGAGCCCCTTTCCATGCCGCACTGTCCTTGCGTTCCCCAAGTGGAAAGATCGAGCGCGCGACTTTCTCAGCAGCGCCCAACTGCTCTTCATCGGCAGGGGATTCAAGACGGTCCAGCTCCGCGCCAGTGGTCAAGCGCACTCCCGCATTCATAGGTGCCAGCAAATAACCAACTTCGGCATCCATCAACCAGTAATTCAGCTTCGCTTCTGGCTGAGTCGCATAGTGCATGTGGTAGCCGCGCTTTACGAACGTTGGGAAATGGTAGCCCAGCGGCTTCATCCACTGGCCCGCCCACGGCCCCAAGGCCATGACGACTTGATCTACCTCTAACGACGCTGCGTTGGTCGTTACGGTCCAGCGCTCACCGTGCTGGGTGACGCCGGTAATATCGGCCTGTAACAACTCCCCACCCATGGCCTCGAATGACGTCGCATACGCCGCCACCAGGCCACCGGGGTCAGCAACGGTCCAGGGGTCGAGCCAGTGAATGGCACCAATAATGTCATCACCAAGCTGCGGTTCTTTAACGCTTAACGCAGCGCGGTCGAGCACAGCAAATTCGACGCCATAGAGTTCGCGGGCCTCTTCAGCTTCTTGAATGCGTTTATCGAGCTTCGCTTGAGTGCGATATATCTCCAACCAGCCCTCCTTACGCACCAAATGATCGGCCTTTGCCGCTTCGATCATCGGGCCATGGGCGTTTAGGCAAAGCTGAATCAGTGAAGCGTACTCGGGCACGATTTTTTTATAAAGCCGAGATGAGGAGTGGTGCCAGTAGCTCAGCAGCGGTGAAGCGGCATTGACCATTCCGGCGGGCCGGTAACGGATATCGACACGACGATTAGGCAACACGCTAAGGATGGTCTTCATATCGCGAGGAAACGGATAGGGCCGAACCGCCTCTCGCTGAATGATGCCCGCGTTACCAAACGAGGTTTCTCGGCCAGGTTGGCGACGATCGACCAGCGTGACTTGATGGCCACGTTTCTGCAGCTGCCAAGCAATACTGACCCCTACCATGCCTGCCCCCAACACCACCGTTTGACGCGCCATTTTGATGCACTCCTTTCTATCTGGATATTGTTCAGACTCATACTGTGAGCAGCATGGTTAACATATTGAAAAATATCACCAATCAAACCGCATTTGCACAGTCATAAAAACTGTTTTATCTATCATTTTTAGTCATTTATCACGCTTAAAGCGCAATAAAGGATGACTTCACTATCTGCGGCACAACAATTGCTTCATTACCATTAACACTACCTGAGCCACTCCATCGTTATGGACACTTTTAGGCTGGACGCTGCGTTCATGAGAAGCAACTCGACATTCTTTGCACCCCCTTCATGTCTGCGATGCACCAAAACAGTACAAGGAAAACACCATGGCCGATAGCTTCGACTCCACCTTGATCGACACGCTTTGGGTGCTATGGGCGGCAGCGCTCGTCTTCGTCATGCAAGCAGGTTTTCTCTGTTTGGAAGCGGGCACTACGCGCACGAAAAACGCCATCAACGTAGCAATGAAGAACTTGGCGGATTTTGCTATTGCCGTTAGCGTTTTCTGGCTAGCCGGTTTCGGCATGATGTTTGGCATTTCGCAAATGGGATGGCTAGGCAGCTCCCTGTTTGGCTGGCAATTGGAACCTACCAACGCATGGCTCATGACGGTCTTCGTCTTTCAGGCCATGTTTTGCGCCACGGCCGCTACCATCGTTGCAGGCGCCGTTGCCGAGCGCATGCCCTTCCTTGGCTATTTATGGACCGCCTTTTGGATTGCCCTATTGATTTACCCGGTGTTCGGCCACTGGGCCTGGGGCGGCTTACTGGGAGGCATGCCTGGCTGGTTGGCCACACTTGGCTTCATCGACTTTGCCGGGGCGACCGTGGTGCACAGTGTTGGCGGCTGGGTAGCCCTCGCAGCCGTAATCGTCATTGGTCCGCGCCAAGGGCGCTTTCAGATCGATCATCCCCCCACCGCGTTTCCAGCGGGGAACTTGCCGCTGGCAATGCTGGGGGCGCTCTTCATGATACTGGGTTGGTTTGGATTTAACGGTGGTAGCACACTCGCGCTGAATAGCTCCGTGCCTGGGATTATCGCCAACACCATGCTGGGTGCCGTAGGCGGCATTTTATCGGCCCTGCTGGTGGGCTGGCGGGTGCGCCGCTACGCCGATGTCATGTATGCCATCAACGGGGCCATCGCTGGTCTGGTGGCCGTCACGGCAGGTGCTCATGCGCTGTCACTCCATGCCGCCTTTTTACTGGGTAGCGTAAGCGGCGTGCTGATGGTACTGGCCAGCGAATGGCTGCTGAAAAAGCGTATCGATGATGCAGTAGGCGCCATCCCAGCTCATTTGGTTAGCGGTGTGTGGGGCACCCTCGCCCTTCCTTGGTTCGCGGACATGAGCAGACTCGGCAACGATGTTAGCCGCATGGAGCAATTTGGGACTCAACTACTCGGCGTGTTGACCTGCGGCCTTTGGAGTTTTGGCATGGCCTGGATGCTGTTTCGCATCACACGTCGCTTTCTTCCTCTGCGGGTCTCTGAGGACGCGGAAAAAATGGGGCTCAACCTCGCCGAGCATGGCGCCAAGAACGAACTCCACCAACTCCTCGAGCATATGCGCCAGCATGAAAGGCAGGGCGATATGCGCCAGCGGATCGAAGCGGACCCGTTCACCGAAGTAGGCGAAATCGCCGCTAGTTACAACCGTGTATCAGCGGCGCTGGAACGCGCAGTGGGACATACGCAGGTCATGCTGCGCAACCTGCGCGATGGTGTCATTACTTGGCAAGCCGATGGAACACTGACGGGACTGAATCCCGGCGCAGAAGCACTGTTCGACGTGGACGCCGAACAGCTGGTTGGTCGTCCGGTGACCACGCTGCTTCCCCATACCCCCCTCGCCCCTGGCGCTAAGCATGAAATCAAGCTTCGACTGGAGGACCAGCAAGTGCGTTACTTGGAACTCCAAATAAGTGAAGGTGCTATCGGCTCGGCTTCAGAGTGTTCTGGCATGGTGCGCGACATCACCGAGCGCAAGCAGCTTCAGGAGCAGTTGAATAGAGAGCGAGACTTGGCCCGTACCACGCTAGCGTCCATTGGCGACGGCGTGATCACCTGTGATGCCAGCGGTAACATTACCTTTATCAATGGTGAGGCCGAACGGCTAACAGGGTGGACGCTCACCGAAGCGACGAACAAACCGATTCACACCGTTTATCAGCTTCGCGACGAGCTGAGCGACGAGCCCATCAGCAATCCCGCGCGACAGGTATTGACCCAACATCGTGCGGTGCATTTCAGCGAGCATTGCCAGCTACTGCACCATAGCGGCAAACGCGTGCCCATTCAGCACAGCGCTGCCCCGATTCGTTCGAGGGGTGGCCTGACTCTTGGTGCCGTGGTGGTGTTTCAAGACGTTAGTTTGACCCGACAACTTTCGGAACAGCTCAGCTACCAGGCGACCCATGACAATCTGACAGGGCTCCTCAATCGGCGAGCCTTCGAGACGCTGATGACCAAACTGCTCACCCAGGAGGAGAAGCACCACCACGTGCTCTGCTATCTCGATCTGGATCAATTCAAGATCGTCAACGATACCTGCGGACACCTGGCGGGGGATGAGCTTTTGCGACAGATAGCGTTAAAACTGAAAGCACACGTTCGGGATAGCGATACGGTTGCTCGTCTAGGCGGGGACGAATTTGCGCTCGTCTTGACTCACTGCCCGATGAAGAAGGCCAATATCATCTGTGAAGCGATTCGTCGCGATATCGAACATTTTCGCTTTGCATGGCAAGGCCACACCTTTGGCATTGGCGTTAGCATCGGCTTGGTCGCGATGACGCCCGAGCACGCCATGCGTCTGTCGGACATACTCCACGCCGCCGATGCTGCGTGCTATACCGCCAAGGAAGCGGGTCGAAATCGTCTTCATTGCTACCAACCGGACGATCATCTGCTACTAGAGCGTCATGGAGAGTTGCAGTGGGTTCAGCGGCTGCAAAATGCCTTGGATAACGATACATTTCGCTTGTTCGCACAGCCTATTACCGCGGTTAACGGTCATCACTCAGGCTATCGAGAGATCTTGCTGCGCTTGGAGGAGAACGGCACACTGATCGCTCCTGGCAGCTTTCTACCTGCCGCTGAACGCTATCACTTCATGCCCCGCATCGATCGCTGGGTGGTGCGCAATACGCTCGCCTGGCTGAGTGACCGCCATCGCTGCGCTGAGGGAGATACCATTGGCCAGTGGGGGATCAATTTATCGGGGGACTCCCTATCAGACAGCGATTTTTGTCAGGAGCTGATACAGCACGTGCGTGGTGCCAGTCTGCCTGACGGCACCCTATGTTTCGAAATTACCGAAAGCGCTGCGATTGCACAGCTCTCCAAGGTGAGCGAACTGATTCAGTCGCTCAAATCTCTAGGCTGCCGATTTGCCCTCGATGACTTCGGCACCGGTCTCTCTTCTTTTAGCTACTTGAAGCAACTCTCCGTCGACTACCTCAAAATCGATGGCAGCTTCATCCGCAATATTCATACCGATCCTATCGATCGCGCGATGGTAGAAGCCATTCATGCGGTTGGGAAAGCTCTGCACATCGACACGGTAGCCGAATACGTCGAACATCAATCGACATTGGACACGCTGCGTTCACTGGGAATCGATTACGCGCAGGGGTATTTACTGGGTCAACCGGAGCCCATCACCGTGACAGCGGAGGGACGGATAAAAGTCATGCCGAGATAAACAAAACGGCCGAACAAATAAGAAGAAGCACAAAAAGGAAGGAGAAGAAAAGAGGGAAAATATGAGAGGCAAGAAAACAGCGATCAGGTTAATGGGGTGGATGATGGGGATCGAACCCACGACCACCGGAGCCACAATCCGGGGCTCTACCACTGAGCTACATCCACCACAACCTGTAAAACAATACGCTTGTTCGTCAATGGGGTGGATGATGGGGATCGAACCCACGACCACCGGAGCCACAATCCGGGGCTCTACCACTGAGCTACATCCACCACTGACGAAAGCGCGCTTGATAACATCCGACTGGAAAACAAACACGGATACGTATTTGATTGGCACGCCCAGCAGGACTCGAACCCGCAACCTACGGCTTAGAAGGCCGTTGCTCTATCCGGTTGAGCTATGGGCGCACATGATGTATCCAAAGAATACGGATGAGCACTTGACCACAACCAAAATTTGGAGAAGCAGATTAACACCTTCCGTTTTAGGCAAGTGGTCGGGATGGAGGGATTCGAACCCCCGACATCCTGCTCCCAAAGCAGGCGCGCTACCAGACTGCGCTACATCCCGATTGCTTGCTTTAGACGCTGCTGCGTGTCCCGTCTCAAGCGAGGCATATATTACTATTTCTGATTTTAAAGTCAACACTTAAAGTGATTGATTCGCTGGGCGCTTTGCCTTGATGTCCTACCATGCGAAAATCGCCTTCTCTTTAAAACGCGCCTTGTCGTCGGCGCTTGTCATTGCTTCGCTTTTAAACCGCATAGGGATCTCATTACATGACCGCCCAACTCATCGATGGTAAAGCCATCGCCGCTAATGTCCGTCAACGCGTGGCCGATCTCATCGCGGCGCGCCAGCAAGCGGGCGCTCGCGCTCCCGGACTAGCCGTTGTCGTGGTCGGCGAGGACCCCGCCTCTCATGTTTACGTCAACAACAAGCACCGTGCCTGCGAACAGGCAGGCATCCTCTCTTTTCAACATGCGCTACCTGCCGACACCTCGCAAGAAGCGCTCGAGACGCTGGTGGACCAATTAAACGCTGATCCCACTGTCGATGGCATCCTGGTTCAGTTACCGTTGCCAGCCCATTTGGATGCTCGACCCATTCTCGAACGTATACGCCCAGATAAAGATGTCGACGGCTTCCACCCCTACAACTTGGGTCGACTGGCTCAGCGACTCCCTTCGCTACGCCCCTGCACGCCCAAAGGGATCATGACCATGCTGGCCCAAAGCGGTGTCGAAGTGCGCGGACTCGATGCCACCATCGTAGGCGCTTCCAATATCGTTGGTCGCCCCATGGCGTTGGAACTCATGTTGGCGGGCTGTACCACGACGGTATGTCACCGCTTTACACAAGATTTGGCCAGTCACGTCAGCCGCGCTGACTTAGTCGTCGTCGCCGTGGGCAAACCAGGTATCGTCAAGGGTGAGTGGATCAAACCGGGTGCAGTGGTCATCGATGTAGGTATCAATCGCCAGGCAGATGGCACTCTCGTAGGTGATGTAGATTTTACCGCCGCTGCCGAGCGCGCTAGTCACATCACGCCTGTTCCGGGGGGGGTGGGCCCCATGACGGTCGCCACACTGTTAGAGAACACGTTAGAAGCGGCTGAACGCCACGACCAGCAATCGTAAAGACCGAATGCCCTTCGATTGTACTCAACGCATCAGGACGGAGAATACCCGTGCAACGCATTGGAATTATTGGCGCTATGGCGCAGGAAGTGAGCATCTTAGCGGGACAGCTCGAAAACGCTGAACGCTACGAACACGCCGGTTTCGTCTTTCATACCGGCACGCGCCATGGCCTAGAGATCGTCATTTTGCAATCGGGTATCGGCAAAGTGAACGCAGCGGTAGGCACGGCCATTTTACTCGAGCGTCACCAGCCGGATGCCATTATCAATACGGGCTCAGCAGGCGGTTTTGCCACCGATTTGGCCATTGGTGATGTGGTCATTTCCGATGAGCTTCGCCATCACGATGTCGATGCCGTCGTCTTTGGCTACGAATTAGGCCAGGTGCCCGGCATGCCCGCCGCTTACCCTGCGGATAAGCGCCTACGCGAGATCGCTCGTGGCGCCATTGCCGCTCTGGGAGAAGTCAACGTGCGTGAAGGGATGATTGCTACAGGCGACGCGTTCATGGCCGATCCAGATCGAGTAGCCGCCACACGCGCTCAATTCCCCTCCATGCTTGCCGTCGAGATGGAAGGCGCGGCCATTGCCCAAACGTGCTACCTCTATGACTGCCCTTTCGTGGTCATTCGCGCCCTCTCCGACATCCCCGGCAGCGGCGACAATCACCTCTCTTTCGAGCAGTTTCTCGATACCGCGGCCGACCACTCTTCGCGCATGGTCGATCAAATGCTGTTGACATTAGGACAGCAGTAAACCCGGCTCATATTCGTCGCTCGCCCATGCATAAAAAAACGGAGCCACCCAGGCTCCGTTTTCCATTGAAAGTGCTTTGTTAAGAGCACTTTATGTGAGCACTTATGCTACTTAGCCGCTACTTCTTCATCGCCCAGGCCAACGTCTCGCCCGCCAGTAATGGCACGATGGTTTGTCCAGACGCATAGGGATAACTCGCTGGCAGCGTCCATTCACGACGCTCGAGAGTGATGCTATCCGCATTCGGGGTAAGGCCGTAAAAGCGTGGCCCATTCAAGCTCGCAAACGCTTCCAACTGGTCGAGGGCCTGCATCTGTTCGAAGGCAGTGGCATAGAGCTCGATGGCGGCTGGGGCGGTGTAAGCACCCGCGCAGCCACAGCTGGACTCTTTGTCGCCCTTGGCATGGGGCGCGCTATCGGTGCCTAAGAAAAATTTATGGCTTCCGCTCGTAGCGGCTCTCAACAGCGCTTGGCGATGCTGCTCGCGCTTTAAAATGGGCAGGCAATAGTAGTGAGGGCGGATACCACCAGCCAACATCTGGTTGCGATTGAAAAGAAGGTGGTGAGCAGTAATAGTAGCCGCCACGTTATCAGGCGCGCTAGCCACGAACTCCGCCGCCTGCTGCGTGGTGATGTGTTCGAATACGACTTTCAAGTTAGGGTGTCGCGCCAACAACGGCTTCATAACGCGCTCGATGAACACCGCTTCCCGGTCAAAAATATCGATCTCATGATCGGTGACCTCTCCATGCACCAACAGCGGCATACCCAGCTTTGCCATCATGGCAATGGTGGCGTCGCAGTGAGCAATATCTGTCACACCCGAGGCAGAGTTGGTCGTGGCCCCTGCTGGATATAGCTTCACGGCTTTGACGATACCACTCTCGACGGCACGCTCGATCTCCTCGGGCGGTGTCGTATCCGTCAGGTAAAGGACCATCAACGGCTCGAAGGTGCTGCCTTTGGGCAAAGCGGCAAGGATGCGCTCGCGGTACGCGACGGCCTGCTCTGTCGTGGTCACCGGTGGTTTTAGGTTCGGCATGATGATCGCGCGACCCATTTGTGCGGCGGTGTGCCCCACCACGGCACGAAGTGCCTCATCATCACGCAAGTGTAGGTGCCAATCGTCAGGGCGGGTCAAAGTAATAGCGTCCACGGCGAATCCTATTGATCTGGGTGAAGGGGATCTGCGAGCGGCCACAGTATACCCAATACGCCGTTAGGATAAATCTGCGCGTGCTCCCACAGGTCCGCGCAAGTGTCGTATCATGACGCCACGCTGTAAGATCAAGGATTCAGTTGTTTATGCAGAACGTACGCCGCTATGCAGATTTCATTGCCAGCCTGGAAGGGTTGGCATGGCTGGGGCTTGCATGGTCCATTTCCATATCGATGCACCGTCAAAGCACCGAACCGACACTTGCGGTGATGTTCGTCGTGGCAACGCTGGTACTCTTTAGCTGGGCACATAGGCCGCTACGCCACTTACTGCGTCGCTATCACATTCGCAAACGCCGCACCGACATGTGGATCCACACGCTTGCCTTGCCGCTATTGCTAGCCATGTTTTTTCATATCATGCTGGAGGCACTCCTCGGTTCGGCGTGGCTTCCTCCCAAAATATTGCTGTTCAACCTGCTAGCATCGGCGGGTTGGCTGACGTTTGTCATGACACTTTTCATCAAGTTCGTCATTCATAGCGTCAAAACATCGAGCAAATAAGTCGAACCATGCCTACTGCCCTGCCCTTACCGCTCTCTACGCCCAATCGTAACCTGGTTCGGCTTACCATCGTTCGGGGGATCACCTGGACGGGCTTTTTGATGGCCATCATCGTTGGCATCGAACTCCTGGCATTCGACCTACCCGTCACGGCCGTAGTGAGCGTGGTCATTGCCATGGGGCTGCTCAACATTGCCACTTGGTGGCGGTTAGGCCGACCCAAGGCCGTAAGCCATGGCGAGTACCTATCGCATCTCTTGGCCGATATCGCCGGATTGACACTGCTGTTCTATTTTTCGGGTGGTTCTACGAACCCTTTCATTACGTACTACTTGGTCCCTGTCACCATTGCAGCTGCAACGCTGCCTTGGCGGCACGCCTGGATCATCGCAGCCTGTGCCATGGCCGGTTACAGCTTCTTGATGTTTTACTATCACCCGATTCCACAGCTGGGCCATATCAGTAGCGAAGGACCGCTGAGCCTGCATATCTTGGGCATGTGGCTCAACTTTGGACTGTCGGCTGGGCTCGTGACGTTTTTTATCTATAAAATGGCGCATGCACTGCGCAGTCGTGACAAAGCGCTATCGCGTACTCGTGAAGCCGCCCTTCGTAACGAGCAGGTACTGGCCGTTGCCACCCAAGCGGCGGGCACTGCCCACGAGCTG
This sequence comes from Halomonas sp. BL6, assembly GCF_006228115.1. NCBI lineage: Bacteria > Pseudomonadati > Pseudomonadota > Gammaproteobacteria > Oceanospirillales > Halomonadaceae > Halomonas > Halomonas sp. BL6. The sequence continues at coordinate 232,541 of NZ_VDGL01000005.1, read as the reverse complement.
GGCACACCTTTGTCGACGATGGCCGTCCTGCTCAAGGAGATGCAGGCCGATGCAACAAGAGATAGCGCACTGGAGGAGGATATCGCGCTGTTACGTCAGCAGGTCGATATCTGCAAGTCACGCCTGCAGCATTTGGTGACGAGTGCCGACCGTCGGCGCATGGCCGAGCCCGAAGTGCTGGACGCCGAAGTATGGCTAGCGGGCGTGGTGCAGCGCTGGCTGGTCATTCGTCCCGATGTCAGTCATCGCTTCGACGTCGCAGAGCGCCGCGGCCGACCCTGGCTAGCGGTAGATGCCACGCTGGACCAGGCGCTGACCAATTTATTGAATAACGCGGCAGACGCCAACCCTGAACACATCGCGATTCGTTTGGATTGGCAAGACGACAGCGTGATCATCGATATACGCGACCACGGCCCAGGCGTGGCCATGTCGATTGCCGACCAGCTAGGTGATACGTTCGTCTCGACCAAAAGCAAAGGGTTGGGCATTGGCCTGTTTCTCACCCATGCCACCATCAACCGCTTCGGCGGCGGCGTAAGCCTGTACAATCATCCCGAAGGTGGAACGCTGACCGAGGTCACGCTGCCACGCGGCTCAGCGCCCAACTAAGCGGAGGCAACAGTGATCAAGACAAACGAGGGAAGTATGCAGAACCAAGCGCAGCGCCTGCTGATTGTCGATGACGATGAGATGTTTTGCCACGTACTGAGCCGCGCCTTGACCCGGCGAGGATTTGAGGTCATGGTCGCGCATGATGCCGATCAAGCGCTGAGCACTGCGTCACACTTCAAGCCGACCATGGCCACTCTGGACCTGAAGCTGGAACACAGCTCTGGACTCAAACTGCTGCCCGATCTCCTGTCTGCCGTGCCCGATTGTCGTATCGTGGTGCTGACCGGCTATTCCAGTATCGCGACGGCAGTCGAGGCCATCAAACTGGGCGCCATCAACTACCTATGCAAACCAGCGGATGCAGATGATGTGATGACAGCGTTCGAGCATCCTGATGCCGATCCCAATGTGGAATTGGCAGACAACCCTCCTTCCATCAACCGGATCACCTGGGAGCATATTCAAAAAGTGCTACAAGAGCACGACGGCAATATCTCAGCGACAGCTCGGGCACTGGGCATGCACCGCCGCACGCTGCAGCGCAAACTGCAAAAACGTCCGGTTCGCCGCTAAGCTTTTGAGCCTGCTCCCCCATGAGTCTTTTAGGAGAGCAGGCAATCGGCACTGTTTAGTGCGCCGTCCAACCAAGGTCGATGTTCCAGCTAGCCCCCGTCACGGCCCCTGCCGCGTCCGAGGTCAGATAAGCCACCAGCTGAGCCACTTCGGATGGTTCGATGAGGCGTTTGACGGCGGCATTTTTGAGCATGATCTTCTCGATGACCTCTTGCTCATCCATATGATTGAGCTTCGCTTGATCCGCGATCTGATTATCGACCAGCGGCGTTTTCACGTATGCTGGGCAAATCGCATTTGCTGTAATGCCCTGCTCGCCACCCTCCAGCGCTGCGGTTTTGGTCAACCCGATCATGCCATGTTTGGCGCTGATATACGCCGCTTTGCCTGGTGACGCCACCTGCGCATGAATAGAAGCGATGTTCACCACACGGCCCCAACCCTTCTCACGCATGTAAGGCCAGGCGGCCTGGGTGAGCAGGAAAGGGGCTGTCAGCATCAGATCGATGATTTGGCGCCACTTCGCTTCAGGAAAAGTCTCGATCGAAGCAACATGCTGAATGCCTGCGTTATTGACGAGAATATCCACGCCACCAAAACGCTTGACCGCCTCGGCGATCGCGCCACGACACGCATCGGGATCGGTAAGATCCGCTTGATAGAACGCGGCACCTGCTGCCTCCGCAATCTCTTTACCAGCCGGGTTGAAGTCGACGGCCAATACTTGATGCCCCTGCTCACAGAAATGTCGAACGACGGCTTCCCCGATGCCACTGCTGGTACCCGTTACCACGGCAACCCGTGGTGTTGTCGCTTTTTGCGATGCCATCCCAGTTTCCTTTTATGACGTACATGAAAATGAAGAGATAAACGTTGGTGAGTATAGGAGCCACCTACTGCTTCTGCCTACTCGGGCGACGCATAAGCAGCGCTGGGCTGCGTCATCAACTGCTGCATCATGCGCTGGGCGAGGCGAGCCGTTTCTTGCAAAGACTCTAGATCGCTCAAGTCATCCAGTATTTTTCGCTTGTAGAGCTCGATACCCGTAGACAAACGCTCCAACACCAACGCATAACGGCCAGATGGCAGCGCCAGCACACACTGCGAATCCAGCGGAGCCTGTAACGTAGCCTGTTCCGGTAACGCCACCAACCACAGCTCACAGGGGGTAATCAGTGCACCCGCCATGACGCTAGCACCGCTAATCCGCGTGTCGAGATGTTGAAAACAGAGAGCATCCACCCCTAATCGAGGGTTGAAGTGCGGCTGCTGCTTCAGCGTTGCCAAATGATCATCGCGATAACACTTAGCCAGCTCGGCTAAATGTCCATACTCATGCGGTGCCAAGGTCTGCATGGATTCTCCTGATCTATGTCGCTGATTGGTGTGCTTTATAGCAAACGTAGCGTGGCGCTATTGGCTAAAAAGCGCTCCCTACGCCACAATGAGCATCGATTTTCATTTAACGCTCATATCGTAAAGGAGTCACTGCCATGTTTGTGGTCATTTTTGGGCGCATGTCGTGCCCTTTTTGCGTTCGCGCCAAACAACTTGCCGAGCATCTTGAAAACAGCGGCAAGATCGACGGTTACCGCTATGTGGACATGCCCTCAGAAGGGGTCACCAAGGACGATATCGCCAAAACGGCGGGTAAGCCCATCCATACCGTTCCTCAAATCTTCGTCGATCAGCAGCACGTCGGCGGCTATACCGAATTTGATCAGTTCGTGCGTGAAAAACAGCTGCTGGCTTCCTAATAGGCGTTAGATTGGCCGTTTAAGCCCGTTGAACCTGTCAATTCCTTGCTTGCCTATACTGACCTTTCAACTATCCGTTGACTTACGGACGTCTTTAGGCGGCGAGGATTCCCCATGCAGCGCGAGGAGTTTTTACAACAGCTGTGGCTGGACTACGTCCACACCCACCCCGATATCGGCAACTTAAGGTTATGGCCGCTCAACACCCAGGCAGAATACTTGACGCTGGTCACGCTGAATTACGGCCCCTTCGCCATGAATGCTCTAGGACTCCCTTTGGCACGCATGGGCTACCGCTCGGCGGGGTATTACGCCATGGCTGACAAAGGGCTGCTGATTCACTTGATGGCTCCCAGCGACGATACCAGTTGGCTGGTCCTTGCTGAGCTACAAATAGGCACGCTTTCGAAAGCACCCAGAGAAGCGTTGACGACGCTGGTGCATCAAAGCCACCCGGCTGATTGCAAAGGCCATAATCTTTTGTGCCGAGGCAGGCCCTGGCCGATGCCCTCATGGACACTCTACCGACAGCTATACAGCGCGCACCCACTAGCCGCTTGGCTTGCCGTCATGGGGCCTCGGCTGCATCATGCCGGTTTCGACTGCCATCGAATGCAGGCGCCCCTCGCCACCCTAAACGAACAGTTAGAGAAGGCCGGCATGCCGCCACTAAGTGGCCAACAAAACGGTGTCTTTTCCGTTTCCAATCTACTCGAGCACCGTTTTTACCCGGCGATGCCGCAAAAAATGGTCTTCAACGACGGCGACGAGCACCGCTTGTGCTTGGGTGGATTAGCCCTGATTCAAAAACAGGTCAGTGATGATCACGAACGTGTGGCAGAGATTTTGCTGCCCTTTCACACTCGCTGCGAAATGGCGTGAGCACTCGCCCACGCCTTATGCTACTGAAAGAAAAATGCTTATTCGTCGAACGTCATTTCCGGGACGTGATCGGGAACGATCAGTTTACCAGCGGTTTTCTCGACGATCTCTTCGACGCTAATGCCTGGCGCTCGCTCCTTGAGAATGAAGGCGCCATCTTTGATCTCCAAATAGGCTAGGTCCGTCAACACACGATTAATGCAACCAGCACCTGTCAGAGGCAAGTTACACTTTTCTAGCAATTTGGATTCGCCGTGTTTCGACGCATGGGTCATGGTGCAAATGATGTTTTCTGCACCTGCCACGAGATCCATGGCGCCGCCCATGCCTTTGATGAGCTTTCCGGGTATCATCCAGGACGCAATGTTGCCCTCTTGGTCGACTTCAAACGCACCCAGAACGGTCAAATCCACATGACCGCCGCGAATCATGGCAAACGACTCAGCGGAGGAGAAAATCGCCGCCCCTGGTCGGGCAGTAACGGTCTGCTTACCCGCATTGATCATGTCTGGATCTACTTCTTCCTCGGTGGGAAACCGCCCCATTCCTAGCAGCCCATTTTCGGACTGGAGCATGACATCCATGCCATCCGGGATATAGTTGGCCACCAGCGTGGGAATACCGATACCTAGATTGACGTAGAAACCATCCTGCAATTCACGCGCTACACGCTGCGCCATTTGTTCACGAGTTAAAGCCATGGTGCCACCTCTTGTCTTAGTCATGGGTTGATTGTTGGCGTTCTTCGCTTAACTACGCACGGTGCGCTTCTCGATACGTTTCTCGAACGTACCTTGAATTATGCGATCGACGTAGATTCCCGGTGTATGAATCTGGCTGGGCTCCAGTTCACCTGGCTCAACGATCTCCTCAACTTCAACGACGGTAATTTTGCCTGCGGTTGCTGCCATGGGATTGAAATTCTGTGCCGTATGGCGATACATGACGTTGCCATACCGGTCGGCTTTCCAGCCTTTGACGATTGCAAAATCGCCTTTGATCGCCTCTTCCAAAATGTAATGACGTCCATCAAAGACCCGTACTTCTTTGCCTTCACCAATCGGCGTGCCATAGCCGGTGGCGGTATAGAATGCAGGAATACCCGCCCCGCCTGCCCGCATCTTTTCGGCAAGCGTCCCTTGTGGCGTCAGTACAACATCGATTTCGTCGTTCAACATCTGCTGTTCGAACAGGGCGTTCTCGCCCACGTACGAGGCGATGATTTTACTGATTTGGCGGTCCTCGAGCAGTACGCCCAAACCAAAACCATCCACGCCACAGTTATTGGAAACCACGGTAAGGTCTTTGACGCCACGACGTTTGATCTCGGCAATCAGGTTTTCAGGAATACCACATAACCCAAAGCCACCGGCAATTACGGTCATACCGCTCTCGATGCCTTCCATTGCTTCTTCGTAGGAAGCCACACGCTTATCGAATCCTGCCATTGTCATGCCTCACGTTGTTGTTGAATACGGTTCGGTGTCGAGAATACTGATTGAAACAGTGTAAGCAGCGTTAGCTCGGCTGTCGCCCTATTGCCAGTGTTGTCTCGGATGATATATTTGTTAAGTTTGTTTTTCTTATCAATTTATTTTAATAACTTATAAAGAGACGCCATGACCGTTAAGCAGCTTCGCGCCTTTTTGGCTGTAGCGCAAACCCTCAGCTTCACTCAAGCATGCGAGCGTCTGCACCTTTCACAGCCCGCCTTGAGCCTAGCTATCAAAGGGTTAGAGGATTCTCTCGGCGGAAAACTACTCATCCGCAGTACGCGAAGCGTGAGACTTACCCCCGAGGGAGCGTCCCTACTCCCTCTCGCCAAGCATTTGCTAGCCCAATGGGACAATACCGAAGAGCGGCTGCGTCAGCGCTTCACCCTCCAGCTGGGACGACTCAGCGTGGCCGCCATGCCCTCATTTGCCGGTAACTTGTTGCCAAGCGCGCTGATCAAGTTTCGCCAGCAGTACCCTAAGATCAACGTCACCGTTCATGACGTCATCAATGAAGAGGTGATGGAGATGGTTCGCTCTCGGCAGGTAGAAATTGGCATTGCCTTTGCTCCGGAAGGCACTGGTAGCTTGAATTTTACGCCGCTTTTTGAGGATCGATTCGTTGCCGTCGTCTCCTCCTCCTCCCCGCTGGCGGGCTCCACCTCACTCTCTTGGCAGCAGCTCCTGGCGCACGACTTCATGACACTTCAGCGCCCTTCGATGGTACGGCGTTTATTGGAACAGGAACTCGGGAAGCGCCAAATGGCGCTTCCCGTCGCGTTCGAGAGCCATCAGCTAGCCACGGTGGGCCGTATGGTGGCGGAGGGGCTGGGGGTTAGCGCTGTCCCATCGATGTGCATTCGGCAAATGCACGAACTAGGGGCTCACTGCGTACCCCTTGAAGCACCCAGTATCGCTTGTCGAGTGGGCATTCTCACGCAAGAAGAACTCTCGGTAGCCGCCCATGCGCTGCGCAGCGTTCTGTTGGAATGCATCAAAACACCCTCGCTGCTGGCGTCGTCCTAACATCTTGATGCGGTTATGCTGGGCAGCGTGACGTTGATCCATTAGCATTTGTCCCAGAGCGCGTGTCGAGCAAGACAGGACACGCTGTCAGGTCGCTGTGAGGATTGTGGTATGCCAATCATAAAAGGGGGCGTTAGCATCTTGTTGCTGACGTTGTGCACGCTGTTTTGGGGCGTTCCCCTCATTTTATTGACACTGCTGAAAGTCATCGCTCCTGGGCGGCGACAAAAGGAGTGGCTGCTGAAAGGGCTTTGTGCCGTGGCGCTAAATTGGATTGGCGTCAACTTATGGTGGATGCGACGCTGGCTCAAGCCCGATGTATCGATTGACGTGCCCGATACATTGAGTCCAGAACAGTGGTGGCTCGTCATTTCCAACCACCGTAGTTGGACCGATATTTTCATTCTTTTCATGGCGCTGCATCGCCGTATTCCCATGCCGCGCTTTTTCCTCAAGCATCAGCTCATTTGGATTCCCATCGTCGGCCTCGCTTTTTGGGCGCTAGAGTTTCCTTTCATGCGCCGCTTCAGCCGTGAACAAATTGCGCTAAATCCTAGACTGGCTACCGTGGATAGAGAATCCACCGAGCGGATGTGCCGCCGGGCACGACATACGCCCATTGCGATCTTTAATTTTGTCGAGGGGACCCGCTTCACCGTCGCCAAGCGAGACGCTCAACAAAGCCCTTTTCAGCACCTGTTGCGCCCTAAAGCAGGCGGTATTGCCCAAGTATTGAGCCTTTTAGGCGACCAGTTAGATGGCATTCTGGATGTCACTATCAGCTATACCAACCCATCGCCCACGTTCTTAGGCTTTTTATGTGGCAAAGAAGCCCCCATTACGCTTAAAGCTCGGCAGATCGACATTCCGGAGTGGATGTCGACTGCTCATTACCATGACGAACCGCAGCACAAGGAACGCTTCCACGCATGGATCAATTCACTCTGGCAGGAAAAAGATACCTTGCTGGACCGCCTCAGCGACCACGATTAAGCCACTGGCTGACGATTTGCGTATTGGCGAGCATGCTCGTTGGCTGTGCTGGCTCGTCGCCCTCTTCTTCGGGACAGCGCGTGCCTGCCGCCAGCTCGACGAGCAGTATCAGTGGTGACTGGATAGTCGTTAGACGAGGCGATACGCTTGGTCAGCTCGCGGCGCGAGCCAACGTACCGCTGGAGCGACTCGAGCGCTTCAATCCGGGCGTCGACCCACGCCGTTTAGCGGTGGGACAGCGTCTACTCATCCCCACTCAGCAGGAACGAGCGCCTTCTGGCGGCCCTTACCGCTATCAAATTCGCCCTGGGGATACCTTTTCAGGCATCGCACGGCATTTTGGTACCACGTCCGGACGTATACAGAGCGCGAATCAGGGCACGTCGCCGACCGGGCTGCGCGTCGGACAAATTATCAGCGTTCCTCTCAGCAGTGCGGCCAGAACCACGCCGTCAAGCCAGCGTAACGGCTCACGAAGCACCAGCTCGTCGAGTGCTTCATCGGCGCCGACACCCGCACCCAGCGCGAGCCTGCCCGCGTCAGCGCGTCGTTGGCCATGGCCACTGGAGGATTACCGCGTAGTGCGCCGCTTTGGGGCGGATAGCCGCGGCACCCTGCAACCCATGTTACTCGCCACGCAGGAAGGTGCCCGAGCTAAGGCCGTCGCCTCTGGGGAGGTTCGTTTTGCAGACAGCATGCGGCAGCTTGGCGATGTCGTCATCGTTCACCATGCAGACAATTTGCAAACCGTCTATGCCCTTTGCGAACGAATATTGGTCCGGGTAGGCGATCAAGTCAGCGCGGGGGACGAGCTCTGCGAAGTGGGACAAAGCAACGCAACACAGCGCTATGATTTGTTGTTCGATTTACGCCAAGGAGGCAAACCCATCGATCCGCGCCAAGTACTGCGCTGACAACAAGTACTGCGCTGACAAAAAGCCCCTCCACGATGAGGGGCTCTTCCACTATCTGAACGACTATCCTCGATAGTAGCCGGGCGTTACGAAAGGCATGGAAGTGACGTTCATCGGGAGCTGCTTGCCGCGCACCAGTGCATAGACGGCGGTACCGGGAGCCTCCCATTCTCGAGTCACATACCCCATGGCGACGGGTTTACCGACGCTAGGTCCGAAGCCACCCGAGGTCACCATACCGATCTCGTTACCCGCTTCGTCAACTAGCAGGCTGCCTTCACGGACCGGCGCTCGTCCTTCTCCGACCAAGCCCACGCGCTTTCGGGGATGATCTTTGGCATCCACTTGATGCAGAATCACATCGGCACCCGGAAAACCCGCTGCGCGCTCGCCACCGCGCCGACGCGACTTACCAATGGCCCAAATCAAACCGGCTTCGACGGGCGTGGTGTTCTGATCCATATCGTGGCCATAGAGACATAAGCCTGCTTCAAGGCGCAGAGAATCCCGAGCCCCCAAGCCAATTGCTTCGACTTCCGGCTCAGCTAGTAGCGTCTCTGCTAACGCTTGGCTCTCGTCGGCAGCGACAGAGATCTCGAAACCATCTTCACCGGTGTAGCCGCTGCGGCTGACCCAAACGTCATGCCCCGCCAGGGTATAACGCCCATGCTGCATGAACGTCAATTCGCAAGCCTGGGGGCAAAGTCGCTGCATCACTTCCCGCGCTTGGGGTCCTTGTAGCGCCAGCAACCCGCGGTCGAGCACGTCAATTTGGTGGCTATTCCCCAAATTGGCACGCAAATGGGCAATATCTTGCTCTTTGCATGCCGCATTCACCACCAGATAGAAGTGATCCCCTGCATTGACGGCCATCAGATCATCGAGAATGCCACCGTCGGTACTGGTGAAAAGACCATAACGCTGCTGCCCTTTTTGCAATCCCACCAAATCAGCGGGAATCAAGCTTTCCAGCGCTTCAGCGACTTGCTCACCCGACACTAGAATCTGTCCCATATGCGACACATCAAACAAACCGCAGTACTGTCGGGTATGCTCGTGCTCTTTTTTCACCCCTAACGGGTACTGCACCGGCATCTCGTACCCAGCGAAAGGTACCATCTTGGCACCCAGTTGTGTGTGCAGCGTGTGAAGTGGCGTTCGGTTCAGATCAGTCATGGCATATCCTCTATCAAAAAAGAGAAACGGGAAGCCTAACTAGGCTTCCCGGCTCTACTACAACGTGCGCGGCCCTTAAGCGCAGGCCTTACTTGTCATGATCCAGGGCTTCGCCCGGCAGCACGTCCTTACCTGCAAAATAATCCCGAGTCAGCTTGAAGACAACGGGAGAGAGCAGCGCCAACGCAATCAGGTTGGGGATAGCCATCATGGCGTTGAAGGTGTCGGCCATCAGCCAGATAAAGCCCAGCTGAGCAATGGCACCCAACGGAATGGCCAGCACGAACAATACGCGGTAGAGCATGATGGAGCGAGTGCCAAACAGGAACTGGCAGCACTTCTCCCCATAAAAAGACCATCCCAAAATCGTGGTGAAGGCAAAGATCGCCAGCGCAATGGCCACGATTTGGTTACCAAAACCAGGCAGCGCTGCATCGAAAGAGAGCGCGGTCAGTGACGCTCCCGCCTCTCCTTCCATCCACACCGTCGAGGTCAAAATGACCAGCGCAGTGATGGTACATACGATGATGGTATCGATGAACGTCCCCAGCATGGCAATCAAACCCTGACGTACCGGATTTTTCGTTTGTGCCGCTGCGTGGGCGATAGGTGCGCTCCCCAAACCGGCTTCGTTGGAGAAAATACCGCGCGCCACACCAAAGCGGATGGCAGCCATCACCGCGGCACCAGCAAACCCACCGGCCGCTGCCATGGGGTTGAAGGCGTAGTAGAAGATCAGCCCAAAGGCATCGCCAATTTGGCCTGCATTGACGACCAGTACCAGCAAGCCCGCAATGACGTAGGCAATGCCCATCACCGGCACCAGTTTACCAGCAACCTTGGCAATACGTTTGATGCCGCCGAGAATCACCGCGCCTGCCAGGACCATGATGATGACGCCGGTTAACCAGTGAGGAACACCAAAAGTGGCATCCATGGCGTCCGCTACCGAGTTGGACTGAACGGTGTTACCGATTCCAAACGCCGCCACTGCGCCAAAGAAAGAGAACAGGCCGCCCAACCAGAGCCACTTACGGCCTAGGCCATTTTTGATATAGAACATCGGCCCGCCCACATGATAACCGGTGCTATCGGTCTCCCGGTAGCGCACCGCCAGCACTGCCTCGGCAAACTTGGTCGCCATACCCACTAACGCGGTGATCCACATCCAAAAAACGGCGCCAGGGCCACCGAGCGCAATGGCGGTTGCCACACCGGCGATATTACCGGTACCAATCGTTGCCGATAGCGCGGTCATCAGCGCGTTAAAGGGAGAAATTTCCCCCTCATCGCTGGGCGTTGACGATGCCTTTGCAGACGGTTTGGCATCTCGTCCTTGCCACATTAGCTTGAAACCCATGCCGAGTTTGCGTATCGGCATCAGTTTCAAGCCAATTTGCAGATAGATACCGACCCCTAGCAACAGGATCAGCATCAACGGGCCCCACACAACCCCGTTAATAGCGCCTAATAGGCTGGTCAACGTTTCCACACGACTCTCCTTACCCAATTCGATTGATGCGTTTGTTATGAAGGTTAGGTTGCTCACCCACCACCCATCAGGCAGATGAAAACACCAAGCGTCTCTACCATAGCGCTTAATTCTCGCTGGAAAAACGCATGATGAGTATGTTTTACACCATTTTCTTAGTGGGCATCCACGCCCGTGTCGCTTGCTAGCAGAGAAAGCTTCTCTTTATGAAATCGACAAACGACCGGAGGCTAGGAAAAGGCGCTCCACAAGTGAGGTTTTAGTACCAATGAAGAAACTTGTTTCCGATAAGAAACACGGTACCATAGAGAGACTCATACGCTCCATCGAGCTGGCTACAGTCGCCAAGGCGAACGACAAGCGCTAGTATGCCGTTGTTCCGTCCACTGAATGCAAAGGGAAACATCATGAGCAATCTTCCTGCCAATCTTCGTTACGCTGCCAGCCACGAATGGGTGCTGGACAACCAAGACGGCACCGTGACCGTTGGGATCACTGACCACGCACAAGAAGCATTAGGCGATGTGGTGTTTGTCGAGCTACCCGAGGTCGGTCAAGCCCTGAATAAAGGCAAGGAGTTTGGTGTCATCGAGTCCGTCAAAGCGGCTTCCGACCTTTACTCCCCCGTCGATGGCGAAGTGGTGGAAGTCAACGAAGCCCTCGAAGACGCCCCTGAAACGGTCAATGATGCCCCTTACGAAGGTGGCTGGATCATGAAAGTTCGTGTCACCGACCAAGCCCTTGAAGGCTTATTAGACGCCGATGCGTATCAAGCGACGCTAAGCAACGACGACTGATCAACGTCGCCTCAGCGCCTGCCCATCTGACAGGCGCTGATCGATCGCCTCTGCACGGTTTTCTCATCACGTCCGGAATCTCCCCATGCCTTTCGAATCACGCCGTTTGGCCGAATTGGCCGACCACGATGCTTTTATCAAACGCCATAACGGGCCAAGCCCCGACGATGTCGCCACCATGTTAAAAGCGCTCAACATGCAGCGCATGGAAGACCTGATCGAGCAAACCGTGCCAAGCGATATTCGGCTTGGTCGTGAACTTGCCCTTGACGACCCCCGCAGTGAAGCGGAAGCGTTGGAGTACTTGAGCCAGCTTGCCCGTCAAAACCGCGTCACCAAGAGCTATATTGGCCAGGGTTACTACAACACCCACATGCCAGCAGTGATTCAGCGAAACGTGTTGGAAAACCCAGGCTGGTATACCGCCTACACGCCTTACCAGCCGGAAATTTCTCAGGGCCGCCTGGAAGGCCTGCTCAATTTCCAGCAGGTCATCATGGACCTGACCGGCATGGAACTGGCCAATGCCTCCTTGCTGGATGAAGCCACGGCCGCCGCAGAGGCCATGGCGCTTTGCAAGCGTGGCAACAAAAAGAGCAAGTCGAACGCATTTTTCGTCGCCGACGACCTCTTTCCGCAAACGCTAGACGTCGTGAAGACCCGCGCAGAGTTCTTCGGCTTCGAACTGATCATCGCTCCCGCCGAGCGCCTTGCCGAGCACGATGTATTTGGCGCACTGGTGCAGTATCCCTCTGCTAGCGGCCGCGTTATCGATCTCGCCCCAATGCTCGAGGCGGCGCAAGCGCGCGGTATCATGACATGTGTAGCGACCGATTTGCTCAGCCTGGTACTCCTCAAAGAGCCGGGCGCAATGGGCGCAGACATCGTCGTCGGTAACTCGCAGCGATTTGGTGTGCCTATGGGCTTTGGTGGGCCACATGCCGCTTTCTTCGCAACCTCCGACAAACTCAAGCGGTCGATTCCAGGGCGAATCATCGGCGTCTCCAAAGACAGCCGAGGCAAAACGGCGCTGCGTATGGCCATGCAGACTCGCGAGCAGCACATTCGTCGTGAGAAAGCGACCTCGAACATCTGCACCGCGCAAGCGCTACTGGCCAATATCGCTGGTTTCTACGCTACCTATCATGGGGCTGAAGGTCTGCGAAAAATTGCTGGCCGCGTACACCGCCTCACCACGGTGCTGGCAACCGGCTTGAAGCGCGCAGGCGTTCAGCTAGCCAACGACACGTGGTTCGATACGCTGCGCCTCACACAGGTGGACGCGGGTAAACTTCATGGCCGCGCCATGACCCACGACATCAACTTGCACTATTTCGCCAATGGTGACGTAGGCATCAGCCTGGACGAAACGACCACTGCTCACGATGTCGCTGCCCTTTTCGACGTTCTGCTGGGCGATGAGCATGGTTTGGCGGTTTCCGCACTAGATGAGCAGGTCGTTGCCGAGCAGCTAAGTGGGATTCCAACGGCGTACCAGCGAAACAGCGATTTCCTGACGCACCCAACGTTCAAGCGCTATCGCAGCGAAACCGAAATGCTGCGTTACCTAAAGCGTCTCGAAAACAAAGATTTGTCGCTAGCCCACGCCATGATTCCGCTGGGGTCATGCACCATGAAGCTCAATGCGACGAGCGAGATGATTCCTGTCTCTTGGCCTGCGTTTGCCAACCTGCACCCGTTTGCGCCCCGCGACCAAGTGGCGGGGTATCATCAAATGATCGATGAATTGGCGGCGTTTCTGGTCGAAGTCACCGGCTATGACCACATCTCGATGCAGCCCAACTCGGGCGCCCAGGGGGAGTACGCGGGCCTGCTGGCCATTCGCCGTTACCAAGCAGCACAAGGTGAAGCGCACCGTGACGTCTGCTTGATTCCTAGCTCGGCACACGGCACGAACCCTGCCTCTGCCGCCATGCTAAGCATGGAAGTGGTCGTCGTCGAATGTGATGCAAACGGCAACATCGATTTAGAGGATTTGACCCGCAAAGCCGAACAGCACAGCGAGCGTCTTTCAGCGGTCATGATCACCTATCCATCGACGCACGGCGTATTCGAATCTCACGTTCGCAAGGTATGTGACGTGGTACACCAGAATGGCGGACAAGTGTATGTCGATGGGGCAAACATGAATGCCCAAGTGGGCCTAACCCGCCCTGGTGACTTCGGTGGTGACGTTTCTCACCTCAACCTACACAAAACGTTTTGCATCCCCCACGGCGGCGGTGGCCCCGGCATGGGCCCCATCGGTGTGAAAGCGCACCTTGCTCCTTTCGTCTCCAACCATGTGGTGACACCCATTAACGGTGTCAACCCAGGCAGCGGCGCGGTCTCGGCGGCGGCTTTCGGCAGTGCGTCCATCCTCCCGATTTCATGGGCGTACATTAAGATGATGGGAGCCCGTGGTCTGCGCGAGGCCACCGAGTTGGCCATTCTCAACGCTAATTACATTGCCAAGCGTTTAGAAGCCTCCTACCCGATTCTCTATCGCGGTCAGAACGGCACGGTCGCTCACGAATGCATCATCGATATCCGTCCGCTAAAGAGCGCCTCTGGCATTAGTGAAGAGGATATCGCCAAGCGCTTGATGGATTATGGCTTCCACGCGCCGACCATGTCGTTCCCGGTGCCGGGCACGCTGATGATCGAGCCGACGGAGTCAGAGTCGCTTTACGAAATTGACCGCTTCTGCGATGCCATGATTGCGATTCGTGAAGAGATTGCCCGGGTTGAAAGCGGTGAGTGGCCGCTGGATAACAACCCGCTGGTGAATGCGCCGCATACGCAAGCCGACCTGATGGATAGCACCTGGGAACGGCCCTACGACCGTCAGCTTGGCGCCTTCCCTACCGAAGCGGTGATGGCGTCTAAATATTGGCCTTCGGTGAACCGGGTCGACAACGTCTTTGGCGATCGCCAATTGATCTGCTCGTGCCCTAGTATCGACGAATATCGCCAATAACGCTTAAACGTTTAGCAGCCAATAGCGCCCCTGGCCCGTTATTCGGGTACCAGGGGCGTCGTTTCTTGAAGACGCTGGTCGTGAAAACCGTTCAGCAGTTTTTCATAGCGCTTAGGCAGCACGGAGTCTTGGCGGCGCAATAGATAGAGAACTTCATTAATCGCTTGCGGCAGCGCTAACGCCTTGACCTGCCGCTGCCAAGGCGATGTTTCGAGCACTAAGCGCGATACCACCGTAAAGCCCAAGCCACGAGCTACGGCGTCCAACACCATGCTGACCTCATTGGTGAATCCCTGATGGCGAAAGTGTGTCATGGAGCGAAAATCATCGGGGTAATTCGCGCGCAACAGGGCGTTGGCGTGATTGATACCGTCGTAGTAATTGATGAAGCCAATGCCCATTAGCTCCGATAGCGTACTGCCTGCAAAGTCAGCGGGCACCACCAAGCAAAGTGGCTCTTTGTGCCATACCGTACAGGTAAGCTCTGAATGATTGACCTGCTCGGTCACGATACCGATGTCGTACCGCCCTTCTAACAGGTCGTTGACGATCTCATGGTTGAACGCAAAGCTGTAATTGACCGTGAGATTGGGATGCATCTGTTGCTGCCCTAGGATATAGGGATAAAACATCAGTCCCACACTGCCGGGCGAGGCGATGCGGCACTCGCCGCTATCCAGCGAATCATCATCGAGACCATGGCGAAATTGCTCATGCTCGGCAAAAAGCTTTAACGCATAGTCGTAGGCACGACGTCCCGATTCGGTCAGTGTGAAGCTCCTACCACGACGCTCGAGCAGCGTTTTGCCCAGATAGCTTTCCAACTTGCGAATATGCTGGCTAACCCCTGGCTGCGTCATTTCTAGGCGACGCGCCGTTCGTGTGAAACTGCCAGTTTCCACCAACGTTATAAACGTCCGAAAATATTGGGCATTAAACATAGGGTTCGAACAACATCCTCATTATCCATCATCGTTAGCGCTCTTTGGCGTACTAACGTCACCGTCGCGGTTCGGCCTACCCTGCGCGCCGCTGGCCTAGAGTAGCATAAACCCCGCGGGGTCGACCCACTGCTGAACCGTACCAAGCAGCGTGCTAGTATGCAGGCTCGTTATGAACACACTTAGGGATAGTTCAACTAATGACGCAGACCCCAGCGCCTCGTGCCACGATTTCCAGCATTATTTCTCCCGAAGGCAGCCTTGAAGTCCTCTCTCAGCATGAGGTCAACCGGCTGAAGAGCACGTCCAAAAGTGGTTTGCACGATTTATTGCGCCGATGTGCGCTAGCTGTTCTCAATTGCGGCAGCCCCACCGATGACAGCTTGGCGATCCTCGAAGCCTACAAAGACTTCGATATCGAGGTCCTACAGCAAGACCGGGGCATTCGGCTAAAGCTGACCAATGCCCCCGCTGAAGCCTTCGTGGATGGGCGCATGATTCGCGGTATTCGTGAACATCTCTCGTCGATCATTCGCGACATCGTCTACGTCTATAACGAGATTCAGCAACATAACCGTTTTGACCTAACCACCGGCGAAGGCACGACCAACGCGGTGTTCCACATCCTGCGCAAGGCGGGCACGCTTAAACCGGGCCGCGACCCGAGTCTAGTCGTGTGCTGGGGTGGCCATTCGATTTCTCGCGAAGAGTATGAGTACACCAAGGATGTGGGTTACCACCTTGGGTTGCGCGATTTGGACATTTGCACCGGCTGTGGCCCCGGCGCAATGAAAGGCCCCATGAAAGGTGCCAACGTGGCGCATGCCAAACAGCGCCGTAAAGATGGCCGCTACCTGGGTATTTCGGAGCCGGGTATCATCGCCGCCGAAGCCCCCAACCCCATCGTCAACGAACTGGTGGTCATGCCCGACATCGAGAAGCGCCTGGAGGCGTTCGTTCGGCTAGGCCATGGCATCATCGTCTTTCCCGGCGGCGTGGGCACCGCCGAAGAGATCCTTTACCTGCTGGGCATTTTGCTGCACCCCAGCAACAAAGAGATTCCCTTTCCGCTCGTCTTCACCGGCCCAGCCAGCTCGGCGGCCTATTTCCAGAAAATCGACGAGTTCTTGGTCTACACGCTGGGAGAGGAGATCCGCCGCTATTACACCATCATTACCGGCGACCCGGTGGCGGTCGCGCGCAAAATGCGTGAGGGCATCGATCAAATTGCCGATTTCCGCCGCCAACACCAGGATGCGTTCTATTACAACTGGCGCTTGACCATCGCGCGTGAGTTTCAAGCCCCCTTCGAGCCCACTCACGACGCCATGCGTGCGCTAGCACTCCACCGCCAGCAGCCCACGCATGAGCTAGCCGCCAACCTCCGCCGTGCTTTCTCTGGCATCGTGGCAGGTAATGTCAAAGAACCTGGCATCCGAGCCATCGAAGCCCATGGCCCATTCGTGCTGACCGCCGAACCGGCGCTCATGGAGCGACTGGACGCCCTGCTCAGCTCGTTTGTTGCTCAAGGCCGCATGAAACTGGATGGGCAGCCCTACACGCCCTGCTACGTGCTGAAATAGCACTATCGCCCAGGCAGGCACATCGGTGCCTGCCGACAGGTTCTGACCGTGATCATAGCTCTGCTTACTCTTGTCATTGCTGGCATCATCAAAGGTGCGATCGGCTCTGGCGTCCCCGTTGTCGTCGTCCCAGTGCTGACCATGCTCTACGATGTCAAATTGGCCATTGCGGTGTTGGTTGCGCCTAATTTATTTAGCAATGCCCTTCAGGTATGGCAATACCGCCACTCCCTTTTGCCCTGGCGCTTTTTGTTGACGTTCGCCATCGCTGGCGGCGTAGGCATCGTTCTCGGCACCTGGGGGCTCGTCGTCATCTCCCCAGACTATCTCTCGCTGGGAGTCGCGGGCGCCATTGCCATGTATCTTGCCATCAAACTTTCCAAACGTTCGGCCACGCTACCTTTATCCGTGGCCGAACGCATCGCTCTTCCCGTTGGCCTGTTGGCGGGAGTGCTTCAAGGCGCCGCAGGAATGTCCGCACCGGCATCGGTCACTTTCCTAAACGCCATGCGACTGGAGCGACGCGTCTTCATCGGGTCCATTTCGGTATTCTTCGTCGCCATCACCCTGGTGCAAATTCCTGCCCTTCTAAGCGCAGGCATTCTGACGGCTGAACGCACTCTCTACAGCCTGGGTGCGCTGATAGTGATTCTCACTGGCATGCCTTTGGGTGCTCGGTTAGGTAAGCGCTTGCCACATCGCTGGTTCGATAACCTGATCATGTGCCTGCTAGCCAGTATTGCATTGAAAATCATCATCGATACGTATTGGGCATGATCGACAGCCTCCTTCTCTCTGCAGAGTAGCCCAATTGCCGCTACACTAAGCCTGAGTTCGACGACCCCACATCGCCGTCGGCCATGGAGTCATATCACCGCGTCTCAAGGAGAGAAATTCGATATGGAAATGATCGACCAACTGCAAGACGGTAAAACCAAAGCCTTCGCCAAGCACTGTTTCGAGCGTAACTCCCCCGAGGAGCTCAACAGCGCCGCAGAAGGCGCTCCCGATCAAGCAGAAATGGAGCACTGGGGTATTACCGCCGGTCAATGGGAAGAGGCCGTGGCGGCAGCGCTCGCCGATCACAAAGCGCAGGGATAATCATCTCGCTGCTGATGACGTTTCACACATACAGTATCGTGACGCAGAGCTGAGAACCGGAGACCGATAATTGGCGCACAGGAAACCCGGAGGTTTCTATGAGGAAATGGATAGTGATGGCCCTCGTCAACTGGCTTCGCAAGCCAGCCAATCGCCAGAAAGCCAAAGCAGCCTGGAATGACTTACGCGGGCAGCGGAAGCGTCCATCGGGCGCTTCCACACCGATGTCAGGAAGAAGCACGCCTCGGCAGCCCAACTCCCCTAGCGACAGTCACCGCTAATCCTTTTATTACCCGGCGGGCCCTGAAACGGGGCCCGTTTTTATGTTGAGTGAAACACAAAAAAGCCGCTTCGATAAACGAAGCGGCTTTTCAGTATTGGTCGGAGTGACAGGATTCGAACCTGCGACCTTTGCAACCCCATTGCAACGCGCTACCAAGCTGCGCCACACTCCGATGTCTGTTTGGCATTTGCCTCAAGACGGTGCGTATACTAGCGCTTTATTAGCCAAATGAAAAGCCCTTTTTGCGCTTTCTTTTCAAATGGTTGCCGATGCGTCCAAGAGGCCGCTAACGATCCGACTCTTTTAACAGCTTGGCCATTGCATCATACACCTTCGGCGTGGTGATCAAGAGCTGTTCAGGATAAAGGTCGGCCGGCACCTCCTTGGGTATGTCTACCAGATGCCCCACGCGTGCGCCTGCCTCACGGGCAATGACCCAGCCAGCGACAAAATCCCAGGGGGAGACGGTTTCGTAGTAGGCGTCTAAACGTCCGCAGGCCACGTCACAAATATCCAGCGCCGCAGAGCCATTACGTCGTACGTCTTGGCAATGGGTCAGCGCCGCCTCCAAACGAGGCAACAGGGCCTTACGGGCAGCTTTATCGTAGGGGAAACCAGTGGCTACCAACGTATTGTCGAGGGACACTGCATGACTTGGTGCTATAGGCCGCTGATTGCAAAATGCCCCCAGCCCCTGAGCGGCACTGAACGTCTCGTTCAAAAACGGCGCGTGTACCACCCCCACTTTGCCGACACCCTGCTCGATCCATCCAATCGAGACGGCAACGTGACGAAGCCCTTGGGCAAAATTCACCGTACCATCGATGGGGTCCACTACCCATAACTGCTCGGCGGGGTTGTGTAAGGCCTCCTCAGGACGCAACTCTTCGCTAAGGCGTGCTTCCCCGGGAAAGTGCGCGTCTAATCGCTCACTGATGAGCTTATCGACGGCAACGTCGACATCGGTCACGAGCTCTATCCCCGCTTTTAACCGCTGGCTAAATGATTGCTGGTCACGAGCATGTCGAATCATCTGCCCTGCTTCTTCCGCAATCGATATGGCCAGCGCCAAGCGCTCTTCCAAGGAAACGTTCGCCATAAGTGCTCCTGCTGTTTATGAGGTACATCACACATAAACTAGCATAAACGCTGCTCTTTTCGGCGGCTAGCGCAGTGCGTCTACCAGCACGTCGACCACGACACGCGTGGCTGCTTCGATCAGCACCACATCCGCGCCCACACGCTCCCATTCATAGCCGGGATAACGGGGCAATTGGTTGGCAATGGGGCCATCGAAACGTTGGGCAATACCGGGAGGCAACGGCTTGCCCCGCTCAAGGCGGCGCTGAATCCCCGGCGGCAACGGCTCGGCACGGGGCGCATCGTACTGACTCAATAGACGAAGCAGCTCACGCTCGTTGATACGTGGCAAATCGACCGAGCGATAATCCCGCTGATGATGTCTGCGAGACTCTTCGTGGCGCGACGAGTGCTCATGGGATCGCTGATCGTGGTGTTGGCGCGCACCGTGGGCTGGCGCATGTGCAGGCTGGGCCCATGCATTGGCTTGCAAAAGTAGCGCGGTGAGCAAAATCAAGAAGCGCGTGGATTTCATAAAGACTCCTAGAGGCTTGTCAATTAGTTAGGAGCCTTGAGTGTATAGCGCAAATACGCACAGAGTATGGAAAACTGAGCAGAACAATATCGAAGCGCTTGATCTTGAATTCAATCAATAAATGCATAGCCCTAAAAGAGCTATGCATCCAACATAACGTAATAAATTAATCTTGTGCTTACGGAGTGGTATCGCTACCTGAGCCTGTGGTATCGGCAACCTCAATACGACCATCTGTTACGCGAATTGTGTTCTCTGTTGCATTTGAGCGCGTGCGAGTCGTTGGAATTGAAGCAACACTTCCATCGTTGATAAACGCATCAGCCAAAGCAGTCTCGTCAGAAACATCACATGCTTGAAAATCAAAATCCACGCTGCTTGCAACATTAGCAGATGTGTCATTGGAAGTGGCTGACTCTGCAACTACAGAACTCCTAAAAGATGAAAGTTCAGCTTGACAAGCGCCGACAGCAGAACGATCCAAATAATTACCATACTGCGGCACACCCACAGCGGCAAGCACACCGATAATCGCCACAACGATCAGCAGCTCGATAAGAGTGAAGCCCTGCTGCTTGAAGCGACGGGGCTGGTTGGATTGGGTTGTTTGCATTGCGGGGTTCCCTTGCAGTGTTAGAGTCATCAGCAGACCAAAGGTAAGTGAACCTGGGCCTAACATACGGCTTACACTAGCCTACCGCCTTAGGGTTGGCAACTAGGTTTCTCAACCGCTCATCGACGCTTTTTCAGCCTATTTGGGTACGTTACAAGCACCTCGTCAGTACCTCACGTCAGGCAAATATGGTACAACTCTCAGCACGATTCTTTAGCTTCCGAGTACGCCATGAGCCAAACCGTCCCAGAGTCGACGCTTAGCCATGCGGCCCTCAATGGAGGGTTGCGAGGCATTGCTAAGCGCCTGGTCAAGCATGGTCTTTTAACGGATGCGCAAGCGACCGTTGCAGAGACCACGGCGGCTGAACTCGAGATATCGCTACTGCAACATGTCATCGATAGTGGCCTGGTCGATGCGGATGCCGCAGCGGTGGCGGCTGCGTGGGAATATGGCTTGCCGGTGGTGGATCTCGAAGCCATACGTGTCAGCGCACTACCGCCTGCCAGCGACTACCCCGTCAAAATACTCGAGCGGCTGGATATTTTGCCTCTGGCTCGTCACGGTCACCGCTTGACCGTCGCCGTGCCCTACCCGGCCACATTGACCCAGCTCGATGAGCTGCAGTTCGCCACAGGGCTGAGTGTGGATGGCGTTCTGGCGCCTGCCGATCAACTGCGCAATACGCTAGTGCAGTACCTAGCGCAGAACGAGCGCAGCATGCTCGATGAGCTGGAAAATATCGATGATGCCGTCAGCGCGCTCAATATCGTTCAGCACGCTGATGGAGACGAGGTCGAACTCGACAAAGCCGCTCAAAATAGCGATGACGCGCCAGTCGTTAAATTCGTCAATAAAATCCTGCTCGATGCAATCAGCCGAGGCGCGTCGGACATTCATTTTGAGCCCTACGAAACGCAGTACCGGGTGCGTTTCCGTATCGATGGCATGTTGGTCGAAATCGCGCGACCACCTTTTGCGCTGCGCCACCGCATTGCGGCCCGCTTGAAGATCATGTCTCGACTGGATATTTCAGAGCGCCGCTTGCCACAAGATGGCGCCTTGAAGCTGCAACTGTCACGGACCCGCTCTATCGACTTTCGGGTGAACTCGCTACCCACGGTATGGGGAGAAAAAGTCGTACTGCGGATTTTGGATCCTACGTCCGCTCAGCTCGGGATCGACCAGCTCGGCTTTAGTCCTGAACAGCAGGCCGCCTATGAGTATGCGTTAAAAAAGCCCCAAGGAATGATTTTGGTGACGGGACCAACGGGTAGCGGTAAAACGGTGACGCTCTACACCGGCATCAATATCTTGAACCAAGTTCAACGCAATATTTGCACCGCTGAAGATCCGGTCGAAATCAAAGTATCGGGCATCAACCAGGTCAACGTGCTGCCTAAAATCGGGCTCAATTTTGCCAGTGCGCTGCGCGCATTTCTGCGCCAAGACCCAGATGTGGTCATGGTGGGGGAAATTCGCGATTTGGAAACCGCAGAAATTGCGGTCAAAGCGGCCCAAACCGGCCACCTGGTGCTCTCTACCGTGCATACCAACTCGGCGGCGGAAACGCTGACCCGTCTCGCGAACATGGGGGTGGCTACCTATAACATCGCCAGCTCGGTCAGCCTGATCATTGCACAGCGACTAGCACGCAAACTGTGTAATCAGTGTAAAACACCAGCCGACATTCCGGCGGAGGCGCTTCGTAAAGCAGGCTTCACTCAGCAAGATATCCGCAACGCGACGATCTATAAAGCGGTGGGCTGCAAGCAGTGCACCCAGGGGTACAAAGGGCGTTTAGGCGTTTACGAGGTGGTGCCGATTACCGATGACATGCGCCAACTGATCATGCGCGATGGCAACGCTATCGAGATCGACCAGCAGGCACGCCGCGAAGGTTACCCTAGCCTGTATCAGAGCTGCTTGAGCCGAGTTCTGGATGGCAGCACCAGCCTGGAAGAAGTCAATCGTATCAGCAAGGAGTAACGCCGCCCATGGCTAAAGCCAAGGCACGCCGCGCCAACAAACCCGCGCCGCTTCATCGCTGGAAGTGGGCGGGCAAAGGTCCGCAGGATCGCCCCATGCGAGGCGAGCTGATTGGTCGCACCAAAGCCGAGATCGTCGAGCAGCTGGCGAAACAGCGCATCGTGGCCAGCAAAATTCAAAAACGCAGCAGCTTCAGCGGACGAGGCAAAGTCACCAATGTCGATATCATGGTCTTCGCTCGCCAAATGGCGACCATGGTGCGGGCTGGCATTCCTATCTTGCAGGCACTTCAGGCCGTGTCGGAAAGCTTGAAGAAGCCTGCAATGGTCGCGTTGACACAACACATCATGGAAGACGTTTCCTCGGGGGACAGTCTCTCCAGCGCCATGGCCAAACACCCCAAGCAGTTCGACCGTCTGTTCGTCAATTTGGTGGATGCTGGTGAACAGGCTGGCGCGCTCGATCAGATGCTCGAACGCATCGCCAGCTACAAAGAGAAAGTCGAGTCGCTCAAAAACCGGGTTAAAAAAGCCCTTTGGTATCCCACATCGGTCATGGCCATCGGCGTGGGGGTAACCATGCTGCTGCTGATCAAAGTGGTACCTGAGTTCGAAAGCATGTTTCAAGGTTTTGGCGCCGAGCTACCCGCATTGACACAATTCACCGTCAATCTCTCTGATCTGGCCCAGCAGTACTGGCTGCACGCTTTGGGTTTCCTCGTCGGCAGCGTCATGCTGTTGAAAACGGCCTCTCGCCGCTCTCCCAAGGTGGCGTATCGGCTCGATGCCCTGCTACTGAAGCTCCCGGTGATTGGCGATATCATGCATAAATCTGCGGTGTCGCGGTTCACGCGCACGCTTGCCACGACCTTTGCTTCTGGGGTACCGCTGATCGAGGGGCTAGAAACCGCCGCCGGAGCGGCCGATAATCGTGTTTATATCAAAGCCATCAATGAAGTGCGCCAGGATGTGACGACGGGCCAGCAGCTACATTTTGCCATGCGGATGACGAACCGTTTCCCCGCCCTCGCCGTTCAAATGGTGAGCATCGGTGAAGAGGCCGGTTCGCTCGATGCAATGCTCAACCGCGTAGCAGATTATTACGAAGAGGAAGTCGATAATAAAGTCGACGCGCTGACGTCACTCATGGAGCCCATCATCATTGTCGTGCTTGGCGCCCTGGTTGGCGGTGTCGTAGTGTCGATGTATCTGCCCATTTTCGAAATCGGCACGGCGCTATAAAGCGCGCCACTCAATCTGTTAGGAGCACCATGGGTTTACCGCCACTACTATTGACGTTTTTTGCAGGAATGATGGGCCTATGTTTGGGTAGCTTTCTGAATGTGGTGATCACCCGACTGCCGGTCATGCTGATGCGACAGTGGCGAAACGAGGCGCTCGCTTCGCTAGAACAACCAACAGAGTCTACCCCGCGTTTCAATCTCGCTTACCCACCCTCGATGTGTCCTCGTTGCGAGCACGCGATTGCATGGCACGACAATCTGCCACTGATCGGTTGGCTAAAACGCCGCGGGCGCTGTGCGCACTGTCAAACGCGTATTAGCCCTCAGTACCCCATCGTTGAACTCATCGGAAGCGTGCTGGCAGTTACCGTTCTGGCACTGCATGGCTGGCAACTATCGAGCCTGTGGATCTACGCTGCTTGCATGACACTGCTGGCATTGGCAGTCATCGATTTGCGTACTTATCTGCTGCCAGACATGTTGACACTGCCGCTACTGTGGGCAGGATTGGCCTACCAACTTCTGTACCAGCCCGTCATGCTATCGAGTGCTGTACTGGGAGCGATTGCTGGCTATCTCGTGTTGTGGAGCTTTTATTGGCTCTTCAAGCTCGTGACGGGCAAAGAGGGCATGGGTTACGGGGACTTCAAACTCCTAGCCGCATTGGGCGCGTGGTTAGGGTGGAGTATGCTTCCCCTATTGCTTATCGTATCGGCAGGACTCGGGGCGCTCATTGGCCTAGTGGTCCAAATGCTGATGCCTAGGCTACGTGGCCAAGCCATGCCTTTTGGGCCTTTTTTGGCATTGGCGGGTTGGGTGGGCTTGCTCGTGGGGGATGATCTCATGGCGCTCTATTTGGCTTTGCTCTACTGACCGACATAGTCACTTTTCACTCAAGGGATGACATGATTATTGGCGTTACTGGCGGTATTGGCTCAGGCAAATCGACCGTTGCCCGCCTGTTCGGAGAGTTAGGAATCGGCTGGGTGGATGCCGATGACGTAGCGCGTGACATCGTGGCGCCTGGCGAGCCAGCGCTCGATGCCATCATCGAACGCTTTGGCCCCGAGGTAATGCACGAAGACGGCACCCTGCACCGAGCCGCACTGCGCGACATCGTTTTTGAAGACGCCAACCAGCGTGTTTGGTTGGAATCCATCACCCATCCACGCATCCGTGAACGGTTGGTTGAGCACCTAACGCGGCTAGTGGCTCATTCGCCTTATGTGTTGCTTGTCTCTCCACTGCTCTTCGAATCCGGGCAGGACGCGCTAGTAGATCGCACGCTCGTCGTAGATGTCTCCGAAGCCGAGCAGATTGCGCGCACGTTGGCCCGGGATCATGTGAGCGAACAGCAGGTGCGTGCTATTCTCGCCGCCCAACTACCCCGCGACGAGCGATGCGCTCGTGCCGACGATATTATCGATAATAGCCGGGGGCGTGACGACACCCGCCGCCAAGTGCTCGCACTGGACCGGCAGTATCGAGACCCTATAACTTGAAGGAGATTTACCCTGTGACGATTCCCGCCAATGACGCCCCTCTAGAGGTCGATTGCCCGCAGTGCAGCAAACGGGTAGTTTGGGAACCCAATAGTCTTTATCGTCCTTTTTGCAGTAAACGGTGCCAACTTCTCGATCTTGGGGCTTGGGCTGAAGAGTCGCACCGTATATCTGGAGAGTCCGCCATGGATGAGGCCGATATCGAAACGCTTTTGGCGCAAGCCGATAAAGACGCACCACTCACTTGAGTCGCCCCCTTGCCCATGCCTAACGCCACGCCTGCGCACTACCGGTTGCTGCATGAACTGGATGCTCACTTCGACCAGCTAACGGCGGCCATTCATCGTGCTGCAACGCTCTATGAAACCCGCACACCTCCGACATGGCATTTGGAAGGCACCAGTGATCCCCATTGGTTGAGGAACGCACTGCTCGACATGTGGCATCAGCAAGATCAAGACGGGCGAGAAACACGTAATTACATTGCCCTCATTGCCGCAGATGAGCCACTGATGGACGCCTTCAACGCGGTTAATACGGTCAAGAGCACCATTAGGGCCCTACTGCAACGGATCAAGCAAAGTCAGCCAAGTGGGCTCAGTGAAGTAAAACGACGCCTTCCTCAACGTCACCCAGGGGTCGATAGTGTGCTACGCCAAGGGGGGATGGCGCGCTTACATTTAAAACAGTGCTGGCGTCAACTTCCCATTGCCGATGCGCCTGTCGCGCGAGTTCGGTTAGCGTGGTACAGCAGCGGACGCTCCATCAAACGCATTACTGTCCAGCAAGCAGAGCAGAAGCTATTGCAGCTCGATAGCGATGCCCCGCACGTTCGCATACAGCTACGTAAGCTCGCTGGCATTCCCAGTAGTGAGCCATTGGCTCAGGTACAGAATCAGGCGCCTTTGATGCGGGCTAACCTCTTTTATACAGAGCCTCTCGAAGACGGACACACGCGGCGGGCGCTAAATATTGCCATGCCGCTGATCGTGCCTGCCCACGAAGGACGCCTGCCACACATAAAGGCGCCTCCTTCAGAACCACCTGCACACCGAACACGAGCCAAACGGCGGGATGAAAAGTTAGAAAGTGATGTGTTTTTGCCTAGCTTACGCGTTTACCGCTACCGCTAGTGGATCACTTTTTACCACCGGTAACTGATCTATTTCCCATAAACCGTAAGCAAGTAGCGTCTCGATGAGCTCTTTCACTTCACGGTCTGACTGACCGTATTCGATCATGAGCGCTGTCAGGCGCTCTGCAAAGCGCGCTTGCTGCGTTCTTTCGTGCGCTACCTGATCATCCGCTTCAAGTGCCTCTAACGAGCGCACAGGCGGCCCAGTGGGGATATCAACATCACTATCAGGATCGTCCAACTGACGCAGTGCTTGCGCAAAGGCGTCATCCAGCTCACGAAATTTACGTAGCTTTTCACGCTCATCCAGTTGCTTTTGAACCTTTTGATATTTCATTGATGTTTCATTTACACCTTACAGAAATGGTCGATACGTCTGCCTAATAGGTCAATCTCACGAAAAACTGTGCACAAACGCGTAAACATGCAGAGCAAACTTGCCTTTGCTTGAGCTTAGCAGCATAAAGACAATACCGTTCTAGCAACACTAATCGGTAACAGTGGTTTACCGATAGCGTATCAATGGTGACATTTTGCGCTATCGACGCCATGAATATTAGCTCTCTCCTCAACATTCTGCACAGAGAATTGGGCTGAAGAGCTACCAGCACTTGCACCATACGCACCGGGACGGTGCTCTACAGGCAAATACTGACCTGTATGACTGACGCATAGGAGGCCAGATAATGTTCATTGCCATGTCACGAGCTGAAATCTGGCTACAGGACACGCTCGATCAATCATTGAGTATCGAAGACTTAGCCAATCACCTGGGCTATTCCGCATCGCAGGTACGCCGACAATTTCGACAATGCTTTCATCTATCCCCAAGTGCTTACCGAGAGCAACGTCGTTTGGAGCGCGCCGCCGTTTTATTATCGCTGACGTCGCATCATATAGCTCGCATCGCCTTACGTTGCGGGTACGTCAATCACTCTTCTTTTTCGAGAGCCTTTCAAAGACGCTACCAGCTAACGCCACGGCATTATCGCCAGGCACTCAGCGGTATGCGACATTTGACTGCCCATCGACATCAGTTTATCACTTCTATAGAGAAGAGCCGCCCGCGCCAGGCCGTTTTTATGCGTGTCTATGAAGCGCCCGACACCATCTTAGGGCTGGGAAACAAAAAACACCACGCTAGTCACCTAAGCTGCTTTGAGGCACAGCTGGGACGTGCCACGCCGACCGTTGCTTTGCCAGACCTACTGGCCGACACCGTGTCTGCATTAGATACGTCACAGCACCATAGCAAAGCAAGAACCGATGTTGGCCTCTATTTAGAACCCACAGCAACCATGGAAAATTTGGCACTTCCATTGGCTTATCGAAGGGTAGACTCGCCTGCTCAACACTATGCCAGCAGTCGCTTTGAGCAATTCGAACAGCTTTCTGATGTATTGGCTTCCACCCTCTGTCGCGTCACTCAACAAGAAGAGGCGTTTCAAATCAGCGGCGAGCCACCAAGAGTGCTATGGCACCCAAGTCATTTAGAGCTACGCGTTCCCTTAGAGTACTGCCAGGGCTTATAGCGTTTTGGCACGTCGTTCTTTCATTACCCTTTAAGCAAATCCGGCACTTCTTTGCAGAAGTGCCGGTACGGCGACCTTAATCTTCCATACGAACGAGCCAAGACTCGACGGTATCGTCACCGTGTTCGTCTTTCCAGCTACGCAGGCCTTTATGGTTGCCGCCACGTGTTTCGATGACTTCGCCCGTGTGCGGGTTCTTGTAAATCTTCAAACGACGCTTGCGGCGTGAGGCAGAGGCAGGTGCTTTAGCATTGACACGCTGGTCCGCTGAAGGGTCGAGCAGCGCAATGACGTCGGCAGGACGTTTACCAAACTCGTTCATCAATGCTTCAAGTTTAGCTTTAAATTCTAGCTCGCTCTTAAGACGCTGATCACCTTCTAAGCGCTGCAACTCTTCTTGTAGCTGCTTGAGCTGTTGTTCTTTCTGGATGTAGTCGTTTAACAAAGACATGAGGGGTCCCTTTCTGCTTAGATTCAACGGCAATGGTATTCAGCTGGACAACTCAATACCGACGAGTTCAGGATGCGATGACATTATTGCCTTAATTATGCTAATTGACAACAGTCTAGTTGATTTTGACCTACTTACTAAACATTTTTTTAAGCGACAACTTCGACAACGAGGTAACGCTTAAAGCCACTTTTTCAAAAAAACACCGCGATTAATAACGAACAAACACTCAGAACGAGACAAAATAAATGTTTGCTAAAAAAAACGCCGCCCTTAGGGGCGGCGCTTTCATAGGCAATAGACTAATGAATTAGTCTTGACCCATCTGCTGCTTGATCAGATCACCGATGGTCGTCGGGCCGCCGGCAGCTTCCGGCTCTTGCTCACGCAGTTTTTTCAAGTTCTGACGAGTATCGTCTTGCTCTTTCGCTTTCACCGACAGATTGATCTGACGGCTCTTACGATCGACACTCACGATGCGCGCTTCGACGCTGTCGCCTTCATTCAGAACGTTGCGTGCATCTTCAACACGGTCAGCGCTGATTTCAGAGGCTTTGAGGATAGCGATAACGTCTGTCGCCAGCTCAACGTGCGCTTCTTTGGCGTCAACTTCCACAACGCGGCCAGTCACGATGCTGCCCTTGTCGTTGACAGACAGGTACTCGGCAACCGGATCGGAATCCATTTGCTTGATACCCAGGGAGATGCGCTCGCGCTCCGGGTCGATAGACAGAATAACCGCTTCTGCTTCATCACCCTTCTTGAAGTTACGAACGGCTTCTTCGCCTGTTTCAGTCCAGGAGATGTCGGACAGGTGAACTAGACCGTCGATACCGCCTTCAAGACCGATAAAGATACCGAAGTCAGTGATGGACTTGATGGTACCGGAAACACGGTCACCCTTGTTGTACTCGGCGTTGAAGGTTTCCCACGGGTTAGCAGTGCACTGCTTGATACCCAGAGAAATACGACGACGCTCTTCGTCGATATCAAGAACCATCACGTCAACGTCATCGCCCACTTGAACGACTTTAGACGGATGAATGTTCTTGTTGGTCCAGTCCATTTCGGACACGTGAACCAGACCTTCGACACCCTCTTCCAGCTCAGCAAAGCAGCCGTAGTCCGTCAGATTAGTGACGACCGCGTGCACTTTGGTGCCTTCCGGGTAACGGTCTTTGATGTTGACCCACGGATCTTCGCCCAGCTGTTTCAGACCCAGTGATACGCGGTTGCGCTCACGGTCGAACTTCAGCACTTTGACGTTGATTTCGTCGCCAACGGCAACGATTTCAGACGGATGCTTGATGCGCTTCCACGCCATGTCGGTGATGTGCAGCAGGCCATCGACGCCGCCCAGATCAACGAAGGCACCGTAATCGGTCAGATTCTTGACGATACCTTTGATTTGCTGACCCTCTTGCAGAGTGGCCAGCAGCGCTTCACGCTCGGCGCTGTTTTCTGCTTCCAGCACGGCACGACGCGATACGACGACGTTGTTGCGCTTCGGATCGAGCTTGATGACTTTGAAATCCAGCTCTTTATTTTCCAGGTGCGCAGTGTCACGAACCGGACGAACGTCAACCAGAGAGCCCGGCAAGAAGGCACGGATAGAGTCGACGTCGACAGTGAAGCCGCCTTTGACTTTACCGTTGATCACGCCCTTGACGATTTCGTCTTTCTCGAAGGCTGCTTCCAGAATCTTCCAAGCTTCTGCACGCTTGGCTTTTTCACGGGACAGACGTGTTTCACCGAAACCATCTTCGACGGCTTCCAATGCAACGTGAACGTCGTCACCGATGGCGATGGTCAGTTCACCGTTTTCATCGCGGAATTGTGCCGCAGGAATTTGTCCTTCGGACTTCAGACCCGCGTTAACGGTAACCCAGTCACCGTCAATGTCGACAACCTGAGCCGCGACGATGGCGCCTGGCTCCATGTTGATGTCGTTAAGAGACTGTTCAAACAGTTCAGCAAAGCTTTCGCTCATGGTTTTCCTACGTGATCAACGTTGTTGAGGCATAACTGCCTTCTCCGTACCACCAGCGAGTACGGGCCTAATGTCACTCAGCTTTTGGAGGCGTTAGCGCTGGTTAGACCTGACCGGGCTCACTGAGATGAGGCTGTCGCCCTGCCACGTCGTGACACCTTTCCAAAAACGCCGCAAGGGAGAATCAAATGCCGTCAGCCATGCCGCGTTGGGCAAGCAGTTCGGTCAGCCGATCAACCACTTCCGGTATGCTCAGGCGCGTGGTATCAAGCGTGATGGCATCGTCTGCCGGCTTGAGAGGAGCCACACTGCGCTGCGTGTCGCGTGCATCGCGTGCCTGAATCTCCTTTAAAAGACTCGACAGACTAGCATCCACCCCTGCTTCCTGCAACTGTAGATACCGTCTGCGTGCCCGTTCTTCGGCACTGGCCGTCAAAAAAATCTTCAAGGGGGCATCGGGGAAGACGACCGTTCCCATATCGCGCCCATCTGCCACGAGCCCAGGCGCTTGACAAAAATCGCGCTGGCGCTGGAGCAGTGCCGAACGCACTTGCGGCAAAGCGGCCACCTTGGAGGCGCGTTCACCGGCTTGCTCTGTACGGATGGCGCGACCAACGTCCTCACCCTCTAAGAGCGTGCAAGGCAAGCCATCCTCTACCGGAAACTCGACATCCAACGATGCCGCGATACTCGCCAGTGCCGCCTCATTCTCCAACGAGACGCCATGTTTGACGGCGGCTTGCGCCGTCAAACGATAAAGCGCCCCACTATCCAGCAGATGCCAACCCAACCGCTCGGCCACGAGGCTGCTAATCGTGCCTTTACCGGCACCGCCGGGGCCATCGATCGTCAGCACAGGTACCTTAGTGGTCATTGGCACCCTCCACCTCGATGCTCATCCCAATCCGTTGAGCGAGCGCGACGAAATCGGGGAACGAGGTCGCCACGTTGGCACAGTCATCGATGATGATCTCGGCACCCGCACGTAGCGACGCAATGGCAAACGCCATGGCAATACGGTGATCGCCCAGACTATCGATACGACCACCGCCATAGCTCGGGCCACTGTCATTGCCGTTACCGACAATGTCGATACCATCCTCTACCACCGTATGTTCAACGCCAAGCACCGCAAGGCCATCGGCCATTGCCTGAATACGGTCGGACTCCTTCACGCGAAGCTCTTCTGCGCCGCGCAGGCGCGTCGTCCCGTACGCATTGGACGCCGCAATGAACAGCGCGGGGAACTCATCGATGGCCAGCGGCACTTGATCGACGGGAATATCGATGCCTTTCAAAGGCGCGTAACGAATACGAATATCGGCAACCGGCTCGCCTCCCACTTCGCGCTCGTTTTGAAGCGTTAAATCAGCGCCCATGAGCTGCAAAATATTAATAACGCCAATCCGCGTCGGATTGATGCCCACGTGCTCCAAAACGATATCGGAACCTGGCGTAATCGCAGCCGCGACGAGAAAGAACGTCGCCGAAGAGATATCGGAGGGAACGTCGATGGGCCCTGCAGTGAGTCGACCACCGCCTTGCAGCCAGCAGGTATCGCCATCACGGGACACCTCATAACCAAACCCATTGAGCATGCGTTCGGTATGGTCACGGGTCGGCGCCGGCTCACGCACACGGGTTTCGCCCTCGGCATAAAGCCCCGCGAGCAGCAGACAAGACTTCACTTGGGCGCTGGCCATGGGCATATCGTAGTGAATGCCTTTCAGCGCTTTGCCACCGTGGATTTTCAGCGGCGGGCGACCGCCTTCGGCGGTCTCGATCATTGCGCCCATCAGGCGCAGCGGGTCGGCCACTCGGCCCATTGGACGCTTGGTGAGCGACTCATCGCCAGTCAATTCGCTATCGAACGCCTGACCCGCCAGCAGCCCGGCAAACAGGCGCATGGCGGTGCCAGAGTTA
The DNA here is from genome assembly GCF_006228115.1 of Halomonas sp. BL6. Taxonomy (NCBI): domain Bacteria; kingdom Pseudomonadati; phylum Pseudomonadota; class Gammaproteobacteria; order Oceanospirillales; family Halomonadaceae; genus Halomonas; species Halomonas sp. BL6. Next base: position 199,942 of record NZ_VDGL01000005.1, on the reverse strand, counting down.
CCTACATACAGCGGGCCTGCCGGCGCCTTGAGACCGTGCATACCAACACCGTGAATGGTCACGCGTCCCTGGTGGGGGCCTTCGATGGCCACCCCCATTTCACGAAAGGCCTGCAAGGTGGCCAGACTATCTTCGCCCTCCAGGAAGCCTTTGACTTCCGTCACGCCTTCGGCCAGAGCACCTAGCATGATCGAGCGGTGGGACATGGATTTATCGCCCGGCACGCGCAGGCGCCCCTGCGCCTTGCCGCCTGGCTGCACCCGATAAGTCACTTTACCGTGTGGTTGCATATGATATTCCGCCTGATAACTGGTTTTGTTCAATAACGTATCGAAATAGTGACGCGCATGACTGGCCCGATCGAAGGTGGCGATGAGTGCATCGCTATCCCCCTCCTCCACGGCTTGACGCAGACGCTTTAGACCGGCCTCGAAATCATCTAGCGACGATAGCACTGCCTCTCGGTTGGCAATGAAAATATCCCGCCACATGACCGGATCGCTGCCCGCAATGCGCGTGAAGTCTCGGAACCCGCCTGCGGCATAACGAAAAATATCCAGCCGCTCATCCTGACGCGCTAGGGTGTCCACCAGGGAAAAGGCCAACAGGTGGGGCAGATGGCTGGTGCGCGCCAATACTTGGTCATGGCGCTCCACACTCATGTGGAGAACGTCCGCGCCACAGGCCAGCCATAACGCTTCTACTCGCATCAGCGCCTGCTCGTCGACGTTGGGCTCCGGTGTCAAAATCACCTTATGATTCACATACAGCGTGGGGTTGGCCGCCGCCACACCGCTCTTTTCGGACCCTGCGATAGGATGACCTAGCACCATGTTCGGCGGCATGCTGCCAAAGACCCGCTCGGCACACTCGCGGATCGTTGCCTTGGTACTGCCCACGTCGGTAATGACGACGTCGCGAGCCGCACGAGGGAGCGCCGCGGCCAACTGGGCCATGACGCTCTCCATAGCCAGCACAGGCACTGCCAGGACGACCATTGAGACGCCCTCGAGCAGCTCGTCAAGCCGAGTGCCCCCAGAATCGACGACCCCAAGCTCGATGCCGAGCGCGATCTCATCTGGATTGGGATCGCAGGCCACGATATGGCCCTGATAGCCGTCGACGCGAAGCGCAGCGGCCAATGACCCTCCTATCAATCCAAGACCCACGATCAGCACACGTGATTCGAGGCAAGGAGTGTGCTTACTCGAGCGCGCCGACACTGTCACAGCACGCCCTGAGGGTAGGAGCCCAACACGCGAAGCTCGGATGCGCGCAGGCGCACCTCTTCTAGTACCGCCGCCACTTGTGGCTCGTCGCGGTGGCCTTTGAAATCGATGAAGAAAACGTAGTTCCAAACCCCCGTACGTGACGGGCGCGTTTCGATACGCGTTAAATCGATCTTATGACGATGAAAAGGCTCCAACAGGTCGTGCAGCGCACCCGGCTGGTTACGCATGGCCACGACGATGGAGGTTTTGTCTTCACCCGACATGGGAATATCTTGATTGCCGATGATCAAAAAGCGCGTGGAGTTATCCGGACGGTCTTCGATTTTATCGGCGATGCGCTCCAAACCGTAAAGCTTGGCGGCCATGTCCCCAGCAATCGCAGCGCTGTGCCACTCGGTTTTCACTAGCTTCGCTGCTTCTGCGTTGGACGACACCGGCACACGCTCGGCATGGGGATAATGCGCGTCCAACCATTTGCGGCACTGGCCAAATGACTGCGGATGCGAATAGATCCGCGATACTTTGTCTTGACGCGTGGTTTCGCTGATCAACAAATGATGATGAATACGCAGCACCACTTCGCCACAAATTTTGATGGACGAATCCATGAAGGTGTCGAGCGTATGATTGACGACGCCTTCGGTGGAGTTCTCCACCGGGACGACGCCATAATTCACCGCGCCCGCTTCCACTTCACGAAACACTTCGTCGATCGCGGCCATGGGCAAGCTGACCGCGCTTTCACCAAAGTGCTTCAGCGCGGCTTGCTGGGTAAACGTGCCTTCTGGGCCGAGGTAAGCCACTTTGACCGGCTGCTCTAGCGCGAGGCAGGCCGACATGATTTCACGGAACAAGCGAGCCATCTCTTCGGAGTCCAGCGGTCCCTTGTTCAGCGCCATGATGCGTCGCAGCACCTGCGCTTCCCGCTCAGGACGATAGAAGACGGCATCTTTATCTTGAGCAAGCTTCACATGAGCGACCTGCTGAGCACAGTTCGCTCGCTCACTGATCAAGCGCAGAATATCGCCATCCAACTGGTCGATACGTTGACGCAAGTCGTCTAAATGGATCGGCGTATCGGACATGTTGGTTAGCCTCTTCGTTGTTCGAAATCCGCCATGAAGGCAATTAAAGCATCGACCGCCTCTTCGGGAACGGCGTTATACAAACTAGCGCGCATGCCGCCTACGCTACGATGCCCTTTCAAGTTGAGCAGCCCAGCCTCGTCGGCCTCCCGTAAGAACACCGCGTCCAGACGTTCATCTGCCAGTACGAACGGTACGTTCATACGAGAACGGTTCTGTCGCGCAATGGGATTGCTGTAAAAACGACTGCCGTCGATCGCGGCGTATAGCTTTTGCGCTTTACGCTGATTCATCGCATCCATCGCTTCCAAGCCACCCACATCGTTTTTCAACCATTGAAAAACAAGGCCCGATAAATACCACGCGTAAGTAGGTGGCGTGTTCACCATGGAACCCGCTTCCGCCAGCAGTTGATAATCGAATAGTGACGGGATGGTGCTGGGCGCGCTTCCCAGCAGGTCATCGCGCACCAAAACGATGGTCAAACCTGCCGGACCAATGTTCTTCTGAGCGCCCGCATAAATGACGCCAAACTCACTGACATCAATGGGGCCAGAGAGGATGTTCGACGACATGTCGCACACCAGCGGCACGTCGTTGCCATCTGCTCGAATCGCCTGCGGGATGTAGTCGAACTCCAACCCTCCAATGGTTTCATTGGAGGTGTAATGCAAGTAAGCCGCATCATCGCTGATCGTCAGTGATTCCTCACCGGGGACGGCCGTATGCCCATTTGCCTCGCTGCTGGCCGCGACGTGGCAGGCAAAACCCAGTCGCTTGGCCTCACTCAGCGCTTTCTTCCCCCAAATCCCCGTTTGGATGAAATTGGCACTGCCCCCTTGGCCCAGCAGGTTCATCGGAATCATCGAGAACTGCATGCTCGCGCCGCCCTGAAGAAAGAGCACGCGGTAGTGACTAGGAATGGCTAACAGGTCACGAAGATCGGCTTCGGCTCGCTCTGCAATCGCAACGAACTCGTCGCTGCGGTGACTCATTTCCATGACCGACAAGCCGCGACCTTGATAGTCCAGCAGCTCGCTACGGGCGCGCTCGAGTACGGCGCTAGGCAGGGCTGCGGGCCCTGCACAAAAATTATAATGACGTGTCATCGGTTCCCGGTTCCTGTGCGCCATTGTCTGCGTCTGCTGGTTCGCCCGTGTCTACGTCATCCGTCTCTTCAGGCTCGTCCACGCGAACGGTTTTCACCAATTTCTCTTCTTTCCCCAAACGAATCAGCATGACCCCTTGCGTGTTTCGGGAGGTGATGGAGACCTCCTCCACGCGGGTGCGTACCAACGTACCGCGATCGGTGATCAACATCATTTCGTCGCTGTCGTAGACCTGCATCGCCGCCACTAGCGAGCCGTTACGCTCACTGGTTTGCATGGCGATGACGCCTTGTCCACCTCGGCCGCGCAGCGGGAACTCTTCGAGGCGTGTACGCTTGCCGTATCCATTCTCACTGGCCGTAAGGATATATATCTGGCCCTCGCTTTCGCTTGAAGCAAGGGCTTCTTCTGGGGCATCCACATCTGCGTCGGTATCGGCTTCGGCATCGATCTGCTGACTCTTGGGAATGATCAGGCTGATCACTTCCGCCTCATCGGCGAGACGCATGCCACGCACGCCGCGAGCGGTACGGCCCATAGCGCGCACGTTACCCTCTTCGAAACGGATCGCTTTACCGTTGGAAGAGAGCAGCATCGCGTGATCGGAGCCCGACGTAATCGCCGCCCCCACCAAACGGTCGCCCTCTTCAAGATCGATCGCAATCAAACCAACGCTGCGCGGACGGGAGAACTGTTCGAGGCTGGTACGCTTCACCGTGCCATTGGCTGTAGCGAAGAAGATGTAGTGCTCGGGGTCATAGTCGCGCACCGGCAAAATGGCGTTGACCGACTCGCCCTCTTCCAGCGGCAGCATGTTGACCAACGGTTTACCACGGGAGCCACGGCTGGCATTCGGCATTTCGTACACTTTCAGCCAGTACACCTTGCCACGGTTGGAGAAGAGCAGCACGGTGTCGTGGGTCGAGGCCACCAGCAGGTGCTCGATGACGTCTTCGTCTTTCATGGACGTCGCCGACTTGCCACGACCGCCGCGGCGCTGCGCCTGATAATCCGATAGCGGTTGCGTCTTCGCATAGCCCGAGCGGGAAACGGTGACGACCATGTCCTCTTCGGCAATCAAATCTTCGATGGAAAGATCCAAGTGGCTTGCCTGGATCTCCGTGCGGCGATCGTCCCCGAACTGATCACGCACCGCATGTAGCTCTTCGCGGATCACTTCCATCAGGCGATCGGCGGAGGCCAAAATCTCGGTAAACTCGGCGATCTTTTCGAGGATGGAGAGATACTCATCGAGCAGCTTCTCGGTTTCCAGCCCGGTCAAACGGTGTAGGCGAAGCTCTAGAATGGCCTGCGCCTGGGCGGGCGAGAGCCGATATTCCGTGGCCGAGGGGTTGAGGCCAAAGCCCTCTTCCAACTCTTCTGGCTTACAGGAAGTCGCGCCAGCGCGCTCCAGCATGGCCGTCACCTGCCCGGGCCGCCACACCTTCGCCAGCAGCTTTTCACGCGCTTCAGCGGCATTGGGAGAGGCCTTGATCAGCTCGATGACCTCATCGATGTTGGAGATGGCCACCGCTAGGCCTTCCAACAGATGACCACGTTCACGGGCTTTCTTGAGTTCGAAAAGCGTCCTGCGGGTGACGACCTCGCGGCGATGGCGAATGAACGCCTCGAGCATCTCTTTGAGATTGAGCGTACGCGGCTGGCCGTTCTCAAGCGCCACCATGTTGATGCCAAACACGTTCTGAAGCTGAGTTTGCGCAAACAGGTTATTGACGACGACCTCGCCGGACTCACCGCGCTTGATTTCGATCACCACGCGCAGGCCATCCTTGTCTGACTCGTCACGCAGCTCGGCGATGCCGTCGATTTTCTTCTCTTTGACCAGCTCGGCAATTTTCTCGATCAGCCGCGCCTTGTTCACCTGATACGGCAGCTCGGTGATGATGATGTGGTCACGGCCGGTTTTATCGTCGTGCTCGATGGTGTGGCACGCGCGCACGTAAATACGTCCACGGCCAGTGCGGTAAGCATCGAGAATGCCCGCACGTCCGTTGATGATCCCCCCGGTGGGGAAATCAGGACCGGGGATGTATTGCATCAGATCATCCACCGAGAGCGTGTAGTCGTCGATGAGCGCCAAGCATCCGTCGATCACTTCCCGCATGTTGTGCGGCGGGATGTTCGTCGCCATGCCCACCGCGATGCCCGACGACCCGTTGATCAACAGGTTGGGAACTTTCGTAGGCAGTACGTCTGGGATTCGTTCGGTGCCGTCGTAGTTATCGACCCAATCGACCGTGTCTTTTTCGAGATCCGCCAGCAGCTCGTGGGCTAGACGCGCCATGCGCACCTCGGTGTAACGCATGGCCGCCGCGTTGTCACCGTCGATGGAGCCAAAGTTACCTTGTCCATCCACCAGCACATGACGCATGGAGAAGTGCTGCGCCATGCGTACGATGGTGTCATACACCGCACTATCTCCGTGCGGGTGGTATTTACCGATGACATCGCCGACGACACGCGCCGACTTTTTGTACGGTTTATTCCAGTCATTGCCCAGCTCGTGCATGGCAAACAGCACACGCCGGTGAACGGGCTTTAGGCCGTCGCGCACGTCGGGGAGCGCGCGACCGATAATGACACTCATCGCATAGTCGAGGTACGACTGTTTGAGCTCGTCTTCAATATTGACGGGCAAGATTTCTCTGGCGATGTCACCCATGAAAGTCAGATCCTTTGCACTGCATTGGCACTGCGAGAGTTGAAAGCGCTTGAAAATGCCGTCTTTTGCCGTACGAGACTTAGCACGGGAAGACGGCGCGCAGAGACCAGGCCATCATACCACTGCATACGCATCAAGGGCAGTCGATGACACCACCATTACCACTCAGGGCGTGAACGACTCCTTGGCCACGACCATCCCCTGCAGCACATCGCGCACCTCCCCTTCGATGGCGGCGGCTTTATTGTCCTTCACATCCAACAGAACGAAGGTGAGGTCGGCCTGGGCGATCAAGGTGCCGTCAGATCGAATGATACGGTGATGGCAGAGCGCACTTCGCTCACCCACGTCGACGATGCCCGTGAATACCTGCAAATCGTCCCCCTGCACGGCCGCCGCGCGATAGTCGATGTTCAAATTGACGACGACGAAAGCGCGACCAGCACTGTGAAGCTGCCCAATGAGCCGGGGATGTTCATCAAAGAACGCCCATCGCCCCTCCTCCATGAACTCCAAGTAGCGCGCATTGTTGACATGGCCATAGCCATCCAAATGGTAACCACGAACCCGCATACCAACTTGGGAAATTGATTCAGACATAGCATCCTCTTTTTCACTGCTTATGGAAATGGGCAAGGAATCGTTAACACCTTGCAAATCAAACACAAGTTTTAAACTAGTGCAACAGCAAGTCGCTGCGCCAAGGTGCTGGTAGGAAAGGCCGCGTTTCGACATAATGTGCCACCTTTTTCATAGGATCGGTGACATGTGGTTTAAGCACCTGCATTTATATCGCCTGCACGGCGCTCCCGAGCTAGATAGCCAAACCCTGGCCAATGCACTGGATGAGCACGCGGCCAAGCCGCTAGGCAATGCGGATGCACGCCGCTTGGGCTGGACGGCTCCTGCCGGACGGCTAGGCGGCGACCAGCGTGTCCATGAGATTCAGGGGCACCGCCTACTCTCGGCCTTGCGCCAGGAACGTCTGCTTCCCGCCTCGGTCGTCAAAGAAGAAGTCGATGAAAAGGTCGCCGACATCGAGGCCAGCGAAGGGCGTAAAGTGACCCGTAAAGAAAAAATGGCACTCAAAGAGCAAGTTACCGAAGCGCTCTTGCCCCGCGCCTTCGTCCGCAGCCAAAAAATCGACCTCTGGTGGGACACGAAGCGTCAGCTCATTGGCGTGAATGCCAGCTCGCGCAGCCGCGCTGAGGATGTACTGGACCTGCTGCGCGAAACCCTCGGCAGCTTGAAAGTCACGCCGCTCAGTAGCCAAACGTTGCCCATCCGCGCCATGACTACTTGGCTTGGCGACCCGGCCAGCCGCCCTGCCGACCTCCAGCTTGGCGACCAAGTGGAGCTCAAGGCCAAAGGTGACGACGGCGTACTGCGCGCGCGCCAGGTCGATCTCGACAGCGACGAAATTCAACAGCTTCTCGAAAGCGGGCGCCAAGCCAGCAAACTGGCGATGAGTCTCGACGGCCGTCTAAGCTTCGTGCTGCACGACGATCTAGCGCTCAAATCGCTACGCTTTGGCGACGCGCTCATCGAAGAAGCGGATCATGCCGATGACGGCGACGATGCGCTGGCTCGATTGGAAACCGATTTTATTTTGATGGCACAGGCATTGTCCGAGGACGTATCCCGCCTACTCGAATGGCTCGGTGGCGAAACTCAGCGGGAACCGACGACTTCATCAGACGCCTAACGAATGATACGTACAGATACCGTCACTCGATTATTTAGTAGATACCCAACGGATCGCATGACTCAACACAATAACGCACCACACGCTGACACGCCGAATGACCCCTGGGCCGACATTCGTCCTTATGCGGATCATGAGGTAGCCGATGTACTCGAAAGGCTTTCTCGCGACAGCGAGCTGCTCGATGCACTAACCCGCTTCCGGCTGCCCCGCATGGCCAAGTGGGCGCCACCGCTAGCGCGCGCGCTGGCAGGCCATGCCGTTCGAAGAGAAGTCAAAGGAGTGACCAGCGTCCGAGAATTTCAGATGCGCATTGCCAGCTATATGGTGCGCATGATCCGTACGACGACCGATGCCTTCGATGTGTCGGGCCTCGACAAACTCGACGATGACGGCGCTTACCTCTTCATTGGTAACCACCGAGACATTTCACTGGATCCTGCCTTCGTCAATTATGCGCTTTACGAAGCAGGACGAGACACCGTGCGCATCGCCATAGGTGACAACTTACTGAAAAAACCCTATGTCACCGACCTGATGCGCCTTAACAAGAGCTTCATCGTGCCTCGCAGCGCGCGCGGCAAGCGGGCCATGCTGGCCGCCTATCAGCAGCTCTCTTCGTACATCCGCCACTCGATTACCGAAGACAACCACTCCATATGGATGGCTCAGCGCGAAGGCCGTGCCAAAAACGGCATTGACCGAACGGACCCTGCCATCATCAAAATGCTCATCATGGCCAAACGTCACGCCGAACGCGACATGGTGTTTGGTGACGCCATTGCCGAGCTCAAGTTGGTGCCGGTCTCGATCAGCTACGAGTATGATCCCTGCGACGTGCAAAAAGCCCAAGAGCTGCACGATATCGCCCACCAGGGCAGCTACGCCAAAAGCGAGTTTGAAGACATTCGCTCTATCGTAGCAGGCATCACCGGGTCTAAAGGGCGCGTCCAGCTCAAATTCGGCACGCCGGTCGGTGCCGACATGGCCACCCCCGACGAGGTGGCCGCTGAAATCGATCGGCAAGTCATTGGCGGCTATCGCCTCTTCCCCAGCCACTATTTGGCGCTGGAAGCACTAGGCGAGTCACCCGAGCTGGTCGCCCGTAAAGCGATTACTCGACAGGATCGTGAGCGGTTCAAGGCGCGCCTGGCCAGTGTCCCCGAAGCACTGCGTCCCTATTGGCTCGAGCAGTACGCCAACCCTGTGAAACACAAGGCAGGCAGGCTGAGTCTTTAGCCGTCAATCTGCGCATGCTGACGAGTAGAAAAAGTGCTATGGTCAAGGCATTCATTGGTCACGCTTGGTCGTTTTGCCAAGCGCGGTCTTAAGGAGACTCCCCATGTCCGCATCAGAAATTCAAAAAACACGTATTATCAATGAGCTACGCGGCTTTATCCGCAAACTACTACAAGATCCTAAAATTCTCGAGCAGTCTTTGGCCATTGCCCGTTCGCAGCTCACCGAAGGCAGCAGCCCAGCCGTCATGGCGCGCATTGCCAATGAAATTTCTGACACGACCAGCGTGCATATTCCCGAAGACCCTGCCGAGCACTCCGAGGCTGATAAGCTGTTCTTAGAACTATTGCGCGAAGTGGTGCAAGAAGAGCAGGCGCTCTACTAAGCCGTTGTTACTGGCGACCAGTTCGCCTTCAACCTGACGTTACCGGCGAAGCACCTCCCCTTCGCCGTCTTTATTTGTATTGTCTAACCGGAATTTTCACTCACCATGTCCAATACTGCCCCGCGCAACATTCTGGTGACGAGCGCCCTTCCCTATGCCAATGGCGCCATTCATCTCGGTCACCTGCTGGAGTATATCCAAACAGATATATGGGTACGCTTTCAAAAAAGCCGTGGCCAGCGGTGTTACTACGTTTGCGCCGACGATGCGCACGGCACGGCGATCATGCTGCGTGCCGAGCAGGAAGGTATCTCGCCAGAAGCGCTGATCGAGCGCGTCTCACAAGATCATCAGGAAGATTTTGCCCGTTTCGGTGTAGGTTTCGATAACTATCATTCCACGCACTCGGACGAAAACCGCCACTTTAGCGAATTGATCTATACCCGCCTGCGTGACAAAGGCCATATCGCGACTCGCGATATCGAGCAGATGTTCGACCCGCAGAAAGGCTTGTTTCTTGCTGACCGCTTCATCAAAGGCACCTGCCCGAAATGCCATTCGGACGATCAGTACGGCGACAACTGCGAAAAATGCGGCGCGACCTACACGCCAGCAGACTTGATCAATCCGGTGTCCGCCATCTCTGGTGCAACGCCCGAGGTGCGGAGTTCTACCCACTACTTCTTCAAACTGCCGGACTTCGCTGATTTTCTACAGGAGTGGATCAACGACGGCCACGTGCAGCCGCAAATCCGTAACAAACTAATGGAGTGGTTCGAGTCCGGTTTCAACGAGTGGGACATTTCCCGCGACGCACCCTATTTTGGGTTCGAGATCCCCGACGCCCCAGGCAAGTACTTCTATGTCTGGCTCGACGCTCCGATTGGCTATCTCGCCAGTTTCAAAAACCTATGCGAGCGCGATGGGATCGATTTCGACCGTTTCTGGAAAAAGGACTCCGACGCCGAGGTCTACCACTTCATCGGTAAAGACATCGTCTACTTTCATGCGCTGTTCTGGCCCGCCATGCTCCACGGTGCCGACCTGCGTACTCCCACCGCGGTCAACTGCCACGGTTTCTTGACCGTCGATGGCGCGAAGATGTCGAAGTCCCGCGGCACCTTTATCAAAGCGGCCACCTACGCCGAACACCTCAATCCTGAGTACCTGCGCTACTACTTTGCTGCCAAGCTCACCTCGAAAGTGGATGATCTCGACTTGAACCTCGAGGATTTCGCCGCACGCGTGAATTCGGATCTCGTGGGTAAGGTCGTGAATATCGCTAGCCGCTGCGCCGGTTTCGTCAAAAAGCTCGGTGGCGGCACGCTCTCGCCGCATTGCGCCGAGCCGCAAATGGTCGCGCGTTTCATCGCTGCAGGCGACGAGATCGCCGCCGATTTCGAAGCCCGCGAATTCAGCCGCGCCATGCGTAAAATCATGGAATTGGCCGATGAAGCGAATACCTACATTGCTGAAAAAGAGCCCTGGGCGCTGGCCAAGCAAGAGGGACGTGACCAGGAGGTGCTGGACATCTGCTCGGTCGGCATTAATCTGTTCCGCCAGCTGATGGTCTACTTGGCACCCGTCGTCCCCGCCATGGCAGAGCAGGCACGCGAGTTTATAAATGTTGACACTCTGGATTGGGGAAGCCGTGGTAACGTACTCGTCAATCATTCGATCAACAAATTCAAGCCGCTCATGACTCGCGTCGAGCGTGAGAAAATCGATGCAATGATCGAGGCATCGAAAGAGGATCTGGTCGAAGAGCAGAAGTTGAAAAGCGCACCCAAGGGCCCGCTGGCCGAGACGCCCATCGCTGCGGAAATCGACTTTGACGCGTTCGCCCAAGTGGACCTGCGTATTGCACGCATTGCCAAAGCGCAGTATGTCGAGGGCGCTGACAAGCTCCTCCAGCTTACCTTGGATTTGGGCGGCGAAACCCGCAACGTCTTCTCGGGCATTCGCTCTGCGTACTCGCCCGAAGCGTTGGAAGGCCGCCTGACCGTCATGGTCGCCAACCTAGCTCCTCGCAAGATGCGATTTGGCATTTCCGAAGGTATGGTACTCGCCTCGGCTAACAAAGAGGGCATTTATTTGCTCTCACCGGACGCTGGCGCGGAACCAGGTCAACGTGTAACGTAACGCCGCCGTTCATGGACGAAAGGGGCAAGGCGATGAGCCTGCCCCTTTCGTCTTTAAGGGACTTTCATTCACACCGTTAGTGGCCTTCATTCATTAACAACAACATGAGTCTGCTCTATGGGCCAGCGCTTCTCCTTGTCCTTGCGTTTTCGTTTCTTTGCCGTACTGGGCGGAGTATTGATCGTGGCCATGGTAGCACTCGCAGCCATCAGCAAATGGCTGATTTTTCCAGCGCTGAAAGCCGAAGAGCGCACTGCGGTGCAGCGTGAACTCGACCGGGCGACGCGTAGCCTCGAGCTCAACCAGGAAAGCCTGCTTGCTCAGGCGCAGGACTGGGCACACTGGGATGACACCTACCAGTTCATCGAGGGCAGCTATCCTCGCTACGCCGAGGTCAATTTTAGCCAGCAAATGTTCGAAGATATGAACTATCACCTCATGGCGTTCTTTACGCTACAAGGTGAGGTTCATTTCTTGGCGGGGTTGGAGCCGACCACCGGGCGCTACCAAACCTGCACAGCCGCCGTTGGTCCCTGCGCGTGGATGGCACCCTGGGTCGATACCATGCAGTCGGCCATCGCTACCCAGGTAGCGCCAATGGCCATGTACATCGAACAGTGGCCCGCCCTTGTCGCCGCCAGCCACATACTCCACACCGACGAGAGCGGTCCGCCTAACGGCTGGCTATTCAAGGTCCGCGCCCTGGATGATGCTTGGCTCGAAAGAATGACGGATTACACAGGGCTCTCTCTATCGCTGCAGGTCGAGCCCTTTGCCGCTGCCCATTCAACCGAGCTCACGTTCTCGGGGGATCAGGTAACGGCCTCTCACTTGTTCGCTGCCTACGGCACTTCCGAGGCCGTGTCGTTGACGATAGAACTCAATCGCGTGCAGTACCTGGCAAACCTTACTACGTTTCGCTATCTGTTGGTGTGGACGGCGGGTTTGATGCTGCTCGTCATTGGTTTGGTACTGTTTTTGCTAGAACGTATGGTGCTGAAGCCTTTGCGCCAGCTCACTGCGTTCACACAGTTTGCGGGCCAATTCGATGACAGCGAGGGGTTGACCGAGCGTCGCGATGAAATCGGTCTCCTTTCCAGGGCATTTCGCGAGCAGCTCGCCTGCCAGCACCAGCTCAATGCGGAGCTATTGCGTATGTCCACCCACGATGCGTTGACAGAGCTACCCAATCGGCGGCTGTTCGACCAGCGCTTGACGGCTGCGGTGAGTCAAGCCACGCAGGAGGTGGCACCGCTGGCGGTCATGATGCTCGATATCGATCACTTCAAGCTCTACAACGATGGCTACGGCCATCAACAAGGCGACGAATGCTTAAAACGAGTAGCCGCTGCACTACAGGACGTGGCAAGCCGTCACGGCTTTTTCATCGCACGCACTGGCGGCGAGGAGTTCAGTGCGTTGCTGCCAGGCGTCACCTCACAGCACGCCAAGACACTTGCCAACGCGCTGGTCGATGCCGTGGATCAGTTACACTTACGCCATGAACGCTCCCCGGTCTGCGAACATGTCACCATCAGCGTTGGGATTGGCATGCTAGACGATAGCGAGGCATCACTCCCCAGCGCCATCATGACGACCGCCGACCAAGCACTCTACCTTGCCAAAGCACAAGGTCGCCACTGTGTCATCCTCTTCGAGCCGTCTCTAGTCAGCTGCCCAATTTCGAAGCAAAATACGCCGTCATGAATGAACTCTTCGTCATCCTGATCACCACCGCGCTGGTGAACAATTTCGTGCTGGTCCAGTTTCTCGGGCTTTGTCCCTTCATGGGCGTGTCGAACAAGCTCGAATCGGCTCTGGGCATGTCACTGGCGACCACGTTCGTTTTGACCCTCGCGTCCGCCGCGAGCTACGTGGTTTACCATGGCTTGCTCGTTCCGCTGGACGTCACCTACTTACGAACCATCAGTTTCATCGTCGTGATTGCCGCTGTCGTGCAATTTACCGAGATCATGGTGCGCCAGCTCAGTCCGTTATTGCATCAGGTATTAGGTATATTTCTGCCGCTCATCACCACCAACTGCGCCGTGCTAGGCGTAGCACTACTGTCGCTCAACCGCGAGCTAAGCTTTTTCCATACCACGCTGTATGGTCTAGGCGCGGCGTTAGGCTTCTCGCTAGTGTTGGTGCTATTCGCTGCCATGCGCGAACGCTTGGCCAGTGCAGATGTGCCCAAACCCTTTCGCGGTGCGGCCATTGCCATGATCACTGCCAGTCTGATGTCGCTGGCGTTTCTTGGTTTTTCTGGATTGGCACAGGGGTAACGACCATGAGCGAACCTTTTTCATGGTGGGGCGTGCTGAGCGCCGCTGGCGTCCTTACCGGCCTGGGCATCGTGTTTGGCGCCTTGTTGGGTATGGCAAGCGCTCGCTTCAAAGGCGAAGAGAACCCCCTCGTCGAGAACATCGATGCGCTGCTGCCTCAAACCCAATGTGGTCAGTGTGGCTACCCCGGTTGCCGACCCTACGCCGAAGCGATCAATCAGGGCGACGCCATCAATAAGTGCCCTCCCGGGGGCGATGCGACCATACAAGCACTGGCGGACCTGCTGGGCCGTGACCCCGCTCCACTGGACGGCGAAGCCACTGATGAGGATACGGTGGCCTACATTCGCGAAGCCGAGTGTATCGGCTGCACCAAGTGTATTCAGGCGTGCCCGGTGGATGCCATTGTCGGCGCGGCCAAACAGATGCATACGGTGATCGAGGACGAATGTACCGGCTGCGACCTCTGCGTGGCGCCCTGCCCGGTGGATTGCATCGATATGCTGCCCCGACGCAAACCGCTGACTCAGTGGGACCCGATCGTGAGCGACCGCCAACCACTTAGGAGCGTGCATGCGAGCCAATGACTTTCCAGGCGGCATCTACCCGCCCGAACGCAAAGAGCGCTCGAATCGAGCGCCGCTGCGCATCGCACCGCTGCCCAATGTGGTCGCGCTACCGCTGTCGCAACACACCGGTAAAGCGGCGCTGCCCTGCGTGAACGTGGGCGATGCGGTCGACACAGGCACGCCAGTCGCCCGTCGCGACGGAATGGTCTCAGCCAATGTGCACGCCAGTATCAGCGGCACCGTGATCGAGATCACCGACAGCGACATCGTCATTCAAGGCGATGGTGAAGATCGCCGGATAACGCTACCGCCATTGGATTGGCGCACCACCCATTGCGACGCGCTGCTATCAAGACTGGACGAGGCGGGGCTGGTGGGCCTGGGCGGTGCAGGCTTTCCAACCTACCTCAAAGCCAATGTCAGCCAGCAGCACGCGATTGACACGCTAGTGGTCAATGCCGCCGAGTGCGAGCCTTACATTACCGCCGATGACCTGACGCTACGTTACCATGCGGCGGATGTGCTCGAGGGAGCTCAGTTGCTGGCCCGTCTATGCGGAGCCGCACACATCATCGTCGGTATCGAAGATAACAAGCCTGAGGCCTGTCAAGCGCTCCAAGCCGTTCTCGCTGACCTTGGGCGGCCCGCCAAGGTGGCACTCAAGGTCATCGAGACGCGCTACCCCAGTGGGGGGGAACGCCAGCTCATCAAAAAACTGCTGAATCGCGACGTGCCCAGCGGCGGTCTACCTGCCGATATCGGCGTGCTGTGCCACAACCCCGGAACGCTGATGGCGGCACTGCAAGCGGTTCGCGACGGGACGCCTGTGGTAGAAAGAGTCGTCACGCTCACCGGTGATGCCATTGCTCATCCTGGCAACTACTGGGTGCGTGTAGGCACCTCGATCGCGTCGCTTCTGGAGCAGGTGGGCTTAGTGCAAGAACGGCTCCATCGCGTGGTAGTCGGCGGGCCGATGATGGGTACGCCTCTAACCTCATTGGCCGCTCCCGTCACCAAAACCACCAACTGTCTGATTGCTGCCACAGAAGAGGAGCTGCCGCCAGCGCCAGCGGAAGCCCCCTGCATTCGCTGCGGAGCGTGTGAAAGCGTGTGTCCTGCTCAATTGCTTCCCCAGCAGTTGCACTGGTATGCCCGCGCCCAAAACGACACCGCCCTCGACGCTCACCATCTGTTCGATTGCATCGAGTGCGGTGCCTGCAGCTACGTTTGCCCGAGCGCGATCCCCCTGGTGCAGGACTACCGCTCGGCGAAACAGCGCATTCGACATAAACGCATCGAGACCGCCAAAGCGGAACACGCCAAACATCGCTTTGAATTTCGTCAGGCACGGCTGGCCAGAGAAGAGGCAGAGAAGAAAGCGCGCCGCCAGGCTCGCCTTGCCCAACAGTCGCCCAGCGCGAATGGCACCATGGACTCGCCCTCCCTCCCCGTGGCGGATCTGCGCAGCTTGCGCATTGCTCAAACGGCTGCAAAAGCGGCCGTGCGTAAAGCGGAGAAAGTATTGGCGCGGGCCGCCGCTGAAGACCCGCAGCAGCGCCACGACGACTTGGAGACCCAACTCGCCACTGCTCAAGAGAATCTCAAAGCGGCAGAAGCGCGACTGGCCGAAGCCCGCGCCGCCAGTGAGTATAAGGAAGCCCCATGAGCATGATGCACGCCTCTCATCTAGGGGGCACTCCCTCGACAGCTCATACCATGCGCTGGGTCATCGCCGCCATGCTACCCGGTCTCGGGATGATGACGCTCTATTTTGGACTCGGGGTGCTCAGCAACGTACTGATCGCGGCGCTTTTGGCCGTCGCCGCTGAAGCGTTCATTCTGAGACTACGCCGTCGCCCCGTCTGGCCAACGCTCAATGACGCCAGCGCCCTGCTCACCGGGGTTTTGCTAGGTGCCTCACTACCGCCTGCCAGCCCATGGTGGCTAATAGGCGTGGGTGTGATCGCCGCCGTCGTCGTTGCCAAGCAACTTTACGGTGGCTTGGGCCACAATCCGTTCAACCCTGCAATGGTGGGTTATGCACTTCTGCTCGTATCGTTTCCCACGCAAATGACGCTCTGGGCACCTCCACAAGCAATCTGGTCCGATACGTTATGGCCGCAAATATTAGGAACCGTGCCCATGACCACGCTGGATGCACTCAGCGGCGCTACGCCACTCGATGCCTTCAAACACAAGGGCGAGGCCGTGCTCGCCAGTGAGTTCTGGGCATCGTCGCCACTTCCAGAAGGCACGTTGGCGGCTTGGCGCAATATCGCCCTGGCATGGCTGATAGGGGGCTTGGTATTGATCGTCAAGCGGCTGATCAGTTGGCATATCCCGGTTGCCATGCTGGGCAGCATGCTGCTGCTCTCTGCGCTGTTTTACGCCAGCGACACCAGCCACTTTGCCTCTCCGCTGTTTCATCTTGTCACTGGGGCAACGCTGTTTGGCGCCTTTTTCATTGCCACCGACCCGGTGTCGTCAGCCACCAGCCGCCGGGGAAAGCTGTTCTACGGCGCGGGCATTGGGGTACTGATCATCCTGATTCGACATTTAGGCGGTTATCCCGATGCCGTCGCTTTTGCGGTGTTGCTGATGAATCTCTGCGTGCCACTGCTGGATACTGTCAGCGTACCACGCCCAGTGGGGCAATCTACCGCTCACTCCGGAACCAAGAGGAGCGCGCCATGACGCCCCAGCACGCCATGCGACGCGGTGCGTTGGCTCTGGGCCTGTTTGCCCTCGTCACTGCCGGCAGCGTCACCCTCACCCGCGCCGTGACGGCGGAACGTATTGCCGCGCATCAGCTCGCCTATCAGCATCGTCAGCTGCAGGAAGTACTCCCCGCGCCACTGGCCACGGCACCGGTTCAAACCGTTCTAGAGGGCACGTTTTCGTTACCCGCTCCCTCATTATTGGGCCACCGGACGCCACAAGAGGGTTGGCGGGTGCAGCAAGGCGGCGACGCCGTCACCATTCTGCCGGTCGTTACCCGCCAAGGATATAACGGCGAGATTCGCCTCCTAGTAGCCATTGACCAGAGCGGCGAGATAACCGGTGTGCGCGTCACTCACCATCAAGAGACGCCAGGGCTTGGCGACGATATCGAACGCTCCCGGAGCGACTGGATCACATCGTTCGACGGATTGAGCCTACAAAGCCTATCCCCCAGCGGCTGGGCGGTTCGTAAAGAGGGCGGCGACTTCGACAGTTTTACCGGCGCAACGATCACGCCACGGGCCGTGATCAACGCCGTACACGATACGTTACGCTATTATCACCAACAGCTCGCCCGGCAGGAGTCAGCCCTATGAGCCAATGGAGAGAGCTGGCCCGTGAAGGGCTTTGGTCGAACAATCCAGCGCTGGTGCAATTACTCGGGCTATGCCCACTGCTGGCCGTCAGCGCCAGCGTAGTGAACGCATTAGGCTTGGCGCTGGCGACACTGTTGGTGCTGGTGGGGTCCAGCACGACGATCTCGCTGATTCGCCACCAAGTGCCCAGTGCCGTGCGCTTGCCTGCGTTCGTCATGGTGATTGCCGCCTTCGTGACCTGCGCCGAGCTACTGATGGCCGCGTTTGCTTATTCGCTGTATCAAATACTAGGCATCTTCATTCCGCTTATCGTGACCAACTGCGCCATATTGGGTCGCGCGGAGGCGTTTGCCTCCCGCCAACCCGTGCTGCCCGCGGCGATCGATGGTTTGATGATGGGATTGGGGTTTGGTGCCGTGCTGGTGCTCATGGGCGCGATTCGCGAGCTCATGGGCCAGGGCACCCTGTTGAGCGACATGGCGCTGCTGTTGGGGCCCGTGGCCGCTGACTGGCAGATCACCCTGGTGGCGGATTACCAGTTTCTCTTTTTCCTTCTGCCGCCTGGCGCTTTCTTCGTAGCCGGGCTTTTGATCGCACTCAAAAATGCGCTGGATGCGCGGCGCGCTTTCCGGGCAGCGCCGACGACGAGCACCCCGCGCGCCGAGCGGCGCGTGCGAGTGACCGGCACCATCAAGTAACCAAGAGAACACACCATGAATGCCCAAAAGCGTCATGAGATTTTCGCGCGCCTACAGGCGGAAAACCCGCACCCCACCACCGAACTCAACTGGAGCACGCCGTTCGAGCTGCTCGCGGCGGTACTGCTTTCCGCCCAAGCCACCGACGTAGGCGTCAACAAAGCAACGGCCCGGCTTTTTCCGGTCGCCAATACGCCCCAAGCCATTATCGAACTAGGTATCGACGGCCTAAAACAGCACATCAAAACCATTGGGCTGTTCAATACCAAGGCAGACAATCTCATGAAAACCTGCCACCTGCTGGTCGACCAGCATGGCGGTCAGGTCCCGCAAACTCGCAAAGCGCTTGAGGCGCTCCCCGGGGTGGGTCGCAAGACCGCCAATGTGATTTTAAATACGGCCTTTGGTCAGCCTACCATTGCGGTGGATACGCACATTTTTCGCGTATCGAACCGCACCGGCATCGCCAAGGGCAAGGACGTCATCGAGGTCGAACGAAAGCTGCTGCGCCATGTCCCCAGTGTCTTCAAGCAAGACGCCCATCATTGGCTGATACTACATGGGCGTTACACGTGCATTGCGCGAAAACCTCGCTGCGGTAGCTGTATCATCGAAGATCTGTGCGACTATAAAGAAAAGACCGAGCTTGCCTAACGGCATGCCACCGCCAGGATCGTCCCATGCCAAGCACCACTGCTGACCTCTACCGCCAGCCTATTACCCAGCGTATCGATGCCCTGCTGCAACTTTCCAGGCAGCACGCCGAACGTTTTTGCAGCCCCGATGCCTGGCTGGCCCGCCAGCGCTATATGGCCAAGCATCCGACGTCGATTGTGGTGATGAAATGTATGGATGGCCGAATCCATATTCCCCACGCCACGCAGACACCGCTTGGAATCATCACACCGTTTCGTAATCTAGGCGGTATTTTCGACCTAGGCTGGCCTTATCTCGGCGAGCTGCTCACCGAGACTGTCTTGCAAGCCACTCAGAGCGGTCGCGCCACGCTGTTGCTGATTACTTACCATTTTTCCAGCGGACATCCCGCACGGGGGTGCGCCGGGTTCAACTGCGATGCCGACGCGGCCAAAGCCCACGCGTACGCCATTGCTCAGCAAGCAGGCCAGCTGTTTGGCCACGACCATCAGCAGGTCTACCCGCTCGTGTGCGGCTTTGAAACCGACAGCGACGCCATGATTCTTCACGGCCAAGGTGGCGAGGTGCTCGATATACGCGACTGGATCGATCGACCAGCGAATGATTTACATGCCACGTTAGCGAGCCTTTGTCCCGACATGCCAGATGATGTTCAACGAGATCTGCTGCCGCTGCTGCTGGGCAACATGGCCCATGTAAGCGAGCTAAGCGGCGTGACCCGAGAGCTCGAAATCGAGCATCGCGAGTGGGTCATCTGCATTGGACGCGGCTTCGACTTCTTGCACCTACCTAACACCGCGTTGATCATCGGTCCCTACGGACCAGACCTGGCGGCCCCATTGTCGACCGCCGCAAGCATTATCGAGGCCAACATGCGTGCGGGGCGAATTCCCAAGGACGGTTTTATGCTTTTGGCGTCAACGCCTTACCAAGATAGCGGTGTGGACCGTGCGAGGGCCGTATTGAAATCGCGATTTTTATCGAATTTTGCCGAGCAGGTGATTCGCGATCATCACCCTGGGCTTGCCGACAAGATGCGCCGCCATACGGCGATCGTTCACTGGCCCACCCGGCGCATGGAGTCACTCGACGCCCCTTGCATCAGCAGATGACGATATACGGCTTGCCAACGCGGCCACTCCCAGGAGCACGTGTCAAGCAACGCAGGCTGGCACGTCGGATCCAATAACCACGCTTTTAAACGATGAAACAGCCCCTCTTGCGTGCCATCATAGCGATATTCATTTGGGTAAAGCTCCGGGAAACAAAGCCGGTCCGGCACTAGCGGCGTGGCACCTCGTTGGGTGGCTTCCATGATGGCCAATCCTTGAAACTCATGCCAGGTGGTCGATACGACGATGCCGCCGCCTTCGAGCAGCGCGCGATACTTTTTTTCTGGCTGCGCCCCCCAGCAAACGATATGTGCCGCCAAACGCTTCTGGGCCTCGGCGAAAATCCCCGGCACCTCGCGAAACTGCTGTCCCAACACCGCCAACTCGAACGGCACTTGCTGCTCGCTAAGCTTGAACAGTACCTTGAAGAAATCCTCTGGGTTTTTGTCATACTCCCAGCGGTGGTTCCAAATCAGTCGCTGCGGATTGGGGTTGACGACCGCACGACCACCGGCGGCAGCAATCGGCACGGGCACGATGCGGGCCGCTCTCCGCAAACGTTCAAGGGGCTGGGCCGCGGGCAGATTCTCCGGCATTTTTTTCAAGAAACGTCGCGCGCCATCGAAAAAGGAGTCACGGTTGTAGGCCGTGTTGAATACCAGCTCATCTGCCGCCAGCGCAGCGTACAGGTTGACCATCTTTGCCTCGACTTGGGGAATTTGCTCGCTGGATTCCGGGTAAGCAAACTGGTTTTCATGAAAATAGACCACCTTGCGTGCCTGTCCTAAGTGGGGGAACAATCCCACCAACGTGGCGATATCCACCATGGAAGTCGCCAGGATCACATCGTAGCGCTGGCTCAATGTCGCCTGCTCTTTCAACCACCAACTCAAAGGGTTGCCACGAATACGCCAAGAGAAGTGACGCGCTGGCAAGCTCAGCAGCGTCCATTCGACCTCGGTCACCTCCGCCATCAATGTATTTGCCCAATAGCGGTGGCTAACCGCCTCGTAAGCCGATAACAATAAAATGCGCATCATCTCTCTACCGGTGAAGCGTCCTCGCCGTGTGCCACATTCGGCCAAGGTCGTCTTGGCCGAATGCCTCACGCTACATACACTTAAATCATCGCTTGCAGTCTGACTGCGCATCTAACGCCGCTGGGGAAACCGTAATGGCCAATGTATTAGTGGTCGATGATGAACCGAATATTCTACTGTCCCTCGAGTTCCTCATGTCCCATGCCGGGCTGACGGTGATTACCGCTACCGACGGTGAAACGGCATTGCAGCGAATTGCCGACACCTCTCCCGACCTGCTGCTGCTAGACATTAGCCTGCCGGGTATCAGTGGCTTCGAAGTATTGGAACAGCTGCGTCGCTCAGAGCGCGAGCGGCACCTGCCGGTCATCATGTTAACGGCACATGGGCGGGAAGTAGAGCGCGAAAAGGGATTAGCGTTGGGTGCCGATGACTACGTTACTAAGCCGTTCTCGACCCACCAATTAGTCGAGAAAGTCAAAGCACTGCTTGGCGAGCGTGACACATGACGTTCAAAGGCCTTCCAAAGCGACAGCGCCTGGTGGGTGCTTGGCTGCTTCTCAGTGGCATCAGCCTGCTGGGCGGCGTGCTGTTTGCGGCGTGGCTGGATAGTCAGATCGCGCTCTCCGGCTTGGCGCGTGTGGCGCTGTGGCTTGGCAGCCTTTCCGGGGGGATGACATTGTGCCTGATGGGCGTACTGCTAGAACGTCGGTTATTAGCGCCCTTACGGCATTTACAAACTCAGTTGGCCCGGTGGGTGGCCAACCCAGACGCCCAAGACGAGGAGGCTCCAGAAGGTTGGCTAAAAGGGCTAGGCCCTGATCTACGCCGCGTCAGCCAAAGCTGGCGCGCCGACCGCATGCGGCTCGCCACCGCCCATGCCGAGGGGGCGCGTAGCGCTTCGCGTATTCGGCAAGAGTTGGAAACCCTGCTTCAGGTACTGGAAACACCACTGCTGCTGTGTGATCGGCATCGTCGGGTGATGCTGTTCAATCAAGCCGCCGAAACGTTCTTTACTGGCAATACCGGGTTAGGGCTGGGGAAGCGCCTGGATGCCCTACTGCCGACCGCAACGCTAGCCAATGCCATGGCACAACTGCCCGACGATGGTTCACCTCGTGAAATGCTCACCCACTGCGGCCAGCGCTGGGTAAAAGTGGTGATTCGGCGGGTTCCAGGCAGTGAGCGCGAGACGCTCGTGACCTGTAGCGATGCCACGACCACTTGGAACAATGAAATGGGCGTGCGGGCCGAGCTCAACCGTCGCCTCCCGCCACTGCGCCAGCATGCCGCCAACGTTAGCAGTGCCGTCGACGCGCTGCGTCATATCCACGCCACGAACGTCCCCCTTGAACTGCGAACACGCTTAGAGGGGGTCATGCACGATGAGAGCCAAGCACTGAATCAGCACGTGGCTGAGTTCGCCACGCTACTGGATGATCTTCAGTATCACGGTGAACGCTTGCGGCCCATTTGGTCCAATGACTTCTGGCAGGCGCTGGATGAGCGTCTCGACCCAGCCCACCGTTTGATTACACCGATTGGTGTTCCCGCTTGGTTCAAAGGGGATGCCCCGGCACTGATCGAACTCTTCGCATCATTGGTGGAACATCTTCGCTGCCACTTGCCTACCCGTGGCTTTGAAGGAGAAATCTCGCTTCAACCGAAACGTGCCTACGTTGACTTGATGTGGCAGGGCGCGCCCGTTCCTGAAGGCGAACTCAGCGTTTGGCGAGATACGATCTTGAACACGCTACCACTTGGCCCGGCGGTGGCCGATATTCTGCGTCAGCACGCTACAGATATTTGGAGCGTAGCCGATGCGGATAAGTGCCATGCTCGACTGCGACTCCCGCTACCCGCGATTACACAAACCCACGCGCCAAGAGAGATGGCTCCCCCTCGTCCGGAATTTCATGATTTTGGTATCGCACAGCTACCTGCGCCCGACGAAGCCCTCGCCCATCGGGCGATACGCTGCTTGGAGATCGTGGCGTTCGATACCGAAACCACTGGTCTCGAGCTACGCCGGGGAGACACGGTGGTAAGCCTTGGCGCTTGTCGCATCGTCAATGGCCGCTTATTGGCAAGCGACGCGTTCGATCACTACGTCGATCCCCAGCGGCCCATTCCCGCCGCCAGCACCGTCATTCATGGCATTACTGACGCGGACGTAGCGGATGCAGAACCGCTTCACACCGTATTGGCTCAGTTCCGGGATTACGTAGGGGACGCCGTCATGCTCGCTCATAATGCGGCGTTCGACATGTTGGCCATCAGCGGGCACGGCGTTCATTTCGACATCCCCGTGCTGGACACGCTGCTGATCTCCAAAGCGCTAGATGAAGCGCTGGATGGGCACGACCTGGATACGTTAGCCAGGCGTTATGATTTACATTTTCCGCCCAACACCCGGCATACCGCACTGGGCGATGCTCGTGTCACCGCCGAGCTTTGGCTAGCCCTCTTGCCCCGTTTGGAAGCCCGCGGTATCGACACGCTAGAAGAGCTGCTGGCCCTCCAGGCCAATGCGTTCGATAAGGAAGACGCCAGTGCGCCATAATGCACCTGCCCCTCACCCTCGGCAGCAGGCGCGTCGCTTCGCCCTTGCGCTACTAGCGCTGTTTTTATTCAGCCCGCCCATCTTACTTATAGTCGATCGGTTGCCTGGTATACTGGGCTGGCTACCGCTCTATCTCTTCTTGGCTTGGGGGTGGGTGATTGGCCTGGCTGCCTGGCTGGCAAAACGCCCCAAGCAACCATGAACATGCGCAGCGACTGGGTAGTGTTGGGCGCCGCCTTTGGCTACTTAGCCCTGCTTTTCTTGGTCGCAGCCTGGGGGGACCGACGAGCCGAACAGGGGCGCTCACTCATCAACTCGCCTACTGTCTATGCGTTATCGATAGCCGTGTACTGCACTGCCTGGACGTTTTACGGCAGCGTCGGGCGCGCAGCGCAGTTCGGACCTAGCTTCTTGCTGATCTATTTGGGACCCACGCTGGCCATGCTGCTGGCCCCTTTTACGTTGCGCAAAATGGTGCGGATCGCCGCTCGGCAGCGTATCACTTCCATCGCCGATTTCATTAGCGCCCGTTATGGGAAAAGTTCGCTACTTGGCGCACTGGTGGCCGTCATGGCATTGATCACGATTACGCCGTATATAGCACTCCAGCTCAAAGCCATCACGGTGAGTCATGCGGTACTGATGAACTATCCCCTAGGTGCCGATACCACGCTCGAACATGAACGCTTCTGGATGGATCGCTCCTTTTGGATTGCGATCGTCTTGGCCCTGTTCATCATTCTGTTCGGCACCCGTCATCTTGATGCCAGCGAGCGACATGAAGGCATGGTAGCGGCCATCGCCGTCGAGTCCTTGGTCAAGCTGGTGGCGTTTCTGGCAGTCGGTATCTTCGTCACTTTCCTTCTGTTCGAAGGCCCTGGCGCTCTTCTAGCAGCCACCGCCGAGGCGCCAGCACTCATCACTAGCATGCATTTGGAGAACGTTCCTGGTGGTGCGACGGGCTGGGTCGGCATGCTAATGCTCGCGTTTTTGGCCTTCTTCACGTTGCCCAGGCAGTTTCAGGTCCTGGTCGTAGAGAGCGTGGATGAGCAGCACTTGGAGCGTGCCAGTTGGCTCTTTCCGCTCTATTTGCTACTGATCAACCTGTTCGTCATTCCTATTGCGTTGGCAGGCGTCCTCTTGGGCGAGAGTGACCCGGATAGCTTCGTGCTCACGCTACCGCTCTCCGCAGGGCTAGATGGTTTACCACTATTGGTGTTCATTGGCGGACTCTCGGCGGCCACCGGCATGGTCATCGTCGAAACCATCGCGCTGTCTACCATGGTGAGTAACCAACTAGTGATGCCACTTTTATTAAAACTAAAAGGCTGGCAAACAGGACGCCATGGTCGCCTCGCCATTTGGCTTTTGAACATCCGGCGTATCGCCATTTTGGTCATTTTGATCATGGGCTATCTCTACCATGCACTGATTGGCGATAGCTACAGTTTGGTGACTATTGGACTGGTCTCGTTTGCGGGCGTGGCACAATTTGCCCCTGCGCTATTGATCGGCCTTTATTGGCGCGGGGCGACTCGTCAAGGCGCCACCTGGGGATTAGTGGCAGGCTTTTGGGTATGGTGCTACACGCTGCTACTGCCGGGATTTGCCCAGTCCGGTTGGTTGGAAGCAGAGTTCATGACACAAGGCCCTTGGGGCATCGGCTGGCTCGCCCCCTACGCCTTACTGGGACTCAGCGGGTGGGATATCTACACACACTCGCTGTTTTGGAGCATGACCGCAAACGTCGGCTTATTGGTCGCGGTGTCGCTCTTCACGCGAGCCACGCCCATGGAGCAAGCGCAGGCAGCGCTCTTCACCGAGGCTCTGCACCCCCATTTACCTACAGCGTCTAGCTGGCAAGGCCAAACTACCGAAGGTGACTTATATGCCCTACTCGTCCGCTATCTGGGCCATGGGGCAACGCACAAGGTATTTCGCAACGCCCCTCCTTCGCTCTTGAAGGAGACCGATGCTCAGCAACGTCCCGCGTCGAGAGAGTTGATCACTCGTGCCGAACAAGCTCTGGCCGGGTCGCTTGGCAACGCGTCTGCCAGCGTCTTGATACACTCCGTTCTACGCGGTGAGGCACTGGACATGGCCTCGATACTCACCATTCTCGACACGACCTCGCAGGCTTTGGAGTACAACCGCCAATTAGAGCAAAAATCCCAGGAGTTAGCTCGCATTGGCGAGGAGCTGCGCCGTGCCAATGAGCAGCTGCGGGAAGTGGATCGAATGAAGGATGAGTTCGTGGCGATGGTCAGTCACGAGCTTCGCACTCCGCTCACTTCCATCCGTTCGTTTGCCGAGATTTTGCGTGACACACCCACCATTGAGGCTGAAAAACGCCAGCAATTTCTGGACATCATGGTGCTCGAGAGTGAGCGTTTGTCTCGATTGATCGACGAAATTCTTGACTTGGCGCGGCTCGAGAGCGGCCACCTATCCCTCCAGCCCATTACGGTTGACTTGATTCACATTGCGCAGCAAAGCCGCCAAGCACTGGCACGACTGCACGCCGAGCAGGGCATCGATGTCGAGTGGGTTTGTGATGTCTCCAATGCGCCCGTCATGGCCGATCCAGATCGCCTTGAACAGGTCATCATCAATCTGTTGGAGAATGCGCGAAAGTTTGCCAACCCAGAACATCCGCGCATACGTTTACACGTTTACGAAGCGGACCAAGGATATTGCCTGAGCATTGAGGATAATGGGCCAGGCATCCCGATCGGTGAACGTGACAATGTATTCGAAAAGTTTTATCAATTGACGTTATCGAAAAACGAGCATGCGTCTCACCGGCCCAAAGGAAGCGGTTTAGGCTTACCCATCAGCCGTGCCATTATTCACCACTTAGATGGCGAGCTTTGGGTAGACGCTTCTTCTTTAGGCGGTGCTGCGATGACGCTTTCGCTTCCACGACACATCGTTTAAGTAAACAATTGTGCCATTCAACGCACTGTGACCTAGTGTAACTAGCACACGTTTGTATTTTTACGCTATTCTGCGCGTCCGCCCGTTTTCCCTCTGACAGTTGGAGCAGCGGCATTATGCAAGGGTCAGCGCAAGATAAGACGACTACCGACCAGTACACCATTGCAATACAGCCAATTGTCGACGCTCGCCTACAACATGTAGCTGATGAGCTACTGTATCGTGGCGACTGTTCGGCCAGTAGTGCCGCCATTTTCGATGATGTGCAAGCCACCGCTCGTGCTTGTGCTGTCGCTATTTATGAAATCGGCCTGGATAAACTGTGTGGTCAGCGTAAGCTTTTTATCAATGCCTCTGGAGAGTGGTTACTCAACCCCGACTTAGGCGGCCTGCCGCAGAGTCAAATCGTCATTGAAATACTCGAAGATACCGAGGTCAATAACGCGCTATTGCATGCATTACGTAAGCTGAAATACCAAGGCTATACGTTAGCGCTTGATGATTTCGAATTGACCGACGCAAACCGTGCACTATTAGCCTTAGCGGATATTGTTAAATTCGATATCTCTACCGGGCTCCCCACTGCGCTCATTCAACGTCTTTATAAAGATGGCTATACGCTGTTAGCCGAGCGTGTAGAAACTTACGAAGAGTTTGAAAAGTGTAAGGCGCTTGGATTTAGCTTATTTCAAGGGTATTTTTACCAGCGGCCTCAGGTACAAACCACAAACACGCAGCGACATAGCACATCACGCGCTAATCAAATGCAACTGCTGGCTCAGCTTTACAGCGATAGAGTGCGCTTGCCTGCTTTGAGTACGCTCATTGCACGTGACCCCTATTTATTGAACGCCGTCCTTAAACGCGCCAATTCGGCAGAAAAGGCAGCTCAGCACCCTGTCCACAAACTACTCGACTGTATTCATATCATCGGGTTGAAAGAGTTACGCACGCTGGTATCGATCATCATGTTAGCGGGCAATAATCCTGCGAGCAAAATCAACCTCATTAGCGGATTGACTCGGGCATTTGCATGCGAAGCACTTGCCGAGCAACGCGGGTTAGACGAGGAAGAAGGCTTTATCACCGGACTCTTTTCGCATATGCCGGTCATCATAGGGATCGACCTCGAAACGATGCTTAAGGAGCTACCACTGAGCCAGCCGATCCATCAGGCGCTTATCCAACGTCAAGGCCCACTTGGCGAGCTGCTTGCACATATCGAAGCCACTGAGCGCGGTAGCCCTCCTGCCGATGTGCCTGCAGAGTTGATACTGCAGGCGGCGGCTGAAGCACGAACGCTAATGGACTCGCACATTAGCTAGTGGGTGGGTTCTCCCGGCGAGGGTCTGACTCGAACATCGCATCGCCCACTTCATCGATATAGCGCTGCGCCTTCGACACCATCAAGGCGTCGCATGCGTCCCGCCCAGGCACCATGTCAGAACGCTCGAAACGGTGCTCCTGCGCCCCGCCCTGGTTGTCCAGTTTACGGATCCAACCGCTTACCCGATACTGACCACTTTGATGATCGGGCTGCGAAACGATGAGATACTCTTTGTACTCCACCGGTTCGGCGGCTTTGGTGCCGGTGTTCGTTTCGTCGCTGCCGTGGCCCCCAAACAGGCCTGAAAGCAATTTTTTAAACATAAAGACTCCTGGTAGGCGGTGGCCAGTGTTCACTGGCCACCGCTCAACGCTAGCTCTGCTGACGGCCTTTGCCAGCGGCAATTCGCAGACGCAGCGCGTTCAGCTTAATGAAGCCTTCGGCGTCTTTTTGGTTATACGCACCCGCGTCGTCTTCAAACGTGGCAATGGACTCATCGAACAGAGACTGCTCGGATTTACGGCCAACGACCGTTGCGTTGCCTTTGTACAGCTTCATACGCACCACGCCAGAAACACTCTTCTGGGTCTCGTCGATAGCAGCTTGCAGCATGCGGCGTTCAGGGCTCCACCAATAGCCGTTGTAGATCACTTCGGCATACTTGGGCATGAGCTGATCTTTAAGATGCGCTTCTTCACGATCTAGCGTCAATGATTCGATCGCACGGTGGGCGCGCAGCATGATCGTACCCCCCGGCGTTTCGTAGCAACCCCGCGACTTCATGCCCACGTAGCGGTTTTCGACGATATCCAAACGTCCGATACCGTTGTCGCCGCCCAGCTTGTTGAGCTTTTCGAGCACTTCGTGCGGCTTCATCGTTTCGCCATCGATGGCCACGATGTCGCCTTTCTCGAACGTCAGCTCAACGTAAGTGGGTTGCTCGGGCGCAGCTTCGGGAGAAACACTCCAGCGCCACATGTCCTCTTCGGCTTCCGCCCACGGATCTTCCAGAATGCCGCCTTCATAGGAGATGTGCAGCAGGTTGGCGTCCATGGAGTAGGGAGATTTCTTTTTCTTGTTGGAGAAATCCACCGGGATGCTGTGTTCTTCGCAGTAAGCCATCAGCTTTTCGCGAGACGTCAGGTCCCACTCGCGCCAGGGAGCAATGACTTTAACGCCCGGCTTTAGCGCGTAACCGCCCAGTTCGAAACGCACTTGATCGTTACCTTTACCCGTTGCGCCATGGGAGATGGCATCGGCGCCGGTTTCATTGGCGATTTCGATCAGGCGCTTGGCGATCAGCGGGCGAGCGATGGAGGTGCCCAGCAGGTACTCACCTTCATAGATGGTATTGGCACGAAACATCGGAAAGACGTAGTCACGCACGAACTCTTCGCGTAGGTCTTCGATGTAAATCTCTTTGACGCCGAGAGCCTGAGCCTTGGCGCGGGCAGGCTCGACTTCTTCACCCTGACCGATGTCGGCAGTAAAGGTCACAACCTCGCAGTTGTAGGTTTCTTGCAACCACTTGACGATAACGGATGTGTCCAGGCCGCCTGAATATGCCAGCACAACCTTTTTGACATCGGACATTCTTTGCTCCTTGTAAAAAGCAGTTCACCAGAAGGAGTAGCGCCCTTACGCACTACTTGTTCATTCAAACTGCAGTATAGCGTTCTCGATGCCCAGCGAATACCGTCAACGACGCCTTGGGGGTAAAGCTGCTAGAATCACCCAAACCCTAGCGGCTAGCTTGACCGCTACCCCTGACCGACTACTCGCTTTACTAAGGAGAGCTGCATGAGCGAGGCAATTGCCCGCGAATTGATGGCCCAGCGTTTTCGCAGTTACTTACCGGTTGTCATTGATTTGGAGACAGGTGGGTTTAACGCCCAAACGGACGCCGTGTTGGAGATTGCAGCGGTCACACTCACCATGGACCCCGACGGCAATTTACTGCCTGATGCCACCTACGCGTATCATGTTCACCCTTTTGAAGGCGCCAATGTCGAGCAATCAGCGTTGGATTTCACCGGCATCAACCTGGATGACCCGCTTCGTCGGCACGTTGCGTTAAGCGAGGCTGAAGCACTAGGGGAAATATTTCGCCCCATACGCAAATCGCTAAAGGCGCACGGCTGTTCCCGGGCGATACTCGTGGGTCACAATGCGGCATTCGACCATGGCTTTTTGAATGCAGCGGCCAACCGCTGCAACGTCAAGCGCAATCCGTTTCACCCCTTTTCCAGTTTCGACACGGCGACGTTGGCGGGGTTTGTGTATGGACAAACCGTGCTCGCCAGAGCGTGCCGTGCCGCGGGGATCGAGTTCGACAACAAGGCGGCCCACTCGGCACGCTATGACACCGAGCGAACGGCCGAACTGTTTTGCGCCATGGTCAACCGCTACAAAGACTTAGGCGGCTGGCGGCTGGCTCAGCGTGAACAAGCGCTAGATGGCGGCGATGAATAAATCCGCCAGCAGCGCGTTTGAAACAGCATCTAATGCACCAGAAATGGCTTTACGATAAACTTTACGTCATTTACGAGCGCTTGGCTCTCAGGCAAGCAATGCAGCCAACGCTTGCCGCTACAATGTGATATCCCACCCGTTTTGAGGAGATGAGACGTTTCCATGGCCCAGCATAATGCCTTTTACGCCCAGTCCGGTGGCGTTACCGCCGTCATCAATGCCAGCGCCTGTGGCGTTATCGAAGCTTGCCGGCAAGCCCCTGATCAGATCGGCAAGGTGTATGCCGGCCATAACGGCATTATTGGTGCACTGACGGAAGATTTGATCGATGTCACTCAGGAGAGCGATGACGCCATTGCCGCTCTGCGACACACCCCGGGCGGAGCGTTTGGCTCTTGTCGCTACAAGCTGAAAGACATCGATACGCACCGCGCGCAGTACGAGCGTCTTATCGAGGTTTTCAAAGCGCACGACATTCGCTATTTCTTCTACAACGGCGGTGGCGACAGTGCCGATACCTGCCTAAAAGTCTCGCAGCTCTCCGAAAAACTAGGGTATCCGCTGACGGCCATTCACGTTCCCAAAACCGTCGACAATGATCTTCCCATCACGGATAACAGCCCTGGTTTCGGCAGCGTTGCGAAGTACATCGCCACCTCGACCCGGGAAGCGTCGCTGGATATCGCGTCCATGTGCGCCACCTCGACCAAGGTGTTCGTACTGGAAGTGATGGGACGCCATGCGGGCTGGATTGCTGCGGCTGGAGGCCTGGCTGGCGAAGGAGAAGGCGAGCCACCGCACCTGATTATCTTCCCGGAAGTGGCGTTTAACCGTAAAGCGGTCATGGCGCGAGTCGATGAAAGCGTCAAAAAATTTGGCTACTGCGTGATCGTGGTGTCGGAAGGCGCGCGCTACGAAGATGGCACTTTCCTTGCGGATGCAGGCAATACCGATGCCTTTGGTCACCGCCAGCTAGGCGGCGTGGCGCCCACCCTGGCCGGCATGATCAAGCAGGACCTGGGCTACAAATACCATTGGGCCGTGGCCGACTACCTGCAGCGTGCGGCGCGTCACTTGGCTTCCAAAACCGATGTTGAACAAGCTTATGCCGTTGGCCGTGAAGCGGTCACGCTGGCGCTGGCGGGCAAAAACTCCATGATGCCGGCCATACGCCGCATCTCACAAAGCCCGTACCAGTGGGACGTGATTTCTGCTCCGCTATCGCAAATCGCCAACCAAGAGAAGTTCATGCCCCGCGACTTTATCAGCGAGAGCGGTTTCGATATTACCCAAGCGTGTCGTGACTACTTATCACCGCTGATCCAGGGCGAAGATTTTCCGCCGTTCGAGAATGGTCTTCCGAAAGTCGCCAAGTTGAAGCTTGCGAAAGTGGAACAGAAGTTGCCAACCTTCACGCTGTAACCTCTGTTCTAACATCAGAGATGGCGAAAGATAAAAGGGCGATGACTCGTGTCATCGCCCTTTTGACATTCGCAGTATGCGCTTGAAACGTGCCTAGCGCAGCAGCCACGAGAGCACCAACAGCAGCAGCAAAATACCCGCCACGCCCTGCCAAAAGCGTCGAGACTCCGTGCGGGGCTCTTCGCGTTGCACAGCACGCCCCAGGGGTAGCCTCAGCGCGTGAAGGAACTCCGACATCCGTCGAAAACGCAGTGGCCGTTGCGGGTCCAGCGCGCGACGCAGCGCCTCGTCAAGCGCAGGGGTAATCTCTGGATTGGTGGTACGAGCGCTACGGTAGCTGAGCTCTTCCAGATCGGTATGGCAACGCAACTTATTGGGGGTCAGCGTATAAGGTAATGCTCCGGTCAAAAGCCAGTAGACCGTAGAAGCCAACGAGTACTGGTCGCTGCGGCGACCCACGCTGTCGCCAAGCGCATACTCTGGAGCTGTATGTTCGTTGAAACCGATTTGACGAAGCAGCTCGCCCGAGTGGCGGTGTCCATCGACTTCTCGCATATGGCAAGCACTAAAGTCAGCAAGCACGAGCTTACCGTGCGAGTCGATAAGCACGTTGTCAGGCATGATCTGTTGGTGAATGATGTCGCGATGGTGCAGGGCTTGTACCGCCTTACCCAACTGGTTGGCGATATCCAAACGCTGAGCAAGACTGGCCTGGGGGTGCCGCTCGGCCCATTGACGCAGCGTCTCACCTTCTACGTTTTGCATGAGGTAATAGAGGTATCTTCGCGGGCGTGATGGTTCCATGACCTTGACGACAAAGGGGGAGTTCACCCGCTCGACCACCCACTGCTGCAGCAAAAAGTGCTCTAGATAGGCGTTACGCAACGATAGCTCGGGGCTTGGTGCCTTCATCACCATGACTCGATCACTGTAGACATCGCGGACGCGATACACCCTCGACTGTGCATTGCGTGACAGCACGGCCTGCACCTCCAACCCATCTAGACGCTCGCCGGGAGCCAATTCGGGAGGAATGGGCAGGTCGCCATATAGTAAGCTGGGGTGATCGGTTGCCTCTTCCGGCAGTTCGTCGATGCGGAGTAATTGGAAGCAAAATTGATCGCCGCCATACCCTCGCTCTTGCGCGCGCTGCTTTGCCTCGCCAGCCAAGCGCTCGCAAGCAGCATCTAGGTCGCTAGCATCTTGGCGAATGAGCCGCACATAATCAGAGGGCATCAAGGTGCCGCGCACGGCCTGAGTGGTGAAAACGAACAAGTCACCCTGCTTCAAGCCCAGATGGGTGTAATCGATATCGACGCTGCCATCCATGCCTAACGCGCGAGAGGGGTAGCGATACCCACCCACATCGGTCACGTGATCACGGGTAAGCTGCTCAAACTCGGCACCTCGTAGGCGAAAGACCAGCGTATCTCCCATGTGAAACAGATGACCTTCGCGACCTAAAAACACCATGGCCGAGAGCGACGAGACGAAGCTACCCTCTTTGACATGCTGGCTCTGGCTGTAACACCAACTATTCAACGCACGTAGCACGCGGGTTGCCGACGTCTTGGTGTCCCAGTGGTCAGGCGTGGAGTAATAATCGGCAAGAAATCCGCGCACGCTCAAATCCCCCGCCTGCTTCGCCATCGTATTGCGAGAAATCGAGTCACTAATCACTGCGCAGCCGCCCTTTAACTTCAACAGCGGCGCTTCTGGTAGGCGTACCGACATTGAACTGCGGTGCTGCCGGCGTTCTGGGGCTACGAACGCTTGTCCATAACTCATTAGCAACTGGGCGTGCGCCAACTCATCCTCCTAGACTTACGGCTCACCATCGCAACGATCATTGCGAGCACTTCTCGCGATCCTTACTGCATCAGGCGCTATCATACATGCTGGCATGACGAAGCGATGCCCACCAAACGTCGAGAGTAGCACAAAAAGACACCCTGCCATGCCCACTACCCAGCCAATGCACCAAGAGACGCCACCGAGATCGCCGAGGAAGGTCAAGCTGCCATCGATGCGGATATGTGACGGCAAACACCTATGTCGCATTGGTAATCTATCCACCTTGTTCGTATAATTCTTCACCATTAATGCAATGCATCAACTGCTTAGCTACTGCAATCTGCACTAGGTAAGAAAAGCCAAGCCAAGGAACCAACGATGAACTTTGATAACATCCCCGCTGGAAAGGATTTGCCCAACGATATCTACGTGGCCATTGAAATTCCTGCTAACCACGCGCCGATTAAGTACGAAATCGACAAGGATATGGGTGCCCTCCTCGTTGATCGTTTCATGGCTACACCCATGTTCTACCCGGCCAACTACGGCTTCATTCCGCATACTCTGGCAGATGACGGCGACCCCTTGGACGCCCTGGTCGTCACTCCTCACCCGGTTGCGCCCGGCAGCATCATTCGCGCACGCCCGGTGGGCATCTTGAACATGACCGATGAAGCGGGTGAAGATGCCAAACTGGTCTGCGTACCGCACCCGAAACTTTCATCGCTGTATGACGACGTTCAGGAAGTGACCGATCTGCCCGAACTGTTGCGCCAACAAATCGCACACTTCTTCGAGAACTACAAAGACCTCGAAAAAGGCAAGTGGGTG
This sequence comes from Halomonas sp. BL6, assembly GCF_006228115.1. Lineage (NCBI taxonomy): Bacteria > Pseudomonadati > Pseudomonadota > Gammaproteobacteria > Oceanospirillales > Halomonadaceae > Halomonas > Halomonas sp. BL6. The sequence goes on along the minus strand of NZ_VDGL01000005.1, from coordinate 165,338 downwards.
AAAGTCGAGTCTTGGGAAGGCGTAGAAGCTGCGCGTAAAGCTATCGAAAAATCGGCCGCTGCTTACAAGAAAGCATAAGCCTCACTGCCCTATGAAAGGCCGCCTCTCGAGGCGGCCTTTTACGTAGGGATGAACGGCGTAGGACCGCGTCACGTCACCGCAGACAGTACGCCAACCTCGACAGGTGCGTTATCCTGCTCTTTTGCGCCCTTTCGATATCACTGCGTAAGGATACTACGTGCCACTCATGCGACGTTTCAGCTTGTTTTTCATGCTCTGTTGGCTACCTCTATTCGCCCACGGGCAGTGGTTCTCTTCCAGCAGCGACAGCGACTTCTTGCCCGTCATGGAAGCGTTTCAGCCGAGCGCATGGCACGATGGGGAAACGCTGAGCGTTGGCTTCGACATTGCCGATGCCTACTATCTTTACCGTCATCAGCTGTCGGTCACAAGCGAGCAACCCTCCATTGAACTCGGTACGCCCACCCTGCCACAGGGCATCTTTACTACTGATGAATTCATGGGAGACGTGTACGTTTTCCGCGAAAAAGTAGTGTTCGATATCCCGCTTAGCCAACCCTATAGCGGTCCTATCGACATCGCGTTGACCTTTCAGGGATGTGCCGATGCAGGGCTGTGCTACCCGCCAGAGCAAATTACCTTGACGGCTGCTGAAGCGTCACCCCCCAGCGTATTTGCCCACTGGCAAAACGAGAAAACATCAAGCGCATCAACGTCGACTGCTTCAGTCGAATCCGCATCAAACGACTCAGCGTCACTAGCGGGCGGAAACATTGGCTTCGCTGCGCCGCAAAGTGAGGATAGCCAATTCAGCGCGCTCATCAGCAATACCAGTTTACCGCTCGCTCTTGGGCTCTTTTTTCTCGCGGGTATCGGTCTTACCTTTACCCCCTGCGTGCTGCCCATGATCCCAATCCTGGCGTCCATCGTCGTTGGACAGAACCCCACCAAACCCCGTGCTTTCTTACTTTCTGCCAGCTACGTACTTGGCATGTCCGTCACTTATGCGCTGGTGGGCGTATTGATGGGCCTATTTGGCGCGGGGCTGAACCTCCAGGCACATTTACAGTCTGCACCGGTTCTGATCACCTTCGCCATTCTGTTTAGCCTTTTTGCGTTGGCGATGTTTGGTGCGTTCGATCTACGTGTCTCGCCACGTCTTGCCGGTAAAGTAGACACCTGGCAAGCACGCGCCCAGCGCAGCGGCCCACTTGGTCTCGCCGCTGCTGGCGCGCTATCGGTACTGGTGGTATCACCTTGCGTCACGGCCCCCCTTGCGGGCGCATTAGTATTCATCTCCTCAACCGGAGATGCCGCCATGGGCGGCGCCGTGCTGTTTGCACTAGGGCTCGGCATGGGGGTCCCACTATTGCTCGTCGGCACGTTTGGCGCCACACTATTGCCACGCTCTGGCGGCTGGATGAATGGCGTCAAAATTGCGTTTGGCCTTTTATTACTCGGCGTTGCCGTTTGGATGGTCGAGCGTTTGATCGCCCCTTCAGTGGCGCTCTTGCTGTGGGCGGCGCTAGCCATCGGCAGCGCACTTGCACTTGGCGCTCTCACGACGGCAAGCACATCTGGCTGGGCCAAAGTGCGCCAAACGCTAGGCTTGATGCTACTGGCATGGGGGGTCGCTCTGGTGCTTGGCGCGGCTCAAGGCAGTAGCAACCCGCTTCGCCCTCTGGCGGCCACTACCTCTGGCACTGCCCAGGCCGTGGACACGCTAGAATTTGAAGACGTCGACAGTCTCGATGCGCTAGAGGCTGCCCTAGCGCAAGCCTCACACGAAGGACGTCCCGTATTTGCACACTTCACTGCCGATTGGTGTATATCGTGCAAACTCATGGAGCGTGATGTCTACCCGACTCCGCAAGTCGCCGAGGCGTTGAACGATTTTCAACTCATTTCGGTCGATGTCACGAAGACCAATACGCAGAGCCGAGAACTACTCGATCATTTCCAACTCTTTGGTCCTCCTAGCCTGCTACTGTTTGACCAAGGGCAAGAAGTGCGTGAAGCGCGTATCCAAGGGGAGGTGTCTGCCGGAGCCCTCGTGCAGCATTTAAATGCCTTCAAACGCTGGCAAGAGAGCTAGACAGGCAACACGCTAAACGACAGCGCTTCAGCACACCTTTACAGCCACTGTGACGCGAACGTCGTCAAACAATTGTTTAAATCGCAAAATTTGCTCCTCTTTAGGTGGATACTAGACACTGGTAGAGTTTTTCGGCAAACTCCGCAGCCATATTTGCTAAAAATGCATCTTTTAGCGATGAGCGTGGGGTAACGTTCGAGATCGTGCCTCGTTCTCTTCGTTTTTGAATTTGGTTTACTGCGCTTGCGAGCGCCACGCGATACGGGCCTAGTCGGCCTGTGACAACGTGCTAATTTGATCAACTTTTGGGGCCTACGGATGGATATTCGCAAAGTCAAAAAACTAATCGAGCTGCTGGAAGAGTCCAATATCAGCGAAATCGAAATTCAAGAAGGTGAAGAGTCGGTTCGTATTAGCCGTCACCCCAATGGCGCCGTTTGGCAGCCGCAGCCAATGCCGCAGTACGCGCAGCCCGCACCGGCAGCTCCTCAAGCATCGGCAGCCACTTCGCCGGCCGAAGCCGAGCCTCAGGGTGCCAGCTACCGTGGTGAAGCCGTCAACTCCCCCATGGTAGGCACCTTTTACCGCAGCCCGGCACCGGGTGCCAAAGCCTTCGTTGAAGTGGGCGACACCGTGAAGCAAGGCGATACCGTTTGTATCGTCGAAGCCATGAAAATGATGAACCAAATCGAAGCTGACCGCGATGGCGTGGTCGAGGCCATCCTAGTGGAAGATGGCGAGCCAGTGGAATTCGATCAACCGATGATCGTCCTCGCTTAATCTTTCATATCAACACGGGTGGATTCTCCCATGCTGGACAAGGTACTTATCGCGAACCGCGGCGAGATTGCCCTTCGTATCTTACGCGCCTGCAAAGAACTCGGGATCAAAACCGTAGCGGTTCACTCCAAGGCAGATCGCGAACTGATGCACGTTCGTCTCGCCGATGAAGCCGTGTGTATCGGCCCCGCCTCATCAGCGCAGTCGTACTTAAACATCCCGGCGTTGATCAGCGCGGCGGAAGTCACTGATTCGAGCGCCATTCACCCCGGTTATGGCTTTCTCTCTGAGAATGCCAACTTTGCCGAGCAGGTAGAGCGCTCGGGGTTCACCTTCATCGGCCCACGCGCTGAGACCATCCGCTTAATGGGCGACAAAGTGAGCGCTATCAACGCCATGAAAGCGGCGGGCGTTCCCACTGTGCCTGGCTCCGATGGGCCGCTTGGCGACGATGACGCCACCAACTTGGCCACAGCGAAGCGCATTGGCTATCCGGTGATCATCAAGGCAGCGGCGGGTGGCGGCGGCCGCGGTATGCGCGTGGTGCACACCGAAGGCCACTTACTGTCTGCCATTACCGTCACGCAAACCGAAGCGCATGCAGCCTTCGGCGACGGAACGGTCTACATGGAGAAGTTTCTAGAGAAGCCTCGCCATGTGGAGGTGCAGGTATTGGCTGACGGCCAGGGGAATGCCATTCACCTCTATGACCGCGACTGTTCGCTGCAGCGTCGACATCAGAAAGTGTTAGAAGAAGCACCTGCGCCAGGCCTCGATCCTGACGCGCGCGCGAAAGTACTCGACGCTTGTCGCCAAGCGTGTATCGAGATCAACTATCGCGGCGCGGGCACTTTCGAATTCCTCTACGAAGATGGTGAATTCTTCTTCATCGAAATGAACACTCGTGTTCAGGTCGAGCACCCGGTGACGGAAATGGTGACGGGTGTCGATATCGTCAAAGAGCAGCTGCGCATTGCAGCCGGCCTACCCCTGTCGATTCGCCAGGAAGATGTGAAGCTGAACGGCCATGCGTTCGAATGTCGTATTAACGCTGAAGATTCGCGCACCTTCATGCCGTCTCCCGGCAAGGTGACCCTGTTTCACGCGCCTGGTGGGCTCGGCGTTCGCATGGACTCACACCTGTATACCGGCTACACCGTACCGCCGCATTACGACTCCTTGATCGGTAAGTTGATTACCTGGGGCGCTGACCGCGACATCGCCTTGACGCGCATGCGCAACGCACTCGACGAGCTGCTGGTCGAAGGCATCAAAACCAACATCGACCTGCAGAAAGACCTGGTCCGCGATAGCTACTTCCGCCAGGGCGGTGTCAATATCCACTACCTCGAGAAAAAGCTGAGCAGCTAATCTTTTGGTGGCGACGATGCCCGCCTATTGGCGGGCATTTTCGTGAGGTGGCCCCTATCATTCCGCTAATGCACCCGCTTCGTGATGTCGTCTTGATGATATCACCCGTTTGTTTCTTCCTTATTCGCCGTGGAGACTCCCCATGCCCTGGCTCCAATTAAAAGCACACGTCGCTCCCGAACAAGCCGAGCTTCTCGAAGAATTACTGCTCGAAGAGGGCGCGACGGCAATTGGTATGCAAGATGCCCACGACGACCCGGTCTTCGAACCCGAGCGCGGCACGACACCGCTATGGCAAGACACCATATTGACGGGGCTTTACGACGATCTTGATGGGATCGATGGCATGCTGAGCCGTATCGAAGCGGCTTGGGCAGAACAGATGCCAGGTGAACCCTGCCCGGCCATCGAGTACGAACTGCTAGCAGACCGCGACTGGGAGCGGGAGTGGATGGATGACTTCACGCCGCTGCGGATGGGGGAACGACTATGGATCGTGCCGAGTTGGCATGAGCCGCCCGAGGCGGGCGCGGTCAATCTGATCCTCGACCCGGGCCTTGCGTTCGGGACCGGCACTCATCCGACAACCGCGCTGTGTCTCGAGTGGCTGGATGGTTTAGCGGTAAACCATGAACTGCAGGGCAAAGATGTGCTGGACGTCGGCTGTGGCTCTGGCATTCTCGCCATTGCGGCCTTGAAGCTAGGCGCCTCCCACGCCGATGGCACGGATATCGACCCGCAAGCATTGCAGGCTAGCCGTGACAATGCCGAGCGCAATGCCATCGACGCCCAGCAGTTCACTCTCTGTTACCCTGAACAGTTGGAAGGCGGCCCCTACCCCATCGTTACAGCCAACATTTTAGCAGGCCCACTGGTCGAGCTATCCAATACGATTGCTGGACACGTGGCCCCTGGTGGCCGTATCGCGCTATCAGGCATACTGGCCAACCAAGCCACCGAAGTACGAGAAGCCTACGAAGCACAAGGGCTCTACATGGATGAGCCTACCCTTCGAGAGGGCTGGGTGCGTTTGACAGGCCGTCGCCCCGCATAAAATCGGGATTGGCCTTCAATAGCTTGCCGAGTAGGCGTATCATACGCTCCCTTGAAACGCCCTACTCGCCGCTTTCATGCCTAGCAAAGTATACCGCCATGACGTTGATGACTACTTCGCCACCTGCGATTGGGCCTTACCAACTGCCTAACCCGGTCATGCTGGCCCCGATGGCGGGCGTCACTGATCGCCCATTTCGCCAGCTATGCCGTCGGTTAGGCGCGGGCTGGGTCGTGGGAGAGATGGTCACGTCAGACCCTTCGCTTTGGCACACGCGCAAATCCCAGCTACGTATGGATCATCAGGGCGAACCCGACCCACGGGTCGTACAGGTCGCTGGCGGGGATGCCGAGATGCTGGCGCAGGCGGCGAGACTCAATGTCGAACTAGGCGCGCAAATCATCGACATCAATATGGGGTGCCCGGCAAAAAAAGTGTGCAACAAAGCCGCTGGCTCAGCCCTCATGCGTGATGAAACGCTGGTCGCCGAGATTTTAGATGCCGTTGTGAAAGCGGTGGACATCCCCGTCACGCTTAAGATACGCACCGGTTGGTGTGCCGCTTCTAACAATGCACTGCGTATTGCCAAGCTGGCGGAATCTGCGGGCATCCAAGCGCTGGCCATTCATGGCCGTCACCGCGAACAGCGCTATACTGGTGAAGCCGAGTACGACACGATCGCCGACATAAAATCGCACCTCACGATCCCCGTGATTGCCAATGGCGATATCACCACCCCGGAGAAAGCCGCTCATGTGCTGCGTTACACTGGCGCTGATGCAGTGATGGTTGGCCGCGGCGCACAGGGCAATCCGTGGATTTTTCAACAAATCACGCATTACCTGACCCATGGTGAGCACTTGGCATCACCCGGCTTGGCTGAGCGATGCAGCGTCCTGCTGGAGCATCTGCAGGCACTTCATGACTTCTATGGCACCACCATGGGAGTGCGCATCGCGCGCAAGCACGTCGGCTGGTATCTCGACGACGACACGCGCTTTAACAGTACCCAGCAGCGCACGCTCAAGCAGCAGTTCAACGCTCTGACCACGCCTGACGAGCAGTTTGACTGGATCCACAACGCCATGACCCAGGACGCTTCGAAGCGTCTGCTAGCCAAAGGAAGCCATGCGGCATGACTGAACGCGACCTGCTCTCCAGCGAACGCTCCTCACGACTCTCAGGCACGCTAGCAGCCCCCTCCGCCAGCGCACAGCCACAGCCACAGCCACTGAGAGAAGCGGTAGAGACCGCCATGCGCCGTTACTTCGAGCATCTCGATGGCAGCCAAACATCTGACTTATATGCCATGGTGATGGCCGAAGTAGAGGCCCCACTGTTAGCGTGCGTGATGGAGCATACCGACGGTAATCAAACTCGCGCCGCCGACGTACTTGGTCTGAACCGTGGCACGCTACGCAAAAAACTCAAGCAGTATGGATTGATTGAAAGTGACGCCCCTTGATGGGGCGTTGCCGTTTTTTCACCTTAGACCCGTAGATGACGAGCATCCTTATGGCTGATAGCACCCCTACCCCCGTCCGCCGCGCCCTGCTGAGCGTATCCGATAAAACCGGCATCGTGGAGTTTGCCCAAGGCCTTGCCGCACACGGCGTCGAGCTGCTCTCCACCGGCGGCACCTACCGTTTGTTGAAAGAAAACGGAATGACGGTAAAAGAAGTATCGGAGCACACCGGCTTTCCAGAAATCATGGACGGTCGGGTCAAAACGCTGCATCCGAAAATCCATGGCGGCATTTTGGCGCGCCGCGGCCAGGACGATGCCGTCATGGCTGACAATGACATCACCCCTATCGATATGGTGGTCGTCAACCTGTACCCGTTTGCAGCAACGGTCGCTAAACCAGATTGCACGCTCGAAGATGCCATCGAGAACATCGACATCGGCGGCCCCACCATGGTGCGCGCCTGTGCCAAAAACCATGCCTATACCACCATCGTGGTGAATGCCGACGATTACACTCGTGTGCTTGGCGAGCTCGACGATAATGCGGGCCAAGTCAGCGCTTCCACGCGTTTTGACCTGGCCGTTAAAGCGTTCGAACATACCGCCGGTTATGACGGCGCCATCGCCGACTACCTTGGTCGCCAGGTCGCCAGCGACGGCACCACCTTTGCTCGCACCTTCAACCTGCAGCTTCACAAAAAGCAAGACATGCGATACGGCGAAAACCCGCATCAAAATGCTGCGTTCTATGTCGACCCCGCCGCCAGCGAGCCTAGTGTAGCCACCGCCAAAACGCTGCAAGGCAAGCCGCTCTCTTTCAACAACGTGGCCGATACCGACGCAGCATTCGAGTGCGTGAAAGCCTTTGACGAGACCGCCTGTGTCATCGTTAAGCACGCCAACCCGTGCGGGGTCGCCGTAGGCGCGACCGCATTGGAAGCTTACGACAAGGCCTTTGCCACCGACCCCACCAGCGCCTTTGGCGGCATCATTGCCTTTAATGTGCCGCTTGATGCGGACACCGCGCGAGCCATCGTTGACCGCCAGTTCGTGGAAGTCATCATTGCGCCTGGCGTCCATGATGAAGCGGCCCGCATCGTGGCGGAGAAACAGAACGTCCGCTTGCTGGATGTCGGCGACCATTGGCCGGGTACTGTGCAGCCCGCATTCGACTTTAAACGTGTGAATGGCGGCCTATTGGTACAAGATCGTGATCAAGGGATGGTCACTGAAGAGGCGCTCACCGTGGTCAGCGAGCGCGCCCCGACCAGCGAAGAGATGCGCGATCTCACCTTTGCATGGCGCGTTGCCAAGTTCGTGAAATCCAACGCCATCGTTTATGCAAAAGCGGGCCAAACGATTGGTGTCGGCGCAGGACAGATGAGCCGCGTGTACTCCGCTAAGATCGCAGGTATCAAAGCCGCCGATGAAGGGCTTTCCGTACCAGGCTCAGTGATGGCCTCCGATGCCTTCTTCCCCTTCAGGGACGGCATCGACGCCGCCGCTGCCGCTGGCATCACTGCCGTCATTCAGCCTGGCGGCTCCATGCGCGACCAAGAAGTGATCGATGCGGCTAACGAAGCAGGCATTGCCATGGTCTTCACCGGCATGCGTCACTTCCGCCACTAAACGGTCAGGTCATCTCACCTGCATTAAAAAAGCCCTCACTAGTGAGGGCTTTCAGGTCTATGATGAACTACTTACCAAGATCGATGCAGAGATACTTCGTTTCCAGGTACTCTTCCAAGCCCTGATGTCCCCCTTCTCTGCCGAGACCTGACGCCTTGACGCCACCAAACGGTGCCGCCGCATTAGAGATAAGGCCGGTATTAATGCCTACCATGCCATATTCTAACGCCTCTGCTACACGCCATACGCGAGCCAAATCCCGGGAATAGAAGTAAGACGCCAAGCCGTACTGAGTATCGTTGGCCATCTCGATAGCGGTTTCCTCATCATCGAAAGGAAACACGGCAGCAAGCGGACCAAACGTCTCTTCATGCGCCACTTTCATGGCATCGGTGGCAAAACTGATGAGCGTAGGCGTAAAGTAATTGCCCCCTAAGGGGTGCGGATGGCCACCTAGCAGCAGTTCGGCACCGTGATCGACGGCATCCTGGACGTGTTCGCTCACCTTTTTCACGGCGCTCGCATCGATTAACGGCCCGATGTTTACGCCTGGCTTAGTACCATCCCCCACTTTGAGTTCACTGTTCATCGCAACGGCCAGTTTTTCGCAAAACGCATTGATGACACTGGATTGAACCAAAAATCGGTTCGTACATACGCATGTCTGACCCGCATTACGAAACTTTGCCGCCATGGCGCCTTCTACCGCGGCGTCTAAATCCGCATCTTCGAACACAATGAACGGCGCATTGCCACCCAGCTCAAGCGAAATCTTTTGGATGTGTTCCGCTGCTTGAGCCATTAGCTTGCGCCCCACCTCCGTCGATCCTGTAAAGGTGATTTTGCGCACCTTGGGAGACTCAGTCAGCGCTTTGGCAATATCTGACGCGCTGCCAGGCACCACGTTGAACACACCACGAGGAATGCCTGCACGTTCGGCTAGCAAAGCCAATGCCGTCGCCGAAAACGGGGTTTGGCTTGCAGGCTTGACAACGATCGTGCAACCAGCAGCCAGAGCGGCACCGGCTTTGCGGGTAATCATCGCTGCTGGGAAGTTCCAAGGAGTGATCGCCCCCACTACACCCACGGGCTGCTTGGTAACGACGATGCGCTGATTGGCATTGGCGGCAGGAATCGTTTCACCGTAAACGCGACGAGCCTCTTCAGCAAACCAACGTAGAAAGCTCGCAGCATAAACGATTTCACCTTCAGCTTCTTTGACCGGCTTACCTTGCTCATGCGTCATGAGAAGCGCGAGATCCTGCTTATGTTCGAGCATCAAATCATGCCATTTGAGCAACAAGTCCGCCCGCTCTTGAGCAGTTAGCGCCCGCCATGCCGGCAGTGCTGCATCGGCTGCCTCGATGGCACGCTCGGTTTCCGCTCTACCCAGTCGAGGGATATCCCCTACTGGCTCGCCGGTAGCGGGATTCGTAACGTTGATTTGCTCACCGCTGTCAGCGGCTACCCAACTGCCATCGATATAGGCAAATGGGCAATATAGCTGCGTTTCTCTCAGCGCTTCCATGACAGACTCCTGACCAAATGACGGCCTAATCGGCTCATTGACCCGTTCATGCTAAGACGAAACGACGCGTTTCACCAAACCTTTGATACAAAAGGTCAGCGCCACTCGGCCTAACTAATCAATGTCAAAAATTCCTGGCGAGTGGCTTGGTTACTGCGGAACCCTCCCAGCATGACGGAAGAGGTCATGCTTGAGTTCTGCTTTTCGACCCCACGCATCATCATGCAAAGGTGTCGAGCTTCGATGACGACCGCCACTCCTCGCGCCTGGGTGACTTGCTGCACCGCTTCTGCAATTTCTCTGGTCAGGTTTTCCTGAATCTGCATACGTCGCGCATACATGTCGACGATGCGCGCGAACTTGGACAGACCCAACACCTTGCCACTGGGCAAGTAAGCTATGTGACACTTGCCAATAAATGGCAGCAAATGGTGCTCGCACATCGAGTAGAGCTCGATATCCTTGACCAACACCATTTCGTCGGTTTGTGATTCGAACACGGCGCCATTGACGATCTCTTCGAGCGACTGGTGATAACCAGCGTTCAAAAACTGCATGGCCTTAGCGGCTCGCTTGGGCGTATCTCTTAAGCCCTCGCGATCCGGGTTTTCACCCAAAGCGGTAATGATGTGACGGTAATGTTGGGCGATGTCGTCGGTCATGGTAGGCCTCATTAAACTGTGCTTGTTCGCTATCACTCAATCGCTTTGCAGCAATGTCATCGCGCCAGCGAGCCTCATTTTCGGCAAGCTATTTTTAGCTTGCAGTGTTATCCGTTTAGCTGCCTTACCTAGCGTGCTAGCTGAACGCCTATCTTGGACAACCATCCTGTACAAAAAATATACCTTAAAAAATTTATGTACAACAAGAACGGCCTATTAATCTATTTTAACGCACCTAAGCAGGCTGTGGCAGAGTGACACGCACCCCCCTTCGGCACTATAGGAGCTGTGCTATGCTATGGGCATCATTTTCCTGCTGACAATGCAGGTATCACTGTTGAGAGTAAGCCATGTCATTTAAATCATCGCCCTTTTGGCTAGCCGCCCTGCTGGGTACGTTATGGGTATCTCCTACTTATGCAGAAGAGTCGATGCTGACCTTGCCAAGCGGCGCAAAGGTGGGCGTTGAAGTCGTCGAGGCTCTGGCGTTCGATAATACCCAGTCACGTTATAGCGACATTCTTCTTCATCCAACGACCGCTAACGGGACCACAGACGCGCTTCCTGAATATTGCTTGCTGGTGGCGAACGCACAGCTAAACGGTGATCGCATACGTATTACCACGCAGGATGCCACCTGCATTGAAACCCATGATGCAGAAAGCGCCATTTACTCCGGCTCATTCTCTGCGAGCGCTTACGCCGAAGATGGCCAATATGGTATCCCCTGCGGTAACAGTGACTGCACGCTTGCACCTGGACAATCGTTCGTTCTTACGTTGGATGAAAGCATTCAGATCGCCGCGCAAGATAACCCCTCTGCCGAGATAAACGCGACTCGGCGTCAAGCCAATGGTGAAGGCGTGGCCAACCCAATTCCTGGCGAACGCCCTGATCCTGACCAAAGTATCGAAAACCCAGCGCCGACTGAACAGCCTAATTAACGCCTACTTTTTCATACCGCGGCCTTTCGTCGTTGAATACGAAAGGTCGCTGTGTCCTTTCCTCATCGTTGTTCGATGCTAGGCCAGCCACAATGGCGTTTCTAACTGAAGCAACTGCTGCTCGAGCTGTCGTATGTGTTGATCCCAGTAACCCGCTTCCGCCAACCAGGGAAATGCGCGAGGAAAAGCCGGGTCTTCCCAGCGACTAACCAACCAAGTCGCGTGTCGTGTGAGACGATACGCTCTTAAAGGCTCGATGAGTGACATTTGCTCATGCGGAAATGGCCTGGTTTCTTCGTACCCCTCGACGATTTCACTAAGCTGCGTGCGCCACTGCTGAGGCTCTTCCATGGGTAACAGCATCCAAACGTCCTGAATGGCAGGCGCCATCAAGCAGTCGTCGAAATCGACCAGATGGAAGTCTCCATCACGACCTAATACGTTACCTAAGTGGCAGTCACCGTGAGCCCGAATCATACACTCAGCGCTCAACGCTACGCTCTCTAAATGTTGACGTATCTTATTCACTACCCGTTGATAAGCGCGCGCCTGATGGTCATTCAGCCACGGGCTTGCCAGAACACGCCGCTCGGCATCACTGACACCTTCCGCTAGCCGCAGCGTGTCACGGTGCTGAAAAGGGGCTTGCGCTGCCACTTCGTGAAGCCGTCCTAACACCTCCCCTAAGGCAAACAAGTGATCCGGGTTATCCAACTCCGGCGCTTGACCAGAGCATTGAGAAAACAGCGCAAAACGAAATGGCCCAAACGTATGCAAAGATCTGCAATGCGCATCTCGCCAAGGTGCGACGACAGGCACGCCTGCCTGGGTCAATTCGGTTAAGAACGCGTGCTCTTCTTCGATCGCTTCGTTGGACCAACGTCCCGGCCGGTAAAATTTCACGACCCAACGGGCACCCGTGTCATCACGGAACATCAGCACACGGTTTTCATAGCTATTCAAAGCAAAGGGTTCCCCTGAAGGCCAGATACCGATTGACTCTATTGCCGACATGACGAGGTCAGGTGACAGCGCACTAAACGGATGCGACATAAATGACTCCTTAAAAGAGCTGACTAGTTTATCAACTCTTCTGAAAGGGTGTGCGAGCAGCTGCCCACACGTCCACGCGCTTCGCACCCTGTGCCAGCGCAGCGGCGGCCAAGGCATGGCCGGTTGCCCCTGTGGTGACTACATCATCGACGATGGTGACATGTTCAGGTATGCCCCCCTCCATCCTAAAGGCGTCGCTTACGTTTCGGCGCCGCTCTTTACGATTCAAAGAGCGTTGTGAAGGCACCTGTTTGATACAACGCGCTCGAAGGACTGGCATACCCGTGTTCTTGCCGAGCCGTTTGGCCAGCCAATGTGCTTGATTAAAGCCACGCTCTTTAGCCCGCGCTGGAAACATGGGGACGGGAAGCAAAGCGTTACCCAACGCGGGCGGTGGTTGTGAAAGCATCAAATTCACTAGCAACTGACCGGCACGAGGCGACGCCTGAAATTTGAAATCATGCACTAGTTGCGACACAACCTCTTGATAGCAAAGTGCTGCAGTGGTGATCGTAAAGCTCGGCGGCTCTACCAAACAGTGGCCGCAGCGACTCTCACCGGCGCCCAAAAGCGGTTCGGCACACTGCTCGCAGCTCACTCGATTCCAAGGCAGTTGCGCATAGCACTCCTCACACCATCCGCTTTCAGTTGCTCGAGAGCACAAACAAAAGGCGCAGTAACCTGGCAAACCTCGCTTAAGCCACTGATTCATGACCATGGTCCATTTCATCATTGTATGTACATCCCATGTCTGACAGTCAAAATAGCAGCGCATCGTGATTGACATTAACGCTGAAGTTGATAATATACGCCTCGTCTTCTGCGGATGTGGTGGAATTGGTAGACACGCTAGATTTAGGTTCTAGTGCCGTAAGGTGTGGGAGTTCGAGTCTCCCCATCCGCACCAATTTAAAATGTAAAACCTCAAAGGATTCGGTAGCGCATAGCTAGCCGAATTTTTTTGTTTCCAACTCCCCTTCATCGTATCAACCTAACTAGCTGACTTCGCCCTTTTTTTAGGCTACGTTATCGGTCTATCTACGCCGTCAATTTTGAGAAGGATCTCAACTTATGCAATGGCTGAACGACAATGCTCAGGCAATTTCTGCAGTGGCCAGTATTTGTACACTGTTCGTATGGGTGTTTTACGCGCAATTGCTCTATAACGGCTACGTGCGACAACGCCGACCTCGCATCATCGTCAATCGGGGTAAAGGTATCGGCACCAAAGCCCTGTGCTTGATCAGCAATATGAGCAGTGAGGCTATCTATATTCAACACTTGGTCGCCGTCCTGCACACTCGCGAAGGAGTGTATGAATTGGATGTCGTCGAGTATCAGCAGCAAAGCGGGGATGACAACGAAGAGTGCTACCGCACCCATCAGGGGCCTTTGGCATCGGGAGATTATTTGCACATACAGTCGTTTGGCTCGATCGTGGATCAGTTGGTTCAGCACTGGAAGCTAGACCAAGGCACCTTGCAAGAGCAAACACCAGAGCTCGAGATACGAGTCATCGCAATTTATGGCTCCGAAGATATGCCGGTCGGTGCCTCGAGGCGCTTTGCTTTGGATTTAAACGCAGATCCGCTCCATCAACTCACGCCGCTTAAAGTAGATACCGAGCGCATGAACAGTCGGCGCGATCGTAAGCGAGTACTGGAGTGGGCAAAAGCCATCGAGATGCATAAAGCACAATGATGTGCGCACCTAATTAAAAGGCGGGGACGTTCCTATGAAACCTATCATTGCGCTCGTTTGGTTAGGCGCGCTGAGTACCCTCTCGTTCGGTGTGCATGCGGATGAGGAAGACAGCGACTTACCTGACTGGGCCGAAGAACGGGTAGAACCTTTCCGCGCCCGCATCGGCAATTGGGTCGACAATACGTCTCGTAATATTGATGCTTTTTTTGGCGGTGAACACTCGGCCACTGTCCAAAACAAGTCCTACTTACGTTTAGGCCAAGAAATCGACTGGATGGAAGGTGACGGCACCAACGGTGACATTAGCGTTCGTTATCGCATCGACCTACCCACCACCGAGGAGCGTTTGAGACTCGTGGTCGAGAGCGATCCAGAAGAGTCGCAGGGTACGCTAGCCGATCAAGGTTCGGGTCGCCTCTACAATGATCAGAGAGACCGTAGCACTTCGACATTTGGCCTCGATTGGTTAGAAAGCCGTGATAAACGAGAAAATTGGAGCAATCGGATAGGCGCAGGTATTCGCCTACGTATGCCACTCGACCCGTATGTTCGTTTCACTAGCGAGCGGCTGTGGGACATTGGCGACGGCCCCTGGCAGCTGGAGTCCTTCAACCGTCTATCCTGGTTCAATAATGAAGGCTATTCGGCACGCACGACGTGGGACATAGGTCGCCCGCTCTCCGAAAATAGACATTTGCGCTTTATCACTACCGTCCAATGGCGAGAGGAAGAAGACAAGCTGGAGTTTAGCGAAGTCGCTCAGCTCAATCAGCGTCTGAACGACCGCAGTGCACTACGTCATTCAGCCATTGCGATTGGTGAAAGCGCTTCCAATCCACGCATGACCAACTATTACCTACAAACCCGCTACCGTCGCGATCTTCACAAAGGCATTCTGTTTGGCGATGTCATACCAGAGCTGCATTTTCAGCGCGAGGATAGTTACGACCCCCGCTGGGCAATGACACTGCGTTTAGAAATGTACTTTCAGCGTGATATTCAGCGAGACTACTTTCAATTCTAACCGCAGCGTCGTCATCGGTAAGCGGTTTTAAAGCCGCAACCCCCCATCACATTCGATAATGCGTGCGGTGAAATAATCATTATCAAAAATGAACGCGACACTTTGAGCAATATGATCCGGCTCGCCTAAATGCTTTAACGGAACGTTAGATTCGATTCTTTCTAACATATCGGGACGCATCGAGGCCGTCATCTCGGTTTCGATAAAGCCAGGCGCGACGGTACCGGTGCGCACCCCGTAGCGTGCCAACTCTTTTCCCCACGTAACGGTTAGGGCATGCACTCCCGCTTTGGCGGCAGCGTAATTGCTTTGCCCCATATTGCCCGCGCGAGAAATGCTGGAAATATTGACGATAACGCCGTCATGTCCCGCCTCGACCATCTGGGCCGCCGCCTCACGACCGCATAAGAATACCCCCGTCAAATTAACGTCCAGTACGCGCTGCCACGAGGAGAGTGACATGCGTTTTTCAACGACGCCATCTCTAGCTTTGATCAATAGGCCATCATCGGTAATCCCAGCATTGTTCACACAGCCACTGACCGGGCCCATTCGATCGGCGATATCGGCAAACGCACGCTCGACGGATGCCTCATCTGCAACGTTGACTACGAAAGCCTGAGCGGTCACCCCCTCTGCACTTAAAGCAGACACCGCCCCATCCAGGGCCTCAGCACTCATATCCAACAGCGCAAGGTGGGCTCCTTGTCTACCTAACCGTTGCGCAATAGCAAACCCAAGGCCTCGAGCGCCCCCCGTTATTGCAATCACTTTCTTGTCCACTTGCATCTCTCTCTCCTTAGCAGGTTTGTCTGCCGCATCGACAACCCATCCAGCACGCGTCGCCTTTCTTTTTGCATTGCAGCATAGAATAGCCCACGAAAAATATCGAGCCCACCAGGGCGTTGGGACACTCATGGGACTGCTTGTTTTTTATATTTCTGTCACCATATCCGTTAATTACGACCGTCTTGGAGCTGGCTATGCCTATTCTTCTCTTTATATCGCTCTTTACGCTACTGGACTTTGTGCTGCTTTTTTCAATCGGCAGCCAGATAGGCTTATTGGCCACACTGATATTGGTGTTAAGCACCGGCTTCATCGGACTTCACCTCATTCGCAAGGAAGGTGTCTCCACCTTCGCCCGCGCCCGACAGCGCATGCAAATGGGTGAAATCCCCTCTCAGGAGCTACTGACTGGCGCCGCCCTCATCTTTGGTGGCGCTCTTTTGCTTGCCCCAGGGTTCCTATCCGACGCGCTGGGTATCGCCTGCTTGATTCCCAACGCTCGCCAACTACTCATGAAAGCCCTGACCTGGATTGGTTTAAAAAGCGCTTCGCATCGGCACACGTATCAGCGTGGCGCAGAAGACTGGGGGCGGTCGAACGAACAGCCCTCCTCCCATCGTGAAGAAGGCCCTATCGAAGGTGAATTCATAAGCGGTGACGATGAGCCGCGCCGTCGCTAAGTCATTCACCTGATTGCCAAAGGTGGCGAGGTATTTTTTTTCATACCTACCCCTTGAAAGGCGTTGGGCAGCCCCCACTTTTGTGTCAGCACACAGGTTCGGCGAAGGCTTTGCTTTCGCCATTGACATGAAGGCAGCACGCCTTCGCTTTCCGAGGGCTGAGCCCGCGGAAATCCCTTTAAGCTAACTGCCCCTTTTGGGCTTTGACGAACCTCAGGAGAACGTGAGCATGAATATCCGTCCTTTGCACGATCGCGTCGTCATCCGTCGCGTGGAAGAAGAGCAGAAAACCGCTGGCGGCATCGTGCTACCGGGTAATGCGCAGGAAAAACCCACGCGTGGTGAAGTTCTGGCCGTTGGTAATGGCCGTATTCTGGATAACGGCGACGTACGTCCACTGGATGTAAAAGTGGGCGATACGGTGATTTTTAAAGACGGCTTTGGCGTTGAGAAGCAAAAAATCAACGGCGAAGAAGTTCTGATCATGAGCGAAGCCGATATTCTGGCCGTCGTCGAAGGCTAATCCGACTCGGCTAATTACTTTCCCATTTTTATTTCAATTGTTAGGAAGTAACGAACATGGCAGCTAAGCAAGTTAAGTTCTCCGATGATGCTCGCAAACGCATGGCACGTGGTGTCGACGTCTTGGCGAACGCCGTTAAAGTCACGCTGGGCCCGAAAGGCCGCAACGTGGTATTGGACAAATCCTTCGGCGCGCCGACCGTCACTAAAGACGGTGTCTCTGTCGCAAAAGAGATCGAACTGAAAGACAAGTTCGAGAACATGGGCGCCCAGATGGTGAAAGAAGTCGCTTCCAAGACTTCCGACGCCGCCGGTGACGGTACCACCACGGCCACCGTTCTGGCACAGGCCATCGTAGCGGAAGGCCTGAAAGGCGTGACCGCGGGCATGAACCCGATGGATTTGAAACGCGGTATCGACCAAGCCGTGACCGCAGCGGTCAAAGAGATTCAGGCGATGTCCGTGCCCTGCACCGACACCAAGTCCATTGCGCAAGTAGGCACGATCTCTGCCAACGGCGACAAGCGCATTGGCGAAATCATCGCCGAAGCGATGGAAAAAGTCGGTAAAGAAGGCGTCATCACCGTTGACGAAGGTCGCGGCTTCGAAGACGAATTGGAAGTGGTCGAAGGTATGCAGTTCGACCGCGGCTACCTCTCGCCCTACTTCGTCACCAACCAAGACACCATGACCGTCGAGCTGGAAGATCCATACATCCTGCTCGTCGACAAGAAGATCTCCAACATCCGCGAACTGCTGCCGGTGCTGGAAGCCGTTGCCAAGCAAGGCAAGCCGCTGGCCATCATCGCCGAAGATATCGAAGGTGAAGCGCTGGCAACGCTGGTCGTGAACAACATGCGTGGCATCGTGAAAGTCGCGGCTGCCAAAGCACCTGGCTTCGGCGACCGTCGCAAAGCCATGCTGCAGGATATCGCTATCCTGACGAACGGCACCGTGATCTCCGAAGAAGTAGGTCTGACCCTTGAGCAGGCGAACCTGGATCACCTGGGTACTGCCAAGCGCATGACCATGTCCAAAGAGAACACCACCATCATCGATGGCGCAGGTGCCGAGGACGACATTGAAGCACGCGTTAATCAAATCCGCGCGCAAATCGAAGAAACGTCCTCTGACTACGACAAAGAGAAGCTGCAAGAGCGCGTTGCCAAACTGGCAGGCGGCGTTGCCGTTATCCGCGTCGGTGCGGCGACCGAAGTCGAAATGAAAGAGAAGAAAGCCCGCGTCGAAGATGCGCTTCACTCGACTCGCGCTGCCGTAGAAGAAGGCGTCGTACCTGGCGGTGGTACTGCCCTGGTTCGCGTGATGGCCAAAGTACAGGGCCTGACCGGTGACAACGAAGATCAGAACCACGGTATCAACATGGCGCTGCGTGCCATGCAGGCACCGCTGCGTCAGATCGTCACCAACGCGGGCGAAGAAGCCGCTGTGGTCATCAATCGCGTCAAAGATGGTGAAGGCAACTTCGGCTACAACGCGCAAACCAGCGAGTACGGCGACCTGTTCGAAATGGGCGTACTCGACCCGGCAAAAGTAACCCGCACTGCGTTGCAGTCTGCTGGTTCTGTCGCTGGCCTGATGATCACCACCGAGTGCATGATCGCCGACGACCCGGAAGAGAAAGAAGCTGCCCCGGATATGGGTGGCATGGGCGGAATGGGTGGCATGGGCGGCATGATGTAATGCACCCATGAGCCTAACGCTCTGACGTTGAACGAGAACCCCGCTTCGGCGGGGTTCTTTCATTAGTACCGACGTCATGGCGTCATAAAGCGTGCTACCATCACCGACTTTATTTGGCAGCTTTTAGGTTCGACTTCTCGTGCTTTCCAATATTCGTATCGTGCTGGTGCAAACGTTCCACCCGGGCAACATAGGCGCAACAGCCCGCGCCATGAAAACCATGGGGCTGACGGAGCTCGTGCTGGTCAATCCTCGTAGCTTCCCCGATGAAGAAGCCACTCGCCTAGCCGCCGGTGCAACGGACGTATTAGAAAACGCTCGCTGCGTAAAGACACTCGAAGAGGCCGTGAACGACTGCGTGCAAGTGGTCGGTGCCAGCGCTCGGCTGCGCAGCATGCCGCTGCCCCATTTCGACGAGCCTGACGAGATGGCCCAGCAAGTCATCGACAACGCCCACCAAGCCCCGGTGGCCCTGGTGTTTGGCCGCGAACGCTCCGGGTTGACCAACGATGAGATTCGCTGCTGCAGCCACCAAGTCAGCATTCCCGCCAATCCCGAGTATGGCATTCTCAATCTATCGCAAGCGGTCCAGATTCTTGCCTACGAAGTGCATCGCGTCTGGCGCAAGCGCGACGTCAGCGGTTTTAAGTATCAGCGACCGCTGGAAACCACGCCGCCTAGCCGCGAACAGTTTGGCTATTTCCAGGAACATCTTGGCCGCTTGATGCAGCAAAGCGGTTTTTTAACCCAGCCCCACGCACGTACCGAAGAGCAGCTCCAAGCGCTGTTTGCCCGTGCACAGCCGAGCCGCAAAGAGCTGTCCCTACTCCGTGGTCTGCTAAGTGCCTTTGAAGCGCACTTGCCTAAACAGTAACGTCTTATCCACTCAACGCGTTTTCATCAAGCACTTCCATCAAAAAAGGGCAGCCTTAGCGCTGCCCTTTTGGTAAGTATTGAGTGTGCTTAAAGCGTCATGGCCGCCAGCCAGCCAAACGCAATCAGCGGAAGATTATAGTGCAGGAACGTGGGCACCACGCTGTCCCACATATGGTCGTGCTGACCGTCTACGTTCAATCCTGAGGTGGGCCCCAAAGTGGAATCCGAGGCTGGCGAACCCGCATCGCCCAAGGCGGCAGCGGTGCCCACCAGCACTACAGTCGCCATGGGTGAGAAACCAAACTGCACGGCCAGTGGTACGAAGATCGCCGCAATGATGGGAATGGTTGAGAACGAAGAGCCGATGCCCAGGGTAATGAACAGGCCGACCAGCAGCATGACCAAAGCGGCCAAGCCACGATTATCGCCAAACAGATTGAAGGCACCCGCAACCAGCGAGTCGATATCGCCGGTGGCTTTCATGACTTCCGCAAAGCCTGCCGCCGAAATCATGATAAAGCCAATCAAAGCCATCATCCGCATACCGCTGGTGAACAGATCATCAGCCTCGCGCCATTTGAAAATACC
Organism: Halomonas sp. BL6; assembly: GCF_006228115.1. Lineage (NCBI taxonomy): Bacteria > Pseudomonadati > Pseudomonadota > Gammaproteobacteria > Oceanospirillales > Halomonadaceae > Halomonas > Halomonas sp. BL6. The sequence goes on along the minus strand of NZ_VDGL01000005.1, from coordinate 144,850 downwards.
ACCCAATGACAGCAAGCCGATACCCACCAAGCCTCCAACGATCATCGAGCCGGTGTAGAGCTGAAGGCCTAACGCTGCCACGATCGCCACGCCTGACATGACTAAGCCTAAGAGGTGCGGTTCGACAGGCGTGTGTGTCTGGCCATTGGGCGCGGCCACGTCCTTGCTCGCGTAGCTACGCTGGCCGCGGTAGCTAAACAGCAGGGCGACCAACAGGCCCATGGCCATGCCGCCCACCGGAATCGCCATGGCCATGGGCACCATGCCACGCGAGATCTCCAGCCCTAGTGGCTCTCCGGCACTGTTCAGGTTTGCCAACAAAATATCGTTCAAGAAGATCGCCCCGAATCCTACCGGCAGCAGCATATAGGGTGCCGTAAGACCAAAGGTCAGCGCGCAGGCCACGGCACGGCGGTCGAGTTGCAGGCGATTCATCACCGCCAGCAGCGGTGGAATCAGCACGGGAATGAACGCGATGTGGACCGGAATGGCATTTTGTGAGGAGATGGCGACCAGTAACACGGCCACCAGCAGCAGCATCTTCACCCGCGCTTGGTGGGCGGCGGTCGCCTCTTTACCTAGCAAAGTGATCAATCGATTTGCCAGCATGTCCGGCAGCCCAGAACGAGAGATGGCCACGGCAAAAGCGCCTAAGGTTGCGTACGCCAGCGCCACCTGCGCGCCCCCGCCGACGCCCTCGTTGAACGCGCTGAGCGTATCGTCCAGGGAAAGGCCTCCGACCAGCCCCCCTACTAACGCACCGACCACCAGCGCAAATACAACGGACACACGAAGAAGCGACAGTGCCACCATGACGAGCACTGCGAGAATTACTGCATTCATGGAAATACCCAGGGTTATTGGAAGGTCATCAACGCCAAAGGTGGCGGATTCTAACAGATGGGGCGCGCTTAAGCAGGCGAAAGTGACGCTCTCTTTTGGTTACGACTTTAGTCCCAACGCTATTGCTGCTATGCAACATAATGCCTAGTATCCCGGCCTTCGTTTACACGCACCGATGACTAAATTAACAAATGCTTAGGAGCCTGTATGGGCATGCTCGCTATTATCGTCTCATTGTCGCTGTTGATGCTGCTGGCCTACCGAGGTATCTCGGTCCTCCTGCTTGCGCCGTTAATGGCCGCGTTAGCGGTTTTACTATCAGGCGACGGCGCTTTTTTACTGCCGATTTACACCGACACCTTCATGGGCGCCCTGGGCAACTATGTCATGCAGTTCTTCCCGCTTTTCTTGCTTGGTGCGCTGTTCGGTCAGTTGATGGCAGACTCAGGCGCCGCTCAGTCGATTTCCAACGGCATCGTCAAACGGTTGGGCACTCATCACGTGGTACTGACGGTCGTCATGGCCTGCGCCGTTCTGACCTATGGCGGCGTCTCGCTGTTCGTCGTGGCCTTTGCCATTTACCCGATCAGCCGTGAGCTGTTCCGCCAGGCCAATGTGCCCAAGCGCCTCATCCCCGCCTCTATCGCTTTAGGCTCCTTCACCTTTACCATGACGGCGCTGCCCGGCACGCCAGCCATCCAAAACGCGATTCCCATCCCTTACTTTGGCACCAACAGCTTCGCGGCACCGGGGCTTGGCATCATTGCTGGGTCGATCATGCTAGGTCTAGGAACGTTCTACCTTCAGTCCCGAGTCAAGAAAGCCGCTGCTCAAGGGGAGGGTTACGGTACCCACACGGAGCGTGAAACAGATACCCACAGCGACACCGACACAGCACCCGGCATGCCGCTGGCCATCGCGTTGATTCCACTGGTTATGGTGATTGGCCTCAATGCCCTCTTTACTTACGGGGTATTCCCGGCCATGGACCTGAGCTTCATCAGCGACGCGTTCGATAACGTCACACCCAGCCGACAGACCGGGCTTTGGGCCATTCTGATTGCCCTGCTGAGCGCCTCGGCTTGGCTGATCATCACCCGCTGGCGCCACTGGCAAGACTTGAAAGCTACCATCAATCAAGGCTGCTTTGGTTCGCTGCTACCTATTTTCAACACGGCCTCTGAAGTCGGTTACGGCGCGGTCATCGCCAGCTTGGCAGGCTTTGCCATCCTTCGCGATGCGGTGCTCAATGTTTCCCCCGGTAACCCCCTCATCTCCGAAGCCATGGCGATGAGCGTGCTGGCAGGCATCACCGGCTCCTCCTCCGGCGGGCTCTCCATTGCACTCCAAACCTTGGGTAGCGAGTATCTGGCCATGGCGCAACAGGCTGGCATCGACCCAGAGCTCATGCACCGCGTGGCGACGCTGGCCGCGGGCGGCATGGATACGCTCCCCCATTCCGGCGCCGTCATTACACTTCTGGCAATTTGCGGGCTGACCCACCGCCAGTCGTATGGCAATGTCGCCATGGTCACCATCGTGCTCCCCATCGCTGCGCTGACGAGTGTGATTACGCTCGGCACCCTATTTGGAAGCTTCTAAAGTCGCCAATGCCATGCGATAGTTGATTAACGCGTTAACCAATCCACCATAAGAGACGTGCCATGGCCCTTCAGAAACACCATACGCTGCTGTTGATCGTGCTCGCCAGCTTGGTTATTTCCACGGCCATGGGGCTGCGTCATGGGTTCGGGCTGTTTCTCGAGCCAATGAGCAGCGATTTCGGCTGGGGGCGCGGCGTCTTTGCGTTCGCACTGGCCGTCCAAAACCTCATTTGGGGGCTGTCCCAGCCGTTTACCGGGGCGCTGGCCGACCGTTTTGGCGCGGCCAAAATCATCGTGGCGGGCGGCATCCTCTACGTACTGGGGCTCTGCTTCATGAGCCTTTCGACCAGCGCGCTCGGCATGACCGTCAGCGCGGGCCTGCTGATTGGCTTCGGCCTATCGGGAACGACGTTTTCGGTGATTCTGGGCGCCGTCGGCCGGGCCGTTCCCGCTGAGAAGCGCAGCATGGCCATGGGGATCGTCAGTGCGGCGGGCTCGTTTGGTCAATTTGCCATGCTGCCCGGCACGCTGGGATTGATCGAGTGGCTAGGCTGGTCCTCTGCGCTCCTGGCAATGGGGGCGATTGCCGCACTCATGATACCGCTGGGCGCCATGCTCAAAGACCGGCCCAGCCCCAAGGCACTGGGCGACTTGAGCCTGCGCGATGCGCTTAACGAAGCGGCGGGGCAAAAAGGATTTTGGCTACTTTGCCTGGGCTTTTTCGTCTGCGGCTTCCAAGTGGTGTTCATTGCGGTCCACTTGCCAGGCTACCTGTTCGATAACGGCTTGGCCGTCCAAGTCGGCACCACGGTGCTCGCGCTGGTGGGTCTGTTCAATATCGTGGGCACCTACACCGCTGGCTGGATGGGGGGTATCTGGTCGAAACCGCGCCTGTTGAGCTGGCTTTACCTCATCCGGGGCGTGATCATCACGGCCTTTATCGCCCTGCCCCTGACGACGACCAGCGCTTATCTCTTCGGGATCGCCATGGGGCTGTTATGGCTCTCCACCGTTCCGCTCACCAACGGTATCGTCGCATCGGTGTTTGGCGTTCGCCATCTCTCGATGTTGGGCGGCATCGTGTTTCTCTTTCATCAGCTGGGCTCGTTCATGGGCGTTTGGCTGGGTGGATTTTTGTACGACCTCACCGGCCACTACGATACGGTGTGGCAGATTGCCATCGTGCTGTCCGTGGTCGCCGCCGCGCTCCACTGGTTCATCAGTGAGAAGCCGCTGTCACGCCCCTCTGCGGGACAGGTGACGACATGATGCGTTCAAGTCTATGGTGGAGTTTGATTGCTCTACCGATAGTGAGTGGCTTGATATTGCTGGCATGGTGGGGCTGGCACGCACTAGACCCTTCGATGCTGCTGTTAGGCAGCCAACTTTGTTGACTAGAGAACACTCGCAACGTGTCCTAGATCAAAAGAGACGACATGCGTAACCATTACACTGATGAGCATAGACGTATCAGCCATTGAAAAAGGGCGCTAATGAACTTTATTCACTCTCTCGCCCTGCAGCTCAAAAACAGCCTTCGGGATTTACTACCCGTTGTGCTGGTTATGAGCTTCTTTCAAACGCTCGTCATCCAACAACCTCTTCCCGATACATTGGCGCTTTTCGATTTAGCACTAGGGCTACTGTTTGTAGTGATCGGGCTAACGCTCTTCATCAAGGGGCTAGAGCTGGGACTGTTTCCTTTAGGAGAGAACCTCGCACGTGCTTTCGTTCATAAAGGTTCTGTCGTTTGGCTCCTTCTATTTGCTTTTGCACTGGGGTTTGGATCCACCGTCGCAGAGCCAGCACTGATTGCCGTGGCGGCTCGTGCAGCGATTGTCGTCTCCGAAAGTGGTCTGATCGAGAATAGCAGTCTCGCCCAAACGTCCTTTGCGTTTACGCTCCGCATGATCGTAGCGCTTTCCGTAGGCACCGCCGTGGTCGTTGGCGTACTGCGTATCTTTAAAGGCTGGCCGCTGCATTTGATGATCATTGGTGGTTATATTCTTGTACTGCTCTTGACGCTGTTAGCGCCTGCTGAGCTCGTTGGCATTGCTTATGATTCGGGCGGTGTCACGACATCCACCATTACCGTCCCTCTTGTTACGGCACTCGGTGTTGGCTTGGCCACGGCCATCAAAGGCCGCAACCCTATGCTGGACGGCTTTGGTTTGATTGCATTTGCTTCCGTTATGCCCATCATTTTCGTACTGCTTTTCGGTATTGTTGGCCTTGATCTCGTTGCAGAGGGAAGATCATGAATATGCTGGCTATTTTTTGGGGCACGCTACGCGATATTCTTCCCATTGTGGCGATTATTTTTGGCTTCCAATATTTGGTGATCCGCAAGCCGGTCAAACGGTTTCTAAAGGTCGCTGTTGGTTTTTTCATGGTATGGGTAGGACTCTCTTTCTTTTTGATAGGGCTAGAGCAAGCCCTGTTTCCCATGGGTGAGTTGATGGCCAGCCAATTGACGCACCCCGATTTTCTACCTGCCATGACAGAGGGAGCTCAGCGGCATTGGAGCGACTACTACTGGGTCTATATTTTCGCGTTTACGATTGGCGCAAGCACTACGATTGCCGAGCCATCGCTGATCGCGGTGTCGATCAAAGCTGGCGAAATATCCGGCGGTACGATCAACCCTTTTACCCTGCGGCTCGCCGTTGCCCTCGGCATGGCCTTTGGAATCACCCTGGGCGCATGGCGCATCGTCATGGGCCTACCTTTGCAGTGGTTCGTGCTAGGAGCCTACTGCCTAGTGATTGTCCAAACCCTACGATCCCCAAAGTCGATTATCCCCCTGGCATTCGATTCCGGGGGCGTCACGACATCGACCATTACCGTGCCGATCATCGCCGCGCTAGGTCTTGGATTAGCCTCCTCGATACCCGGTCGTAGCGCGTTAATGGATGGCTTTGGAATGATCGCGCTTGCCTGCCTATTCCCTATTATCACGGTAATGGGATACGCCCAAATTGCTCGATGGCGAAGCAATAGGCCATCGAAAATACAGTCGCTCTCAGGCACGTCAGTGACAAAGTCTCATCAAGGAGATACCCATGCGCTTTAAACTCATTGTCGCACTTGTAGAAGATGAGCTAAGCGACCAGATACTTCAGGCAGCTAGAGATGCTGGAGCCACCGGCGCCACTGTCATCAATAACGCGCGTGGCGAAGGCTTAAAAAAAGCAAAAGGCATTTTTGGCATGGACATTACGTCGCAACGCGACGTGCTGCTCTTTTTAGTGGAGGAGCATATTAGCCGTTCAATTCTCGAAGCGATCGCGGAAGTGGGTGCGTTTGACGACACGTCGGGAACAGGCATCGCCTTTCAGCTAGACGTCGAGGATGCGGTAGGCGTCGCACACCAAGTGAAATCCCTCGAAGATGCATTCGATCAACCGCTAGGCTAGAGAGAGGCTTTAACAATGGCAAGCCCATCACTGACGGAGCGCACTGCCCAGGACGTCATGCACTCCCGCTATGTGACGACCGATGGTTTTATGACCGTTACTGACGGCATTGAACTAATGAGGCAATACGATGCCACCGCTATCATCGTTGATAGGCGTGATGAGAAAGATGAACTGGGGCTTGTGTTAGCCTCTGATATTGCTAAAAAAGTGCTCGCAGTCAATCGCTCTGCAGACCGTGTAAGCCTTTACGAAATCATGAGCAAACCGATCATTAGCGTCCGTCCGGAAATGAATATTCGCTATTGCGCTCGCCTGTTTGCTCAGTTTGGTTTATCCCAAGCACCGGTCGTGGATGCAAAACACAGCGTCATTGGGATCATCGACTACCCACGGCTCGTCATCGGGTGGGAAACTAATTAGCGCCGCCCAAGTTCCGATGCCGCCAAAGCCGCATCAGCACACCGTGCTTGGGCGAAAACAGCAGCGCCGTGAAGAAGCACCCCGTTGCCACCAAGACGATGGTGCCACCGGACGCTACGTCAAACGCAAACGACAGCCATAGCCCCAACACAGCAGACCCCACCCCAATCCCCACGGAGATAAACAGCATCGTTTTGAAGCGGTCGGTCAGCAAGTGGGCCGTGGCGCCCGGCGTAATCAGCATGGCCACCACGAGGATGATACCGACGGTTTCCAAACTGGCCACGATGGTGAGCGTGAGCAGTAGAATCAAACCGTAATGAATCACTCCCGTATTGAAGCCAAGCGCTTGGGCCTGCGTGGGATCGAAGGCGTAGAGCATGAGCGGACGATAAGCTAGCCATACCATCAGCAGCGCAACGAGGCTGGCCGCCAACGTGAGCAGTAGTGCCGACTGTTGCACTCCGAGCACGTTGCCGAACAGAATATGCATCAAGTGGGTGCTGGAGGCGATTTTACTGATCAGCACGACGCCCAGCGCAAATGCCCCGGTAAACATGATGCCCATGGCGGCATCGGATTTGATCCGTGTATGCCGTTCGATTGCTCCAATGCCGAGCGACGTCAGCGCTCCCGTGACGAAGGCACCGATAAAAAAAGGCAGGCCCAGCAGGTAGGCAACCGCCACCCCGGGCAGCACCGCATGAGAGATCGCATCCCCCAGCAACGACCAACGCTTGAGCACGACGTAACACGAAAGCATGCCGCAGATGGCTCCCACCATCATCGACGTGAGCAGCGCACGCTGCATGAAGGCGTACTGAAACGCCTCTGATACGCTGTCGGGCATTAGATTCACGGGCACCATCAGCGCCGCGATGAGCCCCGCCACCAGCGCACTACTCCAAGCATCCAACGTTTCTAACATTCGAGTCGCCTATTCTTTGCTGGCAAATGCAGGAAGACGGACACGCTCGGCATCCGCTGGAGAATTTGCAATAGAACTCACCGCAAGTTCGGCCAACTTGCTATCGCTCAGCATTTCGTCGGGCGCGCCCTCGCCGCGAATGCATCGATTGATCAGTACCACATGGTCCACGTAGCGACGCGCGCCCGGCATATCGTGCGTCACCATCACGATGGTTCGTCCGGCTTCGCGTTCGCGTTTGAGCACGTCGAGAATGAGTCGCTCGCTAGGTGGGTCGACCCCCGCGAGCGGCTCATCGAGCAGCAGGATACTCGCCTCTTGCGCCAACGCACGCGCTAACAGCACGCGTTTTTTTTGTCCACCCGATAAGGCCCCGATGGGCCGCTCGGCATATGCCAGCATATCAACGTCGTCTAATGCCTTTTCCACCGCATCACGATGCCGTGACGCATGCCACCGCGCAGACAGTAGCCTCCGCCACCACGCATCTTGACGCATGTGGCCATAGCGGGCGCTCATCACGGTTTCCCACACCGAAATAGGGAAGTCCCATTCGATGGCCTCTCGCTGGGCCATGTAGGCAATGCGCCCGGCTTTTCGATGGTGCTCGATGGCTTGACCAAATGCCGTCACGCGGCCGCGTAAGGGTTTCATACTACCGGTCAGCACGTGAAACAGCGTCGACTTGCCTGCGCCGTTCGGCCCGACGATGGCCGTCCAACGCCCGCTTGGCAGCGAGAGGTGAATATCCTCTAGCACGGGCTGACGCTGGTAAGCCGCATAGACACCGCTCACATCGATGGCGCTGGCTGGTTGAGACGGTAGTGAGGACATCGTGATTTACTCGCTAGCCAAGTAGCGACGCAGCAAGGCAACGTTATGACGCTGCATGGCAAAGTAGTCGGCAGCCTCCCCGTCAGGCTCACTCAACGAGTCGACATACAGCGGCCCGGCAACGGGCAGCCCCGTATCACGTGCGATACTGGTCACATGGCGGTCAGAAATCGTGCTTTCCCAAAACAGTGCCGCCGGTTGACGCTCGTTGATTCGATCGATGACCCGCATCAACTGACGTGGAGAGCCCTCTGTTTCGGCATTGGTCCCCCAAATGCCGTCGTGCTCGAACCGATACGCGTCGGCAAAGTAGAGAAAGGCTGCTTCACTGGAGAGCAGCACGCGGCGCTCTTCGGGAATGGCTTCGAGCGTTTCTTGGAGCTCGACATGTAGGTCGTGCAGTTGCGCTTCCAGTGCCGCTGCACGCTGCTGAATCGCATCGGCTTGATGGGGCAGGCTATCCTCCAACGTGTTGGCAATGGCTTGCACATAGGCACTGGCAGCCCGCGGGTCCATCCACAGGTGTGGGTCCACGTCGCCTTCCATCTCACCGGTGACGATCGTTTGCGTCGGGTAACCCGACGCCTCTGCCACGGCGATCATAGGTATGTCATCGTTGACCGTCGCCGATACTTGGCGCATCCACTGCTCGAGCTGATAGCCGTTATAAAAAACGATGTCGGCGTCCTCGAGCGCAGCAAAATTATCTGGGGTGAGCTCCCACTCGTGCACTTCGGCGTTGATCGGTGTCAGCACCGTGACGTTCGCATCATCGCCGGCCACTTTCTTCACCAAGTCGCCAAGAACTGAAAACGTCACGGCAATCTCGATGGGCGGGTTTTGCAACTCATCGGCCTGAGCACTGGTCACAACGCCACACCAAGCGAACGGCACGCTCAAGACTGCTAGCAAGTATGGTTTAGCCACTGGATCTCTCCTCTGTGCTAGGCTCGTGTTACAGATAACTTTAGCTCAACAAAAAAGCAATGTGCAAACAGTTTAGCCTTGGCTAACAATTATCTTCAAAAATGCGCTACCATCGCCAATTAACGTTTCCACTAACTTTGATAACCTTTGCCAATGAGTGATCACCAACAGCGGCGCACCTCACCCCCCTCTGGACACAGTGGTGATGCACTACCGCCTGTGGAACAGCACGCCCAGCAATACGAAGCCGTGCGCAATGCCCACGAAACGGAGCTCATCGAAGACTACGTCGAATTGATTGGCGACCTGATTCGTCATCGCGGTGAGGCGCGCGCGGCCGACATTGCTAACCGAATGGCCGTTAGTCAAGCGACGGTATCGAAAATGATCCGTCGATTGAACGAGTTAGGTCTGGTGACCAGCAAGCCATATCGCTCGCTGTTTTTGACCGACGAAGGTCAAAAAATGGCGGAAACGTCTCGTGCTCGTCACGATATCGTGCTGCATTTCTTGCGAGCGTTAGGCGTGGACGACAGCACTGCCCGCATCGACGCAGAAGGCATGGAACACCATGTCAGCGATGAGACGCTCACGATCATGCAGCGCTTCACTGACCAGCAGCAAAATAACTGAACCTCTTTTCCGCACGCCGCTATGGCTGGGTGACACGTAGATGATTCACCTGGGTGATGGCGCCGCTCCAGATCATCTCCAAATGGGTGGTCTGGATGATGTCCGTCACATGACGCGGCGTCATGAGCGCCCAACAGTGGGCACCGGGTCGACGGACCGAGCGGTAACGGAGACCGTTTAGCGTACGTCGGACGTCTGTACCGAAGGGCTGAGACGCCGTGTAATGATCGGGGGCGTAGACAAGATGATCGCTCGGCAGCGTCAGCGCATCGCCTATTGATACCTCATTGAAGACGCCTCTCAACCCCCGAAAAACGAACCGCTCATAGCGAAGACCTGGCACGCGCCGCCAGTACGTTTGCTGATGATGTTTGACCTCCGCAATCGCAGTCTCCAGCGTATCGGCAAAATACAGCACGCCAAAACTGCCATCGCTGAAACGTGACCCTTCGGGATTGATGTGCGTAAAGGGTGCCACGGCATACGAGCAGCCACGAATACCGAAAGGAATCTGGTCGAGCGGCAGCAGCGCCAAGTCGCCCACCTCGTTTTGCAACCGCGGGTTGGTGAGCGACTGAAGCGCATGGAGAGCGGCGAACTCGTCAGGGTCTGCCACGTCATCGAACAAATCGATGGGCGGGAATTTACTGTTCACCAATCGATAGCCGGTGACGTCACGGGCTGGCAGTACGGGCAAATCAGCCGCCTTTACCACTGCCCACCCCGCAGGCTGTCGATGCGTTTATAGGTTTCGTAAAGCGCGGCAAAGTCCCCCGTGCCCATAATGGCCAGCGGTGTGCGACCATTGAAAAAAGGGTTGTGATTGACCATGTTCACGAACCCATACAGGTTGTCCGGGTTGTCGAAGATCATACGCAGTGCCGCGTGGATGTTCAGCACATAGCTGATACGCGTAAGCTGGTCACTATCTAACTTGATCGCTGCCAGATCGCCGCGCCGAGCACGAGCGTAGGTACTGTGAGAGACGCGCAGAATCGCCTCGCCCTGCTCTCCAGAGGCTCGCCACTTCTCGAGAATACGTACCGCGGCTTTCAACCCCACCGCAGCCGCTGACTTATCATGGGCAAACTCTTGCGCTGTTTGCATGGCACTTCCCAGCTTAATGTCTACAAACACCATTCTAGAACAAAAGTGCCTAGAAAGACATGTGCGCGTCTACTCAAGACTGGCAACGCCATATCACTGCGCTAACGACGATGCGTTACTGCTTCCCGCCACCTTGGCAGGCATACCCAGTCGACCAATGCCAGGCAGTTTGAGAGCGGGGCGCATAATATCGATACCGACACTCATGCCCAGCAGGTTGAGCTCGATGCCCTCCTCCAGCGCTAGCATAATGCCCAACACGCCTCCCAGCGAGAGCTGATACCCCGTCCCGCTGGGCACGCGGGCGACGACGCCATTGAACAGATAGTCTTTCCCCACGGCGGTCGTGGGTAGCGCCACATCGAAACCATCGACCTCGCGGATCACCCAAGCAATGAAGCTGTTGCTATTGGGGCCTGGCCAAACTCGGTACAGATCGGCTTGCGGATAGCGCGCTACGGCGTCTTGTATATGGGGGATCAAATCGGCAGCCGCCGCGCCGCGATAGTCAGCAAGCAGCTCAGGCGGGTGTCCAAACCAGGCTCGGTCAGGCGTATCGATGGAGGAGACGACCGTTGGGCGTCGCCAGCTCAACACTTGATGCAGTTGATACTCCCGCGCGCCCTCTGCTTTGGTCGCAATCCAAATATGCACACCAAAGGCGCCGCGCCAGCTATAGGCACGGGCCGCATAGACCTGTACGACAGCATCTTGGACGCGATCCGGAGAGGGGGCCAACCCTGCAGACGAACGATCGAGATTCGACCAGTGCCCATCGGTAATGACCTGTTGACTGGCCAATATCCACACCGGGCCTGCCAGCAATAAGACCAACAAGGCCGTCACGGCAGCCAGCCAGCGCAATACGGTTTTCATGAAACTATCCAGATGAGAGAGGGGAATCCACTGCAGCAACTATCCATGACGCTATTGTTCAGGCGGGCTGCGACTCTGCGTATGCCCCTCGCAACTGGCTAACGTCGGCGCGTGGTGGTGCGCCAAACATGCGGCTATATTCGCGGCTGAAGTGGGAAGGGCTTTCATAGCCTACCCGGTAGCTTGCAGTGGCTGCCTCGAGCCCCTCCGCCAGCATCAGCCGTCGCGCCTCGTGTAGACGCAGCTTCTTTTGGTACTGCAGGGGCGACATGCGTGTCACTTGACGAAAGCTATGATAAAGCGTCGATTCGCTCATGTTAACGGTCGCTGCCAATTCGCGGATCTTAAGCGGCTGGGCATAGTGCTCTTTAAGCGTGTCAATCACTTGCGCAATCCGATTAGCCTGGGAGTCTGAGGCAGCAAACCGACGCATGTGCGGGCCCATGGCACCCGTTAATGCTCGATAGATTAACTCTCGTCGCGCTAGCGGCGAAAGCACCTGAATATCTTCCGGTGAGTCGAGTAGACTTAACAAACGATAGAGCGCGCCCTGCATCAGGGGATCCATGTACGCCGACGTTAACCCGCAGTCCATCTCAGGACAGATAGCATCACGCCCCCCATTTGGAGCCCTATCCCCTAACTCTAGTATTAGCCCCGCCACCTCCTGGGGGTCCACCGAGACCTTTACTGCTAGGAAAGGTTTTTCTGGTGAAGCATGGTCAATCCTGCCCACCACCGGTAAATGAACGGCGCTCGCCATGTAGCTGGGGCCGGTGTAGATGATCTCCTTGTCACCCAGCAATACGGTTTTGCTCCCCTGAATAACGAAGCACAGGCACGGCTCATAGACGGCACAGTGAAAACTACTAGGGGCATCAGTGCGCACCAGTTGGACTTCGGCAATCGCCGTGTCCTGAAGGGCTTCCAGCGGCGACCAACGGCGGACGACCTGGCTCAATTGCGGTAACAAGCTGTCGCTGCACTGTGCAATCTGTTCGGGCGCGATAACGGTCACGGGATTTCCTCCTTAATAATTTGCAGTATATGCCCTCTCCTGAAGAACCGAAGGCTTTTCGGTTGGTTTTGCAGAATTAGGCAAGTACGCCGTCGAAACCGACAATTCGCACTCAGTGTCATCAGGTTGTCATCTTTCCTTTGCACCGAAACACGTCGTTGACACACGTCGTTGTTTCGCCTCCACCGGCTTCTTTGCGCTTTCACTCACTGCGACAGAATTAGGCAATCTTTCCGCAGGAACCTGATACCTCTCACGATCCCCGATCCCCTATGTTAGCTCGTATCCAATCAGTGCTTAGGGTCTCTGGTCGAATCTGGCGCTACTGAATCAACGACATGACTGCCAACGCGCCCTCCAACAGCATAACGAAAGCCACTACCGGTTGCCGGTAGCCAAGGGAGCAAACCCTCATGAGAAGTTTTTCTCGAAGAGTCCGCCTTGAACGTAGTCGGGCTGTCATACCGTTTTTACTCATCATGGTCTTACTCGCTGGCTGCGAGGCTCAGAGCGATGGGGCAGCCGCCCCCTCGCAGCCGCCACCCGAGGTTGACGTAGTGGAAGTAGTGACTCAGCCGATGGTGTTGAGTGAGTCATTCACTGGACGGGTAGAAGCCGCCGAAACGGTGGAGTTGAGAGCTCGGGTTAGCGGCTATATCCAAGAGGTGGCCTTTGTAGAGGGCGACCTGGTCGAACAGGGAGAGTTACTGTTTCTCATCGATCCACGTCCCTACCAAGCCCGCGTGAGCGCGGCCCAAGCGGATCTTGCACAAGCCAGGAGCCAATTGGCTCAGGCCAGCAGCGAGGCCGAGCGTGCCAGGGTGTTACTGGGGCGTCAGGCCATTTCCCAAGAGGTGCATGATCAGCGCCAATCGGCTCTGAATAATAACCGCGCTATGGTGGCTGCTGCCGAAGCTGCGCTGCAGACCGCCGAGCTTGACCTCGCGTATACACGCATAACGGCTCCGATTAGTGGACGCATCGGACGGGCGATGGTAACTCGCGGCAACCTAGCCAATGCCGACCAGAGCCTGTTGACCACGCTGGTGAGTATTGATCCGGTACACGTTTACTTTGATGCAGACGAGCAAGCTGCATTTGCCAGCCGTGCACTCTTCAGCAATGAGGTGTCGAATCACTTGGCCATCGAACTGGGCGGCGACCCGCAACGGCAGTACACGGGCACCCTAGACTTTATCGACAATCGCTTAAATCCCAGTACGGGCACCTTACAATTCCGGGCGGTGCTGGCCAATCCAGATGGCCGCATTCGGCCTGGAGAGTTTGCAAGGGTCGAAATGCCGGTTGCTCGCTTAGAGCAAGCCTTACTGATAGACCGTAAGGCAGTGCTGACTAATCAAGATCGCCGCTACGTCTATGTCGTCAATGAGCATAACCTAGCAGAACAGCGACAGGTCACCACAGGAAGGCAGGTAGCAGAACGTACCGTCATCATCGATGGGCTTCAAGCAGGTGATCGAGTGATCGTCAATGGTGTACAAAAAGTGTTCTTCCCCGGTATGGAAGTGAGCCCCAAAAGCGTAGCGACCGCACCGGTGGCTAACATCCGTGCTTCCAATGAGCCCCCCGCCATTGCGGCCAGGGAAGAGTAAATCGCCATGAATTTCTCCCGTTTTTTCGTGGACCGTCCGATTTTTGCGGCCGTGCTATCGATCATCATTCTGGCGGTGGGGCTGATCTCCATTCCCAATCTACCGATAAGCGAGTACCCGGATGTCGTGCCGCCCTCAGTGGTGGTGAGAACCGTTTACCCCGGTGCCAATCCGCAGGAGATTGCCGAGACCGTAGCGACGCCGTTGGAGGAAGCCATCAATGGCGTTGAGGACATGATGTACCTCAAGTCTGTTGCAGGCTCTGATGGCGTACTGCAAATGACCGTCACCTTCCGTCCCGGCACCGATGCTGAACAGGCGGCGGTTCGCGTGCAGAACCGCGTTAGCCAGGCAGAGGCTAGGTTGCCGGAAGCCGTACGTCGTCAAGGCGTCACTACCCAAAAACAATCGCCAACGTTTTTGATGGTCGTTCATCTAACCTCACCTAGCGGTGAGTACGACACCCTTTATCTGCGCAACTATGTTCGACTGAATGTACGCGACCGACTCGCCCGGCTCGAAGGGATAGGGGATGCGCAAATCTTCGGTGGCGGAGATTACGCCATGCGCGCATGGCTGGATCCAGACCGAATAGCCGCCCGAGGCCTGACGGCCAGCGATGTCGTTGGGGCCATGCGCGAGCAGAACGTGCAGGTCTCTGCCGGGCAGTTGGGCGCCGAACCCATCGCGAATAGCGATTTTCTCACTCTGATCAACGCCCGCGGGCGGTTGGAAACGGTGGAAGAGTTTGGTGACATCGTACTTAGTCGTGGTGACAGCGGCGAAATACTGAGGCTGGCGGATGTGGCCCGGCTGGAAATGGGTGCCGGGGACTATACGCTGCGCTCGCAGCTAGACGGCAATAACGCGGTAGGAGTGGGTATATTCCAGGCACCGGGTGCCAATGCGCTGGAGATTCGCGAGCAGGTGATTGCCACCATGGAGGAGCTGTCCGAGCAGTTCCCAGAAGGTGTCGAGTACGAAGCCGTCTACGACACCACGATCTTTGTGAATGATTCTATAAAGTCGGTGATCGCCACCCTACTGGAAGCCGTACTGCTGGTGGTGCTGGTCGTCACGCTGTTCTTGCAAACATGGCGAGCTTCTATCATTCCATTGCTGGCGGTACCGGTCTCGGTGATCGGCACCTTTGGCGCGCTCTACCTGCTGGGCTACTCCATCAACACGCTGACACTGTTTGGCCTGGTGTTGGCCATCGGTATCGTGGTGGACGACGCCATCGTGGTGGTGGAAAACGTCGAGCGCAATATCGAAGAGGGCTTAAAGCCACAGGCCGCCGCTCATCAGGCCATGCGGGAAGTCTCTGGCCCTATCATTGCCGTAGGCCTGGTACTGTGTGCAGTGTTTATCCCCATGGCTTTCCTGTCTGGGGTGACCGGTCAGTTCTATCGACAGTTCGCGGTGACGATTGCCATCTCCACGGTGATCTCCACCATCAACTCCCTGACGCTCTCTCCCGCGCTGGCGGCGATGCTACTCAAGCCCCATAACGCGCCCAAAGATCGCCTCACCCGTGTGATAGATACCCTGTTCGGCTGGATTTTCCGTCCTTTCAACCGTTTCTTTAATGCCAGCTCCAACAAGTACCAGAGCAGCGTGGCCCGCTCCCTAAAGCATCGTGGCGCGGTGTTCGTAATTTACGCCCTACTTCTATTAGGCACCGGCGTGATGTTCAAAGCAGTGCCGCCTGGCTTCATTCCAGTGCAAGACAAGCTTTACCTGATTGCTGGTGTCATCCTGCCGGAAGGGGCGTCGCTGGAGCGAACCGACGAGATGCTTCAGGACGTGGTGGATATTGCCATGGAGACCGAAGGCGTGGAGCACGCCATTGCCTTTCCCGGCCTGAACGCGCTGCAGTTCACCAACACCTCCAACACCGGGGTGGCCTTTCTGACCCTCAGCGCCTTTGATGAGCGAAGTCTTAGCGCCGCGGAGATAAACGCCCGCATCAACCAGGGCATTGGTGGTTTGAAAGAGGGGTTTGCGTTTTCTTTCATGCCACCACCGATTCTTGGCTTGGGCAATGGATCGGGGTTCCAGCTATTCATTGAGGATCGCGGCAATCTTGGCTACGGGGCGCTGCAGCAGGCGGTCAATCAACTCCAGGGCGCGATTGCGCAAACACCGGGGATGGGCTTTCCGATCAGCAGCTATCAATCCAACGTACCGCAGTTGGATGCCGAGGTGGACCGGCTGAGAGCCAAGGCCCAGGGCGTGCCGTTGACCGAACTGTTCGATACCCTGCAGACCTATCTTGGCTCGACCTACGTGAATGACTTCAACCGCTTTGGCCGCACCTGGCAGGTAATCGCCCAAGCGGACGCCCCTTACCGCACCAGCGTTGAAGATATCGCCCGGCTACGTACCCGTAATGATCGGGGGGAGATGGTTCCCATCGGCACGATGGTAGATATCAAGCAAACCTTCGGGCCCGACCCGGTGCTGCGCTACAACGGCTACCCAGCGGCGGACTTGGCCGGCGAATTTGATCCCCGCGACCTCTCCTCTGCCCAAGCAATGGAGACTATTAACGCCGTGGCGGAAGAAGTGTTACCACCAGGCATGGCGCTTGAATGGACCGACTTGAGCTACCAGCAATCCACCCAGGGTAATGCGGCCATGATCGTCTTCCCGCTGTCGATCCTACTGGTATTTTTGGTGTTGGCCGCGCTTTACGAGAGTTGGACGCTACCACTCGCCGTCATTCTGATTGTACCCATGTCGATGCTGGCCGCGCTGATCGGCGTATGGTTTGGCAGTGGCGATAACAATATCTTCGTGCAGGTAGGGCTGGTCGTGCTGATTGGCCTGGCGTGTAAAAACGCCATACTGATCGTGGAATTCGCCCGCGAGTTGGAACTGCAGGGCAAGAGCATCGTGGAAGCCGCCCTGGAAGCCTGCCGACTACGGTTGCGGCCGATCATCATGACCTCGATTGCTTTCACGGCAGCAGTTTTACCGTCGGTGATCGCTACCGGCGCAGGCGCCGAGGTACGCGCAGCACTTGGCACGGCGGTGTTTGCGGGCATGATCGGCGTTACTCTGTTTGGCCTGTTCTTGACACCGGTGTTTTACGTGTCACTGCGTAAACTCTCGGGATCGCGACCGCTCGTCAGCCATCACGGCGCTTCGTTGGGTGGCCCCGCCCTTCCCTCCAACCAACTCCACACGGAGTGATAACGAGGGTTGCCAATCAGCACATGCCAAGAGCGAGGGTGCTTTCCAGAAGCGCCCTCGCCATTCCATGACTGGCACTTTTACCGGACAGATGACATTGCCCACGTTCCGACGATGCGATCATGAGCAATCAGTAGACTTAACAGGCGGTAACGAATTAGGACGAAGGGTAATTGTCTGGAAAGTAGAACTCAGAAATGGAGGCGGCCCCAAAAGCCACATCCCGGCACACGCAGCCACCACTACCGTTGCTCCCTTCCGGGCCTGGCGGGGTTCGCAGTTTAGCGTTGCGGGAGGACCTAAGGGGCCACCATAATCGTATGCGTTTGAATGCATACTGACGCTGATTGGTGGCTACGCCCTGATTTGAACAGGGGACCCCATCATTATGAGTGATGTGCTCTAACCAACTGAGCTACGTAGCCTTTCCGACATCAGCGGGTGCAGAGTATGCCTATATTAGCGGCAAAAGGCAAGCCGAAATGGCCTGCCTTTTCATGCGCTCAACGCACGCGCTTACAACGCCGACTGTACGGCAGGTAGTGCGTCGCCGCCATCACGCGTCGTCACGCCTTCCAACCACGCCTCCAATACATCGGGATGTGCACTCAGGTAGTCACGCGCCGCTTCTCGAGGTTCGACCCCCTCGTCCATGATGGCGCTCATCAACTGGTTTTCCATCTCCAGCGTGAACGTCATGTTGCTCAGCAACTCACCGACGTTCGGGCAAGACTCGACGAAACCAGCGCGGGTATTGGTATAGACCGTCGCGCCACCGAGATTGGGTCCAAAATAGTCGTCTGCGTCAGACAGGTACGCCATCTCGAAATTGGTGTTCATGGGGTGCGGCTCCCAACCCAGGAACACCATCCACTTCTCATTGGGAACCCGCGCACTCAGCTCGGCCAGCATGCCCGCCTCGCTGGAGTCGATCACCTGCCAATCACCTAGCCCATAGGCATCATCATCGATCATTTGCTGAATGAGTTCGTTGCCATCATTGCCCGCCTCGATGCCGTGAATGCGCTGCTCGAACCGATCGGCATGCTCGGCTAGATCATTCACCGAGGTCACGCCCGCGTCGTATACGTACTGCGGCACTGCCAGGGTGTACTTGGCCCCTTCGAGGTTGGCCGTTAGACGTTCGACCTCGCCACGCTCGATGTAGGGGTCGCTGATGGAGGCCATGGAGGGCATCCAGTTACCCAAGAAGACGTCGAAATCGTCATTACGCATGCCGGCGTAGGCAATGGGCACCGAGACCGTATCGACACGGGGTTCATAGCCTAGCGCTTCCAATACTTCGCTGGCCAAGGCCGTCGTGGCGGTGATATCGGTCCAGCCCACCTCGGCAAAACGAACGCTACTACACTCATTGGCAGCAGCCGTCATCGGCAGGCAGGCGGTCACGAACAGAGCACTCAAGTGGCGTTTGGTTAGCTGTTTCATCCGTCGTCTTTCCTCGTTATCCGTTATGTTGAAACGCCCTCTACGGCGAGCAATGCAGAGGCGAGAAACTATTCGACACACTTTTATTGATTGAACGTTCAATAAAAAAATGCCATCATGGTTAGGTAATCATGCCTACTCCTTCATTTCAAGGTGAGGAGCCAATGGGCATTCAACGTCATTAGGAGATAGCTGTGCCAAAGGTGGGAATGGAACCAATACGCCGCCAGCAGTTAATCAAGGCAACGATGGCGGCCATTGACGAAATGGGTCTTGCCGAGGCAACGGTCATGCGTATCGCCCGTCATGCGGGGGTTTCCGCTGGCATCATTAGCCACTACTTCGGCGGTAAGGATGGCTTGCTGGAAGCCACGATGCGGCAAATATTGACCGATCTCAGCGATGCCGTTGCGGCGCGACGCCGTGCACTAGAAGATGACTCTCCCCGCGCCCATATTGGTGCCATTATCGAGGGTAACTTCGACCGGACTCAGGTCACCGGGCCCGCCGCGAAGACGTGGCTTGCCTTCTGGGCAAGCAGCATGCACAAGCCAGTGTTGCAACGTCTTCAGTACGTCAACGACCGCCGCCTATATACCAATCTTTGCCACCAGTTTCATCGCGTCATGCCCCGAGCCGATGCCCGCAACGCTGCCCGTGGTCTGGCGGCTATGATCGATGGGCTCTGGCTGCGCGGTGCACTGGCGCCCGAAGGCTTGAATGCCGACGAGGCACGGCTCCTTGCGCACACCTATCTCGACCAGTTACTGACACACCACGGGTGCTTCGAAGACGCATCCGCTGCCGAATTTTACTAAGGAGATCGACATGGCCGCTCAAGACGTACAGCCCCTCTACATCGATGGTCGCCCGGTTGATGCCACCTCCGGCGAAACGTTTACCGTGACCAATCCTTATGATGGCAGCCTGCTGGCCACCATTGGTCAAGCAAGCCAAGCCGATGTCGATAGCGCCGTTCAGGCCGCACAGCGTGGCCAGCGCGAGTGGGCCGCGATGACCGGCATGGAGCGCTCGCGCATCCTGCTACGCGCCGTGGCACTTCTGCGCGAACGCAACGATGAGCTCGCCGAGCTGGAAACCCGCAATACCGGTAAACCCATCAGCGAAACCGCCAGCGTCGATATCGTGACCGGTGCCGATGCCCTGGAGTACTACGCAGGCCTTGCCCCCGCCATCGAGGGCCACCAGATTCCTCTGCGCGACAGCTCGTTCGTGTATACCCGCCGCGAACCGCTAGGTGTGATCGGCGCCATTGGTGCCTGGAACTACCCGATTCAAATCGCCTGCTGGAAAGCGGCTCCGGCGCTGGCAGCGGGTAACGCCATCGTCTTCAAGCCCAGCGAAGTGACGCCGCTGACGGCGATGCAGCTTGCCGACATTTTCACCGAAGCAGGCCTACCGAACGGCGTGTTCAACGTGGTACAGGGCGATGGTCGCGTCGGCGCCATGCTGACCGAGCACGAGGGCATTGCCAAAGTCTCGTTCACGGGGGAAGTCGGCACGGGTAAGAAGGTCATGGCCGCTGCCGGTGGTTCCACGCTAAAAGACGTGACGATGGAACTCGGCGGTAAATCTCCGCTGATCGTGTTTGCCGACGCGGATCTTGATCGCGCAGCCGATGCCGCCATGATGGCGAACTTCTACTCCAGCGGCCAAATCTGCACCAACGGTACCCGCGTGTTCGTCGAGCGCAGCGTCAAAGAGGCGTTCGAAGCCAAGTTGGTCGAGCGTGTAGCGCGTATCAAAGCGGGCGACCCGATGGATCCAAGCGTCAATTTCGGTCCGCTTGTCAGCTTCGAGCATCAGGAAAAAGTGCTCTCCTATATCGCACTGGGCAAAGAGCAAGGCGCACGCGTGCTGGCCGGGGGCGACGCGTGGAACAGCGGCGAATGGGCCAAAGGCGCTTGGGCGGCCCCCACGGTATTCACCGACTGCACCGACGAGATGCGTATCGTCAAAGAGGAGATCTTTGGACCGGTAATGTCAGTACTGGCCTTCGACGACGAAGAGGAAGTCATCCGTCGCGCCAACGATACCAAGTACGGCCTAGCCGCCGGCGTCTTCAGCGAAAGCCTGAACCGCGCGCACCGTGTGATTCACCAGTTAGAAGCCGGCATCTGCTGGGTCAATACGTGGGGTGAATCTCCGTCTGAAATGCCGGTGGGTGGCTACAAAGAGTCCGGTATTGGCCGTGAAAACGGAGTGGAAACGCTCAATCACTACACGCAAACCAAGTCCGTGCAGATCGAGATGGGGCCGTTCGAGTCGGTGTTTTAAAGGCTGAGCCCAGCTTTCGTACACCGAACTCCCCCTTCTGGATGAGAGAACCGCTATGTCTCAAGCAACTGAGTTTGATTACATTATCATCGGCGCCGGTTCAGCAGGTAACGTGCTGGCCACGCGCCTGACCGAAGACAGCGATGTCAGCGTGCTGCTGTTGGAAGCCGGTGGCCCTGACTACCGTTTCGATTTTCGCACCCAAATGCCCGCAGCGTTGGCTTACCCGCTGCAGGGCAAGCGTTACAACTGGGCGTTCGAAACCGACCCCGAACCCCATATGGACAACCGCCGTATGGAGTGCGGCCGTGGCAAAGGCCTTGGCGGCTCCTCGCTGATCAACGGCATGTGCTACATCCGCGGCAACGCGCTTGATTACGACCACTGGGCCAAACAGCCCGGCTTGGAGGAGTGGGACTACTTGAGCTGCCTGCCTTACTTCAAGAAGAGCGAAACCCGCGATATCGGCCCGAACGACTACCACGGCGGCGACGGGCCCGTCAGCGTGACCACGCCCAAAGCGGGCAACAATCCGCTTTACCGAACCTTTATCGAGGCGGGCAAGCAAGCCGGTTATCCAGAAACCGAGGACGTCAACGGCTACCAACAAGAGGGCTTCGGCCCGATGGACCGCTTCGTGACGCCGAAGGGCCGCCGCGCCTCCACCGCTCGCGGCTACCTGGACACGGCCAAACAGCGCAGCAACCTGACCATCGAAACCCGCGCCGTCACCGACGTGATCGAATTCGATGGCAAGCGTGCCGTCGGCGTCCGCTACGAGCAGAAAGGCCAGCCCAAGCAGGCTCGCGCGCGTCGCGAAGTGCTGCTGTGCGGTGGTGCGATTGCCTCGCCGCAAATCCTCCAGCGCTCCGGCGTGGGCAATCCTGAGCGGTTGAAAGAGCTAGGCATTCCCGTCGTGCATGAACTGCCCGGCGTCGGCGAAAACCTGCAAGACCACCTGGAAATGTACATTCAGTACGAGTGCAAGGAGCCCATTTCGCTCTACCCGGCGCTGAAGTGGTACAACCAGCCGAAAATCGGCGCAGAATGGCTGTTCAAGGGCACCGGAGTGGGCGCCAGCAACCAGTTCGAGTCCTGTGGCTTCATCCGTAGCCGCGATGACGAGGAGTGGCCCAACCTGCAGTACCACTTCCTGCCCATTGCCATCAGCTATAACGGTAAAAGTGCCGTCGAGGCGCACGGTTTCCAAGCCCACGTCGGTTCCATGCGCTCTGAGAGCCGTGGACGCATTCGTCTTACGTCGAAAGACCCCTATGCAGCACCGAGCATTCTGTTCAACTACATGGCCAAAGAGAAGGATTGGGAAGAGTTCCGCGACGCGATTCGCCTAACTCGCGAGATCATCGCCCAGCCCGCGTTTGATCGCTACCGGGGCCGGGAAATTGCCCCTGGCCCAGACGTGCAGAGCGACGAAGCGCTCGACAACTTCGTCAAGCAGCACGCCGAAACTGCTTATCACCCCTGCGGCAGCTGCCGCATGGGCGAGGGTGACATGGCGGTGACCGATGCCCAAGGCCGGGTACATGGGCTCGAAGGACTGCGAGTGGTGGATGCATCACTATTTCCGGTCATTCCAACCGGCAACCTGAATGCTCCCACCATCATGCTGGCCGAAAAAATCGCCGACCGTATTCGCGGTCGCGAGCCCCTGCCCCGTGCCAGCGTCGATTACTACGTCGCCAACGGCGCGCCTGCCAAACAGGCATCGTAGTCCGAGACGAGTGCGGGCTTATCGACCCGCTGCGTCAAAACGCCATGGTTCCGCGCCATGGCGTTTTTTTATGCCCTAACTGCGCTACATTGAAGATATAAAGCGAACGTATAACGGTGAAAGGCTTGCACTAAGCATCATGACTCTGCGAATATTCAAACATACGTTTAAATACGTTCATTGATAACCACCCCACGGAGAACACCCATGCTCACCTTACTCCTCATCGTGCTCGCCGCTGCCGGCTTGCTCGTGGTGATGCGTCGCGAGGCAGGGGCCACCCCTGCGCTTGCTCTATTAGGCGTATTGGGCTTAGTCGGCCTGGTACTCGGCGCCCCGGTCGTGGGCACACTGCTGTTGATTGGCGCTGCGGCAGTGGCCGTTGCAGGCTTGCCTGTGCTGCGTCGTCAATGGTTGACACCGCGCATCTTTGCCACTTTCAAAAAGGTCGCCCCGAAAGTATCGGCGACCGAGCGTACCGCCTTGGAAGCGGGCAGCGTCTCTTGGGACGGTGAACTCTTCTCGGGTAAACCCCAATGGCAATCGCTGCTCGACTTCAAAGACGACGGCTTGAGTGATGAAGAGCAGGCGTTTCTAGACAGCCAGTGCGCCAAAGCCGCCGGCATGTGCAACGCTTGGGATATCGCCCGTGAGCGCGCCGACCTGCCCCAGGAGCTGTGGGACTTCCTGAAGAAAGAGGGCTTCTTCGGCATGATCATTCCGAAGGAGTACGGCGGCCTGGGCTTTTCGGCCAAGGCGCAATCCATGGTGCTGCAAAAGCTCTCCGCCAACGAAACGCTGATGGTCACCGTGGGCGTGCCCAACTCTCTCGGCCCGGGCGAACTGCTGCTGAAGTACGGCACCCAAGCACAGAAAGATCACTATCTGCCGCGCCTGGCCGATGGTCGTGAAATTCCCTGCTTTGGTCTTACCGGTCCCCGTGCAGGCTCTGATGCGACCTCGCTGCCGGATACCGGCGTGGTGTGTAAGCAGGTCATCGATGGCGAGGAAGTGGTCGGCGTTCGTCTGAATTTCGAGAAACGCTGGATCACCCTGGCGCCCATCGCCACCGTGGTTGGCTTGGCGTTCCGCTTGTTCGACCCGGACAACCTGCTGGGCGATGAGGAAGACCGTGGTATTACCCTGGCGCTAATTCCCCGCGATACCCAAGGCATGGAGATCGGTCGTCGCCATCACCCCATCGGTAGCCCGTTCATGAACGGCCCGATCAAGGGAAAAGACGTGTTCGTACCGCTGGAAACCATCATCGGCGGCCCGGACATGATCGGCCAAGGCTGGCGTATGCTGGTCGAGTGTCTCTCCATTGGCCGCTGCATTACGCTGCCTTCTGGCGCCACCGGCACCGCGCGCTACGCGTTGGGCTGGAGCGGCGGTTTCACCCGCGTGCGTCGTCAGTTCAACGTGCCGGTGGCCGAGATGGAAGGCGTGCAAGAGCCGTTGGCACGTATGGCGTCGCTGGCCTACATTTCGGCGGCCACGGTGTACCAAACCGCTAACCTGATCGACCACGGCGAGAAACCAGCGGTCCCCTCTGCCATTCTGAAAAGCCAGCTGACCGAATTCCAGCGCGTGCTGCTCAGCGATGCGATGGACGTTCACGGTGGTAAAGCGGTCACGCTTGGCCCGCGCAACTACCTGGGCATTGGCTATAGTGCCAACCCGGTAGCCATCACCGTGGAAGGCGCGAACATCATGACCCGCAACCTGATGATCTTTGGCCAGGGGGCTATTCGCTGCCACCCTTACGTGCTTGAAGAGCTGGCTGCGAAAGACGCCAATGACGTCAAAGCCTTCGACAAAGCCTTCTTCGGGCATGCGGGCTTGATCTTTGGCAACGCGGCGCGCGCTTTCACCCTTGGGCTAGGCATGGGCAAGCCGAGCGTACCGTTTAGCGGCCCCGCTGCTGGCTACGCCCAGGATATCGCACGCCTCTCAGCCGGCTTTGGCCTCTGCGCCGACGCCGCCATGGCCAGCCTGGGCTCCACGCTGAAAAAACGCGAAATGCTCTCGGCGCGTTTGGGCGACGTGCTTTCCAACCTCTACCTGGCTTCCATGGTGCTCAAGCAGTGGCATACCGGTAATCAGGTCGAAGGTGAAGAAGCCCTCCTGCATTACAGTCTTCGCTTCCTGCTGAATCGCGCTGAACAGGCCTTCGTGGAGATTTTCGACAATCTCCCCAACCGTGCGCTTGGCAAGACGCTAAAAGTAGTCGTCATGCCGACGGGACGCCGTTGGAACAAACCCCATGACGACCTGGCGCGGGATATTGCCCAGCGGGTATCGACGCATAGCGCGCTGCGCAGCAAGCTGCTTTCGAACACCTGGGACAAAGACGACGGTGCGGTGAGCAATCCGCTGGCACGCTACAACGCTCTGCTGGGTGATTACGACCGCGCCGAGGCGATCTACCGCACGGTCAACAAAGCCTACTCCAAAGGGGAACTGCCACAAACCGCGCTGCACCCCGAAGCACGTGTGGAAGCCGCGTTGGAGAAAGGCTTGATCAACGAAGAGGACGCTGCCTTCATGCGCACGTTCGAAGCCGAAGTACTGGAAATGCTGACCGTCGATGACTTCGCTTACGACGCCTTTGCCAACGACAAGTCGACATTGATCGACCACAACGCAACATCGGCCAAGGCGTCACCATCGGCAGAAACCAGCGTCAAATAACACGACCCTCATCTAGCGAGACCCTCGACCGGCCCTTTTGGGGCCGGTTTTTTTTGCGCGGACGTCATGTTCTAAAACGAAGCAAACGAACATGAAAGCACTCAAAAGCCGTTGCCGAACGCTCAGCTGTCGATTCAACGAGTCAAAAAAGCACCATTCGGGCTCTTTCTACGCCTAAAAGCGAATACAAACGGCCATCAAAAGCGTTGCAAGTTCGAAAATGATCAACTAGCCTTTCGTTAATGAAAATATCGCCTGGGTAGGTTGTCTGATAATAAACGGTCAACAAACATGACCAACCACCCATCCCGCGATCAGCGCGCTGCGCAACTATCGACGATACCACCCATATCGATACCACCTATCAATAACAACGACGCTAGCGAGATTGGCATGTCCTTACATTTGCAACACATCGACCATGTCGTCGGGGGTCAATCCCACATCAGTGGGGTGGATCTCGAACTGGAACCCGGTTCCTTCAACGTATTGCTGGGACGGACCTTGGCAGGCAAAACCACGCTCATGCGTCTCATGGCAGGCTTGGAGCAACCTACCCGCGGGCGCATCTTCATGGACGGCAAAGACGTCACGGGCGTGTCGGTTCGCAAACGCAACGTGTCGATGGTCTACCAACAGTTCATCAATTACCCCAGCCTGACGGTACGCGACAATATTGCTTCACCGCTGAAACTAGCCAAAACGCCTCAGCAGGAAATCGATCGCCGTGTCGGCAGCATTGCCGAAATGCTGCATATCGAACATCTCCTTGATCGCTACCCGCAAGAGCTCTCCGGCGGACAGCAGCAGCGGACGGCCATGGGACGGGCACTCGTCAAAGATGCCGATCTGATTTTGTTCGACGAGCCGTTGGTCAACCTGGACTACAAACTGCGCGAAGAACTCCGCGACGAGTTGCGTGAGCTGTTCAAAGCCCGTAACTGCATTGCCGTTTATGCGACCACCGAACCCAACGAAGCGCTGGCACTCGGCGGCAATACGGCCGTGCTGCACGAAGGACGGCTGCTCCAGTACGGCCCCACCGAGCAGGTATATCGCGAACCCAACGGCCGCCATAGTGCCGAAATGTTCTCCGAGCCGCCGATCAACATCGTGCCCGGCAAACTCACCGCGACGGACATCACCTTCGATCAGTCGCTACATTTTCCCTGCGACCCAGCGCTGCAGATGCTAGCCCCTGGCGATTACGACTTTGGCGTGCGCGCCTCTCATATCACCCTCAACCCCCAGTCAGTCGACGATCTCGAGCTGCCAGTCAGGGTCGACGTCGCCGAGATAAGCGGTTCTGAAACGTTCTTACACGTGCGCCATGAGCGCTTCCCTCTGGTGCTACATTTATCGGGAATTCACGAGTTTCACGTCAACGATGCGATCAACGTGTACTTCCCAACGCATCAGCTCTACGCCTTCGATAAACAGGGCAGCACCGTGCACATCCCCTCTTCTGTTCAAGGGAGCGTTGCCCATGGCTGAGATTACTTTAAAAGGCTTGGCGCACAGCTATAGCAAAAGTCCTAGCAGCCACAGCGACTACGCGATTCGTCAAATGGATCACGTGTGGCATCAGGGCGGCGCTTATGCCCTGCTGGGCCCGTCGGGCTGCGGTAAATCAACGCTGTTGAACATCATTTCGGGCCTGCTGGAGCCTTCAGAAGGTGACGTACTGTTCGACGGGCATCGCGTGAACGAGCTGCCACCGGAGGAGCGCAACATTGCCCAGGTGTTTCAGTTCCCGGTGATCTACGACACCATGACGGTGTACGACAACCTGGCTTTTCCGTTACGCAACATGAACACTCCCGAGTACAAGGTCGACCCGAAAGTTCGTGAAATTGCCGACATACTCGATCTCACGCCGCTGCTCTCTCGGAAAGCCAAAAACCTCACCGCCGATGAGAAGCAGAAAGTGTCCATGGGCCGCGGCCTAGTGCGTGACGACGTCTCCGCCATCTTGTTCGATGAGCCGCTCACGGTGATCGATCCACAGCTGAAGTGGAAGCTGCGCCGCAAGCTCAAAGAGATCCATGAGCGCTTCAATATCACCATGATCTACGTCACCCACGATCAGCTCGAAGCCTCTACCTTCGCGGACAAGATCGCAGTGATGTACGACGGCCAGGTGGTGCAGTTCGGCACGCCTCGTGAGCTGTTCGAAAAACCGGCGCATACCTTCGTGGGTTACTTCATTGGCAGCCCAGGCATGAACTTCATGAGCGTTACCCATCGAGCGGGCAATGTGATGTTTGGCGATCTGCCACTACCTGTGAACGAGGCCATTAGCCGCAGCGTGGCGGCGTCTAGCTCTAGCAATATCAAACTCGGCATTCGCCCTGAGTTCATTTCCGTCAGCCAAACCCCCGGGGCTGACAGCGTACCTATTGAAGTGGTCAACCTGCAGGACTTGGGCACCTATTCATTGCTGAGCTTTACCCTCAATGGCCAGTTGTTCAAGGCAAGGCTGCCCGAGGGGCATGCGCCGATCGGGGACGCGGCCCACGCCACGTTTTCCGATCAGCACATCGCGCTTTATGTCGATGAATACCTAGTGGAGATCGGCCATGAATAACAAAGTACTCAATAACCGCGCATGGCTACTGGTACTTCCCATGCTGGTGCTGGTGGCCTTTTCCGCCATCATTCCTTTGATGACCGTGGTCAACTACTCGGTACAGGACGTGCTCGGCCCTAATGCCCGCTTCTTCACCGGTACCGAGTGGTTTCATAGCATCTTGAACGACTCGGCGCTGCGCGATGCCTTCGTGCGTCAGATTTTGTTTTCCCTGACCATTCTCGCCATCCAAGTGCCTTTGGGCATTGGCATTGCGCTGATCATGCCTAAGCGCGGCTGGCAGGCCTCTGCCGTACTGATCTTGATTACCCTGCCGCTTCTGATCCCTTGGAACGTGGTGGGCAGCATTTGGCAGATCTTCACCCGTGGCGATATCGGCCTGATGGGCTGGGGTCTGCGGGAGTTGGGCATCAACTACAACATTACCCGCAATGCGGGGGATGCCTGGGCGACGATCATTTTGATGGACGTGTGGCACTGGACCCCACTGGTGGCCATGCTCTGCTACAGCGGCCTGCGTTCGATTCCCGAGGCTTACTACCAAGCCGCGCGTATCGACCGCGCCTCCAAGTGGGCCATCTTCCGCTACATCCAGCTTCCCAAGCTCACCAACGTGCTGGTCATTGCGGTGCTCCTGCGTTTCATGCACTCGTTCATGATTTACGCCGAACCTTTCGTACTGACCGGCGGCGGCCCGGGTAGCTCCACGACCTTTCTGAGCCAGTCGCTGGCCACCATGGCCATCGGCCAGCAGGATCTAGGACCCTCTGCCGCGTTCTCGATCATCTACTTCCTGGTCATTTTGCTGGTGAGCTGGGTCTTCTACACCACCATCATGCACATGCAAAAAGATAAGAACCCGCACGGGGGAGCATGATATGTACCGCATAGACAACGCCCAGCAGGGCGAGAAGTACAACACCATATTTAGCCGCACGACCCCGGCCCAACGGCGCAAGCGCAACGCTCGCAGTCGCTTTCGCGCGCGGTTTCTCTTGGGGCTCTATCTGTTTATGATGATCTTGCCAATTTACTGGCTTATCAACATGTCGCTGCAAACCAACAGCGAGATTTTGGGCTCGATGACGCTATGGCCCCAAAACCTAACGTTCGATAACTACATCGGTATTTTCACTAACTCAAGCTGGTACATGGGTTATGTGAACTCGATGTTGTATGTAGCGCTCAACATGCTGATCACCATCTGTGTGGCGCTACCTGCCGCCTATGCGTTCAGCCGTTACCGCTTCATCGGCGACAAGCACCTGTTCTTCTGGCTGCTCACCAACCTGATGGCACCGCCTGCGGTGTTCCTGCTGCCCTATTTCCAGCTCTACTACTCGGTAGGCTTGTTCGATACCCACATTGCCGTGGCGTTGGCCCACTGCCTGTTCAACATTCCGTTGGCCATCTGGATTTTGGAAGGTTTCATGAGCAGCGTGCCGAAAGAGATCGATGAGACGGCCTATATCGATGGCTATAGCTTTCCACGCTTCTTCATCAAGATCTTCATCCCTATGATCCGTTCCGGTATCGGTGTGACGCTCTTCTTCCTGTTCATGTTCTCGTGGGTCGAGCTGCTGCTGGCTCGCACGCTAACAGCGACCGATGCCCAACCGATTGGCATGATCATGACACGGACCTCCACCGCGTCGGGTATCGATTGGGGCACACTGGCCGCCGCCGGGGTGCTGACCATCGTGCCGGGCATTTTGGTGGTGTACTTCGTTCGCAACCATATCGCCAAGGGCTTTGCCCTGGGCCGCACCTAAGGAGCACCGTTATGTCTTGGATGGTATGGACGACACCGACTGCCATTTTCTTTTCATCCATTGCAGCGATGCTAGCAGGGATGACGCTGTGGGAGATCTTATCCCCCACCGTCGAACGCAAGGGGTTTCTACCCATTAGCACCACCCGCGGCGACCGGCTGTTCATCGGCCTACTCTCCGCCGCGTTTATTCACCTGGGGGTGATTGGCTTCACAACGCTATCCATTTGGATAGCGCTGGCACTATCAGCGGTATGGCTGCTGGTGTTGATGCGCTGGGGCTAGGCCAACGGCTTTCTCAGCGGATGTACGGCGGTATCAAGGACGCTCACGTCATCAAGGAAGAGCACAACAAAACGAGGTCAATATGCGTAATAACAAGTTCAAACTCACTACCCTCGCCGCTAGCCTAATGCTCGCATCGGGAAGTCTCATGGCAGATGACCACGACGCGCGGGCCATAGCGGAGCGCCTGGTAGACGAGCACTTCCAAGACTCGACGCTCAGCCGCGAGGAGCAGATCGAAGAACTACTCTGGTTTGCCAAAGCGGCCGAGCCGTTCCGCGGCATGGATATTCAGACCGTAGCCGAAGGCCTGACAACGCACGTGTATGAAAGCGAAGTGCTCGCTCCCGCGTTTAGCGAGCTGACCGGCATCAACCTGACCCATAACATCATTGGCGAAGGTGACGTGGTCGACACCATGCAGAACCAGATGCAGTCGGGCAACAGCATCTACGACGGCTTCGTGAACGACACCGACTCCATCGGCACCCATATTCGCTACGGCACTACCATCAACCTCAGCCAAGCGATGGAGAACGAGTGGGCGGACTACACCCTGCCCACGCTGGACCTGGACGACTTCATCGGTTTGCAGTATGGCACCGGCCCCGATGGCAGCCTCTATCAGCTCCCTACCCAGCAGTTCGCCAACCTGTACTGGTTCCGTTATGACTGGTTCCAGCGTGAAGACTTGCAAGAGCAGTTCCGTGACATTTACGGCTACGATTTAGGCGTGCCCACCAACTGGACCGCTTATGAAGATATCGCCGAATTCTTTACCGAGCATGTCGGTGAGATCGACGGTACCAAGGTATACGGGCACATGGACTACGGCCGCCGCGACCCCTCTTTGGGTTGGCGCTTCCACGACTCCTGGCTCTCCATGGCAGGCATGGGTAGCCCCGGCGTGCCTTCCGGCAATCCGGTGGATGACTGGGGTATTCGTGTCAACGAAGAGAGCCAGCCGGTCGGCGCAAGCGTCAGCCGGGGTGGCGCGACCAACTCACCTGCTTCCGTCTTCGCCATGCAGAAAGCCGTGGATTGGCTGCGTGACTTCGCGCCACCAGAAGCACAGGGCATGACCTTTGGTGAAGCTGGCCCCGTGCCCGCCCAGGGCCATATCGCTCAGCAAATCTTCTGGTATACCGCCTTTACCGCCGACATGACCGACCCATCTGTTGCCGTGACCGACGATGAAGGCAATCCGCTGTGGCGCATGGCGCCTTCCCCCACCGGCCCCTACTGGGAAGAGGGCATGAAAGTGGGTTATCAGGACGTAGGTGCCTGGACCTTCTTCGACTCTACGCCTGAAGATCGCCGCACGGCCGCTTGGCTGTTTGCCCAGTTCACCGTGGCGAAAACCACCTCGCTGGAAAAACTGATGGCGGGCCTAACGCCAATTCGCGAGTCGGACATCTTCTCCGAGCAGATGACCGAAATGGCACCCCGACTGGGCGGCCTGGTGGAGTTCTACCGCAGCCCCAACGAGTCTAACTGGACCCCTACCGGCACCAACGTACCGGACTACCCACGCATGGCACCGCTGTGGTGGCAGAACCTGGCACCGGTGATGAGTGGTGAAGTCACGCCCCAAGAAGGCCTCGACAAGCTCGCCGCCGACATGGACAACACCATGAACCGCTTGGCACGGGCCAACGTCTTCGACAGCTATGCCCCGGTGCTGAACGAAGAACGCGACCCGCAGTACTGGCTCGACCAGGAAGGCGCACCCAAAGCGAAGCTGGATAACGAGATGCCGCAAGGCACCACCGTTCCTTACGATGAAATGATGGAAGCATGGATGGCGGCTGGCACCCGCTAAGACCTATAGGGCGGGCGACAGCCCGCCCCTTTTCCGTGGTGTCATCAGCGGCGGGCATTGTTGCCCTCTCCACTCGTTGAGACCGCAACCGACACGGGGCTTTTTCTTAATTAATTGGAACCGCTATGAAACTGCGTAACCGTAATGTCGAGAAATTGCACACTGATGACTTTGACGCACTGATTATCGGTGGCGGCATCAATGGTGCAGCAACCGCCGCTGCTCTTGCGGGCAAAGGTGCTAAAGTAGCCCTAATCGACCGTGGCGACTTTGCCGGCAGTACCAGCATGCACTCCTCGAACCTGGTTTGGGGCGGCATCAAATACATGGAAAGCAAAGACTTTGCGCTGGTACGTAAGCTCTGCAAAAGCCGCAACCACTTAATCAAAAGCTACCCGTCTACCGTTCAAGAAATTCGTTTCCTCACCACGATTACACAAGGTTTCCGCCACTCTCCGCGCTATTTGTGGGCGGGCACTTGGCTTTACTGGCTCATGGGCAATGGCTTTACCAAGCTACCGCGCCTACTCTCGCCCAAAAAGATCAAGCAAGAAGAGCCGATTATCGACATTGAAGGTGCCGTTGGCGGGTTCGAGTACTCGGATGCTTACCTTCATGATAACGACGCTCGCTTCGTGTTCAACTTCGTGCGCCATGCGCTCAATTACGGTGCCGTCGCTGCCAACTATGTCGAATCGCTGGGCGCTGAGCGTGAAGGCGACGTGTGGGTGACCAAAGCCCGCAACGTAATGGATGGCAGCACCTTCAATATTCGTTCCAAAGTATTGATCAACGCCGCTGGCCCCTGGGTCGACCAGCACAATGCCCTGACGGGGCAAAAAACGTCCCACCAGCACCTCTACTCGAAAGGCATTCACTTGATCGTGCCGCAGTTGACCGACACCAAGCGGGTGCTGGCGTTCTTTGCCGATGATGGGCGGCTCTTCTTCGTCATTCCGATGGGCAACCGCACCTGTGTCGGCACCACCGACACCCATATGGAGCACCCTGAGGTCGACGTCACCGCCGACGATATCGCGTTCGTTTTGGAAAATATCAACAAGCGCCTGACGCTCGACAAACCGCTCACCCAAGCCGACATCATATCGACGCGCTGCGGGGTACGCCCTCTCGCCATCAAGGCCGACCAGGGCAGCGACCGCGACTTCCTGCAGCTATCGCGCAAGCATGTCATCGATACCAATGCAGAGAGTGCCCATATCAGTATCTTTGGCGGCAAGCTCACTGATTGCCTCAACGTGGGCGATGAAATTGCCGAGGAGGTAAAAGCACTTGGCGTGGCGCTCAGCGATCCTAACTTTCACTGGTATGGCGAGCCGCCCGAGCCGGTGAAGCAGCAGTTTATGGATCAAGCCAAGCGCATGAACCTGGATGCCATGACGGCGGCTACCTCTTCAGAGCCGCTATCCTCAAGACTATGGCGACGTTATGCAGAACAGGCGATTCCCATGCTTGAGAAAATTCGCCAAGACCCTTCTGAAGCCGATATTTTGATCGAAGGCACCGAGTACATCCGCTGCGAACTCGAGCACGCGCGTGACCATGAGATGATCACGCAGTTGGAAGACTTCTTACGCCGCCGCGCCAAGGTGTCGCTGGTCGTTCACCATGAGCAGCTGCGCCAGTCGCCAGGCCTCAAAGAGGCCTGTCGGGTCCTCTTTGGCGAAGAAGCAGAAGAACGGTTTACCACCTACTTCAAAGAGAATCGTGATACGTCTCGGCCGCCGGTTGAAACGCTCTCTTAAACAGAAGCGATCATCCTAAAACGTCACTCTTGCTCACATAAAAATCCCCCTGCTAACGCAATAGCAGGGGGTATTAATATCGTGAGTAAGTGTGTTAAGGCATCACTCTTCGTGTTCGACGAGCAGTTGAGAATCGCCCGCTAATACCTCATCCCATGCTTCTTCCAGCGTACAGCCTGAACGACTATCAATGGTGTCGATAACTTCGACGGCATGTTGGAGCGACTCACGATTGCTCTTCAGCGCCAATACTAGCTTGGCTAAATCTTGCTTGCTGAAAGAGCTAGCGATACGGTCGGCTTGTTGGCTCAATTCGATGCAGTTCATGGTTAGTCCCTCATGGTATGGTCAGCCGCTGCTCGTTATTATTTGATACTTCGTAATGAATAATCGGGCAGCCATCTTAATTAACGACGAATGGTGACATTGCTACTCATGCTGGGCCGGGTAAGTGCCCAGTTCGGTAACTGCGAAACGGTCACAAGCGTTACAAGACCTTCGCCTTAAGCGCCCTGGTAATACGACAGCGCCTCGGTATGTAGCAAGGATGAGTGCGACGTATCGGGATAACAAAACACCGCCCTGATCCATGACTTCACTATGGTTCACGGCTGCCATGCTCACAATGCATCATTGGCAGCAGGCTGGGTTGTAGTTTGACTACATAACCCCCATTGAAGCGCTATCGATGACGTAGACTTTCAAGCAGAGAGTTAAACGACTGTTTTAAAAGGGTAGAAAAAAATCAATGGAGAAGAACTAACACGTCTTTAAAAGATAAAAAACGTCTGCTCATTAAAAACGAATGCAGTTTACTCCTAAATAACGATTTCTCTATACGACCAAGGACGATGGCTTCGTTAAAAAACCGCCATAAAAAAACGCCGCTGTTTGACAGCGGCATCTTTTATGGCGCTTCGCGGCGGCGTTGTTTACGTAGAGCGCACACGGGATACCGCATCCAACCAGCCCTGGTAGAGCTTCTCACGGGTCTCCTCTTCCATGGTGGGCGTAAAGCTGCGCTCGCAACGCCAGAGCTGCTCGATCTCCTCTAGCGTGTCGTACCAGCCAAGACGTAACCCTGCCAAGTAAGCCGCCCCAAGGGCCGTCGTTTCCAAAATGGTCGGACGGTCAACTTGGACATTGAGCATATCGGCCAAAAACTGCATGACCCAGCTGTTTTTCACCATACCGCCATCCACACGGAGGTTACCCGGTGACGCTTCCATATCATCGTTCATGCAGTGCTGCAGGTCGCGGGTTTGATAACACACCGCCTGAAGCCCCGCCGCGACGATTTCGGCGATGCCAGTGTCACGCGTCAGGCCAAAAATAGCGCCACGGGCCTTAGGGTCCCAGTGCGGGGCGCCCAGGCCGGTAAACGCAGGCACCAAGTAAACGCTGTGCCCGCTGCGGGTTTTCTGGGCCAGTGCTTCGGTTTCCGAGGCATCCGCAAACAGATTCAGACCATCTCGCAGCCACTGCACCGTGGCGCCTGCTACGAAAATACTCCCCTCCATGGCGTAAGTAGGTTTGCCGTTGATACGGTAGCCAATGGTGGTCAGCAGGCGATTACGCGATACCGAGGCTGTTTCCCCGGTATTCACGATCATGAAACAGCCGGTGCCGTAGGTGCTTTTACCCATACCAGGTTTGAAACACGCCTGCCCGACCAGCGCCGCCTGTTGATCACCCGCGACGCCTGCAATCGGCAGCGGCGCGCCCAGCCAGTGGGCCTCGACCGTGCCAAAATCATCGCTGGAATCGTTCACCTCGGGGAGCATATTGGCGGGTACATCAAATAGCGCCAGCAGTTCCTCGTCCCAGGTTTGGTCATGAATGTTGAACAGCGCCGTGCGCGAGGCATTGGTGGCATCGGTCACGTGACGTTTACCATCGGTCAAACGCCACATCAAAAAGCTATCGACGGTGCCGAACGCCAGCTCGCCCCGGGCAGCACGCTCGCGGGCGCCCTCGACGCAATCGAGAATCCAGGCCAGTTTGGTGGCGGAAAAGTAAGGGTCGATCAATAGGCCAGTTTTCGACTGTACTAACTCAGTATGCCCCTCGTCGCGTAGCGCCTGACAGCGCTCGGAGGTGCGACGATCTTGCCAAACGATGGCGTTGTACAGCGGCTTGCCTGTGGCGCGATCCCACACCACCGTGGTCTCACGCTGGTTGGTAATGCCGACCCCATCCACTTGCTCGGGGGTTATCTGGGCTTTGCTGAGCACTTCCCGGCAGGTCGCGATCACCGATTCCCAGATATCTTCCGGGTCGTGTTCGATCCACCCATCTTGTGGGAAGTGTTGAGGAAACTCTTGTTGGGCAACTGCCGCAATTTGGCCTTGGCGGTCAAAAAGAATGGCGCGGGAGCTGGTCGTGCCTTGATCGATGGCGAGAATAAAGGAGGACATAGCGCATTCACTTTGTTGTAGGTTCTTTCGATTTTGTCTGTTTTGTTTCGTTTTATTATCATCAGAGGCTACTCTAGGCGCCTGGAATGCTCAAGTATGAAACTCTGCCACCTTAGCCAAAGCCTGAGCACTGTCGTGACAGGCGCTAAGCAATGTGCAGCGCCACATCGTGCTGGTTGAGCAGTCGCTGAATCGCCTCGGGGGGCTTACGATCGGTAAACAGCGCATCCAGTTGGGAAATGTTACCTTGGCGCACCACTGGGTTTCGGTGGAATTTCGAGTAGTCTGCGGCTAAATACACCCTTCGCGAATTGGCAATGATCGCCTGGGCAACGCGTACCTCTTGGTAGTCAAACTCCAGAAGCGAGCCATCCTCGTCGATGCCACTGATCCCGATGATTCCGTAATCCACTTTGAACTGATTGATGAAGTCGATGGTGGCTTCGCCGATGATCCCGCCATCACGGGAGCGCACTTGACCGCCCGCGATGATCACCGTGAAGTCCTCTTTGTGTTGCAGAATCGCCGCCACATTGAGGTTGTTGGTAATGATCTCCAAACCTTGGTGCTCCAGTAGCGCTTGGGCGATCATTTCATTGCTGGTCCCGATATTGATGAACAGCGAGGCATGATGGGGGATATGCTGTGCCAAGCAGCGGGCAATGCGCTCTTTCTCTTCGAGGTGCAACGTTTTGCGGGTGCTGTAAGCCGTATTGACCGTACTTGACTCGACCCCGACACCACCATGTACGCGGCGCACGCGACCTTCGTTGGCCAGAGTGTTCAAGTCTCGACGAATGGTTTGTGGCGTGACCGCGAAGTGTTCGGTGAGCTGTTCGATACTCATATAGCCGTGCTGGCGAACCAGTTCGACGATGGCATCCTGGCGATACTGTTGATTCATTAGCCCGGCCTGTTCGATATTTATTGGTCTATGTGCGTAATAGATTAGCAAAATTTTCGGAATCTAATAGCGCGAACCACGAACAGGCCGGAGCCCAGCGCTCCATTGATCTTCTACAGGGGCCATACCCACAATATGGCTGGGATGGCCGTGGCCATGACCACCAGCGAGAGTGGCAGTCCCAGTTTCCAGTAGTCGCCAAACCGATAGCCCCCCGGCCCTAACACCAGCGTGTTCGACTGGTGCCCAATGGGCGTTAAAAACGCACAGGAGGCGCTGACGGCCACCACCATCAAAAACGGATCGAGCGAGGCGTCGAAGCCGTTGGCAAGGCTCGCCGCAATGGGCGCCATGAGCAGCGCCGCCGCGGCGTTGTTGACCACGTTGGAGAGCAGCATGGAGAGCAAAAATAGTCCCACCAAGGACACGACGATCGGCCACTCCACGCCAAACCGTAGCAGCGCCTCGGCGATGATATCTGCACCGCCGCTGGTCTCCAGCGCTTCACCCACCGGCAGCATGGCGGCCAGCAACACGATCACCGGCCCGTCGATGGCCTGGTAGCCATCACGCAAGGGCAGCACGCCGATCAATAGAGACACCAGTGCGGCGCTGCTCATGGCGACGGCAGCAGGCAGCAAATCGAGCAGCATGGCCACGATTGCCAGGGCGAAAATCCCCACTGAAACGGCCAATTTGCGCGGCTGTCCCAGGTGAAGCTCGCGGTTGGCCAGCGGCAAACAACCCAGCGTCGATAAACTATCGGCGATTTCGTTTTCGCTGCCCTGCAATAGCAGCACGTCGCCGGTTTGAAAACGAATGTCGCGCAGGCGCTGTTTCAAGCGGCCACCGTCACGGGCTACGGCCACGAGGTGCAGGCCAAACTGATGGTTGAGACGTAACTGGCGCACGCTGCGATTGATCATCATCGAATCGTTGCGCACGACGGCTTCGATGAGCTGCAACCCTTCGGTATCGACCGGCTGACGTTCATCGTCTTTGCCTTCATCATCGCCCTTTGACTGCCCCTCCTCAGGCTCTTCCGGCTCGGCAATCGCGCTCAAGCCCACTTTATCTTCCAGTAGTTTCAGCTCGTCGGGACCCGCTTCCAACAGCAGAATATCGCCCTCGCGAAGCACGCCATGAAACTGATAGCCTGCTCGACGGTTGTCTTCACGTACCACCGCCAAGACGGGAATGGTTTCCTCCAGTTCGTCGCGCAGCTGCTGCAGGGTAAGCCCGTTGGCTTTGGAATCCTCGGTCACCTTCAGCTCGACCAAGTAGTTGGCGGTATCGAACATATCGTCCGTAGCGGCTTGGCTATTGCGCTTGGGCGTCAATCGCCAGCCCACGATCACGATAAACATCAACCCCACCAGTGCCACCGCGACTCCCACGGGCGAGAAACTGAACATCCCAAAATTGTCGCCAGTGATATTGCCTCGGTAGGCGGAAATAATGATATTGGGTGGCGTGCCAATCAGCGTGGTCAGACCACCCAACAGAGAGCCAAATGCCAGCGGCATCAGCAGCAATGAGGGAGATGTATTGTGTTCACGGGCAAGGCGCATCGCCACCGGTAACAACAGCGCCAGTGCGCCGACGTTATTCATCACGCCAGAAAGCACCACCACGGTGCCCACCAACACGAGTAGCTGTAGCATCAAGCGCTCACCCACTTTGAGCACCTGATTGGCAATGACATCCACCACGCCAGAGCGCTCGAAACCACGGCTTAACACCAACACGGCCGCCACGGTAATCACCGCTGGATGGCCAAAACCGGAAAACGCTTCATCGGCAGGGACAAGGCCCAGCATCACCGAGCCTAGCAACGCCGCCAGGGCCACTAAATCGTAACGAAATCGCCCCCAGATGAAGGCTGCCAGCGTGAGTCCCAACACGATAAACACCAGCGTGCTGGGGGTCAGTCCTAAACTTTCCAGAGTCATCAGAGCGCCATCTCCCTATGTGATACCCACCGCTCTCCCGACGAGGAAAGTGCAGCGTACTGAGCGACACATTAGACGATGACTATACGAACGTACAAGCTCTGGCAAATCAATATCGCCACGAACTGCCAGTGGTAAGACGCGGGTTAGCGTTTCATACGTGCCATCAGCCGCTCCACGGCTCGAAGATGCTCCGGCTCGTTATGACACATGCCTTGAAAAACGGCACAGACATCCAGAAAGGCTCTCAGCTCCATATCCGGCGCCATTTTCATTAGCCGTTTAGTCAGACGTGTCGCCTTGGGCGGCTGAGCCGCAATGCGTTGGGCATGGGCCATCGCGGTTTCCATAAGCTGTTCGGGCTCGACCACCTCCAGCACTATGCCGTAAGCAAACGCCTCCTCGGCACTGATCACTCGGCCAGAGAGCGTCAGTTCGAAGGCACGCTGATAACCAATCTGCCGCTGCATGAACCATGCCCCGCCATCACCGGGAATGATCCCCAGATTGAGAAAGGTCTCCCCAAAGCTCGCCTTGCGAGAGGCAATACGCATATCCGCCATATTGGCCAAATCGAATCCGGCACCGATGGCCGCACCATTGACGGCGGCAATGATGGGCACTTCGACCTTATGGAGTGCCAGCGGCATCCGCTGAATGCCCGTGCGGTAGCGCTCGGCGACTTCCGCCACATCCCCCGCAA
The DNA here is from genome assembly GCF_006228115.1 of Halomonas sp. BL6. NCBI lineage: Bacteria > Pseudomonadati > Pseudomonadota > Gammaproteobacteria > Oceanospirillales > Halomonadaceae > Halomonas > Halomonas sp. BL6. The sequence goes on along the minus strand of NZ_VDGL01000005.1, from coordinate 105,047 downwards.
AATCGCCGCCGCGCTCGGCCATGTCTTTTACGTTTCCACCGGCACAAAACGCACTGCCCGCTCCGGTAATCAACAGCACCGATACCTCCTGGCAGCCATTCACCCAGGCGGCGGTGGCGACGATGTCGTCAACGAGTGCGGTGCCCGTTAAGGCATTACGCACGTCGTGGCGATTAAGGGTAAGTGTCGCCACACGATTATCTAGAGTGAGAGTGGCATCGGTTAATCCGGGTAATGGTTGGCTCATGGTTGGCGCTCCACAATGATTCGGGCATCGACGATGGCATAGTTAGCGGCACAGTGGCCTTTTGGATAGGCAATCACCGGGTTCAAGTCTAGTTCGCAAATCTCCGGGTAGGCGTCCACCAATTGGGATACCTGCATCAGCAGTGACACCAGCGCCTGCTTATCGACCCCAGCCGCCCCGCGCACTCCCGCCAGCACTTTTTGCGCTTTAATTTGATCGACCATGGAGCGTGCGTCGCGCAGGGTCAGCGGCAGCGAGCGGAAGGCAACGTCCTCTAGCACCTCCACGAAAATGCCGCCCAAGCCAAACATCAGCACCGGGCCAAACATCGGGTCGCGCAGCATGCCGATAATCACCTCGACGCCTTTCTCAGCCATGGGCGTGACCAGCACGCCCTCTATCTGGGCGTTCAGGTCGTAAGCCTGGGCGTTTGAGTGAATGGCCTGAAAGGCATCGCGCAGTGCGGCGTCACCCACTAAGTTGAGCTTGACCCCGCCCGCGTCGGATTTATGCAAAATGTCTTTTGAAACCACCTTCATCGCCAGCGGCGCTTTTGCGGCTTGCTCGGCGATCTTGGCCAGCTCTTCCTCCTGGCGTACCAGCCACTCGGTAGGGACGGTAATGCCGTGCTCCGCCAGCAGAGCCTTTGCTTCAAACTCCAATAAATCGCGCCCTTCCGCCTTGGCCGCTTTTAGCATGGTCTTGCCTGTTTCCGATGGCGCGGCGGGCGCTATCGTCTCTTGTGCCTGTTGGCTGGCCAGGTACTCTCCTCGCTCACCTAGGGCAGCAAGCACGCGCACCGCATGCTCAATCGAGGAATACACCGGCAAACCGGCTTCGTGTAGACGGCGCAACGCAGGCGGTTTGATCGGCGCATAAAGGCTGTAAATCACCAGGGGTTTCTCGGAGGCTTGAGCAAGCTCTACCATGCGCTCTGCGCCGCGCATCTCGTCGCCCATCAGTGATTCTGCAAAACGCAGGCTGTACCCGCCGAACATGCCCACCAGAAAGACGCTATCGACGCCTTCATCCGCCATCAACAGCTCGATGCAGCGTGCAAGCAGCGAAGGGTTAGCATCCGAGGAGCCTGCCACGTCCACCGGGTTAAGGGTAGATGCCTGAGGCAGTAACACCTCGCGCAGTGCAGAGCGAGTAGCGTCAGAAAGCTCGGCCAGTGTCAGTCCCGCTTCCGATAACCGGTCGGCGGCAATGGTGGCTTGGCCACCGCCGTCAGAAATCACCGCCACGCGCTTACCGGGGGCTTTTTGGAGCCGCCCCAATCCTTCCGCCACGGGCAGGATTTCATCGGAGTACTGCACCACGCTAACGCCTGCCTGGCGCAACAAATCGACGGTCATTTGGTAGCTACCGGCCAACGCACCGGTATGGGAGCTGGCGGCTTTTTGGCCCTGCTCGGTGGCACCGGATTTATACACCACCACCGGCTTCATGGCGGTCACGTCACGGGCCACTTTCAGAAACTGCTGCCCATCACGGAAGCCCTCCACGTAGAGCGTAGCCACGCGAGTGTGCTCGTCCTCCCCTAAATAGCGCAGGTAATCGTTAAAGCCGATATCGCTCTGGTTGCCAGGACCAACGTAGGTGCTGAACCCCACTTGCCCGTTATGCTGGGCTTCCAGCGCAAGAGAGAGCAGCATATTGCCGGACTGAGACACAATGCCGATATCCCCCGGCTTGACGTTATCCAGCGCCAGCAAGTTAATTTGGTGGTGCAGGTTAAACATGCCAGAAGTGTTTGGGCCGATGATACGCACGCTGTGGGCACGGGCGATCTCCATCATCTGTGCCTCCAGCGCTGCCCCCTCTTCGCCGGTTTCGCCAAACCCGCTGGCCAGAATGACCGCCCCTTTCACCCCCCGGCGGCCACACTCGGCAATCAGCGCAGGCACGCTGGCCGCAGGCGTGCATAGCAGCGCAAGCTCAGGGCGGCCCGGCATCTCGGTGAGTGAAGGCCACGCCTGCACGCCTAAAATGTGATCGGCTTTGGGATTGATGGGGTAAATATGTCCCCGGTAGCCGCCATTAATCAGCCCAACCATGGCTTTGTAGCCCCGTTTGGTGGGGTCTGCAGAAGCGCCTACTACGGCAATGCCAGAGGGCGCTAAGATATCATGCAGCGGGCTGCGCAGTGGAAGATGGCCTTCGAGAGTATTCATTGCGTGACCTGTTTGACAAAGAAGTGCGTGACGGAGTGATACCAAGCTAATTCAAAAGGGCCGAGATCATTGGCCCTGGAAATTTGGCGCTCGCCGCTCGGCAAAGGCATCGACCCCCTCTTGCCAATCATCGGTCGTGGAACAGGTAAACACCGCGTCCAACTCCTGTTGAAGCTGGCTCTCCATGCTTGTATGGGTACTGCGGTTGACCAGCGGCTTTAACATCGCCATGGACACAGGCGCCTGCTTGGCCAGCCGTTCAGCAAGCAGCTGGGCTTCGGCCATCAGCTGCGTTTGCGGATAGCTCGCCAGCGCTAGCCCCATCCCGGCGGCTTCAGGCCCATAAAGTTTGTCACCTAAGTAGAGCAGGCGGCGGGCCTGGGTAAGCCCCACCAGTTGGGGAAGCAGTTTGGAAACGCCGCCACCTACGCACGTCCCGATACTGGTTTCTGGAAAGCCTATCTGCGCGTCATCGGCCATGACGACAAAATCGCAGGCGACGGCCATTTCCGCGCCTGCCCCCAGCGCATAACCGTTCACTGCCGCCACCACCGGCTTACCGAGCTGGGTGATGGCCTCGCATACGTCGTTACCCAGCTGCAAATAGCCCCGACGCTGAAACAGCGTGCGCGCGGCACTGCCGTGGGCTTTCATATCGGCCCCCACACAAAACGCCCGGCCTTCACCGGTCAGCACCAGCGCCCTAACCTGAGGCGACTGCTGTGCTATTCGCAGCACATCCAGCAACTCTTGATAGAGCGCCTCAACAACGGCGTTGAGGCGCTGCGGGCGATTCAGTCGTACGGTCATTACGCGGGCATTTAAACTCACCAGCAGCGTTTCATAATTGGGCAGCGCAGTAGCGTCAGCAGGCATGGTGCTTTTTCTAACCTCCTCGGAACAGTCGTCAAAACTCAACGAAACGCTTGTTTCTTTATTTAAAATAAAAAGAAACGAATGTGTTTTTTTTGAACGATAAAGTAGTCGCGGGGACGCCGTCAATACATCTGTAGCAAAAACATTTATAATTGGTACAAATGTTTTATTTTCCATGAAAGAGGGTGCCATGCCAGACAACGCCACTCACGCCATCAGCCTGGACAGCATTCACCTGCAGCTAGCCGAGAGCTACGCAGCGCTTAGCCCACAGCTCAAGCGTGCCGCCAGCTATGTGCTGGAACACCCTGCAGAGATGGCGTTTCAGTCGATCCGCAAAACGGCTCAGGCAGCATCCGTCACTCCCTCCACTCTGGTCAGGTTAGCCAAGCGGCTTGGGTTCGAGAGCTACGAGCCATTTCGGGAAGTGTTTCAATCGGCAGTGCAAGCAGCGCCGGTGGAGCTATCCGGCCGCGCCAGCCAGTTGAAGCAGCAGCACCGAAAACCAGAAGCGGCGCTGTTTGCGGAGGTAGGCGACGCTGCCTTCGATAATATTGGCAGGCTGTTTACGGCGGATAACCAAACGCGCGTCAAAGAGGCCGCCGAGCGAATCTTGGCCGCACGGCGAGTCGCCGTGGTCGGGTTTCGAGACACCTTCGCCTGCGCGTACCACTTTGCCTACGTGGGGCGCATTGCGATGCCGGAAGTGACGCTCATTCGCGGCCAGGAGGGAGGCTTGCTCACCGAATTGGCCCCGTTCAATGAGCAGGATGTGGTGGTGGCGTTTGGCTTTGAGCCCTACTGCGCCGAGACGGTGAAGGCGCTGGAAATTACCCGCGCCAACGGCGTTCAAGCCATCGTGATTACCGATACGCTGCGATCGCCACTCGTGCCGGGTGCCTGCATGACGTTTACCGTCGCCAACGCCACGCCGCACTTTTTCCCGTCGATACTGGCGTCGATTACGCTCAGCGAAGCGATTCTAGCGGAGTGCGTGGCATTCGGCCCCGACCAGCTGGTCGACAACGTGACCCGTTTTGAGAGCCGAATGCGTCAGTTGGGTGCTTATATCGATATCGAGTAAGTGTCGATATCGAGTAGGTATCACGGCAACAGAATCGTAGAACCCGTCGTTTTACGGCTTTGCAGCGCATCCTGTGCCTTGCCAGCCTCTTGTAGCGGGTAGCGGTTAGCCACGTCGATGTGAATTTTTCCGCTTTCGATCATGCCGAAGAATTCGTCGCACATCATTTCAAGGCGCTCACGCGTGTCAGCGTAGCCGTTCAGGCTCGGGCGCGTGACGAAAAGCGCGCCCTTCTGGTTCAGAATACCGATGTTCACGCCATCGACGGGGCCAGAAGCGTTGCCAAAGCTCACCATCAACGAGCGGGGCTTCAAACAGTCCAGCGACATTTCCCAGGTATCTTTACCGACGGAGTCATAAACCACGTCGCACATCTCACCCTGGGTGAGTTCGCGTACGCGCTCCACCACATTTTCCTTGGTGTAGTCGATCGTCGCCCAAGCGCCGTTGGCCATGGCAAGATCGGCTTTTTCTTGGGAGCTGACCGTGCCAATCAGCTTGACGCCGAGCGCTTTGGCCCACTGGCAAGCAATGGAGCCCACGCCACCGGCCGCCGCGTGGAACAAAATGGTCTCACCGCCCTTGAGTGCATAGGTTTGGCGCAACAGATACTGCACCGTTAGCCCTTTCAGCATACTGGCAGCGGCAGTGTCGAAATCGATAAAGTCAGGCAATTTGACGACTTTAGCGGCAGGCAGCGTGTGCAATTCCGCATAAGCACCCAGCGGGCCTTGGGCATACGCCACACGGTCGCCGACTTTGAGATGCGTCACACCTTCGCCGACGGCATCCACCGTGCCAGCGCCCTCCGTTCCCAGCCCAGACGGCATGGCAGGCGCGGGATATAGCCCCGTGCGGAAATAGATATCGATAAAGTTGAGCCCCACCGCTTTATTGGCGATACGCACTTCACCGGCGGCGGGGGCAGCCGGTTCGACCTCCACCCACTCCAACACCTCGGCACCACCGGTCTTGGAAAACTGGATACGCTTAGACATTCATGAGACTCCTGTTATTAATTATTGGACATACCCTGGACGCTATCCAACCGCGTTGGGCACATTAAATCAAGTGATTAGCCCGCTAAACCGACACACGGCTGTCATGGCTGCGTGCTAGACTGTGCCAAAAATGGTGATCACTCCGTTTATCAGCCACCACACACGGACTGGACATGACGCATCCTGCTATTTCTGTTCCTACGCTTATTGCCCATCGAGGCTACTCAGCGGCAGCGCCTGAAAACACCCTAACCGCCGTCCGTGCGGCCCAACAAGCCGGTGCCACCTGGGTAGAGCTGGATGTGCAGCTATTGAAAGACGATACACCCGTCATCTGGCACGACAGCGATGTGAGCCGCTGCTCGGATGGTCGAGGAGAGCTTGCCAACCTCACGTGGCAGCAGGCCCAGCAGCTCGATGTAGGCCGCTGGTTTGGTGATCGCTTTGCCGGAGAAAAAATGGCCAGCCTGGAGACCATGCTCTCCCTGCTGAACGAGCTGGAGATGGGCGTTAACCTAGAGATCAAGGTCAATAAAGGCCGTGACCCCATCCGCCTGGTGGATGAGGTACTGCCCGTCGTTTTAGAGGCTCTACCTCCCGAGCGGTTGGTGATCTCGTCGTTTGACTCGACCGCCCTTGCCCATTGCCGACACCACGCCCCTAAAGAAGCACTGGCACTAGGCGCCCTGTTTGGTAGTGTGCCCAAGCACTGGCGTGAGCAGTGTGAGGCGGTACAGGCGTTTAGTATTCACCCCCACTGGCCAAGGCTCAAGCAGACGCAAGCCGCTGCCATGTGCCGCGATGGCTACCAGATACTCTGCTACACCGCTAACGACCCCAGCGCTTTTGCCAGCCGCTGGTCGTGGGGCGTGACCAGTGCCATTACCGATGAGCCCGCCGCCTTTAAGCGATATTTAGATAATCGCCAACGTGCGGGCCAGTCTGCTTAACCTGCCATTTAAGGGAAATGATGAATTATCTGGGTGCTCATGTGAGTGCAGCGGGCGGCGCGGATCAGGCCGTGCTGCGCGCGGTCGAGATCGGTGCAACGGCGTTTGCGCTGTTCACCAAGAATCAGCGTCAGTGGAAGGGGAAACCGCTGACGGACGAGGCCATTGCCGCCTTCAAGGAGGCCTGTCAAGACCACGGCTTTGGCCCAAAGCAAATTCTGCCCCACGACAGCTATCTGATTAATCTGGGCCATCCAGAGTCAGAGGGGCTTAGAAAATCCCGTGCCGCGTTTCTAGACGAGATGCAGCGCTGCGAGCAGCTAGGGTTGACGCTGCTCAACTTTCACCCCGGCAGCCACCTGAACAAAATCAGCGATACCGAGTGTCTGTCACGTATTGCCGACTCGATCAATGAAGCGCTGGCGGATACCCAGGACGTGACCGCGGTGATCGAAAATACCGCAGGTCAAGGCACCAACCTCGGCTGGCGCTTCGAGCACCTGGCCGAGATTATTGAGCAAGTCGATGATAAAGCACGGGTAGGCGTATGCATCGATACCTGCCACGCCTTCGCTGCTGGGTACGATCTCCGCACCCGCGACGCAACACAGGCCACTCTGGATGAGCTTGGCAAGGTCGTAGGTTTCCAGTACTTGCGCGGCATGCACCTGAACGACGCCAAAAGCGCTTTTGCCAGCCGCGTCGACCGACATCACAGCCTAGGTAAGGGCAATATCGGACTGGACGCTTTTAGCGCTATCATGCAAGACCAGCGCATTCAAGGTATCCCAATGATTCTGGAGACCATCGAGCCCGAGATCTGGGCCGAGGAACTCAACTGGCTGCGCGATCAAATGCCCGACGCCGCGCCGGGCAAATAATGAATCACATCGTGAAAGCGTAATCGGCTCTCCGTGTTATTGCGCATGGCGTGGGGCCGGTCAGCAAAAAAACGCAGCCCCTCGCCAGCCCGCAGCGTTTGCCAGCGCTCATCAATGCGCAGCTCCATCTCCCCTTCCACTATCACGATGTGTTCCACCACGCCGCTGGCATGGGCCGATGATTCGCTGATCGCTCCAGGGGCAAGTTCGATCATGAACATCTCGAACCCCAGCAGAGGGTCGTAGGGAAACAGCAAGCGCGCCTGCATACCGGCGCTGTCATCACCCCAGACGGACTCTCGACCGTCTCGGTGTAGCTCACCTAACGCGGGTTTGTCATTATCGAACAGTGTCGAGAAAGATACCCGAAAGCCGCTGGCAATCTTCCAGAGCGTCGAAACAGTAGGGCTAGACTCACCGCGCTCTATCTGCCCCAACATGGCTTTACTCACCCCCGTTTCACCGGCCGCCCGGTCAAGGCTCCAGCCGCGCTCTTTGCGCAACTGACGCACTGTCCCCGCAATATGTGCAGCAATGGTGTGCGGTTCGATTGCCATTCCTCTCTCCTGTTTCAGGTCCTATTTCAAACCCTGTTCAAACCCTGTCTCAACCCCAGTTGTGCGCTATAGCGCACAGTGGTAACGTGGCGCTTGTACGTTATGACGCACATAGTGCCACCCCAGCTTGCACGAGGCCACCCATGGAAGCGCCCTCCACTACTCACGCCGAACCTGCGCCTAGCCTATGGCGCGATACTAGTCTATCAACCGTCATTGCGGGCTTCGTTGCCGTATTGATTGGTTACACCAGCTCGGCGGCGATCATCTTTCAAGCCGCAGCGGCCGCCGGCGCCAGCACGGCGCAAATTAGCTCGTGGCTTTGGGCGCTGGGCATTGGCATGGGTGTGACCTCACTGGGCCTGTCGCTGCGCTACCGAATGCCGCTGTTGACGGCCTGGTCGACGCCAGGCGCGGCGTTTCTCGCCACGAGCCTACCTGGCATTCCGATCGAAGAGGCTATCGGGGCGTTTCTTTTTTCAGCGTTACTGATCACGCTGTGTGGCGTGACGGGGCTTTTCGAGCGCTTGATGCGCCATATCCCCAGCGCCATTGCCGCCGCCATGCTGGCCGGTATTCTGCTGCGCTTTGGGCTAGAACTTTTTAACGTCATGGAACGCCAGTGGCTGCTACCGCTTGTGATGTTGACGGCTTGGGTGGTAGGCAGGCGTTTATGGCCAACGCTCGCGGTGCCGGGGGTGCTGCTCACCGGCGTCGTGGTAGCCCTGCTGCAAGGCCAAATCAGTGCCCAGGATATTCCGCTAACACCCACGCTCCCGGTCTTTACTGCCCCAGTGTTTAACCCAATGACGATGCTGAGTATCGGTATTCCGCTGTTCGTGATAACTATGGCGACTCAAAATTTACCGGGTGTTGCGGTTTTACGGGCAGCAGGCTACCAGCCCAATAGCTCGCCGCTGATGACATGGACAGGCGGCGCTTCGCTGCTGCTCGCCCCGTTGGGCGGCTATGCGTTGAACATGGCCGCCATTAGCGCTGCGGTTTGCCTGGGGCCAGATGCGCACCCAAACCCTAAAAAACGCTATACCGCTGGCGTTGCCGCAGGTGTTTTCTATATGGCGATGGGTATATTTGGCGCCACGGTCACCGGCATCTTCAATGCATTACCGAGTATTCTTGTCCTAGCGCTGGCGGGTATTGCCCTGCTTGGCACGCTGAGCGCAGGGTTGGCAAGTGCGTTTGAAAAGAGCGAGCAGCGCGACGCAGCCATCGTGACCTTTTTGCTGACCGGTTCGGGCATTACGCTGCTGGGGATCGGGGGAGCCTTTTGGGGGTTGGTAGTCGGCTTGACGGTATTGAAAATAACCTCAGCGAAAGCAACATCGTAAAAGCTGTGCAGCAATAGATAAACGCCCCTGTCAGGTTAACCTGACAGGGGCGTTTAAGAGGGGCGTTGGGATAAAGACGCCGACCATTCACATCGTGGCCAGCCGCTCCTCATCCAACACGCCGGACATCCTCACCATGGCCAGAGCCTCATCCAAACTGTCCATCTCCTCGATCACCAGCAGCTCGTTCTCCAAGCTCACGGGCTGACCGGCTTTCTCTGACAGCAGCTTCTCCAAAGAGGCCATGTCCATCGCGTCGTTTAAATGATGCACATCTACCGATGCGCTACTCGCGCTAGGGAGATAGATGGTGCCATTCGAAAAATCGACGGCGTAAGCAATTACTCCAGGCACAATGAAAAACAGCAAACCCACACCGTTGGCAATCGCCACGACTGGATCGACATCGCCGCTCATTTGCCCTTTACGCTCAGGGTAAAACATGGTTCCGCAACCGCTCAATGCCACAATGGAGACGCCTATAACGGCCCCCGTTAAACAACGGCGAACTGCTTGCTGCATGGAGGTTCCCTCGAAAACTAAACGTCCCGATAGCCGACGCATGGCTGCTTGTTATGATCAAATCAACGACTATCGACTCAAATGCCGCTCGATTCTAGCACACTTCTGTTACCGCGCACGCTCACCGAGCCGATTAGGATTTTGCCGCCTTACCCGCTTCGCCGTACAATGCGCGATTCAACGCTCGATTAAGCGCTACGTTCGATACAACATTCAGCGTCACCGCTGTTAACCAAGGAATGCTCACACCCATGCGCGCCAGCCAATTATTGATTGCGACATTAAAAGAAACCCCGGCCGATGCTGAAGTCATCAGCCACCAGTTAATGCTGCGCGCCGGGATGATCCGCCGTCTCACCTCGGGCCTGTACACTTGGCTGCCCCTGGGGCTACGCACTCTGCGCAAAGTGGAAGCCATCGTGCGTGAAGAGATGAACCGGGCCGGTGCCCAAGAAGTATTGATGCCTGCCGTTCAACCCGCCGACCTATGGCAGGAGTCTGGCCGCTGGGAGCAGTACGGCCCGGAATTGCTGCGTTTGAAAGATCGCCACGAGCGCGATTACTGCGTAGGCCCCACTCATGAAGAAGTCATCACCGATCTCGTGCGCAAAGAGATCGCCAGCTACAAGCAGCTGCCGGTGAACTTCTACCAGATTCAAACCAAATTCCGTGATGAGATTCGTCCGCGTTTCGGCGTGATGCGCTCGCGTGAATTCATCATGAAGGATGCCTACTCCTTCCACCTGGACGAGGAATCTCTCAAAGAGACCTACCAGGGTATGTACGACGCCTATACGCGCATTTTTACTCGCCTTGGCCTCGACTTCCGCCCGGTGATTGCCGATAACGGCTCCATTGGCGGCACAGGCTCTCACGAATTCCATGTGCTGGCCGATTCCGGCGAAGACGATATCGTCTTCTCGGATGCCTCCGATTACGCCGCCAACATCGAAAAAGCCGAAGCGCTGCCCGCACCACTCGGCAGCAACGTCGAGCGCGCCGCTCCCAGCGAGGAGATGCGCTTGGTCGATACCCCCGATGCCAAAACCATTGCCACGCTGGTGGAGCAGTTCAAGCTGCCTATTGAAAAGACCATTAAAACCTTGATGGTACATGCAGCAGAAGGCGGCCTGATTGCCCTGCTGGTGCGCGGTGATCACGAACTCAACGAAGTCAAAGCCGAGAACCTGCCCCAGGTAAAAGCCCCGCTGACCATGGCCAACGAGGAAGAAATCCGTGCGGCAGTGGGCGCAGGTCCCGGCTCGCTAGGCCCGGTCGGCCTGGAAATGCCGATCATCATCGACCGAAGCGTGGCCCTGATGAGCGATTTCGGCGCAGGTGCCAATATCGACGGAAAACACTACTTCGGCATCAACTGGGAACGCGATGCAGCTCTGCCACAGGTCGCCGACCTTCGTAACGTGGTAGAAGGCGACCCGTCACCTGACGGCCAAGGCACGCTCTCGATCAAGCGCGGCATCGAAGTCGGCCACGTGTTCCAGCTTGGCAAGAAGTACTCTGAAGCGATGAATGCCAGCGTGCTGGGCGACAATGGCAAAACCAGCCATCCATGGATGGGTTGCTATGGCATTGGCGTAACGCGCGTGGTCGCGGCGGCGATCGAACAGAACCACGACGATGCCGGCATTATTTGGCCCAATGCCATCGCCCCCTTCCACGTCGCGCTGGTGCCCATGAATGCACATAAATCACAGCGTGTGCGCGAAGAGTCCGAGCGCCTCTACCAAACGCTGACCGCAGCAGGTTTGGACGTCCTGCTAGATGACCGGGATACGCGTCCTGGTGTCAAGTTTGCCGATTTAGAGCTCATGGGTGTGCCGCACCGCGTGGTGATCGGCGACCGCGGCCTGGACAACGGCGAGTTGGAGTACAAAGGACGTCGCGACAGCGAGGCCACCATGATCCCTGCCGACAACATCGTAGACTTCCTGCGTGAACAAGCGGGCCTTATTAGCGCTAAGTAATCAACACGTATGTCACTGAGCTCTTTTCGGGGGCGTTGGCGGCAGCGACATGTGATAAGGACGATGGCGGTCATCCTAATGATGACCGCCATTGCTTCGCCGAGCGTGGCGGAGCCACCACTGCGAGCTACGCTGGAAGCCGCCGATCTACGAACGCCCTATGGTCAGTGGCAGTTACAGCAGTGGCGAAGCCGCAAGGATGCGCCGCTTGCCAGATTTGTCGCCTCGCCTGAGCGGCGCCACGCTCTACTGACGCGCCTCTACCAAGAAGCTCGGCTCGCCGGGCTACCGCCCGATCTCGTATTGGCACTCATCCAGGTAGAAAGCGCCTTTAACGCCGAGGCAGTGTCTTCGGCGGGTGCCGTCGGCTTGATGCAAATCATGCCATTTTGGGTAGAAGAGCTTGGCCTACCCATGGACGATCTCACCGATCCCAACCGCAATCTGCGCTATGGCTGCACGATTCTCGCCCACTATCTAGCCATCGAACGGGGCGACTTTACCCGCGCACTCGCTCGCTACAATGGCAGTCTAGGTAAAACGTGGTACCCGGAACGGGTGTTCGATGCGTGGCAAAACCACTGGCGCTAGGCATCCTCAAGCCGAGCTTGCAGGTGCCGATATAGAGTCGGATGCTGATGCTTTTTACTTTCTGTGAGTAGATCGTTAGTGCATCAACATGACTTTGCCACATAATCATTACATGATTGGCCATCTCGTACTTACTTAGGTAACTCCCCATGCTTACATTGCGTCAAGGTGTGCGTTTTACCCTCACTCTATGGACGCTTGGTTGCTTGACGACCATGACGAGCTTTGCTGCACAGGCCGCGAATGTAAGCGTCACCGACACCGATGGCATCCCCTTGGAAAATGCCGTAGTGGAGGTCTATTACCAGCCTGCCGCGCCTAGCGACATTCAGACGAAAAATATCGTTCAGCGTAATGCCTCCTTTAACCCCCGAGTCACAACGATCCCTACCGGCAGCTATGTGGCGTTTCCGAACGAAGATACCACGCGGCACCACGTTTTCTCTTTTTCACCTGCGAAAACCTTCGAGCTCGAGTTGTTTCTCAGCGAAACACCGCCGCCCGTTCACTTTGACCAAGCCGGCGTTGTGGTGCTGGGTTGCAACATTCACGACCAAATGCAGGCGTTCATCGTGGTCAGCGATGCGCCTTATGCAGCACTGACTGACAGCGAAGGCCGTCTTTCCCTCCCAGCGCTTCCCGACGGCGCCCACCGAATGCGCGTATGGCATAGCCGCATGGACGATAGTCAGAACGTATGGTGGGAAGGTGAGATCAGCGATGCTGACACTTTGACCGTGGCGTTGGAGCTCAACGCAGTGCCTCCCCCCGCCCCTACACTCTCGCCGCTGCAACAGCGTTTTCAAAACGCTACGCATAGTCACTGAACGAGGGAACCATGCGCTTTCGCACGCGATTAACGCTCGTTCTGTTGACGGTCGTGATCATTTCACAGCTGGCAACGGGGATCGCGTTTTTGCGCGCGACCCAAAACGATGCGTTAACCAAAGGCAATCAGCGCTTGGAGGTCGGTGCCAGGGTGTTTGAGCAGTTGCTGAACATTCGCGGCGAGCAGTTACTAGGTAACGTGGCCATTCTCGCCGAGGATTTTGGCTTTAAAAGCGCCGTTGCCACCCAGGATACGGCCACGCTCTACTCGGTGTTGGCCAATCATGGCGATCGTGCCAAGGCCGACTTGGTGATGCTGAGCGATTTGAACGGTAACGTTCTAGCCAGCAGCCACCATGCCCAAAACAGCCCCATGCCGTTTCCAGACCTGTTTCAACGTGCCCAGCAAACCGGCAGCGGAGTCGGTGTGGTGATCAATGATGGCGAACCTTACGAGTTCGTGCTCCTACCGGTACGCGCGCCCAATCTGATTGGCTGGGTCGGCATGGGGTTTTTGATCGACGAGAACGTGACTTCAGAGCTCAATGCACTCACCGGCTTGGAAGTCAGCATCGTCACTTACGACGCCAGTGGCGATATCAGTTACCTCGCCAGCTCCCATAGCGATCAGTTGGCCGTCAGCTTGATGAGCGATAGCGGAAAACAACTGATAGAGGGTGCTTACACGCCCAGTCATCAACTGTCGCAGGAGAATGGCTACTTCTCTTATGCGACGACCTTGATGGCAGACCCAAACTTCCAAACATTCGCGCTCATTCAGCTCTCCCGCGACGAGCTACTGGGGGCTTACAGTCGCTTGCAGTGGCAGCTACTGAGTATCGTTGCGCTAATGCTGCTTTTGACGCTGGTCGTGGCGCTCTGGAGCGCACGAAGCATCAGCAAGCCGCTAATTGGGCTAGCCCAAGCGGCTAAACGTATTGGTCAGGGTGAGCATATCGACACTATCGCAAGCGGCAGCTCGGTGACCGAGACCAATCAATTAGCCAAAACGCTACTCTCCATGCAGGGGGACATTGCCGAGCGTGAAGCCACGCTGCTGCATCAGTCGCGTCACGATCTACTCACTAATCTGCCCAACAGAGTCAGCGCTTTTGAAGACATCCAACGCTACATTCGGTTGAAGACACCTTTTACACTGCTGCGTTTATCCATCAATGACTTTCGCGACATCAACGATACCTTCGGCTACGAGCTCGGCGATCATCTTCTGGTGACCCTCGCTGAACGTTTGCACCGCTTGCCCGCCCCCGTCGAAAAGGCGTATCGCCTGGATGGCGACGAGCTGATGCTGATGATCGACGCGCCCGAGCTTGACCAGCGCAAACGTGAAGAGATAATCGAAGAGATCAGCGAACCGATTAGCTTGGAAAAATCGCTGATCGTCCCATCGCTCTCTGTCGGTGAAGTCAGTTATCCCACCCATGGCGACGGCGCCCAACTGCTACTGCGTCGCTCGGACATTGCCCTCGATAAAGCGCGTCGCCACCGTCACTCCCACGAGCGCTACGTAGAGGGCCAAGACGAACAGCACCTGCGCCAGCTCATGTTGATTCGTGATCTTCAGGAAGCGGTAGACAACGGTGAACTATGGATGGCCTACCAGCCCAAAGTCGACACCACCACGGGCAACGTTTGCCAATTCGAGGCGCTGATGCGCTGGCGCCACCCCACGCTCGGTTTCGTTCCCCCGGACGAATTCATCGGTTTGGCCGAACGCTCCGGCAATATTGGCTTACTCACTGACTGGATGCTAGACCACGTATGTGAGCAGCTTAGCGACTGGAAACGTCAAGGTTGCCATCTCTCGGTGGCCATCAACCTCTCGGCAAGCGACGTGATCGATCCTGGCCTGTCAATGCATATCCACGAGCTGTTCGAGACTTACGGCCTGTCGCCTGACCAGCTTGCACTGGAAGTCACCGAAAGCGCCGTCATGCAAGATGTTGATGCTGCGACTGAAACGTTAATGGCGCTTAGCCAAATGGGGCTTACGATTGCCGTTGATGACTATGGCACCGGCTATTCATCTCTGGCGCAAATCAGACGGTTACCGGTCAATGAGCTCAAAATCGATAAATCGTTCGTTTTGAAGCTGGATACCCAGCAAGAAGATCTCACCATCGTCCGTTCGACCATCGAGATGGGCCACCATTTAGGGCTCAAGATCGTTGCGGAAGGGGTAGAGAACAGCGCCAGTGCCGAGATATTGAGCCACCTACGCTGCGACTATCTTCAGGGCTATTGGATTGCCAAACCCATGCCCGCGGAAGCCATCACCGACTGGCTAGACGAATTCAAGCCGTTGTCACTCTCGGCCGAAACGGCTCACTAATTAAAAAAGGGAACGTTATGCGCAAGACTGGCTCATCAAAACGGCGCGCCATTGTCACGGCGACCGCGCTCAGTACGCTGTTGGTCGCTACCGCCAGCATGGCGGGCAGCCGTATTCTAGGCACCGGTGCCGTCAGTGCCATTGAGGGAGCAGCCGGGGGCGGCCTCTCCCCCTGGGCCGTGCTGTCGAGCACCGCAAGCGACGATGAAATCGGCGTAACCGCTGCGGCAACACGCGCCTGGGTCGATGACTATCGACTCACTGTGACCAGCGCCAGCCTAAACCTCCATGATCGCATGGAATTCTCCATTGCTCGCCAATCGTTCGAGCTGTCGACGCTAGGTGGAGAACTGGAGCAGAACATTTACGGCGCAAAAGTACGCCTCTTCGGGGACGTGCTGTATCACCCGCTTGGCATATGGAGCGCTGGCGTCATGCATAAACGTCTGGTGGATGGCAGCGTGCCAACGGCCCTCGGAGCCGATGACGTGAACGGTACCGATACCTACTTGAGTGCCAGCAAACTGCTCTTCAATGCTTTCTTGGGGCGTAACGTGCTGATCAACGGTACGCTGCGCAACACCTCAGCCAACCAGGGCGGCCTGTTAGGATTTGGCGGGGATCAAGGCGGTCACGCATGGATGGCGGAAGGTAGTGTTGGGGTCTTCGTCACTCCCAACTGGATTGTAGGGACCGAATACCGCCAAAAACCCGACAACCTGAGCGTTGCCGAAGAGGAGGATTGGCAAAGTGTCTACAGTGCCTACTTCTTCAATAAACACGTCTCGTTGACCGGCGCGTGGTTGGATTTAGGCGATATCGCCGGGCTGCCGTCTCAGCGTGGCGGCTACCTTTCGCTGCAAGCAGCGTTCTAAATCGTTCACACCGACCCAACAGGCTTATCCCCCCCTACAACGCCTAATCAAAAAGATCACGAAAGGAGCCGCCATGGGATTTTTCAAGATGAGATCACTATGCGCGTTACGCTGCACGACCATGGCGAGCGTATTCGCTGGAGCGCTGCTCATCACAGGCTGCAGCGCACATCAGCCCCAGAACGCCACGCTCTATGAGCGCATGGGCGGACAGGCGACCATCGATGCAGTGGTCGAGAATCTGCTTTACCGCATTGCCGATGACGACGAGATCGTCAGCTACTTCGCCAATAGCAACATCGATCTGTTTGCAGCTTCGCTTGCGACGCAACTTTGCGATGTGGCCGATGGCCCCTGTCAGTATGATGGCCCACCCATGGACCGCGCCCACCAAACCATGGGCATCACCAACGCCCACTTCAATCGTGTGGTGGAATATCTCGACGCCGCCATGGCGGATGAAAACGTACCGCTAGCCGCCCGCAACGACATGCTGGGCCGTTTGGCCCCCATGTACGACGACGTCATGCGCTTGCAGTAATTTGCCAGCCGTCGCGCCCTGCGGTTTTGACTTGATAAAGCGCTTTGTCGGCCGCTTCATAGGCCGCCGCGAACGAAGTAGCGTCGGCCACAAAGCGGGCGCCCCCAATACTCAACGTCACGTCCTTATTGTCGGGATGCGCTGGATGGTGGCACTGGGCTTCTTCCAGTCCCAATTGCAGTGCTTCACAATGATGCACCAGCATTTGGTCGTTGGGGCATGGCAGTAGTGCCGCAAACTCATCACCCCCGAGCCGGTAAAGGCGCGCCTGTTCTCCCAATGCGCTCTTCAGTAGCCTTGCGAGCCTCCGTAACAGGCGGTCCCCCTCCGGGTGGCCCAGAGCATCGTTATACTGCTTGAAGAAATCGATATCGACCAGGATCAAGCCCATCGAACAGCCTGTATACGCCGCAACGTCTTGGTAGAGCGCGCTGCGATTGCCAATGCCGGTCAGAGGATCGCACATGGCCCTAGCCATCCAGGCAATTTTTTCCGAATTCGCCCGCTCGGTGCGTTTAAGCTGGCGTTGGTGCATGATCCAAAACAGCAGGCCCAGCGCAAAAATTAGCACGCTTGAGTACGTCAGTATCTGATGGTGCCGACGAGTGCTGGATGAAAAATCATTGATGACCACACCGCGTTGGTCTAGCTGATTCATCTCGATGCGAGTCAGGCACTGAACCGGAATGAACAGGGCATGAGCGGCATCGAAGGGGTCGACCTGCTGAGTATCGAGGAGCTCGGCAAGTTCATCCATGAGTGCCAAGCTGGGTTCGGTGCAGGCATATTTTTGACGGTAAACGTCCACGTCGAACAGACCGTAGGCAAGTTCCAGCGAGTGACGAGCGCTATTGATTTCGAGAGGTGAGGCGGCGACCAACAGCTCCTCTTGAGCGCGCTGCACATAGCCTCGCGCACGGGTCGCCAACTGCTGGCCAGTGAGACTGCCGGTCTGGCTGAAATAGGCTTGGATTTCAGGGTAGACCCAGCGCGCTTCGTAAACGATCAGCACCATCAGGCCCACGAAACTCATCAGACTCAGCGACAGCCAGTTAAACAGCCGATGCCCCCCCCAGCGAACTGACAAGCCTTGCTGCTTATTTGGATCTGGAGAGGTCACCACTGTGCCTCGATGCTGCGAATCATCCAAATCCAGTCGTTGAAGTCGCGCAAGTTTTCGATATCTCGTCCAGAATACTCCCGCTCGACTAGCCGGATGGGCCCCCGCGAGCGCAGGCTTAGGGGCTCGCCATCTTCGATGGTCACCAAGTACCAACTCGGGTCGTCCCAGCCGCCAAGACTGACCTCGTAATCATCCCAGGCGGTAAAGTGCAATGTCGGCGGCACCTCGCCAAAATGCTCGATCAAAAAATCACGGAAAGAGATGCCGCGCATGTCGACATCACGGCCTTGGAAAGGATCGAAAACGGTAAAGGCGGTATCGGCACGATCACGCAAATCACCCAGTGCTACCTTTTGCGTGGACTCCCCATTGATCAAGCTCAGCGCTTGTGCTTGAACCGCGGGCGACACGCCAACCAGTAATAAGGTAACGAGCACCATGGCTGCTTTGGAGCACGCCCTACCGAAGCGCAGGGGCAGACGAGACGGAACAGCATTCATAGCAGGCAGCTTCCTAGTTTGGTTTAGTGCACGATAAGATCCATGCACTTTACCAGAGCAAGAAGGCCAATGCTCTTCAACGTCTATTAACACTTTCGGCTCAATCGATTCCCTTTGGGGGTCCGTGGCCAATGAGAATTAGTGAAGTAAAAAGCACAAAAAAGCCGACCCAAAAGGGCCGGCAACAGGAAGCTTACACCTTGGCGTAAGCCCCCTCCCCTGACGACTGATACCGTCGATTGACGAAAGCAGTATCACGCTGCGAGCTATCTGCACATGAGAGTCGTTGCAATCACGGTTTTTTGCGTTCGTCTTTGCGCAGGTGGTCACGAATCACGAAGCCTACCCACCCCACCATGAAAGCGATCACTAAGGCGACCGTGGCCAAGCCAAAAATAACAGCGTCGTCCCAGTACATGATGTTCCCCTCCCGCTGTGATGTATGGGGCCATCGTACTGCGTTCAGCCAAGAGGAAACTGACCTGGATCAAGCTTTCAAAATGACCGCCTCAAAGGCAGCCGTGCACTTGATGCAGGTCAGTTTTTAGGGGGGGCTTACAACACTTTGCGATCTTCTACTTTACTATGTTCGGTGCCCGGCGGCAGCGGGTGGCCCTTGGCAAGCTCGGCACGGGTTGCCTCACGCACGTCAAGAATGCTCACTTGGTAGCGCAGTGTGTGGCCAGCCAGGGGGTGATTGGTGTCCACGGTGACGTCATCACCGTCAATGGCAAGCACGGTCACGATTTGTGGCCCCGCTTCGCCTTCCGTTTGAAAACGGCTACCGGGCTCGATGTCCGCGCCACCAAACGAAGCGCGGCTCACCTTCTGCACCAACGCTTCGTTACGCAGTCCATACGCATCCGCCGCCGTCAGCGTGACGCTCACTTCATCGCCTGCGGTTTTACCGGCTAAATCACGCTCGAGGCCCGGCAGAATATTGTCATGACCGTGAAGGTACTCCAGCGGCTTTTGACGTGCACGGGAGTCATCCAGCACGCGGGTGCTACCATCGCTGAGCACATCGCTGAGTACGTAGTGCAAGGTCACTACCTGATGGGCGGTAATCGACATGGAAAACTCCTCTCCGGTAAGCTGTCGCCTTTGTCATGGCACGCTGACCATGAATCCTTGGCACAGTCTAACATCGTCGGGTTTTCCAGCGGGCCACGTCACCGATGTTTTCTTTCTGGAGAAGCCCCTTTCATGCCCACCCCGATACCCCAGCGCAGTTGGCTGGCGGCGCTTGGCATCTACTGCAAAGCGCCCGTGATCACCATGCTGTTTTTAGGCTTTTCGGCAGGCTTGCCCTTTTTATTGGTGTTCTCGACACTCTCGGCCTGGCTGCGCAGCGACGGCGTCGACGTTGCCGCCATCGGCTTTTTCGCCTGGATTGGCATGCTCTATTCGATCAAATTCTTCTGGGCCCCGGTGGTAGACCGGCTCGCACTACCGCTACTGACCCGCGCCTTTGGGCAACGCCGGGGATGGATGTTGCTCGCCCAAGGGATGATTGCTGCTGGCCTCATCGGGCTAGCGGGGCTAGAGCCGGTAGGCAATCTGGGTTGGGTGGCCGCCTTTGCACTGCTGGTGGCATTTGGCTCCGCTACACAGGACATTGCCATCGATGCCTATCGTATCGAATCCGCCGATGACGATGTGCAGGCAGCCATGGCATCGACCTACATCATCGGTTATCGCGGCGGACTGTTAGCAGCGGGCGCCGGGGCGCTCTACGTGGCCTCGGCGGTTTCGTGGCACGCGGCGTATCTGACCATGGCGGCGCTGGTGGGCATTGGCGTGATGACCGTGTTGATTCGCCCCGAACCCAAGCGGGCCTCGTTAACCGTGCAGCTCATCCATGAACCCAAAGTACGCGCCTTCATTCGTGCCAGCCGGGGGCAGCCTAAAACACTGCGACGTTTGGGGGCCTGGGCCATTGGCGCTATCGTTTGCCCGTTTACCGATTTCTTTCGTCGCTTCGGCGTGAAAGCGATCGCTCTTTTAATCTTCATTGCCGTGTTTCGTATCAGCGACTTGGCCATGGCCTCCATGGCCAATCCGCTCTATATCGACCTGGGCTTTTCGCTGGCGACCATTGCTAACGTCACCAATGTGTTTGGGATCGCCATGAGTATCACAGGGGGGATTTTGGGGGGACTGCTAGTCGCCCGGTACGGTATTGGAGCGCTGTTGATAGTGGGTGCGGGGCTGGTGATGATCACCAACCTATTGTTTGCAGTGCTCGCGCTGGTCGGTAACCAGCTACCCATGCTGGTGGTGACGATCATCGGCGATAATCTGGCCAACGGATTGGCAAGTGCCGTGTTTATCGCGTTCTTGTCGAGCTTGACCTCGCGCGCCTATACCGCCACACAATACGCGTTGTTTTCATCGCTAATGACACTACCGGGGAAATTCCTGAGCGGCTTTGGCGGCATCGTGGTGAGCGCTCAAGGCTATCCAACGTTTTTCGTCATCGCGACGCTGCTTGGCTTGCCTGCCATCGTGCTGGCGATATGGATAAGCCGCGACAAGCAGCTGGTGGCCGCTCCGACGAGCGGCGCACGTGATTAGCCGCTCGTCCAACGAGACCAGCCGTCATCAGCAGTGAGTGGCCAGCCACTCCAGCGCCCCAGGCGTTGTGCGCCACTGGTCACGCATCAGCGTACGATACTGCCACGCTTCCGCCCGTGAACCCGGGTCCACTTGGCCATCGGCATGGGGCATGGAAGGCCTCGGATTCTCGGCGCAAATCATGTCCAGCGCGTGGCGATTATGGGCCTTGACGGCTTGAATGGCCAACTCCGCCGCGTCTTGCTGGCCTAAACGATAAAGCGCGAGCGTGCGTCCCATGAGCAGCCCCAGCAACAGTGAGCCATCGTCTTTCTGGGGCTCTTCGGTCAGCGCCAGCGCTTCTGCGTTACGGTCGTCGCGTAGCAATTGATCGAGCACCAGTTCTCTCAAACCCAAACTGTCCTCTTGATCGATGGTCAGCAGTTCTTCGGCCAGCTCTCGGGAGTGCTGGCGAGCGCCGCGCTCCATGCCTACCACCAGCGCCAAACCGGTGCGCAGCAAAATGGCGTTATCGGCATCGTCCCAGCATAGGCTGCCTTCGCCAGCCGCGCGCGCCTGTTCCAACCAGCGTGACAACCGCAGGGCCAGCGGCTCCAGCAGCGACGGCGCCATCCACGGCAAGCTGCCGAAGCGGCTGGTCAGTGCCAACGTCAGGTCTTGCACCACCTGAGGGGCGTCTAGCCACTCCGGATGTGCGCACAACGCCGACATCCACTCCACGGCATTGCCCCAAGGATCGTCACGGAAGCCCAGGGCCACGTCCTCGTCTACCATGACCTGGAACTGCTCGTGCCAGGCAGCAAACAGCGTCTCTTCACGAGCCGAGGTGGTGTAAAGCAACCGTCCCGAGTCCGGATCCTGCTCGATCGAAAGCTTTGGCGCCACGGGCAGCGCGGCCAACAGCGCTTGGAGGGAGACCAGCGGCGTGGCCATGTCCTCTTCGGCACTCAAGAGCTGATCGGCCAGCGTGGCACCCGGGTTATCCGCCAAAGCGGCCAAGAAGTCGAGCTGGTCTTCCTCCAGATCACCCTGACGCACCAAGCGGCGATACCAAAAATTGGCACGCTCTTTAGCCTCGGCCTCATGGCCTTCGTGGAGCAGCAGCATGGCTTCGATATACGCCAGCGTTGGAGAATCGGGTAGCGCCTGTTGGGCTTTTACGAACGCCGCCCGGGCGCTGTCTAGATCATCGTTATCCAAGTGCATCAAGCATAGCCGCTCCAGGGCGACGCCACGCAGGAAGAGCGGCCCACGCTCCATGACGTCGTCCAGTAAATCGGCGCGCTTGCGAGTAAAACCGCGCTCTTGGTAGATATCCAACAGAATCTCGAAAGCGGGCTCGGCTTGCTCAGGCAGGCGCGACCAGTCGCTGCCATCGAACAGCGACTCTAAAATCTGCATAGAGCGGCCCGTTTGACCACTCTCAGCGGCAATTAATCCCGCTTCCAGCAGGGCTTGCGCCGGTGCCTGCTGGCTCTCCAGCGCAGCTTTCAGCGTGGCGCCCTTCCACTCGCGCAGCGACAGCATCCACATCATCTGCTCGGGAATGTCCGTTGGAAACTCGACGCGGTAGCAGCACTGCTTGTATTTGCGCCCTGAATCGCACCAGCAAGGCTCGTTGCGACCTGGCGTCGCCAAGGGTTCGCAGGCAAAATTCAACCTTTCCAAGGGTGTCTGCGACCATAGAATGGGCGCCAAGGCTTGTGCTGTCGCCACGTTATCGTTGAAGCAGGCAGCGCCTTGGTCACGCACCCAGGTCATGAAATCGGGGTAGTGTTCCTGCTGCCTGATTGCCGAGAGTGCCCCTGAGGCAAATCCCAGCAGTTGATCGACCCATACCGCTAGCATTGCCATCTCCAACACGTTGATCGGTCACCGACTATTCGGCGGCATAGTCTAACACGGTCGATGCGCCACACGCAGGAGGATTGGCCCTCGCCCCTGGTCCTGCTAGTGTAACGACAACGATGCTAGGCAAGAGCGACGACGCGATGAACGATCTTCAGCTAATCACTCGCCAGGGACGCGCCATAGCCCCTCACCTACACGCGTTGGCGCGGCTGCGTATCCAGGTCTTTCACGACTACCCTTACCTTTACGAAGGTGATCTGGACTACGAGGCAGATTACCTGGGCCGCTACGCAGACAATCCGGCCAGTTTGTTCGTGCTCGCTTTCGATGGTGAACGCCTCGTGGGGGCCTCCACGGGCCAACCGCTGGTCAACGAGGTGGAGGCATTTCGTCAGCCTTTCGAAACGGCGGGCATCGCCCCCATCGGTGTCTTTTATTACGGCGAGTCGGTGCTGTTACACGACTATCGTGGTCAAGGCATTGGCAAAGCGTTCATGCAAACCCGGGAAGCTCATGCCAAGGCTCGAGGATTCGAAACGGCGGCCTTTTGCGCCGTCGAGCGCGAGGTCGATCATCCTGACAAACCGCCAGCATATGCACCGTTGAACGGCTTTTGGGAGAGCCAAGGCTACCAGCGCTACCCAAACCTGCGGGCACGCTTTGCCTGGAAAGATCGCGGCCATGACCAGGAGACCGAAAAGACCCTGGTGTTCTGGCTCAAGCCATTGACGAGCTGATACGGCTCATGCCGAACCTCTAGCCCAGCGCAGCAGCGGCTCGGTGCGTCCATGCATGTCCAAACGCGCCTTCAAGCGCACCAGATTCCAGTAGTGGCCATTGAGCGCACGTGAGAGCAGAAGCGTATCTGCCGGTGGCTGCAGGCGGTCCATGGCCGCCCATACTTTAGGAGTGAGTTCCCGCAAGCGGCGGTGAACGCGCACGTCGCTAAAATCCTGCTCGCCGGGCGCGAACAGCGGCGTAATGCACTCAGCGGATTCCCGATACAGTGCCAGCGGTGCCCCTTGGCCCTGGCGGCCGCCCATCTTCATTAGCGCCTCATCCATGGCCAGCGGGTCTCGAGCCAGGGTGGCATCCAGTAGCTGCATCATGGCTTTGAGCCGCGCTTCGGGGACGGGGATCACCGCACCTAGATCGTAAATCACCAAACGGCCCTGGTCGTCACAAGCGAAGTTACCCGCATGGGGATCGGCGTGCAGTTCACGGTAGGTAAACAGCTCTTCGGTGATCCAATCTGCCAGTGCCACCGCCACCTTTTGCCGTGTAGCGTCGTCGGCACTTTCTAAATCGCGCAGCGGCGTGCCGTCGACAAAGCGCATGGCCAGCACGTGCTGGCCAGAGAGTTCGAACAGCGGCTCAGGGATCACCAGCGCGGGATTATCACGGTAGCGCTCCCGGTAGCGAGCCAGCGCCTCGGCCTCGGCGTGGTAATCCAGCTCGTCACGCAGGCCCGCCGCCAGCTCCTCGAACAGCGCATCCAGCCGTGCTTGGGGCACCTTGAACCAGCGCCCCAGCCCCATGATGCGCTTGACTTGCTTTAGATCGCTCTCCAACACGTCGGCAAGGCCGGGATACTGCACTTTGAGCACCACCGTCTCGCCGTCTAGCGTGACCGCTTTATGAACCTGCCCCATGGAGGCACTGGCAAAGGGGCGCTCTTCGATCTCATGGAAGTGCTGGTCGATATCGCCGTACTGGAGCACCAGCGCCTCGTGAATCTTAGTCCAGGGCATGGGTTCAGCCTGACGCTGTAGACGCGCCAGCTCGTTGGCAAGATCGGGTGGCAGCAGGTCATCCCACTGGGACATGATTTGCGCCAGCTTCATGGCCGGGCCCTTCAATTCCGAAAGCCCTTCGAAAAGCGCCTCGCCCAGCGACCGCCAATCCGCTTGGCCTCCCAGCCGCGTTTTAAGCAAAGCCCCACCCGTGCGGGCACCCAGCCCAAATAACCGTCGTGTTCTACCGCGCTCGCGCATGAACTTGACCTCTTAAGATTTAGTATCAGCTTACTCAATTCGCTAATTTTATACAAAAACTATACGCCAAAATTTTACGCGACACCCTTCGAGTAGCTGTATAAATTTTCACGCCTCACGCCCAACCGCCGGGCGGCTTCTGCTACCATGACCCTCTGTCGAAGACCGCTGCCAGGGCCCTACCGTATGCGCTTGATTATCGCCGAGAAACCCAGCCTCGCCCGTGCCATTGCCGACGCCCTGCCCGGTGGCGGCAAGCGCCAGGAAGGCGCGATTGTGTGCGGCGATACCACGGTGACTTGGTGTTTGGGTCACTTGCTGGAGCAAGCCCCACCTGAAGCCTACGACCCTGCCGATAAACAGTGGCGCCTCGACCGGCTGCCCATCGTGCCCGGCACATGGCAACTCGCCCCGCGCCCCAAAGCCCGCAGCCAGCTCGCGGTGATTCGCAAACTGATCAAACAGGCGACCAGCGTGGTGCACGCAGGCGATCCAGACCGTGAAGGTCAACTCCTGGTGCAAGAGGTGATCGAACATTTGAAGTACCGTGGCCCGGTGCAGCGGCTTTTAATTAGCGACCTCAACCGCCCAGCGGTCAGCCGAGCGCTAGCCAGCCTGCGGTCGAATGCTGAGTTTCAGCCGCTGTTTCAGGCCGCCCAGGCTCGCTCCCGGGCCGATTGGCTATACGGCATCAACCTGACGCGCGCTTGGACGCTCACCGGCCGCCAGGCCGGGCACGATGGCGTGCTCTCGGTGGGCCGGGTACAAACCCCGGTGCTGGGGCTGATCGTGCGGCGAGACAACAGCATCCGCGACTTCAAGCCCTACCCGTTCTACCCGCTTTGGGTAGATTTACAGGTGGCGCAGGGGCAGCTGCGCGCGTGGTGGGCACCGAAAGCCCATCAACCGCTGGATGATCAAGGCCGACTGACGGACCGCACGCCCGCTGATGCACTGGCCGCCCAGCTCCCCGGCACGCATGGTACACTCAGCAGTCTAGAGCAGCAGGAGAAACGCCAAGCGCCCCCGCTACCCTACTCGCTTTCAGCCCTCCAGGTTGATGCCGCCCGTCGACACGGGCTTTCCGCCCAGATGGTGCTGGATATTTGTCAGCGGCTTTATGAACAGCACAAGCTGATTACCTACCCTCGCTCCGACTGCCGCTACTTGCCCGAGGAGCACCTGGCGCTTGCCCAGCGCAGCCTAAGTGGTGCTTGCCAGAATGACGACATGTTACGAGGATGGCTCGACGGGGCCGACTTCACCCTGCGCTCGAAAGCCTGGAACGACAAGCAGGTAGGCGCGCACCACGCGTTGGCTCCGACGGGAAAACCCGCCGATGTCAGCCAGCTTTCCGCTACCGAAGCCCATGTATTTCGGCTGATCGTGCGCAACGTCATGGCGCAGTTCTACCGTCCGCTGCGCACCTTCGAAGTGAAAGCCGAGTTCACTCTGCTAAACGAAGTCTTTCGCGCCCGCGGGCAAAGCATTCTCGACCCTGGCTGGAAGCCGCTGTTCACCACCCGCGAAGAAGCCCCGCCGCTGCCGCCGCTCACCCAAGGCGAGGCCTGCCAGGTCCTTGGCACAGGCGTGGAAGAGAAAGAAACCCGGCCGCCGGAGCCGTTCACCGATGCCAGCCTGATCAAAGCGATGATGAACATTGGCCGCTACGTGGAGGATCCAGAGGTGCGCCGTACGCTGCGTGACACCGATGGCCTGGGTACCGAAGCCACTCGCGCTGGCATCATCGAAACCCTGGTACAGCGAGGCTACTTGGTGCGACAGCAAAAAGCCCTACGCGCCACCAAACTCGGCTGCGCGCTCATCGCCGCCCTGCCCAGCGCCGTCAGCTCGCCGGAAAGTACCGCCCTTTGGGAGCAGCGCCTGCGGGCCATTTCCGAACAGCAAGACGACCCCAACGCCTTTCAACACGCGCTGCTAGAAGACCTACGCGCGCTGCTCGGCCAAAGCGACGCGGCCAAACTGCGCCACAGCCTACAAAACGCACAAGGCGAGGCGGCTAGCCCCGCCAAACGCAGCGGTACTTCTAAGAAAAGCTATACGCGACGTAAAAGTACTGGCAACAAGAGTACCGGCAGTAAGAAAACCACGGGGAGCCGCAGCAGTGCGGCGGGGAAGCGGCGAACCAAGAAAGCAACGGTCTAGGCACTCCCGCCTGGCGACGCGTTGCTACAAAAACCACCAAACTACCAGAAGCAGCGCGTAAACGATCAGCGATATGAGTGTGACAAGGCCAAATAAGCGTACTTTTCTGTCTTTGAACACAGCGCCATTTTCGCCCTCTAACGCTTTCGCTCGATCAGCAAATTGTTTGTATTGCCAGCTTGCTGATAACTCGAAGATGGCGAAGAGTACGATGATGATAATGCCGATCATTCGAGTATGAAACGCGCGCTCGATTGCTTGCATGTTGCATTCATCTAGCAGTGAGTAATGTGCCGTTAGAAGCCCAATAGTAAAGGCGGCACAAACTCCCATCATCACAAACCGAATGGCACCTAAGTGACGGAGCTGATTCATGAGCTCAGTGAATTGCACATCGATGGAAATGGGAGGCATGACGTAGCCCTTCACTACTTAGCGAAATGAACGTCGTCCAATGCTGACGTCGCCTCAGTACAGAAGCTACTTTAGCGCATGACCATAGGAATTTCGGTTAGTTAACAGGATGATAATAGTGGTCGTCACCACGTCTCATCTGCCCCCGGTGGGCCAAGATCCATGGGTACATCGGGAGCAACATCTAACACCCCTTGCACCTGTTTAAGCCGCTGCGCGGTGGCATCGTCGGCAGCACCGGTAATGCAGCCGATTTCCTCTAGCACCTCACGGACCGTGAGCCCTTCGGCGCTGAGGCGGGTGGCGATGTCTTGAATCGGTTGATCGCTGGAGATCGTGATTAGCCATAGCGTGACCGTTGCCATTGAGTGTCTCTCCACAAGTCGTGCGCTGGGCGCTGGAGCTTAGACACCCAGCGCATAGTGAGAGTTAAGGGGCCTGCACCAGTCCAACGCCTACCTGAGCGTCAGGCAGAGGCAACGCTTTAGCAGAAGCCACTAACTGCTCCCAGAGTTTGCGGCCACGCAGCGAGGCATCCGACTGTGCCCAAAGCGCCGCGCAGCCCGCCACGTGGGGCGCGGCCATGCTGGTGCCGCTGATCGATTTATGCCGCGTGGGCCGTGGCCACGATGAAAAAACATCGCGGCCAGGGGCCGCAATCTCAATTTTTCCGTAATTGGAAAAATTAGAGGGCGATAAGCTGGGGTCTAGAGACGCCACCGACATCACCGTGGGCGAATTGGCCGGTGCCCCCGTTTGCGTCGCGGCATTCCCCGAGGCGGCAATCACCAGGCAGCCGTTACGCAGCGCCGCGGCCCCGGCATGAGTGTAGGCCGCCTGTACCGGGCTTTGGCTGCCCAACGACATCGAAATCACTTCACACCGATTGGCAATCGCCCAGTTCAAACCGGCCAGCACGCCGGCTCCGGTACTGCTGCCGGCATTAGTGAGGACTTTTCCCACCTGAATCTGCGCGTCGTAAGCGATGCCGTAGCGCGGCGTCGTACCGGCAGGAGCCTGAGGGCCGCAGGCGGTGCCGATACAGTGGGTACCGTGCCCGTTCATGTCCTGGACGGCCTCTCCAACGAACGAGCGGGTAACGAACTCCCTGCCTGCAAAATCGGGGTGGCCCAGATCCATGCCGGTATCCAATACAGCGACTTTGATGCCCGCTCCGCTCCAGCAGCTTTGCGGCACCTTGCATCGGCTTAACCCCCAGGTCGGCCGCAGCGCTGTTTCTAGTTCGGACGGGGCCTCTTCGCTATCCAGTTCTACGCCCAAATCCTGTGCGATAGTAGTGGCAGCACGTAAGAAGCCACGGAGATACTCCGAGTGTTCCGAGAACGCAAAATACTCCGGCTCGATGATCTCGATGGGGCTATCTGCCGCAAGCGCATCCAGCACGCCCATGCCATGATGCTCGATGGCATCACCGCCGATCAGCGCCACGCCGATCTCAGGAAACACCATTGCCTCGGCATCTCCGGCTTCCTCGAGGCTCACCGCTTGATCGTTGAAGTCACGGGCATCCGCGACGCGTAGGTGATGGGCTTTCAATGCCTGGATGCCCTCTTCCACTTGGCCATCGCGATAGCTAATGAGAAAGCGCCCGGTCTCCAGGCAGCTCCCTCCGCGCTCCAGGGCGTCCAGCAGCAGCTTCTCAGGGCCACAAGCAACCGTGGCGCGTGGCTGCTGTGTGGGCATATTGCCCTTATCCGTTGGTTTTTTCGCCATCGTCGACATCCTTTTCTTTGAGCATTAGCGCAGTACGACAAGCACATGTTAGCACCTGCCGTTTCAGCTTAACGCACATGGGACGCTTCGCCAGAAGAGGATGATGACGCCGCGCTAATCGCTGAGGACGGGTAGGTGTTCGTCATCGCGCAGCGTCAGCACTTCAACCCCCGTCGCCGTCACAGCCACGGTGTGCTCCCACTGAGCCGAGAGCTTTTTGTCGCTGGTGACAACGGTCCAGCCATCGCGCTTGGTTTTGATTTTGGCTTTGCCCATATTGATCATGGGCTCAATGGTGAACACCATTCCCTCTTGCAGCGTAAGGCCTTTGCCCCGCTTACCATAGTGCAGCACTTGAGGCTCTTCGTGCATCTCACGACCAATGCCGTGGCCGCAGTATTCACGTACAACCGAATAGCCGTGGCGTTCAGCGTGATACTGAATGGCGTACCCCACGTCGCCCAATGTGGCACCGGGCTTGACCGCATGGATACCCTGCCACATGGCTTCATAGGTTTTATCCACCAAACGCTTGGCGTTGGGCGTCACGTCCCCTACCAAATACGTTTTGCTGGAATCGGCGATAAAGCCGTTTTTTTCCAGGGTGATATCCACATTAACGATATCCCCCGATGTCAATATCTGGGTGTCGGATGGGATACCATGACATACCACGTGATTCACCGAGGCATTCAATACGAAGGGATAATCGTACTGGCCCTTGCTCGCCGGCCGGGCGTGCAGTTCATCGACAATGTAACGCTCGGCCCAGCGGTCGATAGCCATCGTCGAGATCCCCGGCACGATGCGCGTGTCGAGATAGTGAAATACCTGCGCCAGCAGCTTTCCAGCCTCACGCATCAAGGCAAGCTCTGCTGGACTTTTCAGCGCAACCCTACTCACCCATCACCTTCCTGACATCCACGTCGGCTTGCTTCATTTGTTCATGAATAATGTCAGTGAAAGACATACTGGGGTTTGCCTCAGCCAGCATGCCTATTTTGATCCAATACTCCGCCTGTGCGTTGATTGAACGCACCATCACCGTGCTCGCTTTGCGCAATTCTTCATGCAACTGATCGTCAATCTTCACGATACCCATCACGCCACCTAATATATGAAATGAATACACAATATATACGTATCATATATTTTCAAAATAGGCGCAGCAAGTGACGGCTGCCATCAACAAAATGGCCTGCCGAGGGCCAACGGTGTCAGGGGTGGCGCTATTGGGATGGGAGGTTACATCTGTCTCTCGAAATCGGCACGGCATTGCTGGCTAACCGCCGGTTATTCAAATGTATATCACCATGTAGAGTGTTTAACCGCGTGGTTTACCTCGCCGCCTCGGTGGGACGACCCACCAACTGGCCAGCACTAATCCACCAAACAGCGTGTAGACCACCGCAAACACCCATTCTGGCGCGGAGAAATAAAGCAAACGATGCAACCAGTGCTGAATAAACGATCCTGCATAGGTAGCAACGCCCGCCTCGGCGCGTAGCGCCATTTCCAGGGTAGTTAACGGGCATACCACTCCTAACCATGCCTGCGCCACTACATAACCAATGGCGCTCAAATGGAGTAACCGAAACGGACGATGATGGACCCACGCCCAGCGGCATCCTCGCCCAACGTAAATAGCCACCACGCCAACCACCACGAAAGCGACGAACAGCACGTGGAGAATCAGCACGAGATCGGCAAGTAGTAGCCATTGGCTGGGCAACATCACATCAAAGCCGGTTGGTTAACGGGGACTGAGACCTTCGCGGCCTACCACCACGCGGTCTCTACCAGCGCGTTTGCCTTCATAGAGCAATTCATCAGCGCGTTTGATCAACGCCTCCAATCCACTCGCTTCTGCATCTTTGGTGGCTACGCCGATGGTGACGCTCGGTGTCAGTTCGCTCACGCCATCTTTAAAGACCAATGCCGCCACTCGCTGCTTCAAGCGTTCAGCGATGTGCTCCGCCTCGGCAGCACTTGTGCTCGGCAGAGCCACCACGAACTCTTCCCCACCAAAGCGTCCGATCACATCCGATGGGCGCAGCGCGTTGGCGCAGACCTCGGCAATACGGACCAGCACCCCATCGCCATAGCTGTGCCCCCAGGTGTCGTTGATGTGTTTGAAGTGATCCACATCGATCATCAATAGGCTGAACGGCGTACGATCGGCTTGGCAGCTCTGCAGCAGCTGTTTAGCCACGTTCATAAAGTGGCCCCGGTTATTGAGTTTCGTCAACGCATCCCGCTCAGCCAGCACCCTCAACTGCTCTTCTAACGACTTCCGATGGGCGATTTCTTGATGAAGCTGGCTATTTTGATCGCGCTCTTCATGCAATAGCGCATACTGCTTGCGCTGCAAGATTTCCAGGCGCAGCAAGGCAAAAAACCCCACCACCATGCCCATGATCAGCAGCAACGAGATCAACAGTGTCGGCACGGGTGCCACATCAGCAAACAGCACCGCCGCCACTAAAAAGCCAATATTTAGATAGAGGCTTGCCGCCGTCACGATCATCAAGCGATTGGGAATCAGCAGATAGAACGCCATCGTGGCTACCACTACGGCCGTGATTTGCGTGGATAGGCTCTCAGGACGCAACGGCACGATCAAAATGATACCCGTGGCGAATACCCACAACGGTATGGCATGTAGCCAACGACGGTCATCACACTTGCTACCCTGCCGCACCAAATACACCACCAACAGGCATAGACTGACCACCACAACGCGCAGGGCCAACAGCGTATAAAACGCACGGGTAAGACCCAACAAGTAGTAATCCGCGATGGCAAACATGCCAAACACACCAGCCGCCACGCTCACGGCAAGACGGAACTCGCTTCGCACGCGTTCTTGGATAGACCAACGATACCTCTGCTCACGGCTAGCATCGCAAAATTGGCCGGTTAGCCCATGCACCACATCCTGCTTTTTTTGTAACGGCACAGCGCCACACTCCCCACGTTATTCCGCCATTTTTCAATTCGATAATACAAGGTGGCTGCTCTGCTCAACACTGCGCTGGAGCAACCGTGCGGTAAGTCGCATCGGCCTCTTCCAGCGCCCCTCGCAGTGCCCGTATGCGCGATTCATGGGCAGGGTGGGTGGACAGGAATTCCGGCGGCTGCCCCCCACCCGCAGCCGCCATGTTCTGCCATAACGCCACGCTCTGCTGAGGGTCGAACCCGGCATGAGCCATGATCTCAAGGCCCATCAAGTCGGCCTCCTCTTCGTGAGTACGACTAAACGGCAGGCTAATGCCCAGTTGAGCGCCCACGCCCAACGCCTGCATCAGTTGCTGGTTACCAAACTCGCCCTCTCCCAACAGCCCTACCACTACGAGCACGGCCTTGATGCCCAGCTCTTGGGTCAAGCGTTCGTTGCCGTGGTCGGCCAGTACGTGAGCCACTTCATGCCCCATGACGGCAGCGAGCTGTGCAGGGGTTTGCGCCACTCGCAGCAAGCCGCTATGCACACCGATCCGCCCGCCCGGCAGCGCAAACGCATTGGGGGAAGGGTCTTCAAATACCACCACCTCCCAGCGTTCAGGGAAATCGAGCCCAGGGTAGCTCGCCTCGGCACCGGCCACCACGTAACGCGCCACGCACTGGACGAGTTGGTTCGCTTGCGCATCACGGCTGATGGGTTGTGTGTTGCGTAACTGATCGAAAGCATCGGCGCCCATATCCGCCATTAACGGGCCGGGTACCAGAGCCAGCTGGGAGCGCCCGGTGGGCGTTTCTCCACAGCCCGCCAGCAAAGCCAATAGAGCGAGGAAGAAAACGGGTCTGACACATCGAAGACACATGCGTAAAGGTCGCCTAAATCGAGAAACATGACGCAGAGTATACGTCGCTTCGCTGGCAAAGCAGCTTACTAAAGGTTAGCAACTAGCGTCGAAGAGAGGCGTCCCCACTCGACCCTGGCGCCTATCGTCACTACGCTGGATATCGAGGGAGCAAGCAGGCATGGTGGTAGCCTCATCCACCATCCATAAACCTATAGGAGATTAGGCAATGCCACACCGGTTTACTCAAACCTTATGCACGATGGGACTGTTATCGATCTTGGCGTTTTCATCCAGCGCCTTCGGCCAACAGCCGGGATCAGCACCTGGAAGTAATGTCACGACCGAGTCGTTTCAAGATTGGGAAGTACGCTGCCAAGATAGCCAAGGCCCGGCTCGCTGCGCGATGGTACAAATGGTCACACAGCCCGGCGGCGACCAACCATTGATGCAGGTCGTGCTCGAACACCCCCCGCAAATCGACGGACCCGTCATGAGCTTCTTCGTGCCACTGGGGGTTCGCTTGGCAGCGGGCTTGCAGTTAGTGGTGGATAATGGAGAGCCTATCCAGTTCCCCTATCAGGTTTGTCAGGAACAAGGCTGCCGCGCTGACGCCCCCATCGAGCCCGCTATGCTGCAACAGCTGCGCAATGGAACGACAGCCACCCTCAGCATGATAGGTCCCCGCGGCGACCGTATAGATTTGGATATTTCATTGATGGGCTTCACCAGTGCCAGTAACCGCGTCGCTCCCTGAAAACAGTGACTCGACGCAAAACGCCCCCGGAACCCCGGGGGCGCTGTGATTACTCGTTGTTCAAGTTACCGCGAATGTCAGCGACGCTCATTGAGGACCGCTTTTGGGAAATGACGACGCAATATCCGGTTTTGGAAATCATCCACGAATCGGCTATTGATAATGATGATAAAACGCTCGAAAGGGGCCTCACTATCGAGCTGTTCGATCCCATCGACACTGTGAAACAGCCGATCGTCGCGCAGATGAAGAATATCACCAGGGTTCAGCGTGATATCGACCAATGACTGCGTGCCCGCCTTGTCGGCAAAGAGGTGGTTTTCGGCGCCCGCGACGTTTTCCCGATTGAGAACCAGAATGCTAAGCGCCTTGCAGCCATCGGCATGAATCCCCTGCCCCTGAAGAGGGTCGACGGCACCTTCCCCGCGAACCCCAGTGATCTGCATCAGAATGGGTTCGTGCGCACCGATGCCCCAAAGCGTTGCCCAGGCGAGAACGAAAGCCTTGACATCGGGGCGTGCTAAAAACGCTTGCGTCAGCGGATCATAATACCGCAAGCGATCCGCCATGCTTTCCGCATCGTTGAAAGCACCTCCCTGTGCCATCGGGCACTGGCCCATATCCTCTACCTCTCCCTGATCATTCAGAGCGAGCCATGACATCCGCTTCCAGCGAAGATTGACATAAGGATCGCGGGGCAGGTCCGCCACGAAACCCTGCCAGGCAGCCAGATCGATTCGCTCGCGAAGATCGGTCTTCGCCCAATCCTGATGCCGCAGCGCCTCGATCACTTCGGGACGCCAATACTCGGCAATGGGATGGGCAGACATAGAGGGAAGTTCGACACCGTGTGTGAGAGTATCGAGTTTCATGTGAGTATTCTCCTGTTCTTTGGGCGGAATTGCCCGGTGCGGCCGGTATCAACACCCCGGCCAACAGAAGAAAAATGAAAAGAGTTGCAAGGATATGTCAAAGAAATGTAGGTAAAAAGAGTGATTTTGTTGCCAAAAGGATCAGACCGTCGGCGTTATATCGGAGTAATTCATCTCCTACCAATAGGTGTAGGATAAATACAACAAAATGCCTTATGGTTACCCTTATGATGGCCATTGAAAGTGTTTTTCTTTAAGTGGATCCCATGACTGCCCGCGATTTTCGACATCACAGAGATCTGGAACGTCCGAAGAAGCACCCCAAGGCGTTTCCCAATGAGCGGTGTCAGGTGTCCAAGCCGCCGCCAGCGGAGGACGTCGATCTACATGATGCAGGCAGAGAAGAGATCGAGTTAGTACGCCGCCAATACTTAGAAAGTGAACAACGATTTCGCACCCTGCTGGAAAGCCTTCCCAAAGTGGCCGTTCAAGGGTACGACCGCGATCGACGCGTCATTTACTGGAACGAAGGCAGCACCCGCCTCTATGGCTATACACCTGAAGAAGCCCTGGGAGAGTTACTGGAGGACCTGATCATTCCGGGCCCTATGCGTGAGGGAGTGATTCAGGCGCATAGCGCCTGGATCGAAGAAGGCGTCGCCATACCCGCCGGAGAGCTCGAACTCATGCACAAAACCGGCGAACTGATATCGGTCTATTCACAGCACCTGATGCTCAATGAGCATACCGATGCCCCCTTGCTGTTTTGCGTGGATGTCGATCTTTCTGACCAGAAACGTGCCCACCGGGACCTGGAGTTTGCCACCCGCTTCGACAGGCTCACCCATCTCCCTAACCGGCAGACCTTCGAGATGGACCTGGACAACCTGCTGGAATCCTGTCGCCGTGTGGGCAACAGTCTTGCCACCCTTTATTTAGATATCGATCACTTCGTCGAGATCAATGATGCCCTTGGTTATGACCAGGGCGATCGCCTGCTCGTGGAGCTGACTCGACGCCTGCGGGAGTGCCAGCGCGTCACTGACCTGGTGTCTCGCGTCTCTAGCGATGAGTTCGTGCTGGCCTTTCCCTGCGGCCATTTAGCCACCAATGTCGAACGCGTGGTTCGTCGTATTCAGAATGTTTTTCGGAAACCGTTCGTCTTGGATGGTCGGGAGCGTCAGGTCACGGCCTGCCTGGGCGTGGCGCTCTTTCCTGACAATGGTGAATCGTCACGGGAATTGATACGAAATGCCGATGTGGCCAAGAACCGGGCCAAACTCGAGGGCCGAGGTACCGTACGTTTCTTTCAGCAGAAGCTGCATGATGAGCTGGTTCGCCAGCACTATCTTTCGTCGCGACTCGAAGAGGCCTTGGATAATGGCGAACTCTCCCTGCACTACCAGCCGCAAGTCTCCGCGGTCAGTGGAGGAATAGAGAACCTCGAAGCGTTGCTGCGCTGGGAGCCCCCCGAGGGCCCGACGATCTCGCCTGCCGAGTTCATCCCGCTGGCCGAGCGCTCCGGTTTGATCCATCGTCTCGGCGATTGGGTCATCGAAGAAGCCTGTCACCAGCAGGTAGCGTGGCGTGCCAAGGGGTTTCATCAGCACCGGATCGACATCAATATCTCGGGTCGGCAACTGACACGTCCCGGCGCCCTCAAACGTTTCGAGGACACGCTACAGCGCCATGGCTTGGCCCCGCAGGATATCGGCATCGAATTGACCGAGAACATCCTCATCGAAGCCGACGAGACCGTCCTCGAAGACCTTTGGCGTCTTTATCATCGCGGTATACGCATTGCGATCGATGATTTCGGGATTGGTTACTCCTCCCTAAGCTACCTCAAGCACTTCCCCGCCACGGCCCTGAAGATCGACCGCTCCTTCATTCAGGATGCGCCTACCCAACCAAAAGACCGAGCCATTCTGGAAGGCGCCATCCTCATCGGTCATCGATTGGGATTAGAGGTAGTGGCCGAAGGCGTCGAGAATGCCGAACAGCTCTCCCTGCTGCGCGACCTACATTGCGATCTCATCCAAGGATTCTTCTTCTTCCGCCCGATGCCTGCCCAGGAAATCGAGCGGCTGTTGAGCGGTTTTGTGGGTGGTCCTGGGGGGTTATCGGGCTGAGGATTATTGTGGTTTGGCTTAGCGCTCCATTTGTTGCTCTATTTTTGTGGATTGTGCGCGATTTCCACTGATGACCGGGATTGTTCTCCACCATTTGCTCATCGTCTTGATTAGACCTCTTCAAATACACTACCGAACGAATTGGCATATCTTTTGAATCGACGTCAATTGAAACTAGTCACACACCGTTCTTTTCACTCTTAGCCTCTTCATACCGAAAAAGGTAAGCTTTGCAACACGTTCGCTGCTGAAGATGCTTCCTCCATGACCACCCACTGGATTCTTGGCCCTGGGGCCATTGGCCGTTTGTTAGCGCACTCCCTAGCCCCGCTCGTTGATGTGGCGGTAATTGGCCGCCGTGCATTGCCATCGCGGCAGGTGCTGACCACGCCGGAAGGCGACGTGCGTGTTCAGCATTTAACCTCACTTACCGCTGAACAGTTGGTGGCGGATACGCCTGCACCACCTGCGTTCGTGCACATCACCACCAAAGCCATGGCCGCCGAGGCGGCGCTGTCGAGTATCGCGAGCGCGCTGCCCCCTTCTACTCCACTGGTACTGTGGCAGAACGGTTTTTATGCGCAGCCGCGTATTACCCAAACGTGGCCAGGGCCGGTGCTGTGCGCTACCACCACTCAGGGGGCGTACTTAACCGGAGATGATGGCGTAGTACACGCCGGGCGCGGGCCAACGTTTGTGGGGGATTTAGATAACCAGCACGCCGGGTTAGCGGCATCCTTAGCGGTGCTGCTGAGTGAGGCTGGGCTTACTGCTTCAGAGGTGAACGATATTCGCAGCCGTCTGTGGCAGAAGTTAGCGGTGAATGCGGCGATTAACCCGTTAGTGGCGCTGCATGGCGTGCGTAATGGGGAGCTTCGTGGAGATGCCTATTCAGGCCGCGTAGTGGCCGTGGTGAGGGAAGTCGCGGCGATTTTAGCGAAGGAAGGGGTTGTGCCGCCGAACGGTGGCGAGGGTGAAGCCGCCTGGTTGGAACTGGTGTGGCAGGTGGTGGAGAACACCGCGAACAATAAAGCCTCGATGTTGCAGGATGTTGAGGCCAAACGGCTGACCGAGCGGGGGGCGATTTTAGGGCCGTTGATCGAGCGCGCTGAGCGGCATGGGTTGAGGTGTGAGGTATTGAAGGGGTTGGATAGGGAGTTAGCGCAAGTGGAAGTCGGCTTTTAAGACAACAGCACAGGGGCAGCGATGCTGCCCTTCGCGGGTGCCTTGCGGTGCTCGTTACGCCGCGCTACAGGGTGGTTGACCCTCTTCGGCGGCGACGATACCTGCCGAGTTTAAAATGAGTTTTTAAGTGACTGGAATCATCACGATCTTGCGGTAGGCGGGCCGTTCGGCGAGTCGTTCTGTCCAGCGCTGGAGGTGCGGGCGGGGTTGCCAGGAGAGGCCGCTGTTGAGCAGGTTGTAAGTGAACGGGGCGATGGCGATATCGGCGAGGCCGAAGGCTTCGCCGGAGAACCAAGGCTGCTGGCTCAACGCGGTGTCTAGCTGGGCGAGGAGTTTTTCACAGGTAGCAATGGCAGGGTTTAGCCGTTCGCTATCGCGCTGTTCCGGCGGGGTGCGAACGTACCCCATCAAAATGGTGCGGTGGGCGGGAGTGAGCAGACTGGTGGACCAATCCATCCACTTTTCCATCTGCGCCCGCTTGGCGGGCTCTTCGATCCATAAATGATTAGGAGCGTACTGCGCTGCCAAGTAGCGCAGAATGGTGTTGGACTCCCACAGCACGCTTTGTGTCGCGTCGTCTTTGAGTAGCGGCACCAGGCCATTGGGGTTCATGGCGAGGTATTCTGGCGTGTCGTTCACGCCGTGGTGCAGGCCCGCCACGATCTGCTCGTGGGGCAGCGCTAGCTCTTCCAGTACCCAGAGTACTTTTTTGACGTTGGTGGAGTTGTTGCGGCCCCAAAGCGTGATCATGGAAGTCCTTATGCTAGATAGATTGAAGTGGCGGGCCAGGGCAGCGTTGCCGCCCTTTGCGGGTGCCTTGCGCTGCTCGTTACCCCGCGCTACGCCATCGCCTCACGATTTACCACTCACTACTCACTCTTATCTTGATACAACTTGAGCAGGCTGGAGAAGTCGAGTTTGCCGTTGCCTCCTGCCTTGTGCAGGGTGAACAGCGAGCGAGCGGCGGAGCCCATGGGCACCGGGGAAGCGCTCTGCTGGCTGACATCCATGGCAAGGCCCAGGTCTTTGATCATCAGGTCGACCTGGAAACCGCCTTGGTAGCCTTTCGAGGCGGGTGCGTTTTCCATTACCCCTGGATAAGGATTGTAGACGTTCAGTGCCCAGTTGCCGCCGGAGCTTTGCTTCATGATTTCCGAAAGCACGGCGGGGTCGAGGCCATTTTTGACGCCCATGTTGATCGCTTCGCAGGTACCTGCCATCAGAATCGACAGCAGCATGTTGTTGCACACTTTGGCGACCTGCCCCGCGCCGTGGTTGCCCGCGTGGAAGATGTTTTTACCCATGGCTTGCAGCACCGGCTGCGCCTGGTCGAACTGCTCTTCCGAGCCACCGACGATAAACGTCAGCGTGCCCGCTTGGGCACCGCCTACCCCACCGGAGACCGGCGCATCCATAAAACCAATGCCCTTTTCTGCTCCGGCGGCGGCGACTTGGCGGGCGGTGTCGGCGTCAATGGTAGAGCAATCGATCACCAAGGCACTGGATTTGATGACGTCGAACAGCGGCGCGTCGCCGTCTACGTAAAGCCCCCGCACGTGCTTGCCTGCGGGTAGCATGGAGATGATGAAATCGGCGTCGGTAGCGGCCTCTGTGGCGGTGGCGGCAACGTCGCAGCCTTGCGATTGGGCGGTCTCCAGCGCCTGAGCGGAGAGATCGAAGGCCCGCACGGTAAAGCCTGCTTTCGCCAGATTGGCGGCCATGGGGCCGCCCATATTGCCTAATCCAATAAACGCAACGGTAGTCATCTTTTTGTCCTTGTTAGCGTGTCATGTGCGGTGCATGAGGGTACGTTATGCCAAGTCTGCCAGCGGGTTGGTATCCCAAGGCGATGCCAGCAACTCGTCGATGAAAGTAGGTTCGACCGAGGCCACATCCGGATAGGTCCAGCTTGGCTGACCGTCTTTATCCACCAGCAGCGCGCGCACCCCTTCGGGGAACTCTCGGTGGCGGCAGCACTGCACCGAAAGCGCCAGCTCGAATTGGAAGACTTCCGCCAACGACATGTGTTTGGCGCGGCTGAGCTGCTCGTAGATCAGTTTGACCGACACGGGACTGCCGTGGGCCAAGGTTTTTTGCGCTTTGCTGAACCACTGGTCGTCGGTCTGAACGGCCAATACGGCCTCGACCATCTGCTCGACGGTGTCGTGGTCCATTAGCTCACGAATCATGGAAGCAGACTTGTAAACCGGCGCTTCCATCTCCGCAAAGACGTTTTGGGAGGCTTGCTCAAGCTCGCGTAACACGCGGTTCACCACGCCGTGGGCGTCGGTGTCTGCACCCTCGCCCCAGTTAGCGGCCAACAGCTTTTCAGCCAATGCGCCACGGTGGTGGCTGGCAATGGCGCGGTCGGCCAGGCCTAAATGAACCGCGTCCGGTGCGTTGATTTGCCCGCCGGTCATCGCCAAAAACCGCCCGGCACCGCCCGGCAAACGGTTGAGGAACCAGCTCGCCCCCACGTCGGGGTATAGCCCAATGGTGACTTCCGGCATGGCCAGCCGCGAGGTTTCGGTGACGATGCGGTGGCTGCTGCCGCTGAGTAACCCCATGCCGCCGCCCATCACGATGCCGTTGCCCCAGCAAATCACCGGTTTGGGAAACGTATGGAGCTGATAATCCAGACGGTATTCGTTCTCGAAGAAGCGCTCGGGGAAATCGGCGGCCCCCTCGCCTTGAATGGCTTTGTAGAGATTGACCACATCGCCACCGGCGCAGAAGGCTTTCTCACCGGCGCTATCCAGCAGCACGGCCACGACCCGATCGTCAGATTGCCACTGACTCAGGCGCGGTAGGATCTCTTCGATCATGTCCAACGTCAGCGCGTTGAGCGAGCGCTCGGCGTTCAAGGTGATCTCGCCAATCACATGGCCATCTTGGGTGGTGTGCTCTTCAAACAGTACGCAACTCATCGTTTGTCCTTGTTATGAAAGGGGCTCGGTGGCAAGTGCCCCGGCGACTATAGCTCGGCGGCACCGTCGGCCAATACGCGGCGGGAAATGATCAGCCGCATGATTTCGTTGGTGCCTTCCAGAATACGGTGTACGCGGGTATCGCGCACGTAGCGCTCCATTGGGTACTCCTTGATGTAGCCATTGCCACCGTAGAGCTGCAGCGCTTCATCGCATACTTTGAAGCCCACGTCCGTCGCGAAGCGTTTGGCCATGGCGCAATAAGTGGTGGCATCCGGGTGACCCGCATCCAGCTTGGTGGCGGCCATGCGCACTAGCTGACGGGCGGCGACGAGCTCGGTGACCATATCGGCCAGGCGAAACTGCAGGGCCTGAAAATCGGCCAAACGCTTGCCGAACTGCTTGCGCTCGAGCATGTACTCGCGGGCTTTATTCAGCGCCTGCTGGGCCGTGCCGATGGAACAGGTGGCAATGTTGATACGCCCGCCGTCCAGCCCCTTCATGGCGATTTTGAAACCGTCACCTTCGTTACCCAGCAGGTGGTTAGCGGGGACGCGCACGTCTTCGAAGGTAATCATACGGGTGGGCTGGCTATTCCAGCCCATCTTGTCCTCTTTACGGCCGTAGCTGATGCCCTCGCTCTTGGCATCCACCGCAAAGGCGGAAACGCCGCCGGGGCCTTCACCGCCGGTCCGCGCCATCACCACCAGGAAGTCTGTACTGCCCGCCCCGGAAATGAACATCTTGCTGCCGTTCAACACATAGTGTTCACCATCGCGCTTTGCGGTGGTTTTGAGGGATGCTGCATCGGACCCTGAATTGGGCTCGGTCAGACAGTAGGAGCCCAATAGCTCACCCGTCGCCAGCTTTTCGCCCCACTGCGCTACGGCATCCGGCGTGCCGAAATCGGCCAGCATCCAGGTCACCATGTTATGGATGGTGAGGTACGCGGTAGTGGAAGTGCAGCCCATCGAGAGCTGCTCGAAAATGATGCTGGCATCCAGCCGTGAAAGTCCCAGCCCACCGACGCTTTCCGGGGCGTAGAGCGAGCAAAAGCCCAACTCCCCTGCTTTACGAATCACATCGACGGGGAAAAAAGATTCTGCGTCCCATTCGGCGGCGTGGGGCTCTAGCTCGTTCTGAGCGAACGCTCGGGCCATATCGGAAAAGGCGACCTGGTCTTCACTTAGCTCGAAATTCATGGCGTATCTCCACAGCGCGTGGGTGGCCTGCGCCCTTTTGAGGCAGTGGGACAGTCACACACGGTTGTTGTCATTATTGGCAATGTTGACGTTTACGTTAACTTATATTTTTAGCTTGTGCGGCGCAACCCAATCCCCCAATACCTTTGGCGTAGAAGGTGACCAACGCTTCCGATCAGGCAGAAAAAAGGGTGCCCAAAGGCACCCAATCCACGGACAGACGCGGTTAACGGGAATCGATCATTTGAAGTTCTTGCGGTACATCTTGGCCAGCTCGCCAACGATGCCGCTACGAAAGCTGAGTACGCATATCACGAAGATGATGCCGAGAATCACACTCACCCAGTTACCTAGCGGCGACTGCGCCAGCAGGTGCTGTAAGCTGACCACCAGCCCCGCTCCCATTAGAGGACCGAGCAGCGTGCCGACGCCGCCCAGCAGCGTCATCAAAATGACTTCGCCCGACATATGCCAGTGGGCATCAGTGAGCGAGGCCAACTGGAACACCACGGTCTTGGTGGAACCCGCCAAACCCGCGAGCGCGGCCGAGAGCACGAATGCCAACAGCTTGTAGGCATCCACGTTATAGCCCAGCGACACGGCACGCGGCTCGTTTTCACGAATGGCTTTCAGAACTTGCCCAAAGGGGGAGTGAACGGCGCGCTGAATGACGGCAAAGCCAAACACGAAAACTGCAAACACGAAGTAGTACATGGCGAGGTTACTGCTCAGGTCGAGCATCCCGAACAGATGCCCTCTCGGCACGCCGTGCAGGCCATCTTCCCCACCGGTAAACGACGACTGCACGAACACGAAGAACATCAGCTGTGCAAGTGCCAGCGTCACCATGGCAAAGTAGATGCCCTGACGACGAATGGAGAGCACGCCAAACAGCGCCCCCAGCAGCGTCGCCATCGCCGTGCCTGCGAGAATACCCAGTTCGGGCGTGAGGCCTGGATAGCTGGCCAGTAGATAGCCCGTCACATAGCCACCGGTCGCCAAGAAGGCCGCATGGCCAAACGAGAGCAGCCCAGCATAGCCCAACAGCAGATTGAAAGCGCAAGCAAACAGCGCAAAACAGAAAATCTTCATCAAAAAGACCGGGTACGCTACGAAGGGCGCAACCAACCCCACTACCAACAGCGCCAGATAAAACATATTGCGGCGGAGTTTGGCGCGCCGCTGGCGCTCCTGCACTGCCGAGGGCAGCGACGTGGCCGAAGATGAAGAGGAAGACGTGGTTGTCATGGTTAAGCCTCCTTACCGAACAGCCCAGCGGGGCGTAACATGAGCACCAAGATCATGACCAAAAAGATCACGGTGTTAGAGGCTTCGGGGTAGTACACCTTGGTCAGCCCTTCGATGATCCCCATACCC
This sequence comes from Halomonas sp. BL6, assembly GCF_006228115.1. Classification (NCBI taxonomy): domain Bacteria; kingdom Pseudomonadati; phylum Pseudomonadota; class Gammaproteobacteria; order Oceanospirillales; family Halomonadaceae; genus Halomonas; species Halomonas sp. BL6. Next base: position 61,619 of record NZ_VDGL01000005.1, on the reverse strand, counting down.
AACCCCGTCAAAATAGCGCCTAAGATCGAGCCCATACCGCCAATCACCACCACGGCAAACACCACGATCAGCAGGCTAGATCCCATGGTGGGCGACACCGGGTACAGCGGTGCCGCCAGCACGCCTGCAAAGGCGGCAAGCCCAACCCCGAACCCGTAGGTCAACGTAATCAGCAGCGGTACGTTCACGCCAAACGCCTGCATGAGCTGGGAGTTTTCGGTACCCGCCCGCAGGTAAGCGCCCAAACGGGTACGCTCGATCATGAACCAGGTGAAAAGACACATAGCAAGCGCCGCTACCAATACCCATGCGCGGTAGGTCGGCAGGAACATGAAGCCCAGGTTCAGGCCGCCCTGCAGAATCTCGGGGGTGGCGTAACGCGCTCCAGAAACGCCGAAAAAGTTGATCAGCGTGCCTTCGAAAATCAGCGCTAACCCGAAGGTCAGCAGTAGTCCGTAAAGGTGGTCCAAGTGAGCAATGCGACGCAGCAGAAAACGTTCCATCAGCATGCCAAAACCGCCCACCACCAGCGGCACCAAAATCAGAGCTAGCCAATAATTGATGCCCAGATAACGAAAGCCCAGCAGCGCGGCAAAGGCGCCCAGCATGTACTGCGCCCCGTGGGCAAAGTTGACGATCTTCAGTAGGCCGAAGATGACCGCCAGGCCCAAACTAAGCAGTGCGTAAAAGGCACCGTTCACGAGCCCAAGCGTTAGCTGGCCCATGAACACGGCCATTGGCACGCCGAATATCATCGTCATGGTATGACTCTCCTCGCCGCTAAGCGGGCAGCCCAGCGGGCCGCCCCAGCGCATTTATAGTGAATAACGCCTTTTCATTACGCCGTTACGGCTTGCTTGGCGGCGAGCCAAGGCGACCAACACCCTGACTCGCGGCGTTTAGCCCCTCAGTTTTGCACCAGCGAGCACTGACTTTCTGATAGCGGACGGTAGGCTTCTGCGGCAGGGATAGTGCTCAGGATTTCGTAAAGATCCCATTCGCCGGTGGACTCTTCCGGCGTTTTGACTTGAGCGAGGTACATGTCATGGATCATGCGGCCATCTTCACGGATGCTGCCGTTACGGGCGAAGAAGTCGTTGATCGGCTCTTCGGCCATTTTGGCGCGCACGGTTTCGGGGTCATCTGTCCCTGCGGCTTCCACGGCTTTCAGGTAGTGCATGGTGCTGGAGTAGATACCGGCTTGCACCATGGTGGGCATGCGTCCGGTCTCTTCGAAGTAACGCTCGGACCACGCGCGCGCCTCGTCATCCATATCCCAGTACCAACCGGTGGTCAGCAGCAGACCTTGGGTGGCCTCCAGGCCCAGCGCGTGCACGTCGTTCAAGAAGATCAGCAGGCCCGCAAGCTGCTGGCCGCTTTGGGTCAAGCCGAACTGGCTGGCGGTGGTAATGGCGTTGACCGTGTCGGCTCCGGCGTTGGCGAGACCCACGATTTTCGCGCCAGAACCTTGTGCCTGAAGAATATAGGAGGAGAAATCACTGGTGGGGAACGGATGACGCACGCCACCGACGATTTCGCCGCCGTTGGCCTCGACCACGCTGGTCACGTCGGCTTCCAGCGCATGCCCGAAGGCGTAGTCAGCGGTCAGTAGGAACCAGCTATCGCCGCCCTGCTCGACGACGGCTTTCGCCGTACCGTTGGCCAGCGGATAGGTGTCGTATACCCAATGAATGTGGTTCGGGGTGCAGTGTTCATTGGTAATACTGGATGCTGCCGAGCCAGAGACGATACCCAGACCGTCGTTCTCTTCCAGCACCTTGGTCACGGCAATGGAAACCGATGAGGCCACCAGGCCGCCGACCATATCGACGTTGCGCTGATCGATCCACTCGCGCACGGTGTTGGCCCCTACGTCGGCGCTGTTACGGTCATCGGCACTAAACACCACGATCGGCGAGCCGTTCACGCTACCGCCAAAATCGGCCACCGCCATTTCCATGGCGGTTTGACCGCCTGGGCCTGCCAGATCGCGATAGGTGCCGGACATATCGGCCAAATAGCCAATACGTACCTCGCCATCGCTGATCTCGGCTTGAGCGGTCGAAATCGCCATGCTAGAGGCAGCGGCAACGGCGATGCTGGCGGCCAGCGTTTTTTTCATAAAGGTCATGTTCGTCTCCTGGCCCCGAGGGCCTTTGTTTTTATGATGCGGACGTTCTAAAGCGTTGATGTGTGGAGCATCTGTGCTGCGTTTGTTGTTTTTAAGGCCGTACTTACCGTTTAGATAGTGTGCGATTCATACCCCCAGCATGCTGTTCAAGTGTTCCCGCCGTGACGGCAACTGCTCTGCCGTGATCTCTTCGACGATTTGACCGTGGTCCATCACGAAGTGGCGATCGGCCAGCGGCGCGGCAAAGCGGAAGTTTTGCTCGACCAGCACGATGGTCATACCGCGCTCCTTCAACTGCACCAGTACCTCGCCCAGCTTCTGCACGATGACCGGGGCCAATCCCTCGGTGATCTCATCGAGCAGTAGTAAACGTGCGCCGGTACGCAGAATACGTGCCATGGCCAGCATCTGCTGCTCGCCGCCTGAGAGCCGCGTGCCCTGGCTTCTACGGCGCTCATAGAGATTGGGGAACATGGCGTAAATTTCGTCTAGGCTCATACCGCCGGAACGCACGGTGGGCGGTAGAAGCAGGTTTTCATGCACGTCCAAGCTTGCGAAAATGCCGCGCTCTTCCGGGCAGTAGCCAATACCTAACCGAGGAATGTGGTGCGGCTTCATGCGTAGCGTTTCGTTGCCATTGATGACGATCGACCCCGTGCGTCGACCCACCATGTTCATGATCGCTTTGAGCGTGGTACTACGCCCTGCGCCGTTGCGGCCCAGCAAAGTGACCAGCTCACCCCGCTTCACGTCAAAATTCACGCCGTGCAGAATGTGCGACTCGCCGTAGAAGGCGTGCAGGTCCTGCACGCGCAGCATTTCCAAGCTTTGATTGTCGGGCGCATCTTGATAGTCGAGAGCTTCAGCGGTGTTCATGCAGTCGCCTCCTCTGCTGCTTCGCTGCCCATATAGGCTTCACGCACCAAGGGGTTACGCGACACCCTGTCGTAGTCGCCCTCTGCCAACACCGCCCCCCGCGCCAGCACGGTAATGCGATCACACAGCCGGCTGACCACGCTCAAGTTGTGCTCGACCATCAGCACCGTACGGCCTTGGGAGACTCGCTTGATCAGTGCCACGATGCGATCGACGTCTTCGGCGCCCATCCCCTGAGTGGGTTCGTCCAGCAGCATCATGCTGGGGTCCAGGGCCAACGTCGTCGCTACTTCCAGCGCGCGTTTGCGGCCATAGGGCATTTCGACGGTGAGCGTATCGGCGTATTCGCGCAAGCCTACTTCATCGAGCAGCGCCAGAGCGCGGTCGTTGAGGTGATCCAGCGACTTTTCCGATTTCCAGAAATGGAAGGAGGTGCCCAGCTGGCGCTGAAGCGCCACGCGAACGTTTTCTAGCGCGGTCATATGGGCAAACACCGCCGAAATTTGGAACGAACGTACCAAGCCCAGCTGGGCGATTTCGTTGGATTTTTTGCTAGTGATGGATTGGCCGCGATAGAGAATGTCACCCCGTGTAGGGGGGAGAAACTTGGTGAGCAGGTTGAACACCGTGGTTTTTCCTGCCCCATTAGGGCCAATCAACGCGTGGATATGCCCTTCCTGCACTTGCAGGTTAACGTTATCCACGGCGGTGAAGCCGCGAAACTCCTTGGTCAGCCCTCGTGTTTCGAGCACTGGCCCCTTGGTCACTTCGTCTGCACGCATGAGGTAATACGCCTCTTGTTGTTCTTGTACGGTGGGAAGCGAAACTCGTTAGCCAGCAACGCATCCTTACCTGAACGTAAGGTGTAGCTGCAAACTAGCAACCTCTCAGTGGGTATTACAATTACAACTTTGGTCTACGCACCATGCTGGCGCATCCAAATAAAACACTATATTTCTTACTTAACAACGAGTTATAAAAATTCAGCGTTACGCACCCGCTGCCAAGGTCAGCTTTACGTTAACGTAAACTTGTTTTAGCCTCATGGTCAGTGTTCCATAGGGACATTCCCCTATCGACGAGAATAACGATCATGAGCAAGACCTACTCGATCAGCGAGCTAGCCAGTGAATTCGATGTCACCACGCGCAGCATTCGCTTTTACGAAGATCAAGAGTTGCTGCACCCCACCCGCCGCGGCCAGACACGCATCTACAGCAGCAAAGATCGTGTACGGCTGAAGCTGACGCTTCGCGGCAAACGGCTGGGGTTCTCGCTGGCAGAGATTCGTGAGCTGTTCGAACTGTGGGACGAAACCCGCAGCGGCAGTGAAAAACAGTTGCACCTGATGCTGAGTAAGATCAGCGAGCGTAAAGCGGCGCTAGAGCAACAGATGAAAGACATCACGATGGTGCAGCTAGAGCTCGAGAGTGCGGAGATCCGCTGCCGACAGGCCCTGGAAGAGCTCAACGAGAAGCATCCGGCCACCTCGAAATGACGGCAAACGCAACGCGCAAACCAACGACCTGCTAACCATCGACCATTAACAATCAACGACAAGGTGATTGACCATGTTTTCCCACTATACAGAACTCAATTTCGGCCTCGACGACGAGCTCAACATGCTGCGTGAGCAGGTCAACGCCTTTGCCGCCAGCGAAATCGCTCCTCGCGCCGCGGAGATCGATCAGAACAACGAATTTCCAAGCGATTTGTGGAAGAAGTTCGGAGATATGGGGCTACTGGGCATTACGGTTCCGGAAGAGGATGGCGGCAGCGGCATGGGTTATCTAGCCCACTGCATTGCCATGGAAGAGATCTCCCGCGCCAGCGCCTCGGTGGCCCTTTCTTATGGCGCGCACTCCAACCTGTGCGTCAACCAACTCAAGATCAACGCCTCAGCCGAACAGAAAGCCAAATACCTGCCCAAGCTGATCAGCGGTGACCACGTAGGTGCGCTGGCCATGTCAGAGCCGGGTGCCGGTTCCGACGTGGTGTCCATGCAGCTTCGCGCCAAAGAAGATGGCGACCACTACGTGCTCAACGGCAACAAAATGTGGATCACCAACGGGCCGGATGCCGACGTGCTGGTGGTCTACGCCAAAACCGATCCGGATGCTGGCTCCAAAGGGATTACGGCCTTCATCATCGAAAAAGGGATGCCGGGCTTCTCGACTGCCCAGAAACTCGACAAGCTGGGTATGCGGGGCTCCAACACCTGCGAGCTGGTCTTCCAAGATTGCCGCGTGCCCGCCGAAAACGTGCTAGGTGAAGTCGGCAAAGGCGTTCGCGTCTTGATGAGCGGCTTGGATTACGAGCGTGCCGTCCTGGCGGCAGGCCCCATCGGCATCATGCAGGCTGCCATGGATGTGGTCATTCCCTACATCCATGAGCGTAAGCAGTTCAACCAGTCTATCGGTGAGTTCCAGCTGGTGCAGGGCAAAGTGGCCGACATGTACACTACCCTAAACGCCTGCCGGGCGTATTTATACGCCGTCGCCGCCGCCTGCGACCGTGGGCAAACCTCACGCAAGGATGCCGCTGGCGTCATTCTTTACTGTGCCGAAAAAGCCACCCAGGTCGCGCTGGACGCCATTCAGCTACTGGGCGGCAATGGATATATCAACGAGTACCCCACCGGCCGCCTGCTGCGCGACGCGAAGCTGTATGAGATTGGCGCTGGTACGAGCGAAATCCGTCGGATGCTGATTGGCCGCGAACTGTTTAGCGAAAGTCTTTAACAATAATAACCGGGGCCGGGCTATGAGCACACTCTCGACACAGATCAACCCGCGCAGCGATGCGTTTCAAGCCAACGACGCCGCCATGCGCGGCGAAGTCCACCAACTGCGCGATCTCACCGCCGCCATTGCGCAAGGCGGCGGTGAGAAGGCGCGTGCCCGCCATGAGAGCCGTGGCAAGCTGTTCGTACGTGATCGCATCGACCACTTGATTGACGAAGGCTCGCCGTTTTTGGAATTTTCTGCGCTGGCCGCCCACCACGTTTACGACGACGATGTGCCGGCCGCTGGCGTGGTGACCGGCATTGGCCGCGTCTCGGGGGTCGAATGCGTCATCGTGGCCAACGACGCCACCGTGAAAGGCGGCACCTACTTTCCTCTGACGGTCAAAAAACACCTGCGCGCGCAAGAGATCGCCCGCAAGCACCGCCTGCCGTGTATCTATCTGGTCGATTCTGGCGGTGCCTTTCTGCCCCGCCAAGACGAAGTCTTCCCCGACCGCGACCACTTCGGGCGCATTTTCTACAATCAGGCCACGATGTCCGCCGAAGGCATCCCGCAAATTGCCGTGGTCATGGGTTCCTGTACCGCTGGCGGTGCGTATGTACCTGCCATGGCGGATGAGTCGATCATCGTCAAAGAGCAGGGAACGATTTTCCTGGGCGGCCCGCCGCTGGTGAAAGCCGCCACGGGCGAGAGCATTAGTGCAGAAGACCTGGGCGGGGCGGACGTTCACGCCAAAGTGAGCGGCGTAGCCGACCACTACGCCGAAAACGACGCCCATGCGCTGCAACTCGCCCGCGCCTGCGTGTCGCGGCTGAACTGGCAAAAACGCGGCCAGCTGGCCATGCAGCCACCCAGGCCGCCGAAGCTCGACCCGTCCGAACTTTACGGCATCGTCGGCACCGATCTGAAAAAGCCTTACGACGTGCGCGAAGTCATCGGCCGCATCGTCGATGGCTCCGACTTTGACGAGTTCAAACGCTACTACGGCGACACGCTAGTAACCGGTTTTGCCCACATCCACGGCTACCCGGTCGGCATCGTGGCCAATAACGGCGTGCTGTTTTCGGAAAGCGCCGTGAAAGGCGCGCACTTCATCGAGCTGTGCGCTCAGCGCAAGATCCCTCTGGTCTTCCTGCAAAACATCACCGGCTTCATGGTCGGCTCCAAGTACGAGCACGAAGGCATCGCCAAGCACGGTGCCAAGCTCGTCACCGCCGTGGCCTGCGCCAACGTGCCGAAATACACCGTGTTGATTGGTGGCAGCTTCGGTGCCGGGAACTACGGCATGTGTGGCCGAGCCTATGACCCCAATCTGCTGTTCATGTGGCCCAACGCACGTATTTCGGTGATGGGTGGCGAACAGGCGGCGGGGGTACTTTCCCAAGTAAAACGCGAGCAGTACGAGCGCGAAGGCCGTGAGTGGAGCAAAGAGGATGAAGAGGCCTTCAAGAAGCCTACCCGTGACCAGTACGAGCACCAGGGCCACCCGTACTACGCCAGCGCCCGCCTGTGGGATGACGGCGTGATCGATCCGCTACAAACCCGCGACGTGCTGGGGCTGTCACTGGCCGCTGCGATGAATGCGGAAGTCAAAGAGACACGCTTCGGCGTGTTCCGGATGTAAGGGGCGCACACATGGCTTACTCGACCTTACTCATCGAAGCAGGCGTGGCGCGGCTCACCTTAAACCGCCCAGAGGTGCATAACGCCTTTGACGACAGCCTGATTGCCGAACTCAACGCACACCTGGAAAAGCTGCATGACTTGGCAAGCTCAGGTGAAGTTCGGGTGATGGTGCTCGGTTCCGAAGGCAAAAGCTTCTCCGCAGGCGCTGATCTGAATTGGATGAAGCGCATGGTCGATTACGACCTGGAAGATAACCTCGCCGACTCCCGCAAGCTGTCGGCGCTGATGCACGGGCTCGACACGCTGCCCTGCCCGACCGTTTGCCGCGTACAGGGGGCGGCGTTTGGCGGTGCGGTGGGCTTGGCCGCCTGCTGCGATATCGTCATCGCTTCCAACAAGGCCAAGTTCTGCCTCTCGGAGGTCAAGATTGGCCTGTCGCCAGCGGTGATCAGCCCCTACGTGCAACGCGCGCTTGGCCCGCGCCAGACGGGCCGCTACGCGCTGAGCGCGGAAATCATGGATGCCCCCACTGCGCTCGCCCTGGGGTTAGCCCACCAAGTGGTAGACCCCGACGCCTTGGATAGCGCCGTGGACGCGATGATCGACACGCTGCTGCAGGGCTCTCCCCAAGCGCAGCGGGCAACAAAAGCGCTGCTGGCCGCCGTGGCCCAAGCACCGGATAGCGACGCCACCCGTGAGCACACCTGCCAGGTGATTGCCAAGCTGCGAGTGAGCGACGAGGGCCAAGAGGGCCTCGCCAGCTTTTTCGACAAGCGCCGCCCCGCCTGGACGTCCCCCGAAGAACACAAACACGCTGCGGAGCCACGCTCATGACGTTGACCCCAACCAAATTCGACACGCTGCTGGTGGCTAACCGCGGCGAAATCGCCTGCCGCGTGATGCGTACCGCCCGGCGTATGGGCTTGAAGACCGTCGCCGTTTACTCCGATGCGGACGCCAGCGCCCGCCACGTGCGTGACGCCGATGAAGCCGTGCGCCTCGGCCCTGCCGCCGCCCGGGAAAGCTATCTGAACGTTGACGCGGTGATCGAGGCCGCCCAACGCACCGGTACCGGCGCCATTCACCCGGGCTACGGCTTCCTCTCCGAGAACGGCACCTTCGTCAAAGCGTTGGAGCAAGCGGGCATTACCTTCGTCGGCCCGCCCGCTTCTGCGATTGCCGCCATGGGCGACAAATCTGCCGCCAAAGCGCGCATGGCGAATGCGGGCGTGCCGCTGGTGCCCGGTTACCATGGCGACGACCAGGACGATGCACTACTGCGTTCCGAGGCCGATAAGATCGGCTATCCGGTGATGCTCAAAGCCAGTGCCGGTGGCGGTGGTAAAGGCATGCGCGTCGTCGAAAGCGGCGAGGGCTTCAAAGCGGCGCTGGATGGCTGCCGCCGGGAATCGAAAGCCGCGTTTGGCGATGACCGCATGCTGATCGAAAAGTATCTGGTACAGCCTCGCCATGTGGAAGTACAAGTGTTCTGCGACCGCTACAGCAACGGCGTCTACCTCTTCGAGCGGGACTGCAGCGTGCAGCGCCGCCATCAAAAAGTGATCGAGGAAGCGCCCGCCCCGGGCATGACACCTGAACTGCGCGCCGCCATGGGCGACGCCGCCGTTCGCGCCGCCAAAGAGATTGGCTACGTGGGCGCGGGCACGGTGGAGTTCCTGCTAGACGCCGACGGCTCGTTCTACTTCATGGAGATGAACACCCGCCTACAGGTCGAACACCCGGTCACCGAGATGATTACCGGCCAAGACCTGGTGGAGTGGCAGCTAAGAGTCGCCATGGGCGAGCCGCTGCCCTGCCGACAAGAGGAACTGACCATTACCGGCCACAGTTTCGAAGCACGCCTTTACGCCGAAGACCCGGAGCAGGATTTCCTACCCGCCACCGGTCTGCTGACCCGCTTTGCGCTGGACTTGGAAGGTGCCGGGCTAGGCGCGGATCAAGTACGCCTGGACAGCGGCGTAGAGAGCGGCGATACGGTGTCGATGCACTACGACCCGATGCTCGCCAAGCTCATCGTTCACGGCGTGGATCGCGACGCGGCGCTGGCAACGCTCAATCGCGCGCTGGCCGCCCTGGACGTGCAGGGTGTGGTGACCAATCGCGCCTTCCTGCAGCGCTTGGCCAACCACCCGGGCTTCAAGAACGTCGAGCTGGATACGCGATTCATCGAACGCAACGAAGTCACCCTGTTTGCTCCGCGACAGTTCTCGACGGAAGACTACGCCAGCGCCGCACTGATTGGCCTGCACCAGCTCGCCCAAGAGTGCGAAAGCGACTCCCCCTGGGACCGCCACGACGGTTTCCGGCTGAATGCGCCGCATACCATCCGCATCGCACTGTGTGACCCGTCGAGTGCCCAAGCGCCGGATAGCGACCCTACCGTCGTGGTCGTCGAAGGAAAGCGCGCGCCCCTGGAGGCTCAGTGGCAGCTCACCATTGGCGACAGTACGCTGAGCGCCAGTCTACAACCGCTCGACGGCGACGCCGTCGCCGTCACGCTCGACGGCCACCGCCGTCGTTTGCAGGCGCGCAAAGACGACCACGTCGTCGTAATGGCCGAACCTAGCGGCGAAACCCGCCTGTTCTGGCGACGCATCGATGCCATCGATCACGGGCACCACGAAACGGAATCCACCCTCACCGCCCCCATGCACGGCACCGTAGTGGCACTGCTGGTGGAGCCAGGCATATCGGTGGAGAAAGGCATGCCGCTGATGGTGATGGAGGCTATGAAAATGGAGCACACCATGACCGCTCCCGCCGATGGCAGCGTCGAGACGTTCCACTTCCAAGCAGGCGATACCGTCGGCCAGGGCGATGTGCTACTCGACTTTGCCCCCAGCGAATAGGAGCCGAACATGACACTGCCTACGTCCATCAAGCTATTCGAAATGTCCCCCCGCGACGGGCTGCAAAACGAACCGGGCACCCTGGTGCCCACCGGCACCAAAATCGAGCTGATCGAGCGGCTGGCGAAGGCGGGCATTCGTCATATTGAAGCGGCCAGTTTCGTGTCGCCCAAGTGGGTACCGCAAATGGGCGATGCCACCGAGGTCATGCACGGTATCCAGCGCCAGTCCGGCGTGGTGTATTCGGCGCTAACGCCTAACCTCAAAGGGCTCGAGAGCGCCCTGGCGGTAGGCGTCGAGGAAGTCGCGGTGTTCGGCGCCGCGTCGGAAGCGTTCTCACAGAAGAACATCAACTGCTCGATTGCCGACTCTTTAGCGCGCTTCGAACCGGTGCTTGCCCGCGCCAACGAGGCAGGCATTCGCGTGCGCGGCTACGTCTCCTGCGTGCTGGGCTGTCCTTATGAGGGGCACATCGCCCCCGAAAAAGTCGCGGAAGTGGCCAAGGCGCTTTATGAGATGGGCTGCTACGAGATTTCGCTGGGCGATACGATAGGCGTAGGCACGCCGCTGGCCGCCAAGCGAATGATCGACGCGACCCGCCAGCAGGTACCGATCGAGAAGCTGGCCGCCCACTTCCACGATACCTACGGGATGGCCATCGCCAACCTGTATGCCGTGATGGAAGAAGGCGTCAGCGTCATCGATGCCGCTACGGCGGGCTTGGGTGGCTGCCCCTACGCCAAGGGAGCGTCTGGCAACGTGGCCACCGAAGACGTCCTCTACTTACTCGAAGGATTAGGCATCGAGACGGGGATCGATCTTCAGTCGGTGATCGACACCGGCGATTGGATCACGCGGCAGTTGGGGCGCCAGCCCAGCGCCAAAGTTGCGCTGGCGCTGGGCAGCTCACGCACTCCCTAATAATTAGAAACGCGTCACTTCCCGTTCAGACAAGAAAAACATATCGGAGAGATCGATCATGGTATCACCTGCACCCGCTTCTAGCCGTTTGCCCAGCTACACCAGCAGCACGGCTGACAAGCCGCTTCTGGGCATGACCATTGGCGACAAGTTCGACCAAATTGCCGCTCAATATCCCGATAATGACGCGCTGATTGCGCTACACCAAAACATACACTGGAGCTACCGCGAGCTACAGCAGGAAGTGAACCGCTGTGCGCGTGCGCTGCTGGCACTGGGTGTCAAAAAAGGCGACCGCGTGGGCATTTGGGCCCCCAACTGTAGTGAGTGGACGCTGACCCAGTTCGCTACCGCCAAAATCGGTGCGATCCTGGTCAACATCAATCCCTCGTACCGCACCCATGAGCTGGAGTACGCGCTCAATCAGTCTGGCGCGCGCTTTTTAGTCACCGCCCACCGGTTCAAAACGTCCGATTACACCTCGATGCTGTTCGAGCTGGCGCCCGAGCTAAGCAGCTGCGCCGAAGGCCAGCTTCAGTCGCAGACACTGCCGCAACTGGAGTGCATCATCAACCTGAGTGCCGACAAGCACAGCGGTATGTGGCGCTGGTCAGACTTCATTGCCGAAGCCGACAACGTGAGCCAAACCGACGTAGACGACCTGCAGGCCACGTTGCAGTTCGATGACCCGATCAATATCCAGTACACCTCGGGCACCACCGGCTTCCCCAAAGGCGCTACGCTTTCGCACCACAACATTCTCAACAACGGCTTTTTCGTGGCGGAGAGCATGGGTTTCACCAGCGAAGACCGCTTGGTGATTCCAGTACCGCTCTACCACTGTTTCGGCATGGTGATGGGCAATCTGGGCTGCATGACCCACGGCGCCGCGATGATCTATCCCGATGAAGGCTTCGACCCGGGTAAAGTGCTGAACGCCGTTCACGAGCAGAAAGCCACCGCGCTCTACGGCGTGCCCACCATGTTCATCGCCGAGCTCGAACACCCGGATTTCGCTAGCACCGATTTTTCGACGCTGCGCACCGGCATCATGGCGGGTTCCATTTGCCCGGCGGAGATCATGAAGCAGGTCATCAACAAGATGAACATGAAGGGCGTGCAAATCGCCTACGGCATGACCGAAACCAGCCCGGTCTCTACGCAAACCGGCGCTAACGATACCATCGACAAACGTGTTTCCACCGTGGGCCGCACCCAGCCCCACCTGGAGAGCAAGATCGTCGACCCCGGCAACGGCGGCATTCTGCCTCGCGGAGAAATCGGTGAGCTATGTACCCGGGGCTATAGCGTGATGCTGAAGTATTGGAACAATGACAAAGCCACTGCCGAGGCCATCGATGAAGCGGGCTGGATGCATACCGGCGACTTGGCCACCATGGATAACGAGGGCTACATCCAGATCGTTGGGCGCATCAAAGACATGGTGATTCGCGGCGGCGAGAACGTCTACCCGAAAGAGATCGAGGAGTTCTTGTACGCACACCCAGCCATTTCAGAAGTGCAGGTCACCGGCGTGCCGGACAAAAAGTACGGCGAAGAGCTAATCGCCTGGGTGAAACTCAACGCCACCGCGGGCGAGATTACTGGTGAAGAGTTACGCGACTACTGCAAAGGTAAAATCACTCACTTCAAGATCCCGCGCTACTTCAAATTTGTCGATGAGTTTCCAATGACCGTCACCGGCAAAATACAGAAATTCAAGATGCGCGAAATTTCGATCAAAGAACTGGGACTCGATGAAAAGTAGCAGGCGATCCCACCCAGCTACCCTGAGCGCGGGGCTTTCGACAGAGATGACGAAAGCCCCGTTTAGGCAACTCTGCTCATCAGTCGTCGACCCAACTCGAGACGTCCCATGCCCAATTCCCTAGCTGACCATTATCACCAAGGGCTGCGCGACCAGGATATTCTCACCCAACTGCGCGCCCACTACCCCGATGGCCCCACCCTGCATCAGCTCGCCCCGCTGGATCAGCTGCATGTTGGTGGTATCGCGGCGTCTGCCCGGCTATTGGGCCTTCTCGATCATAGCGCCTCACAGGTGTTGGATATGGGTGCCGGGCTGGGAGGGTTAATGCGCCAAGGTGCCGCGCTGGGCTTACATATCACTGGACTGGATATTACCCACCGCTTCAGCGCCCTTAACGACGCTATCAGCCAATTAGCCGCCAAACCGTCCGCTCCCCTTTCATCAGCAGGCACGCTGCGCTGTGTGACGGGCGATGCCCGCGCGCTGCCGTTTAGGGATGCCTGCTTCGATGCGGTGCTGTTTCAACACAGTCTGATGAACATGCCTGCCCCCCACCGCGTGCTGGCCGAGTGTCGCCGCGTGCTGCGCCCCGGCGGGCAGCTGGTGATGCATGAGGTGGTCAGCGGCCCTCACTGCGAGGCACTGCGTTTTCCGGTGCCCTGGGCAGAAGAGCCGACACACTCGCATTTGCTGACGTTGGCGGCATTGACACAGCGACTGCAAACGGCGGGCTTCGATATTCGACACTGCGAAGACTGGAGCGACACGGCACTTGAATGGCGCCAGTGCCAGCGGCAAAAAGAGCAGGCAGCGCATGCCGCTGTGCTTTCGCCGCAGTGGGTGTTCGGTGAGAGGTTTGTGCAGATGGGAAAAAATTTGCTAGAAAATTTGGCCAACGGCGCAATTAACGTGGTGGAAATCAGCGCCCGTTGCTAGGCTGTTAGGGATAACGTCAACGAGAAAGGACAAGAGGAACGCCAATGAACCGCTTGGCAAGCACCCTGCTCTTGAGTCTGTTCGGCATGCTCCTACCCCTAGAAGCCACCTTGGCCGATGATGACGCTCCTGCTCTCTCCTATGCAGCCCCCAATAGCGAATGGATGCGCCTCGATAACGGCGTGGTGTTGGAAGGCAGCGATCTCAGCAGCTTGGACAGCTACACCTCTGGTTTTCGGCTCACCGCTGGCTTCAGCCCCTGGCAGCTTCCCCAGCTAGACATTGGCGCTGAAATCGCCTACCGCGAAAGCGATGAAGTCCCTCTCGCCTCCAGTGCCAATCCGGTCATCATGGATACGTTAAGCCTGGGTGGCGCCATCGTCGCCGGCATTCGTATGGGTGCTTTCAGCATTTACGCCAAATCGGGCCTCACCGAGTGGCGCGGCGACACCGACCAGCCCATCGAGGAAGAGGGCGGCACTGCCCTACTGCAAGGGTTTGGTGCCACCATGACCGTTAACCGTCTTATCAGCCGTTTGGAGTACGAGCGTATCGATGCCCCCTCGCTCAGCCACCTCAATATGCTTAGCGCATCGCTGCATCTACCGTTTTAAACGACATTACCCTGCCTAGGCATTTCTCGCCGGAGCCCCTGACTGCTCGCGGTTCTGAGCGGGGGCCGTCCACACCGGCACTTCCTCCTGTTGCGGCGGCTGCCACTCCTGATGCATCGCTGAGTTCAGCGCCTCTTCCAGCTTCATGAAGAGTTCGCCATAGCGCGGGCTGAAGCTGATGCCTTCGTCGATCTCTTTCCAGGCTTCGAACAGTTCGTCGGCATGGGCATCTTCGTTTTGCACGAATGCCCAGGTCATCTGTTTGGCGCGCATGGGGTGAACACCCATGGCAGTAAGCGCATGACCGCCGAGCTCCAGCGCCGAGTGGTAGGTTTCGCTGATCACGTCGTCGGCTCCGGCCTCGCGTAGCTGGTAGCCGTGGCCCCGGTCGAAGGCGCGGGCCAGCACCCATACATTGGGGTAGAACTGTTTGACGTGCTTGACGATACCCACTGCACGCTCACGGTCGTCGATGGCAACCACCAGCAAGCGCGCGTGCTCGATACCGGCGGTTTCCAGCAGATCCGAGCGGCTTGCATCGCCAAAATAGCTCTTGATACGGATATTGCGCAGGTTCTCGATCTGCTCGATTTCATGATCCAGCGCCACGATGGGAATGTTATTGGCCCGCAGCAGACGGCAGATGATCTGCCCAAAGCGCCCCACGCCCGCCACGATGACCGGCGCCTGCTCTTCGATGGTGTCGGCCTCCCGGGGGTCATTTTTGGCGGTTTGATAGCGCGGCAGCACCAAGCGGTCATAGGCGATAAACAGCAGCGGCGTTAAGAACATCGACAGCGCCACCACCAGCGAGAGCACCTGAGAGAGCGCTACCGGAATCACGCTGTTCTGCACGCTGTAGGTCAGCAGCACGAAGCCGAATTCCCCCGCCTGAGCAAGACTCAACGTGAACAGCCAGCCGTTGCTGCCGCGTACTTTGAACAGCAGCGCCAGCGCCAGCAGTATGGCCGCTTTCACGACGATGACCGCTAACCCAAGCCCCAGCACCGTGATCCACTCCGCCGCCAGCACGTCAAAGTTAATCCCTGCGCCCACGGTAATGAAGAAAAGCCCCAGCAGCAGCCCTTTGAACGGCTCGATGTTGGCTTCAATTTCGTGCTTGAACTCGCTATTGGCCAGAACGATACCGGCCAGAAACGCCCCCAAAGCAGGCGATAGGTTTACCAGGCTCATTAAGGCAGCAATACCAATCACCAGCATCAACGCCGAGGCGGTAAACACTTCCC
The DNA here is from genome assembly GCF_006228115.1 of Halomonas sp. BL6. Classification (NCBI taxonomy): domain Bacteria; kingdom Pseudomonadati; phylum Pseudomonadota; class Gammaproteobacteria; order Oceanospirillales; family Halomonadaceae; genus Halomonas; species Halomonas sp. BL6. The sequence goes on along the minus strand of NZ_VDGL01000005.1, from coordinate 45,880 downwards.
GCAGTCCGGACCCAATCACGTAGCGAAACAGCAGCGGCCCCAAGTAGTAACCGCCGACAATCACACCGCCAATGGCGGCGACGACTACGAGAGCATGCGCCCAGGCGGGCAAATGCGCCACTAGGCTTAGTCCCGCATGTCCGTGGTCGTCGCCGGGGGCGCCCATCAATTCGGGCAGCGCCAGCAAGGGGATGAGCGCCAGCATGGGAATGACGGCAATGTCCTGGAACAGCAGCACCGAAAAGGCGCTGCGGCCGCCCTCGGTTTTGGAAAGGCCCTTCTCACTCAGGGTTTGCAGCACGATGGCGGTGGAGGAAAGCGCAAAAATCAGCCCCACGGCTAACGCGGTTTGCCAAACGAGCCCAAGCCACCAGGCAATCGCAGCGCCTGCCGCTGCGGTCAGCACCACCTGCAAACCGCCCAGGCCTAGAAGGCGCACCCGCATGGCCCATAAGCCTTTTGGATCTAGCTCCATACCGACTAAAAACAGCATCATGACCACGCCGAATTCGGCAAAGTGCTGAATGGTAGTGGTCTCCTGGCCGACCAGCCCGAGCACCGGGCCAATCACCACCCCAGCCACCAAATAGCCCAACACCGAGCCGAGCCCGAACCGCTTGGCCAGCGGCACGGCAATCACCGCCGCCACTAAATAGATGAATGCTTGAATAAAATAGCCGGTCATGACGATTCCTTAACGTTGCTGCGACTTGACTTCCCTGAGCAATCAGTTAACGTACTAGTACGCTAGTACATGAGTAACCACTCGGTGTCATGATGTCCTTACACGATACGTTTCAAGCTGACTTGGTGCGCCACCTGCTTGCGATCGACACGCCCGACGCCATGGACGAAGCGCTAGCCAGCCTGCTAACGCCAGCAGAGTACCAAGAAATCAGCAAACGCCTACAGATTTTTAAGCTGCTGCGGGAAGGCGTGCCCCATCGCAAAATCGCTGAAACCCTGGGCGTGGGTATTGCGACCGTGTCACGCGGATCACGCGCGCTGACGATGTTAGCCTCTTCACGGAATGAACACCTATGAGCACCACCGATACGGGCGCTGCGGCAGGCCCACAGCCGTTCACACTGCCACGTAAGCCCCACTACGTCACGCTGGCGGCAGATTGCGACTTCTTCGCCCTGTTTCAGAAAATCGAGCGGCGCTTCGATACCTGCTACATGCTGGAGTCGCTGGGCGAAGATAGCCACATGGCGCGCCACTCGATCATTGGCTTCGACCCCGAGTACACGCTCTATGCCAATGACAACACACTGACCATCGAAAGCCGCAATGGCGATGCCAATCACTATCCCAGCGACAACCCCTACGAACTACTGCGCAGCCTTATTCCGCAAAACATCATTTCTCGTAAATACGCGGGAGGGTTGAGCGGCTACCTGGGCTACGACGCCATGCAGTACTTCGAGCCGTCGCTGACGCTAAAAGCCAGCGACGACTTCGATACGTTCCGCTTTGGGCTGTACAAAGACGGCCTGATTCTTGACAAGATGACCGGGGAAGTCACTTACTTCTACTACGACAACAGCCGGTACGCGTTTCTGCAGACGCTGATCGACGCCGACGACGAGCCAGCAGGCCCGCTGCGCATTACCGCGCTGGGCGACACCATGAGTAAGGCCGAGCACGCCAAGGCCGTGGCCAAGGTGAAGCAGGACATCATCGACGGCAAGGTTTTCCAGTGCGAAGTGGGCTTCAAGAAACGCTTTCGGATTCAGGGCGATACGCTAGCACTGTATGACCAGTTACGCACCATCAACCCCTCACCGCAGATGTATTACGTGAAGTTTGGCGAGCAGAAACTGATTGGCGCGAGCCCCGAACTGCTGTTCCGCCTGCGCCAGGGCGAGATGGAGACGTTCCCGCTGGCGGGCACCACCCTGCGCGGCCAAACGCCCCAGGAGGATACCCAGCTTGCCCGCGCGCTGCTCAACGACCCCAAAGAGATCGCCGAGCACAATATGATCGTGGACCTGCACCGCAACGATATTGGCCGAGTGGCGCAGTTTGGTACGGTCAAAGTGCGCAGCCTGATGGATATCAAGCGCTTCAGCCACGTACAACACATTTCGAGCGAGATCGTCGGCATCATTGCCGAGAGCGAAGATATGTTTACCGCGCTGGCCAGCAACTTCCCGGCAGGCACGCTCACCGGTGCGCCCAAAATCGAGGCGATGAAAATCATCGACGACCTGGAAACCGACGGGCGCGGCCCCTACGGCGGCGCGGTGGGCCAGTTCTCCTTCAACGGCGACTGCACCTTTGCGATCCCCATTCGCACGGTGTTCGTCAACGGCGAGCACGCCTACGTGCAAACCTGCGGCGGCAACGTGTATGACAGCAACGCCGACGATGAATACGAGGAGATTCGTCGCAAATTTGCCGGCACCCGCAAGGCCCTGGCCCCCTTTATGGACGATATGGAAACGGAGAGCCCCGCATGAAGGTGCTGATCATCGATAACTACGACTCCTTCACCTATAACCTGTACCAGTTCATTGGGGAGATTCTGACGACTGAAAAGAATCGCGGCGAGCTGCCTCACTTCGAGATCGTGGTGAAGCGCAACAATCAGGTCGATTTCAAGGCGATTGAAGCCATGGCACCGAACCGCATCATTATCTCGCCTGGCCCCGGCTCACCGGATGACCCTCGCTATTTTGGCGTATGCGCCGAAGTCATCGAAAAGCTGGGCAAAACGACGCCACTACTGGGCGTCTGTTTGGGCATGCAGGGCATCGTTCATGTGTTTGGCGGCAAAGTAATCAAAGCACCGCTGCCGATGCACGGCAAAATCAGCCCCATCAACCACGACAACCGCTCGGTGTTCAACGGCGTGCCTGACCAGCTCGAGGTGATGCGTTACCACTCGCTGATTGCCGATGCGGCAACGCTGCCGGAGTGCCTGGAAGTCACTGCCACGGTGGGTGAGCTGACCGCCGCGCAGTTTGCCGAGCGAAGCCATTGGCAGTCGGCGGGTGAATTTGAGCTGATGGGCGTGAAGCACCGCGACTACCCCATTCACGGCATTCAGTTTCACCCAGAGTCGTTTGCCACCGAAGGCGGCAAAGAGTTAATTGCCAACTTTCTATTTTCTGACCACTACTGACGAATTCCGCCTTGTATCTGCAGGTGCCTGCCCTTTAGCGGCCTTTGCCCTCATCGCCCAGCGTGAAGGAGGGCGGGTCGCTGGCGGGAAAGGTGTCATCGGCGGCGGCGTCCAGGTCGCTCTCCGACCACACCGTTTCCGTGTTATCCGCCGTATATGCCTTGAAATCCTTCAATAAGCACCACTGCCCCTGGCTTTTGGCTAACGACTCTGGTTTCACCCAAAAGTGGCGTCCGTAGGGTGTACGTATCTCGGCATTTTGGCGCTCACTAATGTTGACCACCTGCCCAACTAACAAGCCGTGGTGATCGACTATTTTTGCGTCTTTCAAAGTATCGTCTGCCATCCTAGCGTCCTCTTCGTATTCCTGATCCGGGCACTCTTCAACGTAGTGGCTCTATGCAAACGCCCGCAAGCCGCGCGGACAACTTTAGCTTTTAGCAAGCCAACGCGGGGCGATTAACGCTTTCCCCGTGCGCGGGGTGGCTTGCCACCGGCAGGCTTACCGCTTGGGCGACCACCCTTCACTGAGCCCTTACCCACCCCCTTCGCCACCGGATTACCGCCGGGCCTACCCTTACCTTTCGCAGCTGGTTTGCCAGCGGGTTTTCCTTTGGCACTCGGTTTACCGGGCACGGCCCCTTTGGCCTTGGCGTCTTTACGTGTTTTGTTACCCGCCTTGGCACCGGAGGAAGCGCGCTTGGACACCGGCTTTTTCTCCTTCGTGCTACTCCTACCGCCGCTGTAGTTGGGCCTGGCTGGCTTTTTCTTCTCGGACGCTTTCTTCTCCGGCGCGACGGCTGAGGTTTCGGTGAGGGCGAGGATCGTCTCGATCTCTTTAGGCGTCAAATCACGCCAATCCCCCAGCGCCAGCCCTTTCAGCGACACGTTCATGATGCGGGTGCGTACCAACTGCGTCACCTCATAGCCAAAGTATTCGCACATTCGGCGAATTTGTCGGTTGAGGCCCTGCACTAGCGTGATATTGAAAACGAACGTGGACTCTTTGACCACTCGACACTTTTTGGTCATCTGCCCCAGAATCGGTACGCCGCCCTGCATACCCGTAATGAACTCATCGGTGATCGGCTTATTCACCGTTACCACGTACTCTTTTTCGTGGTTGTTGTTAGCGCGCAGGATCTTATTGACCAAGTCGCCGTTGTTGGTGAGAAAAATCAGCCCTTGAGAATCTTTATCCAAGCGGCCGATCGGAAAAATGCGTGTGCCGTGCTTCACGAAATCAACGATGTTGTCCTTTTCTGCCGACTCCGTGGTGCTCACGATACCCACCGGTTTGTTCAAGGCGATGAGAACGAGGTCCTCTTCCTCTTGCGGCTCGATCTCCTGGCCATTGACCTTTACCCGGTCTCCTGGGACCACTTGATCACCGGTGGTGGCGCGGCGTCCGTTGATCCACACATTGCCCTGCTCGACAAAGCGGTCGGCTTCGCGGCGGGAGCAGAGGCCACTTTCGCTGATGTATTTATTGATACGGGTCGATATTCGTAACGACATAAAACGCCATGTAGCTTAAATAAACGTTAAAAAGAGGAGCCGGGCTGCTGGAGAAATTCGATCTCTTCTGGGGTAGAGGGTCTACCCAACAGTGCATTGCGATGCGGGTAGCGCCCAAAGCGGTCAATGATAGCCTTGTGACGTTTTTCGAAATCCAGGTTGTTTTCAAGCCCCGCCTGATCGAACAACTGCAGAGCCACCGTGTGAATCGCCGCCGACTCGCTGTGCATATAGGGCATATAGAGAAAACTGCGCTCCACCGCCGAGAGTGTCTGGTCTGCCCCATTGGCCACTGCTTCCTGGGCAAGCCCAAGCGCAAGCGCGTCGTTGGCAAAGGCTCGCGCCTCGTTGCGGTAAATGTTGCGTGAGAACTGATCCAGCACGATGATCTCCGCTAGCCGACCCTGAGCCGTGCGACGCCACTCGAAACACTCGCATGCAGCCGCCCGCGCCAGCACGTCGCTGAATCGTTCGGCTATCTGGCGATCCATGTTGTCGTCTTTTTTAAACCACTGTGCGGGCGTCAGTTCTTGAAACCAGAAGGCCAATACAGCCTGAGCGTCTACAGTCATGTCCCTGTCTCCAACGCTGAACGTAAAGAAAAGCGCCGCCACCTTGCGGTAGCGGCGCAGGTAGGCAGCTATTAGCTTAGCCCGTGTTACGCAGGCCAGCCGCAATGCCAGCCATGGTGACCATCAGTGCGCGGGAGAGATCTGGGCTAATCGCCCCATCAGCATCGCGGTTACGCTGCAAAAGCTCCGCTTGGAGGCCGTGCAGCGGGTCGATGTAGGGGTTGCGTACATCGATCGCTTGACGGATCAGCGGCGTGTTCTCCAACAGTTTTTCCTGCTGCAGGATATCCAGCACGACATCTTCCAGACGTTCGAAGCGTTCGCGGAGTTTCTTGCCCAGCGCTTTCAGCGAGGGCTCGTCCACCAAGCGGTGCTCGTAGTAAGCGGCAATGGCGACATCAGCCTTGGCCAGCAGCATTTCCAACATGTCGAGATAAGTGCCGAAGAACGGCCATTGGGTGCGCATTTCTTGCAACACTTCGCGGCCGCCGGGCTGCTCCACGCGTCGGGAAAAAGCCTCACCGCTGCCCAACCAAGCGGGTAACATTAGACGGATCTGTGTCCAGGCGAAAATCCATGGGATGGCACGCAGCGTTTCCACCCCGCCGTCCTGGCGACGCTTGGTAGGTCGCGAACCAAGCGGCAGCCTGCCCAGCGCCCCCTCCGGCGTCACCGCACGGAAATAGGGCACGAAATCAGGATCTTCGCGAACCACGCCAACGTAAGCAGCATGAGCAACACTGGCCAGCTGATCCATCTCTTCGCGCCAGTGCGGCTCGGGTGCCGGAGGTGGCAGCAGAGTGGCTTCCAGCACTGCACAGGCATAAATTTCCATGGAGCGCAGGGCGATATCCGGCTGGCCGAACTTAAAGCGAATCATCTCGCCCTGCTCGGTCACGCGCAGGCTGCCGTTCACGGAGCCCGGCGGCTGGGAGAGAATCGCCGCATGGGCCGGGCCGCCCCCGCGGCCCACGGTGCCGCCGCGGCCGTGGAACAGCGTCAGATCAACACCGTGCTTGTCGCACACGTTGACCAGCGCTTCCTGGGCACGGTATTGCGCCCAGGCAGCGGCCAATTGCCCCGCATCTTTGGCGGAGTCCGAGTAGCCGATCATCACCTCTTGACGGTCTTTAGCCAACGCGCGATAGCCCGGCAATGCCAGTAGTTTGTCGATCACATCGCCCGCGTGGTCCAGGTCGTTCAAGGTTTCGAACAGCGGTGCAATGGGCAACGAAACTTGCCCCCCCACTTCCTTCATCAGCAGCGCCACGGTGAGCACATCGGATGGTTCGGCGGCCATCGAGATAATGTAGGTGCCGAGCGCTTCTGCATGCTCCTGGGCGATCACCTTGAAGGTGTCAATGACCTCACGGGACTCCGCCGAACACTCCCAGCGACGCGGGATCAGCGGACGACGGGAGTCAAGCTCCGCTAGTAAAAACTCCTGGCGCTGGGTTTCGCTCCACTCCTGATAATGACCTAGCCCCAGGGAACTGGTGAGTTCTTCCATTACTTGGGCGTGGCGGCTGGCTTCCTGACGAAGGTCAAGCTTGGTCAGCGTTACACCGAACACGGCCACGCGGCGCAATGTATCCAACAGCGCGCCGTTGGCGATGGTATCCAGCCCCACGTCGCAGAGCGAGCGATAGCAGGCCAGCAGCGGCGCATAAATCTGGTCGCGGGTCTCGATGATCGGCCCGCCGTCATAGTTACGGCCATCGAGCTGCGCTTTCGCCCAGTCGCGGGTGGCCTCCATTTTGGTGAGCAGCCGTTTCAAAAGCTCGCGGTAAGGCTCCGCCACGTCGCCCACTTCGGCTTTGAGGGCGCTGTTGGCTTTCCACATGGAGAGCTCGGTCTTGAGCTGTTCCAAATCACGCAAGTAGAGATCCGCCGCCATCCAGCGGCCTAGCAGCAGCACTTCCTGGGTCACTTTGGCGGTGACATTCGGATTGCCGTCACGGTCGCCGCCCATCCAGGAAGCGTAGCGGATCGGCGCGGCATCCAGCGGCAGGCGTTCGCCTGCGGTGTCCAGCAGCAGGTTATCCAGGTCGCGATGAAAATCCGGCACGGCCTGCCACAGTGAGTTCTCGATGACGGCAAAGCCCCACTTCGCTTCGTCTACCGGCGTGGGGCGTTCGTGGCGAATCTCGTCGGTATGCCACGCCTGGCTGATCAGCTCTTCCAAGCGGCCTTGGGCGCGGGCACCGCGCTCGGGGTAATCCTCGGAGCTTTCGATCGCAGTCAAGCACTCATCGATCGCATCGTATTTTTGGATCAGCGTACGACGGATGACCTCGGTGGGGTGCGCTGTCAGTACGAGCTCGACACGCATATTAGCCAGGGTTTCCACCAGCTTGCCGGGCGAGTTACCGGCCTGCTGAGCGCGCCCCAAGAGCTCCCCTAGCGCGGGCTGCGAACCGGGTTTGTAATCCTCCACCCGACGGAACCGTGCCCGGTAGTGCTGCTCGGCGATATTGGCCAAATTCAAGAACTGGTTGAATGCGCGGGTCACCGGGAGCAGGTCCCGCTCGGGTAGCTGACGCAAATACTCGATGAGCTGGCGCTGTTGAAGCGAGTCGCCCTGGCGACCGCGCTTGGCGTGGGCACGAATGGTTTCAATCTTATCGACAAACGACTGGCCTAAGTCATCGGCGATGGTACGCCCAAGACTGTCCCCCAGAATACGCACGTTATCGCGCAGTGATTCGTGTAGATCATGACTCATTGGCGTGGCCTCCTTGCGGGGTCGCGTTGATAGGTTGTGACATTAGCGTTGTTCTTGTGCTTTCGCGGCTTGCCAGTGACTTTCCATCTCATCCAGCGAGGCCTCGTTCAGAGGGCGCTCTGATTCAGCAAGCGCGCGCTCGACAAAACGAAAGCGACGTTCGAATTTTGCGTTGGTACGGCGCAAGCACTGTTCGGGATCGGTACCCAACGTGCGCGCCAAATTGGTGACGGCAAATAGCAGGTCGCCGACCTCTTCCTGGGCGTGCTGTCGATCCCCCGCCGCCAGCGCCTCTTCGACCTCCTCCAGTTCCTCGCGAATTTTGGCCAGTACTCCCTCGGCATTCGGCCAATCAAAGCCTACGCGGGCGGCCCGCTTCGAGAGCTTGGCGGCGCGGCTTAACGCAGGCAGCGTTCGGGGCACATCGTCCAGCACCGAAGGAGGTTGCGTAGCACGCTCGGCGCGTTCGTCGGCTTTGAGCGCTTCCCAGCGGCTATTCACCTGCTGGGTCTTTACTTCATCGGCACTCACGCCGGTCGGGCGGCGTGACGCCAGCGTGCCGTCTGGGAACACATGGGGATGACGGCGCAGCATCTTGGCGGTCAGCGTATCGACGATATCGTGAAAATCGAAGCGCTGCTCTTCTGCGCCAAATTGGGCGTAGTAGACCACTTGAAAAAGCAGGTCGCCGAGCTCGCCGGGCAGTTCGTCGAAGGCGCGACGCTCGATGGCGTCGGCCACTTCGTAAGCCTCTTCCAGCGTGTGGGGCACGATGCTGTCCCAATCCTGCTTGATGTCCCATGGACAGCCCTGCTCCCGATCGCGCAGCACGGCCATTAGGGTGAGCAAATCCTCCAGGGTATGACGCATCAGGCCCCTCCTTTACGGGCACTTTTCTCGGGATCGGCGTTACGCAAACGGCGCACTTCGGTGACATTGGGCAGTTGTTGGATACGTGAAAAGAGTCTGCCGAGCGACTCCAGCCCGTCCACTTCCAGGGTAATCCGCAGTCGGGCGATGCCCTCGTCGGTATCCGTGAGCGTGTTGACCGCTAGCACATTGACCTTTTCATTACCCAAGAGACCGGTCACATCGCGCAGCAGGCCGGAGCGGTCCCAGGCTTGAATCTCGATGGTCACCGGGTAGCGGGTGTGCGCCCGCTCGCCCCACTCCACCTCGATAATGCGCTGGGGCTCTTCCATGCGCAATTGGAGAATATTGGTGCAGTCCTGGCGGTGCACGGTGACGCCACGCCCCTGGGTAATGAAGCCAACGATCGGCTCGCCGGGCACCGGGCGGCAGCAGTTGGCCATGCTGGTTTTCAGGTTGCCCACGCCCAGCACGGTGATGTCGCTTTGGGTCGCCTTGCTGGGCTGGCGGCGGGGTTTGGCTAGCAGGCGATCGAGCTGCTCTTGGTCGTCGGTTTCACCAAACAGTTGCTGCGCCTGATGCAGCACTTGACCGATACGTAGGTCGCCCGCGCCCAACGCCGCGTACATGTCGTCGGCATTTTGGTAGTTGACAGCTTTGGCGAGCTTGGCCAGATCCAGCCCTTCCACATCCAGACGCCGCATTTCGCGCTCAAAGAGCGTGCGCCCTTCGTCCAAATTCTGGTCACGGGCCTGATGCTTGAACCACGCTTGAATCTTGGCACGCGCTCGCGACGTGCGTACATAGCCAAGACTGGGATTGAGCCAATCGCGGCTGGGGCCACCTTTGGTGGCGGTCAAAATCTCGATCTGCTGGCCCGTCTTGAGTTTGTAGGTCAGAGGCACGATACGCCCATTGACCTTGGCTCCCCGGCAAAGATGGCCAATCTCGGTGTGAACCCGATAAGCAAAGTCGATGGGTGTCGCGATACGCGGTAGGTCGATGACGTGCCCATCTGGCGTGAACACGTAAATGCGGTCGGGGGCAACATCGCTGGAGAGCCCTTCGCGCAGGTCGCCAAACCCTCCCACTTCGTCCTGCCACTCCAATACTTGGCGCAGCCAAGCGATCTTATCCTCGTAACTGCGACTTTTAGCGTTGGTGTCGTGGCCTTTATAGCGCCAGTGGGCACACACGCCCAGCTCGGCTTCATCGTGCATGGAGAAGGTGCGAATCTGTATTTCCAGCACCTTGTTATCCGGCCCCATGACGGCCGTATGCAGCGATTGATAGCCGTTTTTCTTGGGGTTGGCGATATAGTCGTCGAACTCGTTGGGCACATGGTGCCAGCGAGAGTGGACGATACCCAGTACGGTGTAGCAGTCGGTGACTTCAGGCACCAAAATACGCACGGCGCGTACGTCGTGTACCTGGGAAAAATCGATCCGCTTGCGCTTCATTTTGCGCCAAATGGAGTAGATATGCTTAGCTCGCCCGCTCACGTCGTAGCGGTGAATATGCTGAGCCTCCATCAAGCCTTTAAGGGTTTCCACCACGTCGTGAATGTATCGGTCGCGATCCAAGCGCTTTTCCGCCAAGAGTTTGGCGATGGCCTTGTAATCCTCTTCATGTAGATAACGGAACGACAGGTCTTCAAGCTCCCACTTGATCTGACCAATGCCCAGTCGGTGAGCCAGCGGCGCATAGATATCGGCCACTTCCCGCGCAACTTGCAGGCATTTCTCACGGGGCGCATCTTTGACTTGACGTAGCGCACAGGTACGCTCGGCAATTTTGATCAGCGCAACGCGTACGTCACCGACCATGTTCACCAGCATTTTGCGCAGGTTTTCCTGCTGGTTGTGCTGGCTCATGCCATGGTTAGGTGCCAATGGGTAGCTGATGGCGGCCATTTGCAGCACACCGTCGATCAGCTTGGCGACCTCCTCTCCAAAGCGCTTGCTGACACCTTCTAAACTCAACAACCCTTCCCGCACGGCGCGGTAGAGAACGGCGGCTTCCAGCGTGGCCTGATCGAGTTTGAGATCGGCGAGGATATCCGCCATCTCGAGGCCCATACGGAAGCTAGAGCCCGGCGATAGCCACACGCGATGCGTACGCGGTGCTTCTCGCTCCAACTGCTCGGCCAGCTCACAGGCTTCCAATAAGCGTTCGGGTTCGCGTAGGCGCACATCTTCTTGAAGGCGCGTTAACCATTGTTGTATGTCCACCTTTCCGCTTTCTGTCAGCGGTTGGTCTTCACGCACTTTCACCATGACGTTCACTCATCCTTTCTGGGTGACGGCCTCCACACCGCCGCCACCAATGCTTGCTGCAAAGGGCAGACTAGCCCGCGTATTCAAACAGCATCAGCGTTTCCATGTGGGCAGTGTGCAGAAACATATCCGCGACGGCGACGTGCTCGACGCGATAACCTGCATGCACAAGGTGTGCCGCATCCCTGGCCAGCGTAGCCGGATCGCAGGAAACATAGGCAATTTTCGCTACTTTTCGACGCCCTAGCGCTTGGCATACGGCTTCAGCACCGCTGCGCGGCGGGTCGAGTACCACCGCATCGACCGGGTGTTCATCAAGCAGCGCCTTGACTGCCGTCGACTCATTGAGATCCGCCTGCTGGGCACTCACAACCAGTCGATTCAGCTCTGCATTGGCTTTCAAGCGCTCGACCATGGCGGCGCTTCCCTCTACGGCATGCACGCTGGCTCCTGCAGCGGCTATCGGCAGGCTGAAGTTCCCTATCCCGGCAAACAGGTCGAGCAGCCGCCCTCCTTGTCCAGGTGCCAACCATGCTATCACCTGCGCCACCATCTTTTGGTTGACCTCGGCATTTACTTGTAAAAAATCGCCGGGGGCAAACGTCAGCACCAGTTCGTTAGCGGTCTGTGAGTCAGTCACGCCCAATGCGCTCAATGAGAAGCGCTCTTCTAGTGCAGGTACCTCACCATACCAGTGCAGCGAGGGTGACTCCCGGCCCAGCCATATGCCAAAACGCACGTGGTGTTGATCTGCAAAGGATTGCCAGCGCCCCCTATCTTGAGGCTGCTCTTTGAGCTGTCGCACCAGCACTACCGTGGCCTTAGGGGTCGAGAGCAATTCGATATGGCCAATGGAGCGCGGTGCATCCAACTCGATAAGCAGCTGTTTTAACGGGTCTAGTAGCGCCTGTAGCGACGGCACCAACACATGGCAGTGTTCGATATCGACCAACCGATGGCTATTGGCTGCTCTAAATCCCAGGCGCACGTTACCCTGACCATCGACCTTGACGCCTAGACGAGCCCGTCGGCGATAGTGTTCGGACTGCCCGTTAATGGGCGTCACTGCCGATAGCCTCACGCCTTGACGGGCCATCAGTTCACTAACGACCTCACGCTTATGGGCACGCTGTGCATCGAGCGCTAGGTGCTGCAAATCACATCCGCCACAGTGGCCGAAATGCGCGCACGGCGGCTCTACACGCTGGGGAGAGCGGGTTACTAACGTTTTGACGTGCGCTTCGTCGAAGCGCTTGCGCGTGACATGTACCGCCACCTCGACCTGCTCTCCAGGCAGCGCCCGATCGACGAACACGGTTTTACCGTCCGGGTGATGGGCCACGCCACGCCCATCATGGGCCAAACGCTCGATCGACAGCGGCGCGCCGACATCGATGCCGATAGGCTGCTTGGTCGGCACGCCGTTGCTATAAGGTTGGCGGGCCAACCCAGAGTGGCCCGAGGCGGGCCGTGGTGGCCGCCGCTTACCCAACATAGCCATCTATACCTCCGGGGCGAACAGGCCCGTGGAGAGATAGCGATCGCCTCGGTCACACACAATGAACACGATGACCGCATTTTCGGTTTGCTCGGCAATACGCAGGGCGCCTGCCAAGCTGCCACCCGATGACACGCCCGCCAAAATGCCCTCTTCACGGGCCAAACGGCGCATGTGTGTCTCGGCTTCCTGCTGACTGATATCGAGTGTGATATCCACCCGCGGCGCTTCGAATATGGCGGGCAGATACTCCTGTGGCCAGCGGCGGATGCCTGGAATACTGGCCCCATCGGCGGGCTGTAAACCGACGATTTGAATCGCACTATTCTGCTCTTTCAGGTAGCGCGACACGCCCATGATCGTTCCGGTGGTTCCCATTGAACTCACGAAGTGGGTTACCTCTCCGCCCGTTTGCCGCCACACTTCCGGCCCGGTGGTACGGTAATGCGCCAGCGGGTTATCCGGGTTGGCAAACTGGTTCAGTGGTTTGCCTTCTCCCCGAGCGATCATGGCGTCAGCGATGTCCCGCGCTTCTTCCATACCGCCCTCTTTACTGGCCGTGATCAGCTTGGCGCCGTAAGCGGCCATGGCCTGCTTGCGCTCGGCGGAGGCGTTTTCCGGCATGACCAACGTCATGTTGTACCCTTTGATGGCCGCTGCCATAGCAAGTGCAATGCCGGTATTTCCAGAGGTCGCTTCGATGAGCGTATCTCCCGGCGAGATCTCACCGCGGGCTTCGGCTTCGCTGAGCATGGAAAGCGCCGGGCGGTCCTTGACCGAGCCGGCCGGGTTATTCCCCTCCAGCTTGGCCAATAGCGTGTTGTTCTTTCCAGCACTGATGCGCTTAAGGCGCACCAAGGGCGTATTGCCCACCACCTCTTCGAGCGTGGGATAATTCATCGGACACTCCTTATCGTAACCGTTATGCTGCATTATATCGGTGCTGCCTGTGAGTGGACAGGCAACCTTCCAGATTCGACGAGCTTCTTTCATGTCATTAAATACGCGCCTGCTGTTCGCTCTGCTTGGTTTCCCTCTGCTGGTCTATGCCGTCATGGCCGTTCTGCTGGTCCTGCAAAATGAACATACCGGTAGAAGCGTGCTCGAAGATCGGTTGACCAGCGCTGGAGAATTGTTAGCTCCCAGCCTTGGGGCTGCCATGGCCGATGGCGACTTGCCACGACTGGAAGCGTTGGCCCGTCAGTTGTTGGAGCACCGTGGTCTAAGAGCGGTGACACTGTTCGACGAGCAGGGCAACCGCTTGTTGGTACTGGGCCGTTCGATGCCGCCTCCGCCGCGCCTGAACGCGCCCGACGTGACCGTCATCGCCAAAGAGGAAGACACGTGGCGCCTACAGGTACCGATCACCAGTCAGGCGGTGGGTGGGACCAGCCTTGTTACCAACGGCTGGTTGGAAGCCGAGATGGATATCCGCGCACTAACGCTCGAGCGCTACCGTTTGATCGCCAGCTTGAGCCTCGGTGGCATGCTGCTCGGCCTGCTGCTATTCCTGGCGGCCTTTGCCATCAGCCGCTACGCCAGCCGACCTATCGAAGAGGCCAACCAAGCCCTATATCGCTTGTCCCGTGGCGATTACAGCCTCGTGATGTCCCACGCCAAGCCCACCGAATTCAAGCAGCTAGCCAAACACATCAATCGACTGGCCGAGCATTTCCAACAGGCTCAACGAGATATGCAGAGTCAAATCGAGCAGGCGACCAGCGAGCTGCAAGAGTCGATGGAAACCATCGAAGAGCAGAACATCAAGCTAGACCTCGCCCACCGCAGCGCACTTCGGGCCAACGCGGTCAAATCCGAATTTCTAGCCAATATGAGTCATGAAATCCGCACGCCGCTCAATGGCATCGTGGGTTTCTGCCGCCTACTCGGGCGCTCTTCGCTGGATAGCCGTCAAAAAGAGTGGCTAGAACACGTTCGTCGCGCCTGCGACAACCTGCTCATGCTGGTGAACGATGTCTTGGACTTCTCCAAACTGGAAGCCGACCGGCTTACGCTGGAAGAGGTGGACGTCGATATCGTTGCTTTAGTCGATGAGATCATAGGCCTACATGCCCCGGAAGCGCAGCGCAAGCAGCTCCATTTGGTCGCCATGGTGTACGACGACGTGCCCACGCCGCTTTGTGGCGATCCGCTGCGCATTCATCAGGTGCTCAACAACTTGCTAGGCAATGCGATCAAGTTCACCACCGAGGGGGAGGTGATCGTTCGCGTGATGCTAGAGAACCAAGAGGGGCAGCATGTCGTGCTGCACATTAGCGTCAGCGATACGGGCATCGGGCTGAGCGAAGAGCATCAGCAGCAGCTCTTTAGTGCCTTCTCCCAGGCAGAGCCCAGCCATTCGCGTCAATTTGGCGGCACCGGTCTTGGGCTGACCATCTGCCGCCAACTCATTCAACGAATGGGCGGTGAAATCACCGTCGATAGTGAACTCGGCAAAGGCTCGACGTTCTCTTTCACTCTGCCGCTGTTGGCGCATCTTGCCGACGAACGCCCTCCAGAATTGACCCTGGATGGCCCGATCATTCGACTTCACGAGCCGCACCTTCCTACCCGCAACGTGCTCGAGCACCTGTTAGAGCGCTGGGGAGCGCGTCCTGTCTCGTTCATCGATGCAGGCAATGAGTCACTGCTGATTCTCTGCCTCTCGGCTGAGGATTTTAACGACGAGCGAAAAGGCTACTGGCAGTCGGTCATTGAGCAGACGCCTTGTCCGGTACTGGTGCTGGCCAATACCACCAGCTTCGATCTACCCACCTGGGAGCTTCCCCACGGTGGTGAGATGCTGTGCAAGCCATTTACCCGAGCGCAGCTGGCCACCACGCTACGCCACCTCTTGCAGCCACAGGCACAGACAGCGCCCAGCGCCAACGTTTCTAAACCGCTACCGGCCCCGCGCTTGACGATTTTGATCGTCGACGATAATGCGCCTAACCGCGAGCTGCTCAAAGCGATGCTGGAGAGCGATACCCTGCGAATCGCACTCGCCGAGAGCGGCCATGAGGCGTTAGAGTTTGCCAAACATGCCACCGCTGACATGGTGCTCATGGACATTCGAATGCCCGGTATGGATGGCATTCAAACGACCCAAGCATTGCGACGTATCAACAATAGCTGGGCACGCTGCCCCATCATTGCGGTGACGGCCCACGTGTTGAGCGCGGAACGCCAGCAGTGGCTATCCGAGGGGTTGGACGACGTCATGGTCAAGCCCATCGACGATGTTCAGCTACAGCAGCTGCTCCAGCGCTTTTTAGGGGTGGCAGCCAAGCCTGCGTCGACAGAGCCCACTCGCGCCTTGCAAGCCCCTATCGAACCCTCAAGCTCGCTGCCTGCCGTCGACCTGACGCTGGGTGCCCGACTGGCTGGTGGCAAAGAAACGCTGGCCAAGCAGCAGTTGGTACGGCTCATCGATAGCCTGCCCGAAAGCGAGCGACACATCCGTCGTGCGTTTTCAGCGGAGGATTTGACGACACTACTGGATTGGGTACACGGCTTGAATGGCGCTAGCCGATATTGCGGTGCGCCGGAGCTTGCGCTACTGGTAGAAACATTGGAAACGCGGCTGCGCACCAGCGGACTGCGGCATGTGGAAACGCTGCTGGACGAGCTCTACACCGCCATGGAAAGACTCAGCCAGGAGCGCGCTGCGCTGGTCGAAAAGTGATGACCGACGTCATCGCTCCAGTACGACAAAAGCAACGGCATAATCGGCTTCATCGCTTAAGGTAATGTGGGCGGCGGTGGCGCCGCTTTCGAGAAATCGGCGCTGCGCTTCACCGCTGAGCTTGAGGCTCGGCTTACCCAGTGCATCGTTGAGCACCTGTATCTCGCCCCACTGCATGCCCTGGCGGAGCCCTAGCCCAAGCGCCTTAACGAAAGCCTCCTTGGCCGCAAAGCGTTTTGCCAAATAAGCCGTCGCCTGCCCCTTCGACTGCCATGCACGCTGCTCGTCTGGCCCTAAGATGCGCTGCGCAAAACGAGGACCGTGACGCGTCACGGCCTGACGAAAGCGTTCAACCCGAGCAATGTCCGAGCCAATTCCGACGATCATATCAATGACTGCAGCAGTGGTGACCATCGCCGTGATCGTGGTCATGTTCGTGGGCGTCCAGGGCGGCCATCAAGCCCGCTTCCTGACCCGCGATGATCAAACGCTTCATCTCTTGAATGGCTTCCTTCAAACCAACGAAGAGCGCTCGGGCAATGATGGCATGACCGATATTGAGCTCGTTGACGCCGGGCAGTGCGGCAATCGCTTCCGCATTGTGGTAATGCAGACCGTGTCCGGCATTGACCACCAAGCCTAGTGAAACCGCGTACACCGCCGCCGCGCTGAGGCGATCATACTCGGCGTTGGCCTCGGCACTGCCCGGCTTGGCGTCGGCGTAAGCGCCAGTGTGTAGCTCGATGGTGGGCGCACCGGCACGATGGGCAGCATCGATCTGTGATTCCTCGGGGTCGATGAATAGCGACACGTCACACCCCGCCGCCGCT
Organism: Halomonas sp. BL6; assembly: GCF_006228115.1. NCBI lineage: Bacteria > Pseudomonadati > Pseudomonadota > Gammaproteobacteria > Oceanospirillales > Halomonadaceae > Halomonas > Halomonas sp. BL6. The sequence continues at coordinate 28,776 of NZ_VDGL01000005.1, read as the reverse complement.
AAGCGCTGGCAGGCGCTAGCGATCTGCTCGAAGCCGCCAACCACATCCAGGCCGCCTTCGGTGGTGAGCTCTTCGCGCTTTTCAGGCACTAAACACACGTGTGCCGGGCGTACCTCTTCTGCCAGCGCCAGCATTTCTTCGGTGACGGCCATTTCCAGGTTCATGCGCGTATTGAGCACCTCGGCCAAGAGCCGCACGTCGCGGGGCTGAATATGGCGACGGTCTTCGCGCAAATGAACGGTAATGCCATCGGCTCCTGCCTCCTCGGCCAGCAGCGCTGCCTGCACCGGGTCGGGATAGCGTGTACCACGCGCCTGACGCAGCGTGGCGATATGATCGATGTTTACGCCGAGTAAAATCCGTGGGGGGTGCATGCAGAGACTCCAATCAATCAACAGCGATAGAACACTATCGCGATCAGTGGTAACGGTGGCTCAAGAGCGATGACGGCGGCGAGCCAAATCCAGCATCAATTCACGGGAACGCAGAGCGGTAGTTCCTAAGTGAGGAGCCAGCGCTGCCCGCATGACCGCTTTCAATGCATTGGCCAGGCCCGCTGGCTGCCAATCACCCTGTTCGATTAATCGAAGGGTACGTCCTTCGATGCCTTGAGGTGCGGCAACGAACGCGCGAGTGTCGGCTTCGAAACGGTAGCGCTGATGTGGGTCCAGCGCACCTCCCTCTGGGGTGCTAAAGCGCGGCGTGGCCTCGAGCACGTCCAGAAGCGCCCATTCGTAGCGCCTAAGCGCCAGACCGCGCTCGGCGGGCACTGGCAGTGCCTCCAGCAGCGCGCTGTAAAAAGCAAAAACTTCGGTCGCCGCGAGTTCAAGGGGCAGCAAGCGAGTGGCAATTTCGTTAGCGTACAGGCCACATAGCAGCCCCTCGCCGGCCAGCAAGGCGGTGTGCCCACGCGACTCCATCAACGTCAGCCGCTTCAGCTCTCGTTCGCCGCGCCAGGAGACGAACAGCGGCGTAAAGGGTTGCAGCCGCTGACGAGATTTCGAGCCGGGCCGCTGCCCCCCGTGAGCTACCGCACGGATGCGGCCATGGTCGAGTGTCAATAGATCGACTAGCGCGCTGGTTTCACGGTAGGCACGGCGATGAAGCAAAAACGCAGGCTCGGCGGTCATGGAGCCACTCAATCGAGATCGTAACCCAGGCTCTTCAGGGCCCGCTCGTCGTCGGACCAGCCGCGCTTGACCTTGACCCACAGGTTGAGCATGACTTTCGTTCCCAGCGCGCGCTCCATGTCCAGGCGCGCCTCGCGGCCAATGCTCTTGATTCGGTCGCCGTTCTCGCCAATCAAAATCACCTTCTGCCCCTGACGCTCTACCAAAATCAGCGCGCTGATATGCGTGACTCGCTCGGTCTCGCGAAACTCTTCGATCTCGACCGTCATCTGGTAGGGCAGCTCGTCGCCGAGCTGACGCATGACTTTTTCACGCACTAGTTCAGCCGCCATGAAACGCAGGCTTTTATCGGTGATCTGGTCTTCCGGGAAGAAATGGATACTCTCGGGCAGGTGCTTGGCGACTTCCTCTTCCAGGGTCTCTACTTGGGTGCCATGCTTGGCAGAAATGGGTACCACGGCGGCAAATTCACGGCGTGCGCCCACATCGGCCAGCCAAGGCAGCAGATCGCCTTTGTCTTGAAGACGGTCGACCTTGTTGACCGCGAGAATGACCGGCGCCTTCACGTGCTCTAGACGCTTCAGTACGGCTTGGTCTTCGTCTGTCCAACGGGTGCGGTCGATGATGAACACCACGCAGTCGACATCGCGCAGTGCCTGGGTCGCCGCTTGGTTCATGAAGCGGTTGATAGCCTTGTTACGATCCTTGGACATGATGTGCATGCCCGGCGTGTCGACATAGATGAACTGCGTATCGTCGACGGTTTTGATACCCATCACTTGGTGGCGCGTGGTTTGCGGTCGCCGAGAAGTGATCGAGATTTTTTGCCCCAGAATCCGGTTCATGAGGGTTGACTTGCCTACGTTGGGACGGCCAACGATGGCCACGAAGCCGCAGGTTTGGCTCATGATTTGTCTCCAGGGGGTTGCTCGAGATAGGACAATGCTTCTTCCGCAGCCTGCTGTTCGGCATGGCGGCGGCTGGGGCCTTTACCCGTGGTATGCTCGCTTAAAAGCTCGATGTAGCACTCCACGGTAAAGGTCTGGGCATGCGCCTCACCCTTTACAGAGACCACTTCATAACGTGGCAGCGCCGCTTGGCGCGACTGCAAAAACTCTTGTAAGCGTGTTTTGGGATCTTTCTGAGTATCTTGCAGCGAGATGTTTTCCAGGCGGTCGGCGTACCATGCGAGTACGCGCTCGCGCACGGCATCCATTCCAGCGTCTAGATAAATCGCGCCAATCACGGCTTCTACAGCATCCGCTAGAATCGATTCACGGCGATGGCCGCCGCTCTTCATTTCTCCCGACCCCAGCCTCAAGCACTCGCCAAAGGCCATTTCTCGGGCCAGCTCCGCTAGGGTTTGGCCCTTGACCAAGCGGGCGCGCAAACGCGAGAGCTGCCCTTCCCGCGCCTGGGGAAAGCGCTGAAACAGCGCTTCGGCAATCACGAAATTGACGATGGAGTCACCCAGAAATTCCAGGCGCTCATTGTTGCGACCACCGTAGCTTCGATGAGTCATGGCCAGTTCCAAAAGCGTTGGGTCGCCAAAGGTATGGCCGATTCGTCGGCAAAAAGCGGTTAAGGAATTACTCACAGTGCTCCTACGTCATTGACGTTAACTAAGACAACCACACTTACGATTTGAAAACGGTACTGCTTCATTCGATACGCCGTATGCTGGTAAAGCTAGGTAGCCCGCCATCCCAATGCATCCACACGGCAAAGGCGCGACCGACGATGTTCTCTTCCGGCACGAAGCCCCAGTAGCGGCTATCGTTGGAGTGGTCGCGGTTATCGCCCATCATGAAATAGTGGCCTTGCGGTACGACCACTTCACGCATTTGCGGGCCTGGATCACGGGGATTGTTATAGATGAAGTGACTCACGTCACCCAACTCCTCCTCCAGCAACAGCTGCTGAGGGGAACGCATCGGCCCCTCTTCGATCAATGCCTTACTGACCGGCTCGCCATTGACATAGAGCTGCTTACCTTCATAGCGAATACGGTCGCCGGGCAGCCCCACCACGCGTTTGATGAAGTTCACCGATGGCTCTTCAGGAAAACGGAATACCATGACATCGCCCCGCTCGGGATCGTCTACTTCCAAAAAACGATGATGAACGACCGGCAAACGTAGGCCGTAGGCGAATTTATTGACGAGAATGAAATCGCCGACTTCCAACGTGGGCTTCATGGAGCCCGAGGGAATTTGAAATGGCTCGATGATGAAGCTGCGCACCACCAGCACCACCAACAGCACCGGAAAGAAAGAACGCGAGTAGTCGACCGGCCACGGCTCTTTTAAGAGCTTCTCCCGCGTCGGCGCATCCAGCCCTTCCATGGTGGCCGACTCTGCTTTTGCCACGCGCTCACGGCGCTTTGGCCGAAGCACCAGCACATCCAACAGATAAATGGCCCCTGAGAGCGCGACGGCAAGTACCAATAACAGTGAAAAATCCATGTGGGGTTCGTATCCCTAGTCGTTTACCTTGAGCACAGCAAGGAAGGCATCCTGGGGAATTTCGACACGCCCCACCTGTTTCATCCGCTTCTTACCGGCTTTCTGTTTTTCGAGCAGCTTTTTCTTACGGCTGACGTCGCCGCCATAACATTTCGCCGTGACGTTTTTACGTAGCGCTTTTACCGTCGAGCGGGCCACGACCTGGCCACCAATCGCTGCCTGAATCGCCACGTCGAACATTTGACGGGGGATCAGCTCTTTCATTTTCTCCACCAGCAAACGGCCGCGGGAGTGAGCATGGTCGCGGTGAATGATGACCGCCAGCGCATCGACTTTGTCACCGTTGATCAGCACATCCAAGCGCACGAGTTTTGCCGCTTCGAAGCGCTCGAAGTTGTACTCGAGCGACGCATAGCCACGCGAGATGGATTTTAAACGGTCAAAGAAATCCATGACTACTTCCGACATGGGCAGCTCGTAGGTGAGCTGGATCTGGTTACCCAGAAACTGCATGTCGAGCTGGGTGCCGCGGCGCTGTTCACACTCGGCGATCACGTTGCCGACGAACTCCTGAGGCACCAGAATGCTGGCCCGCACGATAGGCTCACGCATCTGCTCGACATCGGCCATGTCGGGTAGCTTGGAGGGGTTGGAGACGTACTGAATGTCGCCGTTCTTCATGGCGAGCTCGTAAACCACCGTCGGCGCCGTGGTGAGCAGGTCTAGATCGTACTCGCGCTCCAGACGCTCTTGGATGATCTCCATGTGCAGCGTACCAAGGAAGCCCACCCGGAAACCAAAGCCCAGCGCATCGGAGTTCTCCGGCTCGTACTCGAGAGAGGCATCATTGAGGGCCAGCTTTTCCAAGGCATCGCGGAAATCTTCGTAATCGTCCGCGCTGACCGGGAACATACCGGCGTAGACCTGCGGCTTCACTTTTTGAAAGCCCGGCAAACGTGGTACGTCTGGTGTCTTGGTATGGGTAATGGTATCCCCCACCGGAGCGCCGTGAATCTCTTTGATACCGGCCACGATGAAGCCGACCTCACCGGCGCGCAGAAGGTTGGTCTCTTTGCGCAGCGGTGTGAAGATGCCTACCTCGGTGGCGTTCCAGTCGCGTCCGGTCGACTTGATACGGATCTTATCGCCTTTGCGCAACGTGCCGTCGAATAAGCGCACCAGCGAGACGACGCCCAGATAGTTATCGAACCAAGAGTCGATGATCAGCGCTTGCAGGGGCGCTTCGGGATCACCTTTAGGCGGCGGAATGTCTCGCACCAGCCGTTCGAGCAGCTCGTTGATACCAATACCGCTTTTTGCAGACACTTGGCACGCGTCAGTGGCGTCCAGGCCAATGATTTCCTCTACCTCTTGGGCGACGCGATCCGGGTCGGCCTGCGGCAGATCGATCTTGTTGAGCACGGGTAGTACTTCCAGCCCCTGCTCGATGGCGGTGTAGCAGTTAGCTACCGACTGCGCTTCCACCCCCTGCGCCGCGTCGACGACCAACAGGGCCCCTTCGCAGGCATAGAGCGAACGCGACACTTCGTAGGAGAAGTCGACGTGCCCAGGGGTATCGATGAAGTTGAGCTGGTACACCTGGCCATCGGCAGCGGTGTAGTCCAGCGTGACGGACTGAGCTTTGATGGTGATGCCCCGTTCACGCTCGATATCCATGGAGTCGAGCACTTGCTCTTTCAGCTCACGTTCGGTCAAACCACCACAGGTTTGAATCAGACGATCCGACAGCGTCGATTTACCGTGATCGATGTGGGCAATGATGGAGAAATTGCGAATATGCTTGAGCTTTCCGCTGGAAACGTCATGAGACATCGAGTGTGTTCTACCTTATTGGTGCGCAAGCGTGGGAGTTGCGGCGCTGGGCCGAAGGGCGAAAAACGGAAACCGCACCACTGCATTGCCAAAGTTCGTCAAAAGATAAGCGCTATTGTAGCGATATGCGCGGGATAGGAACAGCAGTCCGGCGAGAACCGCCGGACTGGAGGGAATTGACGCTTGGGTTAATCGAGGCGAAGGGCAACGAACAGCGAGCGGCCGTCGCGATAGAGACGCACGGGAATCGCTCGGTCGTTCGGTAGCGCTTCGACGATTTGCATCAGCTCGTCCGCCGAAGAGACACTGCGGTGGTCAATACTCACCAAAATGTCGCCAGCACGCAGCCCTGCCTGCGCCGCAACGCTATCCGGTTCGACCTGGCGTACTTCGACGCCGCCACTGATCCCCAAACGCTCACGCGTTGCTTGATCGACTTCGGCAACGGCGACGCCTAACCGCACTTGGTTATCGCTGCCCGATGCTGAGGCAGATGACGCCATATCTGGCCAGCTACCCAGCTCAACGGTTTCCGACACCTGCTCGCCATCTCGCATCAGCGTCAATTCGACATCGTTACCGGGTGCAACGCGACCGATCAGCCGCGGCAAGGTGCTGGAGCGATCCACTTCTTCACCGTTGACTTCGATGATGACGTCACCGGCTTGCAAGCCACCCTGAGCCGCAGGGCCTTCGGGATCTAAATCGGCAACCAGAGCACCAACCGCTTCGCTCATACCGAAAGACTCGGCTAGATCCTGCGACACCGGCTGGATCATCACGCCCAACCACCCACGATTTACACGGCCATCTTCACGGAGCTGATCTGCCACGTCCATCGCCACGTTGATTGGGATGGCAAACGAGAGGCCCATAAAGCCACCGCTGCGGGTAAAGATTTGCGAATTGATACCGATGACTTCGCCTTCCAGATTAAACAGCGGGCCGCCGGAGTTACCCGGGTTGATGGCAACGTCGGTTTGGATGAACGGTACATAAGCATCACGAGGTAGCGTGCGGTTGATCGCACTGACGATACCCGCCGTCACCGAGTGATCGAAGCCAAAGGGAGAACCAATGGCCGCGACCCAAGCCCCCACTTTCAGCTCGTCGGAATCGCCCAAATTGAGCACTGGCAGGTTGTTGGCATCGATTTTCAGCAGTGCCACGTCGGTTTGTGCATCACTACCAATCAATTCAGCGGGCAGTTCACGGCGGTCATTGAGACGCACCAGAATTTCATCGGCGTCCTGCACTACGTGTGCGTTGGTCATCACATAACCATCGGCACTGATGATGAACCCAGAACCAAGCGACTGTCGCTCTTGGCTACGGCTACCGCCTCCACCACCGGGAGGTGTTGGAAAGCTATCGCCAAAGAAGTGGCGGAAAATTTCGGGAATTTCCTGATTGCCAAACCCTTGGAGGGCTGGGCTGCGCTGCACCGTTCGACTGGTGGAAATATTGACGACGCCTGGTGCAGCGTCTTCTACCAACTCAGTGAAATCGGGCAGCGTTTGCGCATAGGCATTTTGGCCGATCAGAAACATCGCGACCAAGCAGAGCCATAGTGTCGAGGGGAGAACCAAGCGCTTCATGCAACAGCTCCTAGTCAAGCAGATACGAAACGAAGGGAGTGCAACTCTTAGCGAGCTACGGAACAACTAACTGACCAAGCGTGGACGGAAGCGTTCCATCCGCTCGCGCAGTAGATATTTAAGGGCCAGTACGCTGCACATCAAGGCGCTAAAGAAGAGCGCTACGCTCAACCATTCGCGCGCATCAAGTAGCGAAGCAGCGCCTGCCACCAATAACGCTAACAGCAAAGGAATGACATAAATCAGAAGCGTTAGATAGTTCATCTGACGCTTGGGTAGCGCAATAGTGACGTCACTGTTCAGAGGATAAGCCGCCGGAAGTGAGGGGCGAGGGGCAGAAGCAAAAACGATAATTCGCTGCTGCTGGCGACGCGCCAAGAGCCCCATCCCGCAACCACGTCCCTCCGCACAGCGCTGGCAAGCACCGCTCAGCGAGACATCAACGATCAGTCCGGTATCGGTGTAACCAGCTACTTTACCTACTCTGAGTAGCGCTCCACATCCAGCGTCCGACATAGTCATCATCGAGGCTCGATACGCACAGATTGCACGACACGCTCCAAGGTAGCCGGCGGAAGCTCACCGATACCAATCAGTTGCCAGCGCTGCTCGCCCTCTGACAGCATCGAAATGGCGGCAGTCGATACGCCTAATCGATGCACGCCCTCTTCGAGCATGGGTTGCTCGACCGGAGTGACGAAGAGGCTCACCGCCGCTAGACCATCACTAAAAACCTGCTGATTCTCTGCTGACTGACCCGGCTCTTGTGGCTGAGCAATAAACCCTTCAGGCAACCAGTCTACTCGCCATGAGAAAGAAGACCGTTCGGTGGTCACGTCGCTGGCAACGTGCCCCTCATAAAGCACAGGAGATTGCAGTTGGGTAATCTGGAAGGTTTCTAACACGCGATCTTGATGGTCACTCAAGACATGCTTGAGTAGCAGTCCCGTTGATTTATCGACCCACCATGCATGCTGGTAGCGCTGCTGGTCTTGTGGCACAAAACGAAGCGCAACTGCGTCACGCCCCGCCACACGGGTGTTTTCTTGCAAAGAGACATCGTAATAAGAAGCGATGTGCTGAGCCCAAGCTTGAGAGGCGCTTAGATCGTTGCCCTCGTTTGGGGTAAAGCGTGCCATGTAGCCTGCAATGGAACGTCTCTCGACACTCACGGACGGTCCATCCAAGTGCTGAACGACCTGCTGGCGCACGCCATCTCGAATACGATGAGAGAGCGCCAACGTTCTGACACCTATCGCATCGATGGTCACGGCTCGGGCCTGAAAATCGTAACAGTGCCCTGCCACCATACTGCGCGCTAACCATGCCAAAGCGGTGTCAGGGGATGATTCGTCGTCAAGCGCCGAACAAACGATGGGCGGCTGCGCATCGGCGAGGGCCAGAGTCGGGATAAGGCCAGCGCCAGCCATACCGAGCGCCAGCGCCACTCCCCAAACGCTTTTCTTAGCAGTCGCCATACCGATCAAACAGCCTCTTTAGAACGATTAAGGTCAACCTTAGCTATCGATTTATCGCTGGCCTAACGGCTCGGTCACTGATGAACGCATCAGCGGCGTCCAGCTATCGCCACCACCAATCGCAGCGCCTTGTGCATGCTGCTCGAGATAGGATTGCAGCATACGAAGTTGATCCACATCGATGGTCGTTGCTTGTTGCGCCATCATGCCCTGGGGTGCCACGGGCGTTGAAAACCCCGTCTCACTGATATTCATCAAACCACTGCTACCCGATTGTCCGCTAATCCGGAATGGGGTTGGCTCGAACATGGGCATGTCTGACGCAACCATCGATGCAGGCTGAGCCGCACTCAAACTCACTGGCTGCACTTGCGTCCCAGGGTTAGACTGCGACGCCACCGTGTTGCCTGTTGGCTGGGCGGTACCGGTCGAGCCATTACCGTTGAAGAACTGAACGCCGGTAATCACCATGAGCGATACGGCAGCCGCCACCCCGGCGCCGCGGGCAAAGGAGATGCCTCCCGTGCGGGCAGGTACAGTCGTAACGTCACTCTCGACGGACGGCGCGGGCTCGTCTTCGAGGCGCACCATGATACCAGCAGAGAGATCAACGCTGACATCCACGCTGCGCTCCCGCTGCATCATGCTGCGCGCTAGGTGGTAGCGACGCCACGTCTCTGCCGCATCGGCATCGTCAGGCAGTGATTTCAACACTCGGCGCAATTCAAGCTCATCACTTTCGTTGTCCATCAATGCTGAAAGTGATTCCCGTGTGTTTTGACTCATACTTCACACCCTCACACTGTGTTAGGAGACGTTCAGCGACCACACGGCTCATGCGTGTTTTAGCCGCAAAACCTCGCAGGCCAAGACCTAATGACTCATTTATCGCTCATGCATGACAGTCAACGGTTCAACTCGAACATGCTAGACAGCCTCTATGACGCTTCACTTGCGAGACAGTTCACTAAAAATACAAAAACGTAAGTATTTGTGACCGCCACCTACATGAACAACCTGGCATACATCACTCATCTCGGCTGTTACGTGCGGTGCTGACCAGCGGACGAATGTGCTCATCCACTGCCTCCCTGGCACGAAAGATACGCGAACGCACGGTGCCTACCGGGCACTGCATGACTTGAGCGATGTCTTCATAGGCCAAACCGTCCAGCTCGCGCAGTGTGATGGCCGTGCGCAGATCATCTGGCAGCTTTTCGATCGCTTCGAAGACGGCGGCTTCCAGTTGGTCGCGGGCAATGGATGCCTCAGGTGATTCGGAATCCGCCAAACGACCGCTTTGATCGACGATTTCAGCATCGACGATATCTAAATCGCTACCGGGCGGTCTGCGACCGCGTGACACTAAATGGTTTTTAGCCGTGTTGATGGCAATACGATACATCCAGGTATAGAACGCGCTTTCCGCTCGAAACTTACCCAGTGCTCGATAGGCTTTAATGAAAGCTTCCTGCGCAACGTCCTGCACTTCTGCGTGGTCATGCACGTAGCGCCCGATCAACCCAATAATCTTATGCTGGTACTTCTTTACCAGTAGATCAAAAGCGCGTGTGTCACCTTTTTGAGCACGTTCAACCAACTGTTGATCCGTTTCACGAGTGCCCATTCACACGCTCCTTTGGCTCGCACGTTTGACGCCGAGCGTTGTTTCGTTGTCGCCCTAGTAATCGGGCCTTCACAGCAAGCAGCATAGCGTCCCTTGGGCATCTATTAATTTTCATGGAGGACATCAGCAAGCAATCTCGGCCTACCGCCGGTGGTGGCGCGCAAGGCAGCTTGCGACAATGCCGTCTAGTGTTACGCGTTCTTAGCAGCGCATCAAGCGCTTACCCCCTTTCTCGAAACCCTGAGGCTGACATTTTTCCTTAATGCAAAGTTCCGTAACAATTGATTTTTACCACCCTGACGCGCCATAGTAGTGACCACGTTTCGTCCATCGCGCACGCACAGGTAGCAAGATGTCAGATCAACAGGTTAGTAACCTCAACGTCCTCGCTCAGGATGTTCTTACCACCCCCGAAGCATTGAAAAATACCATCCCGCTCACGGAAAGCGCCGAACGCTCGGTGATCGAGGGCCGTCGGACCATTCAAAACATCCTGGATGGTAAAGACCCACGTTTGCTCGTCGTCGTGGGCCCTTGCTCCATTCACGATGTCGAGGCCGCGCTGGATTATGCACGCCGTTTGCGCACGCTAGCGGAACAAGTCAGCGATAGCCTATATATCGTGATGCGCGTCTATTTCGAAAAGCCGAGGACGACCGTAGGCTGGAAAGGGTTGATCAACGACCCTCACCTGAACGACTCTTTCGAAATCGACGAAGGCCTGCACATTGCCCGCAAACTGCTAGTCGACCTAGCGGAAATGGGCCTGCCGTTGGCCACCGAGGCGCTCGATCCGATCTCCCCTCAGTACCTGCAAGACTGCATCAGCTGGTCAGCGATTGGCGCGCGCACGACCGAGTCCCAAACGCACCGCGAGATGGCTTCCGGCCTCTCTTGTCCCGTTGGGTTCAAAAACGGTACCGATGGAAGCCTGGACGTGGCGATCAATGCACTGCAGTCCGTGGCAAATCCGCATAACTTCTTGGGCATCAACCAAGCGGGACAAGTGGCCATCATCCGTACCCGCGGCAATGGCTATGGCCATGTGGTGCTGCGCGGCGGTAACGGAAAGCCTAACTATGATAGCGTCAGCGTCGCTCTGGCAGAGAAAGAGCTGAAAAAATCAGGCCTCTCAGCCAATATCATGATCGACTGTTCCCACGCCAACTCGAACAAGGACGCTGCCCTGCAGCCACTGGTGCTGGAAAACGTCACCAATCAGATTTTAGAAGGCAACACCTCAATCATTGGTTTGATGGTGGAATCGAACATTGGCTGGGGAAACCAAAAAGTACCGGCAGACTTGAACCAACTGCAGTACGGCGTCTCAATCACCGACGCTTGCATCGACTGGGACACGACCGTCGAGACGTTCACGCGCATGAACGAGAAACTCGCCCCGGTACTGGCCAAGCGCGCCACCGCTTAATAACGCGGCCTCGCCCTCTACAATGCCCTGCCGCACGGCGGGGCATTTTGGTTGTCGCTATTTAACGTTGCCTAATCCCTAGGCTTGGATGTCACGCTTGAAAGGCGGCAGCGCATCTAACAACGCCTGACCGTAGCGCCGTGTGATCACTCGGCGATCCAACAGCGTAATCACTCCGCGATCACTCTCTTTTCGGATCAAGCGACCGCAGGCCTGCACGAGCTTGATCGAGGCATCTGGCACACTGATGCGCATGAAGGGGTTACCGCCTTGACTCTCGATCCACTCGGCCAGCGTTGCACCTACGGGGTCATCGGGCACGGCAAACGGCAGCCGGGTAATCACGACATGGGTAAGGTAATCCCCCGGCAAATCGATCCCCTCCGCAAAACTCGCCAAGCCAAAAATCACGCTCCCCTTGCCACCATCCACCGCTGCTCTGTGTCGTTCGATGAGTTCTCGTTTGGGCAGTGCGTCTTGGGCCAAGATGCGCTCTTTTGCCGCAACGGGCAGCGCCTTTTCGACCGCGCGCAGCTGAGCTCGCGAGGAGAACAGTACCAGCACTGCTTCCTCCTCTCCCAGTTGCGAGACAAAGCTCACGATCGCCCGCTCGTGCGCCTCTCGGTCGCCGGGGTCTGCGGCTTCGGCAGGCACCCGCAGCACTGCGTTGGCATAGTCAAACGGGCTGGGCAGGGCCTGATAACGGTATCGGTTTGCCAATCCGGCGCGCTCTTGCAACCGCTCGAAGCGGCCCAGCGCCGTTAACGTGGCGGAGGTCACCACGGCCCCGTGGCAGCGGCCCCACAAATGCTTGGCGAGGGTATGTGCGGCGGAGACGGGACTCGCCGAAAACTCGATTTCCGGCTCCCCTGCCACACGGCTCAGCGTTAACCAGCGCGCACTGGGTGGCGCATTGGGAGCATCCTGCTCGCTGAACGCCTGCCAAAGCGCGTGGGCCTCCAGCGCGCGGCCATGCAGCAGCGCCATCAGCGGCAGCCAAGCTTCCGCCTGTTCCCGATCCAGGCCGGTTTGCTTATCGGGATCGAGGCTTTCCCGTAAGATATCGCTAATGCTCTCCAAGCTCCTCGACAGCGTGGCAAACATGACCAGTAGTTGTTGTGCCTGTTCGCGCAGCGCCTCAGGCACTTGGCCTTTCTCGAAACGCTGCTGGTGGCTGGCTTCTTCATCGGCAAGGCCGTTTTCTCGCCCGGCAAGCTGATGCCCCATGCTAAACACATCGCCCAGCGCGGGCTCCAAGCCATGCAGCAATTCGGGCAACCCTGCCAATAGCCGAGCGATGGTAGGCTGAACCGCCAGCCCCTGGTGCAAGTCCGTCAGACTGGTTTTCAATGTTTTCAACCAGCGTAGACAACCATGCACGGCAAAACGGTGAGCAAAGTGCGATAGCGCTTTGTCCGGCAGGTGGTGACCTTCGTCGAAGACAAAAATGCAGTCGGCGGGGTCCGGCAAAATCGCACCGCCCCCCAGGGCTAGATCCGCCAGCACGAGGTCGTGATTGGCAACGATCACGTCGGCATTTTCCAGCTCTCGTCGCGAGCGGAAAAAGGCACAAGCACCGAAATGGCCGCACCGGCGACCGGTGCACTGGCGATGGTCGACCGTAAGCTGTCGCCAGTGCGAGTCATCGATCGACACCGGCCAGGTATCGCGGTCGCCCTCCCAGTCGCCCTTGCCGTAAGCGTCGGCCATATCGGTGGCCAGCACGTTGAAGTCGCTGCTATCGGCTTGCAACGACTGCTCGAATAGCGAAAGCGTTGGGTTGGGCTCACTTCCTTCTAGCGCTTGATCCAACCGCGCTACGCAAACGTAACGGCCACGCCCTTTGGCTAACGCGTAGCGAAAGGCAACCCCGCTATGGCTCGCCAGTGAGGGCAAGTCCTGGTTGAGTACCTGCTCTTGAAGCGCCACGGTGGCCGTGGACACGATCAAGCGCTTACCCTGCGCCTTGGCGATGGGCAGCCCCGCAATGAGATACGCCAGTGTTTTGCCCGTGCCAGTACCGGCCTCCAGCACGCAGACGTGGCTATCGCTAACGCGCTTTCCCTCGCTATCGCACTCGATGTCGCCCAAGGTTCGGGCGATTTCGGCGATCATCAAGCGCTGCCCGTAACGCGGTGTGAGCTCGAGCTTCTCCACCACGTTACGGTAAGCCTGCTGGATATCGTTTTTTAGCGCGTCATTCAACATCCGAGTTACAGCATGCCTTCCGGCGGGTGTTCGCAGGGCAACTTACCGTTGATATAGCGCTCGATTTCAGGCAACGAGAAAGCGTCCTCTTCGCCGACGAAGCTGATCGACACCCCTTTCGCCCCGGCACGGCCGGTACGTCCGATACGATGAACGTAATCTTCCGGGTCTTCTGGCAAGGTATAGTTGATCACGTGGCTCACGTCTTCGATATGAATTCCGCGGCCGGCCACGTCGGTGGCCACCAGCACCTGCACGTCCCCTTCGCGGAAGCTTTCCAACGTCTTGATGCGCTGATTCTGCGGCACGTCGCCCGAGAGCATGGCCGCGCTGATACCGGCTTTTTTCAGCAGGTCATCCAGCTTACGGACGAGATCCCGGCGGTTACCGAACACCATGACGCGTTCGAAGCTCTCCTGCTCCAGAAGCTTCACGAGTAGGCGCTGTTTATCGTCATCGGAAACGAGATAGACCCGCTGATCGATGTCCGCTTGATTCTCGACGGTGACTTCGATCTCGACGTGCGCCGGATCGAGTGTCCACTGGCTCGCCAGATTGAGAATATCGTCGGTGAAGGTGGCCGAGAACAGGAACGTCTGACGCTCCTCTTTCTTTGGCGTGTAGCGGATGATGCGCTTCACGTCGGGAATGAACCCCATGGAGAGCATGCGATCCGCTTCGTCGAGCACCAGCACTTCGGTTTCAGAAAGGTCGATATCACGCTTCTGGTGGAAGTCCAGCAGACGCCCCGGCGTCGCGACCAAGATATCGATCTTCTTACCCAGGCTTTCGCGCTGCTTTTGGTAATCCATACCGCCTACGACGCTGGCGACATTGAGCGGCGTGAAGCGCGCAAGCGCCTTGGCGTCTTTCTCTATTTGCAGCGCCAGCTCGCGGGTCGGTGCGATGATCAACGCGCGGGGAGCCCCCGGTTTTTGGCCATCCGGCGTGGGCTCTTCGAGGAAGTAGGCCAGCACGGAGATCAAAAAGGCGGCGGTTTTACCGGTGCCCGTCTGCGCTTTACCAACGATGTCGCCTCCCAACAGCGTATGGCGCAGTGCTTCCGCTTGGATAGGCGTGCAGTACTCGAACCCTTGGGCGTGAATCGCACGCATCAAAGGCAGCGGCAGATCAAAGTCATGGAAGCGCCACTTGCCGGCAACGGCGGGCACCTGAAACTGACGAAGATCCCAGTTCGACTGACGACGACGCGGCTTACGACGACGACGTTTAGGCTTGCGGTTCTGGGCCGATGCTGTGGTCTGTTCCGACTCGCTCATAGGCTGTGTATCTGTCCATTGCTGTGGATGTTAGGCATCACGAATTGCGCATTGTACCAGGGGTTGGCGATAAGAGCGCGCCCTGCTGTCGAAGGAGCGCGCTAGCCTGTTAGAATGAGGCATTCACTGACCCAGGGAGCGCGACATGACGCGTAAGAAAAAGACTCGTTCATTGGCGGACAAAGTAACGATCCGCACCGGTCGCCGCAAAGATTATAAAAAGTGGCGCCATGAGAACCCCGACCAGGTGACCTCGTCGCGCCGCTTCGTCGCCAAAAAGCAGCAGCAGCGTAAGCTCCAGGCCGTGCGCAAATTGGCGCGCCAGCAAAGCGGCCAAACGATCGCCATCCATCCTGACAAAGAAGGCGATCACTCACCAGGAGAGCCGTCCTAATGCGCTTGGTCTCGTTCAACATCAACGGCATTCGGGCACGCTTGCACCAGCTTCAAGCGCTGATCGACACCCAGCAGCCCGATGTCATCGGCCTTCAAGAAACCAAAGTACAGGATAGCGAATTCCCCGTGGCCGACGTGGAAGCCATGGGCTATCACGTTTTTTTCTACGGCCAAAAAGGGCATTACGGCGTTGCGCTTTTATGCCGTCAACGGCCGCAAGCGGTGTATTACGGCTTTCCCGATGACGACGACGACGCCCAGCGGCGCATGATTGGCGTCAAATTGCTCGCGGAAGACGGCGAGCCGGTCACGGTATGGAACGGCTACTTCCCTCAAGGCGAGAGCATCGATCACCCTACCAAGTTTCCGCACAAGGAACGCTTTTATCGACAGCTCGCCAGCCTGCTCGACTCCCAGCATGCCCCCGACGAGCGCTTGGCGGTCATGGGCGATTTCAATATCTCGCCTGAGGACCAAGACATCGGCATTGGTGAAGCCAACCGCAAACGCTGGCTTCGAGAAGGCAAAACCAGCTTTCAACCCATCGAGCGTGAGTGGCTGGAAGGCATCAAAGCGTGGGGGCTGAGCGACAGCTATCGGCTATGTCATCCAGACAACGATGAGTGGTTTAGCTGGTTCGACTACCGCTCCAAGGGCTTTGATCGCGACCCCAAACGAGGGCTACGCATCGACTACATACTGGTTTCGAAGCCGCTGGCCGCGTGCGTGACCGATGCGGGTATCGACTACCCGCTGCGCGCCATGGAGCGCCCGTCCGATCATGCCCCCACCTGGAGCGACTTTACGCTCACCCTTAGCCCGTGACGAGGCGGCGCCGGACAGGCTCTCCGGCGCGGTTTGGTCAGCGGTTGGGACCCTCTGACGCCAGCTCGGAAATACTGAGCTGATAGTTCAAATAGTCGTCGCTGTAGCTACCCACGTAAATCTGGTAATCACCCGCGGGCCAATTGGTGTACTCGATGTGCTCGTTGAGGCCGCTGCCGCCGTCGTCATCGCATAGCAGGAACTTGCCCGGGCCATCGACGATCAGCGTGGTATCGCCATCGGCGTGTGTCCAAAGCTGCAGATAAGAGAAGGCCTCGTTGAGCGTCATTTGATGATCGGGCGTGGTGGCCACGCTTCCCTGGCAGCGGTTGCCGCGCATGTCCGTGCCAAATTGGCTCGAGGCCTCCTGCGCGCCGCCGGAGACGAAACTGACCCGCCATGGATCGGGGGAGAAACCGGGTGAAATCGCCAGATGGCGATCTTCACTGGTATCGGCATAGCCCCCGCTCGCTCCCTCGAGTCGGCTGCCAGGCAGCTCGCTGACGAACAGGTCATAGTTATGGACTCCGCCGCCATAGCTACCGACATAAATACGGTACTCACCCGGCACCCAGTCGCTGTGCTCGATGCGTTCGTTGAGGCCCTCTCCCCCGTCGTCGTCACACAGTAGGAAGCGCCCGGGACCGTCGATGACCAAGGTGGTATCGGCTCCCGACTGATTCCATATCTGCAAAAAATCGAACCGGTCGTTCAGCGTCATGACGTGATCCGGCGTTTGTGAGATGCTGCCTGAACAGCCTACGCCACGCATGTCGGTCCCAAAGATACCGCTGGCATCTTGGCCACCGCCCGATACATAGCTGCGCTGCATGGGGTCGGGCATGAAGCCAGGCGACAGGGTGAGGTTCCGCTCTTGAGCGTGAGCCGCCGAGCCAGCGAGCGTACCCGCAACCAGCAGTACGGCGGGTAAATACGTTATTTTATTCATGGCAGTCTAATGTATCGATGGAAGAGAGGCCTCGACGAGCAAGGCAACCGGACAGCCCCTACAGGCAGCCCGATGTTTATATCACATTCGCTTGAAGCAGCCATCAATCGAAATAAGCCAACCACTGCTCTGCTTGGTCATCGCCTAGATCGGCCGCCTGGGTCAGGGCCGCTTCGGCCTGTGCGTCTTCACCCCACCCATAAGCTAACTGGCCGTAACGTCGCCAATCCTCCGCTGTCTGGGTCAGCGCGGCCAGTTCGCGCCACGCCGCTAGCGCTTTATCGACAACCTTGGCCTGCTGCCAAGCCGTGGCGCGCAGGCGAAGCGTATCTTCATCACGGGGAAGTGAATCCGCCTCTAGCGCCGCTTCTAAGTGCTCGGCAGCGCGCGCAGGCGTCCCCCCGGCCATATGCAGCTCGATCAGGGTGCGGCGTTCCTCAGGCGTAGAAAACTTACCCAATTGCCAGGCTGCCTCCCAAACGGCGGCGGCCACGCCCAGTTGGCCAGCCTGCTGGGCAAGACCGGCAGCCTGACGCCACGCCTCGGCGTCACTCTCAGCACTCAACCCATTCAGCAGCCAGCTAAGTGCCTGTGCGTTATCCCCTGTGTTTCGAAGCACGACATGGGTGAGCGTTTGCTGATCAGCCGTCAACTCCCCTTGTTCAAGCAGCGGCGCCAGCCACTCCATCGCCTCTTGCCAGCGCTCCTCTTCCGCCAACAGGCGTACGAGCTGCCAAGCCGTTTCCGCGTAGCGATCACTGCCCGACGACTCATTCAGCCACTGCTCGTACAGTGTGATAGCCTGACCCCGTTCTCCTGCGGCACGGCGCAGCAACGCTTCGTCACGTAACCAGCGACGCACTTGACTATCGGGGACGCTTGGCCGCTGACGGGCACTGGCAAGCTCGTCGGCAGCAGCCAGGGGGTCCCCCTGACGCACCAGTGCGCTGGCGGTTAGCTGATGATACAGCGCACTCGCCCATTGATCTGCACGGTTACCACCTGCGAGTCGCTCGGACTGAGCGCGCGCATGAGCGATGATACTGTTCAGCACGTCAGGATCGGCTGAGCCGCTTGTCTGGCTGGCCAACTGACTCTGGAGCCGGTTCAGGTCCTGAATCATATCGCCCGGTAGCGGCTCATTGGCCGTTGCGGTGACGCTCAACGCGCTTAGCAACACGATACCTATCCATTGTGTTAACGCGCGTTTGTGGTCAACCATAACGACGGGCCTGTTTGGCGTATTTTCTATACGAGACATGTCACCGCTACCTTAACTGGAACTCGATACGCTGGGTGGCGCGCCGCAGCTGCTGGCTGGGCTCGAACTGCCAGCGCGCAATTGCCTCACGAGCAGCGTCTTCGAATACCCGGCGAGGCTGTGCATTGGTTACCCGAATGGAGCCTCCATCTACCCTTCCATTACGCTGAATGACAAATTCCACCTCCACAAACCCTTCCAAACCTCGGCGTTGAGCACGTGGAGGATAAGACGGGTTGACGCGATTCGTGGGCGCCACTTGACCGACACTCACGGGCTCATTCGAGGGCGCGGGCTCTGCGGCTGGTGCCGCTTCCCGCTGCGCGGTGGCAGGCTCAGGAGAGGGGGCCGCCGTTTCTGAAGGTTCGGGGGCGGGCTCAGGTGCTGGCTGGGGCTGGGGCTGCGGCGTAGGCTCAGGGCGCACCTCGGTCAGCTCCGGCAGCTCGCTTTCCAACTCGACGGGCTCTACCGGCGCGTCGGGTAGCTCTACATCTGGTAGCGCAATCGCGCTCGTGGCGACCGGCGCTGGTGATGGCACGGGCATGGGCGGTGGCGCTGAAGCGGCTTGAGTAGGTACAGGGGGCGATGTCTCCTGCTCCGGCGCCACCTCCGGTGCCTCCACCATGGTCATCGACATCGACATGATGGGCTCATCCACCTGCTGCTCGGGGGGAGCGACCAGCAGCGCCAGCATCCAGAGAAGTCCAACGGCCAGAGCGATACCACCTAGCATCGACAACACATGGCGCATCATGGCGCACTCCGGCTCGCTGCCACGGCAACCTGCTCGACGCCCGCCTGCTGAAGGCGGTCCATGACCTCGATCAGAACGCCGGTCGTCGACGCCCGGTCGGCCTGAATAACCACGGAGCCCTCACCGCTCAGCATTCCAGCCACCTGCTGGCCCACACGGTGAACGTCCACTGGCTGGCCATCGACCCATACGGCTCCTTCCGGCGTGACGGCAATCAACACTTGCGCATCGGGACGCGGAGTGGCCGCTGAGGCCTCAGGGCGATCGATGTCCACCCCGCTCTCCTTGATAAAGCTGGTCGTGACGATAAAGAAGATCAGCATGATGAACACCACGTCCAACATCGGCGTCAGGTTTACCTCATTGCTATCGTCAGCAGCCTCTATGGAACGGCGTCTACGCATCACTCTCCTCCAAGGCACGCGCTAAACGGTCATGCAGACGCTGGTCTTCGCGACGAATAACGTGCTCTAAACGGCTAATAAACAACATACCCACCACCGCAATGGCCATGCCCGTCAGCGTGGGCAACGTAGCCCGGGCAACCCCATCGGCCATGGCTCGGGCTTGGTGGGTATCACTCATCGAAAGGCTATCGAAAACGGTAATCATGCCCGTGACCGTTCCCAATAACCCGAGCAGCGGGCAAAGCGCCACGAGCAGCTTGATCCAAGGCAACGGCCGACGCAGCTTGGCCACCAGTGCAGCACTCCACACATGGCGTAGCGTGCGCGCGCTCCAACTGCGATGGTCGTTACGGGCCGTCCAGCGACGCACCAGCTCATGTCGCGATTGCCGCCAGCTGAAGCGGTAGTACCACCACCGCTCGATCGCCATGGCGAACACCGCCACGGCCACCAGCGCCAGCACCACGATGACGGCACCACCTGCATCGAGCAACCGCTCGACGGGCGAAAGCCATAGGGGTAGCGTAGGCATACTAAGTCACCGCGTGCGCATGGCCAGCGGACTGCGCTTCCAGATGGTCTGCCAGCGTGGCGCTTGCTTCGCCTTCGATCACCTGAACAATGAAGCGACTGCGGCTAGACAGCGCCGTTTGGGCAAACAGCAGCGGCACTGCCGTGACGAGACCCAACACGGTAGTGACCAGCGCCTGACTGATCCCCCCTGCCATGAGCTGGGGGTCCCCCGTGCCAAAGACCGTGATGGCCTGGAAGGTCACGATCATGCCTGTCACGGTACCCAGCAGACCCATCAGCGGCGCAATGGCGGCCAGCAGCTTGACGATGGGTTGACCACGTTCGATTTTAGGTAGCTCGGCGAGTACCGCCTCATCCAGCCTTGCTTCGAGCGCTTCCGGCGCTTGATGTTTGTCCATTTCTTTAAAGCGCTGCAGAACACGCCCCAAAGGGTTGTCCGCGCTGGGCTGATGCAGCGATTGACGCTGGCGACGCACGCGGGCGCTAACCACCAACAGATACAGATACTGTGCCAAGGCGACTAGCAGGCCGATGCCCCCTAGCACCACGACCACGTAACCGACGTAACCGCCCTGCTGAAAGCGCTCCCATAGCGTGGGCTGCTGGGCCAGCGCTTCGAGCACGCTGCCCTGGGTAGGGTCGATAGCGAATTCGCGGCTCTCGCCGCTGTGATAAGCCGCTAATAGATCGCGAATATCGGCGGGGGTGCGTGGCACCTCGGCGAGGCCACCTTCCTCATCTTGCCCTTGTCGAAGCAGCGCAGACTCGGTAAACGCAGCGAAATCACCCAGTCGCACGACGCTGCGCGACGCTATGTCACCGCTGGCATCTGCTACCGGTAACGCCAAGCGCTCGGCACGGCCCGTATCCATGGTGAGAGCCGCTAGACGATCAACGACGGCCTCAATGTTTTGCCGTTCGAGCACGTCGACATCGTTCAAACGCGGTGGCAAAGCATCGGCCTCAAGCGTTAGCCAGCTATCGCCGCCCAGCTCGTTGCGAACCTCTTCGCTATGACGCGTTAGCTCCGCCAGTAGCGCCGTTAACGCCTCGCCTTGTTCCGCCTGGCGCTGAGCAAGTGCCTGCGCCTGCTCGTTTTGCTCATCCTGTTGCGCTTCGAGCGCAGCCTGCTGCTCCTCGGCAGTCGAGTGGGCATCACGCGCCTCTTGCAAAGCGGCTTCTAGCGCGTCTTGATCATCCAAGAAAGATTGAAGACGCACCTGGTCACGCGCCTGGGCAGCCTCGCGGGCCTCTCTTAACGAGGCGACATCGTCGCTTTGGGCCATGCCAACGCTGCTGGTCAATACGCCGACCAATAGGGTGAGGCAAAGCCTAGCCTTGGAGCGAGAAAACAGACTCATGACTGCCCTCCTTGGTCATTAGCCGTGATCGAGAGCGGGAGCTGTAAAAGTTCTGGGGTACGCTGGTCGGCCGCAATCCGCAGTCCATTACGCACCTGGCGACGAGCGGGCTCGTCTAACGCGAGCCAAGTTCTCTCTTCTTTATCCCAGACACCGCCCTCACGGCCATCCGGTGTCAAGTAATAAAAGCCAATACGGCCAATCCGCAAGTATTCCACCTCCCTGGGGGAAGCGCCCTCTATCTCCAAGCGGCCACGCCAGCTATCAACCTCGCGTCCATAAGCGAGTTCTGCACGCCAAGCTTCAATCAGGCTCGCAATGCGTTCGGCACTACTCGCCTCAGGGCTACCCGCAGACGCCACCCGGGCGAGGCGCTCATCGGTCAAGAAGGGAAGATCTGACTCGATCCATCGAGTGAGCTGTTCGGTCATATCCTGTTCGATCATGGGCAGCGCTGCGCGCGTGTCGCTCAAGGTATCCAGCGCTTGATTCAAACGTTGCTGGCGTTCGGCCTCACTGGCCAAGCGGCTGCTGAGCGTGGCGTTGGCGGCTTCCATCTGGCGGGTTTCCCGCTCCAGGCGGCGAAGTTCTTCAATGGCGGATCGCGTGGCTTCATCCGCCCTATCGATTTGCTGCTGCAGCTCAGACTGGGCTTGCTGGGCCTCGACACTTTGGGCCGCTTGATCCACCGTCTCATCACTTGCCATGAGCGCACCGCTGGCTAGCACGCCCGCTAGACAGCATCCACGCAAGGCAAAGAAAGGCCTGTTCCGCACGTTATGTCTCCGTCACTGCTCAGCGCGCCATCACGATCGGCGTGCTAAAACTCATTAGGTATAAGAACGATTTGCGTTTAACGCGTGCAGTGCATAGCGTACCACTAATAGAATTAATGACAATATTTATCATTAACATTCAGTCACCAGCGTATTTTCTGCACACAAAAAAGGCGCCTACCGGCGCCTTGATGACTAATTAAAATTAATGGTGACTTGCTACGATATGCTCTTTAGTGAGTGGCGCCAAAGGGAGCTGCCATGCTTCTTCCCGAGTCACCCATTTTGCTTCAGCTATTTCAGCTGCCGCCGTGACACGCTCATCAAGCACAAGGCTAAAGAGATATGCGTCCAACATCACACCTGGCTCATTGGCAGCGGGCGCTGAGTACAATCCGAGTGGAGAGAGACGGTCACTATTCACTATCAGCCCCAACTCCTCATTGAGTTCACGACAAAGAGCCTCTAGGGCAGTTTCTCCTGCATCGATCTTGCCGCCTGGCTGCATGAAAAAAGATGTATTGCGTTTACGCACCAATAGCAATCGACCTGTTGAATCGCTCACTACAGCGGCTGCTATTTTCAATACATTCGCGTTACTTGTTTGCATCATTCATCCACCAGATAACTGACGCCCCCACCCATTGGCAGCACTATCAAAACGCCCAGTCGTCGTCCTCGGTGGCGACGGCTTTACCAATGACATAAGAGGATCCCGACCCTGAGAAGAAGTCGTGGTTCTCGTCCGCGCTGGGCGACAGCGCGGCCATGATCGTTGGGTCTACGTCCGTCACGCTACTGGGGAATAGCGGCTCAAAACCCAGGTTCATCAAGGCTTTGTTAGCGTTGTAGTGAAGAAATTTCTTCACGTCTTCCGTTAGACCCACGTCATCGTACAGCGATTCCGTGTAGCGAACTTCGTTGTCGTAAAGCTCTAGCAGTAGCTCGTAGGCGTAGTCTTTCACTTCCTGCTGCCGCTCGGGCGTCTCTTCTGCCAACGCCTGCTGGAATTTGTAGCCCACGTAATAGCCGTGTACCGCCTCATCACGAATGATCAAACGAATCAGGTCAGCGGTATTGGTCAGTTTGGCGTGACTGGACCAATACATCGGCAGGTAGAAGCCTGAGTAGAACAGGAACGATTCCAGGAAAACACTCGCCACCTTACGCATGAGTGGATCGTCGGAGCGATAGCGATTCAAAATCAGCTCTGACTTCATCTGCAGCGTCGGATTCTCCTCGCTCCAGCGGAAGGCATCGTCCACATCCCGCGTGGCACACAGCGTCGAGAAAATCGAACTGTAGGAGCGGGCATGCACCGACTCCATGAAAGCGATATTGGTATATACCGCTTCTTCATGAGGGGTGCGTGCGTCTTCCATTAGCACGGGCGCGCCCACGCTGCTTTGAATGGTATCCAACAGCGTCAGACCGGTAAATACGCGAATGGTCAGCTGCTTCTCCTGCTGCGTCAGCGTATTCCAAGACTGAATGTCGTTGGAGAGGGGCACTTTTTCCGGCAACCAGAAGTTACTGGTCAGACGGTTCCACACCTCAAGGTCTTTATCATCCTGAAGGCGGTTCCAGTTGATCGCATTCACTCGCGACAAACGTTGCATCATGGTCATCAGCGTTCTCTCACAAACATCATCTTAAAAGCGTTACCCGTTCAAAGCGTGCAGGAGACGCAGCCTTCCACCTCGGTGCCTTCTAAAGCACTTTGACGTAGACGGATGTAATAAAGCGTCTTGATGCCTTTACGCCAAGCGTAAATTTGCGCCTTGTTGATATCCCGCGTGGTGGCCGTATCCGGGAAGAACAGTGTCAACGAGAGGCCTTGGTCCACGTGCTTGGACGCTTCTGCGTAAGTATCGATGATTTTTTCAGGGCCGATTTCGTAGGCATCCTGGAAGTAGTCGAAGTTCTCTTCGTTCAAGAAAGGTGCCGGGTAGTAAACGCGACCCAATTTGCCCTCTTTGCGAATTTCAATCTTCGCCGCCACCGGATGAATGCTCGACGTGGAGTGATTGATGTAAGAGATAGAACCGGTCGGCGGTACCGCTTGCAGGTTACGGTTGTACAGGCCGTGCGCCATCACCGAGGCTTTGAGCGACTGCCAGTCGTCTTGCGTAGGCAGTGCAATGCCGCTGCGCTCGAAGAGATGACGCACTTTCTCGGTACGCGGGAGCCACGCCTGATCGGTGTACTTGTCGAAGAAGGTACCCGACGCATAGGTGGAGTCTTCAAAACCAGCAAAGGTCTCGCCATGCTCAATGGCCAGTCGATTCGACGCGCGAAGCGCATGGAACGCCACGCTATAGAAGTACAGGTTGGTGAAATCCAACCCCTCTTCTGAACCGTAGTAGATATGCTCGCGGGCCAGGAAACCATGCAGGTTCATCTGACCAAGGCCGATGGCGCGAGATTTGGCATTACCTTCAGCGATAGAGGGAACGCTACGCAAGTTGCTCATTTCAGACACGGCGGTGAGGCCACGAATGGCGATCTCGACACTGGTCCCGATATCGCCAGAATCCATCACCTTGGCTATGTTCATCGACCCGAGGTTACAGGAGATATCCTGCCCTACCTGACGGTAGCCGAGATCGTCATCGTACTCGGTGGGCGTATTGACCTGCAGAATCTCAGAGCAGAGATTACTCATGTTGATACGACCCGCAATCGGGTTGGCGCGGTTGACCGTATCTTCGAACATGATGTACGGGTAACCAGACTCGAACTGCAGTTCAGCCAGGGTTTGGAAGAAGGCGCGCGCATTGATCTTATGTTTACGAATGCGCGCATCAGCCACCATTTCATGGTACTTCTCGGTCACGCTGATATCGCCAAACGGTACGCCGTAGACGCGCTCGACGTCGTAAGGCGAGAAGAGGTACATATCGTCGTTGCGCTTGGCCAGCTCGAAGGTGATGTCAGGAATAGTCACGCCCAGTGATAGCGTTTTGATGCGGATTTTCTCGTCCGCGTTTTCACGCTTGGTGTCCAGAAAGCGCAAAATATCCGGGTGGTGAGCGTTGAGATAGACCGCCCCGGCCCCCTGACGAGCGCCCAGCTGGTTAGCGTAAGAGAAGGCGTCTTCGAGCAATTTCATGATCGGGATGATGCCCGATGACTGATTCTCGATACGCTTGATCGGCGCGCCGGATTCGCGAATGTTGCTGAGCAGGAAAGCCACGCCGCCGCCACGCTTGGAGAGCTGCAGCGCAGAGTTGATGGAGCGCCCGATGGACTCCATGTTGTCTTCGATGCGCAGCAAGAAGCAAGAGACCAGCTCGCCCCGCTGACGCTTACCGCAGTTCAGAAAGGTGGGGGTCGCGGGCTGGAAACGACCGCTAATGATCTCGTCGACTAGCGACTTAGCCAGCGCTTCGTCGCCGCGAGCCAAGGTCAGCGCCACCATGCAGACGCGGTCTTCATACCGCTCGAGGTAGCGCTTGCCGTCGAAGGTTTTGAGCGTGTAGCTGGTGTAGTACTTGAACGCACCCAGGAAGCTCGGGAAGCGGAATTTATACGCATACGCTTGCTCGAACAGCGCTTTGACGAACGCGAAGCTGTACTGCGCCAGCACGTCGGCTTCGTAGTACTGCTCTTCCACCAGATAATCCAACTTCTCTTCTAAAGAGTGGAAGAACACCGTGTTCTGATTGACATGCTGAAGGAAGTACTGACGCGCCGCTTCGCGATCCTTGTCCAACTGCAGCTCGCCGTTGGCACCGTACAGGTTCAACATCGCATTCAGCGCATGGTAATCCAGCGTGCGCGCCTCGGTGGCTCCCGCAGCAGGGCGTTGATCTGCCGAGTTTTTTGCAGCTACGTTCTTAGAGACTGAGCTTGACGTTTCCAAAACTCTTCTACTCCTTTGCGGACCTTGGCGACATCGTCATCGGTGCCAAATAATTCAAAACGATAAAGCAGTGGCACCTGGCACTTTTGGGCAATAATTCGCCCCGCCAAACCGTATGCGTCACCAAAATTAGTATTACCAGCAGCAATGACACCCCTTATAAGGTGTCGATTGTGCGCGTCATTTAAAAACTGAATTACCTGCTTTGGCACGGCCCCGTTGGCCGAACCACCCCCATAGGTGGGGGTGATCAATATATAGGGCTGCTCGATGCGTGGCGTAGGGGCTTCACGATTTAACGGTAGCCGCTGTGCACCCAAACCAAGCTTTTCTATGAAACGATGGGTATTGCCTGACTTGGTGGAAAAATAGACCAGCGTACCTGCCTGATTGGCTTCCACGTCAGCCGTGTGCATGGGTGACGATTACGCCAGCGCTTGAATGCGATCCGGGCGGAAGCCCGACCAGTGCTCTTCACCAACCACGACGACCGGTAGTTGACGATAGCCAAGCGCTTCGACTTCTGCTTGTGCGCCCGATTCAGCGGTAATGTCGATGACGGTGTAGTCGAGACCCTGCTTATCCAGCGCACGATACGTAGCGGTGCACTGGACGCAGGCAGGCTTGCTATAAATTTGGATTTCCATGGCTATTTTTCCTTTTCATAGCGGCAGTTTTCAGGTAGTGCGCAGCGCTTGCCCTACCTCTCTAAAAGTCACCACGCATACTATATATAGACCAAGAGAAAATCAATTCAAGCATATATGGTATTTTTTCATCCACAGGTTATTGACAGCTCATGCCCAGCGCTATACCCAGGCACAAAAAAACCGCCCCCTGATCAGGGGACGGTTTTAGGCGATGTAAAGCGCTTACATCGCGCTCACGAAGCGTGAGTCTTAGGCGGTGGCGGCTTGGTAACGACGCTCGACATCGTCCCAGTTCACCACATTGAAGAAGGCATCGACGTAGTCGGGGCGCTTGTTCTGGAACTTCAGGTAGTAAGCGTGCTCCCAAACGTCCAGACCGAGTACGGGCGTGTTGCCGTGCATCAACGGGCTATCTTGGTTGAGGGTATTTTCGACGACTAGTTTTTTCTCAGGCGTGACGGACAACCATGCCCAGCCGCTGCCGAAACGGCCCAACGCGGCTTTTTTGAAAGCGTCTTTAAATGCATCCAAGCCGCCCAGCTCGGCGTCAATGGCTTTGGCAACGTCACCATGCGGCTGGCCGCCACCGTTGGGCGACATCATTTGCCAAAACATGGAGTGATTCGCGTGCCCACCACCGTTATTGATAACGGCTTGACGTTTTTCTTCGGGTACGCGGTCCAAATTGGAGATCAGCTCTTCCACTGGCACATCTTCAAGGCCAGTACCTTCCAACGCACCATTCAAGTTGGTGACATAGGTATTGTGGTGGCGAGAGTGGTGAATTTCCATCGTCATCGCATCGATGTTCGGCTCGAGTGCATCATAGGCGTACGGCAGTTCAGGAAGGGTATGTGCCATGCTATCTTCTCCTTGAGTGGCTTCTGTTGCGTTCACTACAGTAGGTGTGGTCTTACTTCACCCTTTTCAACCACCGCCACGGCAATTTTTTACCATGGGCGGCAAATCTTTGTCCCAGTACCTTAGTCAACTATTGTCAGTTTATCGAACCCGCCCGCAATAAAAAAGCCGACTTCTGACGAAGTCGGCTTTTGCTAGGCAAGCAGTTCAATGGCTTATAACTTGCTTTCCAGCTCCGGCAGGATCTCGAACAGATCCCCTACCAGGCCGTAATCGGCCACCTGGAAGATCGGCGCTTCGTCGTCCTTGTTGATCGCCACGATCACCTTGGAGTCTTTCATGCCCGCCAAGTGTTGAATCGCGCCTGAAATACCCACCGCAATGTACAGCTCCGGCGCAACGATCTTACCGGTTTGGCCCACCTGCATGTCGTTGGGCACGAAGCCAGCATCCACCGCCGCACGGGACGCGCCAATGGCCGCGCCCAGCTTGTCGGCAATGCCGTCGAGCAGTTTGAAGTTCTCGCCGTTGCCCATGCCGCGGCCGCCGGAGATCACCACCTTGGCACCGCCGAGTTCGGGGCGGTCGCTCTGCGCCAGCTCTTGCTTGACGAAGCGCGATTGGGCGTTGTCGACGACCACGTCCACCGCTTCCACGCTGGCGCTTCCGCCACTTCCCACTGCGTCGAAGGCAGTGGTACGCACGGTGATCACTTTCAGCGCGTCGTCGCTTTTCACCGTCGCGATGGCGTTTCCGGCGTAGATCGGACGCAGGAAAGTATCGGCGCTGTCGACGCCAATCACGTCCGATAGCTGGCTGACGTCTTTCAGCGCCGCCAGGCGCGGCAGGACGTTCTTACCCGTGGTGGAGGCGCTGGCCAGTACGTGGGTATAGTCGCCCGCCAGCTCCACCAGCAGCGCGCCCATGGGCTCGGCCAGCTGGTGGGCGTACACGGCGTTGTCCGCCACGCGCACTTTGCTCACGCCGTCGAGCTGGGCGGCCGCGTCGGCGGCTGCCTGAACGCCTTCACCGGCCACCAGCACGTCGATGTCGCCCCCAATGGCTTGGGCCGCTGCGACGACGTGGGCA